>JBAXVL010000019.1:0-34355 GCA_037129095.1 Actinomycetota bacterium | reverse complement strand
GTTCCTAGTGGGTAGATGTGATTCGGGTCGTACCACATTCCCTTTTCTTTTCCTTCTTCAACAAGTTCAGCGCGCGTTGCTGCATTACGTAGAGCTGCGACACGATCTTCGAGAGTGGGAAGGTCCATCAGTGCGCGCCACTTCTTTCCTTTTACAGGAGAGATTTGTGCAAGTCCACACAGTGATCCACTAGGGCGAGTCATGCCGGCAGACGTAATGCGGCCAGAGTTAGCGCGGGTGTTGTTAAGGAAATTTCCGAAACCTTCTGCTGATCGCTTGTCGCCGTTGCCAACACCGCCAGAGAACAGAACATCTCCGCATGCTTCTGACATTGATTGCAACAAATCAAATTCGTGTGCTGCCTTTGTCGCAAAGTCGTTCACGGCTTGGAAGATTCCGCCGCCACCAGCATTGAGGCCATCTGCAATGGCGAGGTACTCATCTTTTGGTGCAAGTGTGCCTGGTACGTAGCGGCCATCGGGCACCACGTGCAACAAGATACGTGATGTTGAAAAACCTACGGCGCCACCTGCAATCGATTCAGCAACAATGTCGCTCATGCGCTGTAGTTCTTGCGCGGTTGCTGGTTCATCGCTGAGAGAGCGTTCACCCATGACGTTGTAACGCACTGCGCAATGCCCAACCATGCCGACAATGTTCAGAGCGGGGTTTAATTTTTCAACCGAATCCAAGTACTCGGGGTATGTCTCCCAGTCCCATGCAAGGCCGTTCAAAATTGCATCACGCGGAATGTCTTCAACACTTTCCATCATCTCTGCGAGGAATTGTTCGTCACCTTTAGCAACAGGAGCAAATGTGACGCCGCAATTGCCCATCAATACGGTGGTGACACCGTGCCATGAACTTGAAGTCATCAATGGGTCCCAGCCAACTTGGGCGTCAAGGTGAGTATGAAGGTCGATGAAGCCAGGAGTGACAGCAAGGCCCTTGGCATCAATTTCTTTTGTGGCGATTTCGCCGGTGAGATCGCCAATAAAAGTGACGGTGTCGCCGTCGATTGCGATGTCTGCTGTGTATCCATCGCGGCCGGTGCCATCAACGATCAGTCCGTTACGGATAATAAGGTCATGTGCCACGTGTGCCCCCCAGGTGTGCGGTTTCTAGAACGATACACACTACGTTCGGGGTCTGTGTAGGTGGATGTCCTAGTCTTAGCCCTTACCCAAATCAATGGAGGAATCACATGTCAGACATGAGCGTGCAATCACTGTTCTCAGTGAAAGGGAAAGTTGCCCTAGTGACCGGAGGGTCACGCGGAATTGGAGAAATGATTTCTGCTGGACTTTTGGCCAATGGTGCCAAGGTGTATATCTCGGCTCGTAAAGCGCAAGCGTGCGATGAGGCCGCCAAGCGTCTGATGGACAACTACGGCGGAGAATGTATTTCTCTTCCTGCCAACGTGGCAGAGATTGAAGGAATTGAAGCACTGGTTGCTGAAATCACGAAGCGCGAAAAGTATGTCGACATTCTTATTAACAACGCTGGTGTTTCATGGGGTGCACCAATTGAGGAATTCCCAGAAATCGGTTGGGACAAAGTGATGGACACCAATGTGAAGGGCGTCTTTTTCCTCACACAGAAGTTGCTTCCGTTGTTGCAGGCGCGCGCCACAAAAGACAACACATCACGCATTGTGAACATCGGTTCAATCGATGGTATCGGCACTCCAAGTTTCGAAACGTACTCGTATGGTCCATCAAAAGCTGCAGTTCATTCACTGACAAAAGTTCTTGCTGGTCGCTTGGCGTCGCGTCACATCATTGTGAACGCAATTGCGCCAGGACCATTCCCAACATGGATGTTGTCAACTGGCGTTGGCGGCGGCGGAGACGTAGACAACACCGACTGGGAAACAGTTGGTCGCTTGAATCCAAGTGGTCGTGTGGGTACGCCAGAAGACATCGCAGGCTTGGCGTTGTACTTGTGCTCGCGTGCTGGCGCATTCACCGTTGGTGAAGTCATCACCTGTGATGGCGGATCACTTCTTAAATAATTAGTTGACGCGTCGTTCGCGGCCAGCCCAATACGGTTCACGAAGATCTTTCTTCAGAACCTTTCCGCTTGGGTTGCGCGGCAAAACGTCAACCCATTCCACTTTGGTAGGGCATTTGAACTTCGCAAGACGCTCATGTGAGAACGAAATGATGTCTTGCTCTGTTGCCTCCGTACCGGGTGCACGAACAACTATTGCAAGTGCGGTCTCGCCCCATTTTTCATGGGGAATACCAATCACTGCAACGTCTGCGATGCCAGGGTGAGACATTAAGACATTTTCTACTTCTGCCGGATAGACGTTTTCGCCGCCGGAAACGATCATGTCTTTCACACGGTCATGAATGTAGACATATCCGTCTGCATCGACATATCCGGCATCACCGGACTTGAACCATTTGTCTGGCGTGATTGCTTTTGCGGTCTCCTCTGGATTCTTCCAATACCCGGCCATCACTTGTGCCGAGCGAATCCAAATTTCTCCGACTTCGCCGATAGCACATTCTGTATTGGTTTCACTGTTGACGATGCGCACCTCAACACCAGGTCCGGGTGTTCCACAACTGCGAAGACGATGTTTGTTCGGGCTATCTAATGCATGGTCAGCGGGAGACAAGTTGATGACTCCACCTGTTGTCTCGGTGAGGCCATATGCCTGCCAGAACTTGCACTTAAAGAGTTCAACGCTCTTGGTGAGAACGGCCTCACTGATTGGAGACGCTCCGTATACAAGAACTTCCAAGCTTGAAAAATCTTTAGCGTCAACTCCCGGAACACTGTTCATAAATGCAAGAACTGCTGGTACGAGGAATGCATGAGTGATGTGCTTTTCAACAATGAGGTGAAGCACTGCTGCGGGGTTCATCTCGCGCACAACGATGGTTGTACAGCCTTGGATCATTCCGGCCATTGCCCAGCCGCCACCACCAATATGGAATAGCGGCATAGCGGCCATGTTGACCGAGTTCTCGTTGAGTTCCCAGATGTCCTTAATCATTGGCGCTAGGGCAAGAAGATTTGCATTGTCTAACAACACACCCTTTGGCCGTCCAGTGGTTCCGCTGGAATACAACTGAAAAGAAATGTCGTCAAGAGTTTGTTGCGCTCCTGGGTCGCCAAGCTCCTGCGACAACAACCATTCGTTCCAGTCGGCATATTTCGGATGTCCGCCAATTACAAGAATTGTGGTGACGGTGGTGAGTTTTTCCACAATTGATTCCATGATCGATACGAACTCTTGACCGACAACTAGTACTTTTGCTTCGGCATTGTTGACGATGTACTCCACTTCAGGTGCAGCTAATCGCCAGTTCACATCAACACTGACTGCATTTAATAACGCAGCCCCGAATGCCAATTCGAAGTGGGCGATGCTGTTTTTTTCAAGAAACACGACGCGATCTTTGCTGCCAACGCCGGCAGCTTTCAGCCCGTTAGCTACTCGTTGCGCCCGTTCGTAGACCTCGCCCCAGGTATACGAGATATCGCCTTCAATGAGGCAGGGGTGCGACGAACGCCCTATTCCATGCACTCTGATGATGTCGGCTAAGGATTCAATTGCTGTAACTGCCATGACGAGATATTAGGGCTCCCAAATGGAGTATCTTGAAGACATGAATGCGGGGGCACAACAAGACCTACGGATGAGATGGGCTGCATATGCGTCTATTGGCGCTGGTGTCATTCACGGCGCCGCCGTTGGTCTCCATGCCGACCACCCGACACTGTCTCGAGTCTTTCTTGCTTTGACAGTGGCACAAGTGTGCTGGGGAATCGTTGCGATGAATCGCTCGCAGTGGTCCGTTGTGCTTTCTGGGTTCGCAATAAATGGAGCCGCGACCGTAGGTTGGATATTTACTCGCACAACGGGGATTTCATTTATTAGTGGCCTCGAAATTGCAGAGAAGCCGCAACCTGCAGACACATTGTGCGCGCTACTTGCTGTAGCGGCAATCGGTGCATCGTTGTGGGCGTGGCAAAAGCGGGGCACCCCGGTAAAAAAATCTTCACACATCAATATGGTGTACGTCAGCAGTGCAGTGACGTTATTAGCACTGTATTCAGTGACAGGTCATGCTCATACGCATGTTCATGATGTCCCGCTGACAGATGCTGGCCTCACCGTTACTGCGGACGGTGTCATTGTGTCTCCGAGCACAATTGCACCTATTGAGATAACTACTTCGACAAGTACTATTCCCGCTGCTGTGACTACCGCAGGGCCGGTGGCGACAAAGAAAAAAGCTCTTCCTGTTGCTTCAACGTCGACTTTTGTTCAAACCACGGTTGCAAATACCACTACGACAACGATTCATTCACACAGCTTGACCACTGCGCAAGCTTTGGCTGCAGCGTCTGGATGGCCACGACCGTACGACCCAGCAGTTCCTATCGATTTTTCTGGCATCGGTGGAGTTACAGCCGAACAAGCTGCTCGAGCTACAAATCTGATTCAGTCAGCTCAACGCAACCTTCCTAAGTACGCACTCACTTCTACTGCCAAGGCCGATGGGTATGCATCAATCGGAGATGCCGGAACAGGCTTTGAGCATTGGATCAATTTTAATTTATTGAATGATGGTCGAGTGCTTGACACAACTGCACCAGAGTCGTTGGTGTATTCAGTTAAAGGCACGGTTAAGACACTCGTATCGGCAATGTTTATTGCTAATCCAGGCACCCCATTGACTGACGCAACATTGGTGAACTACGCCGGTGGGCTGATGCAATGGCACGTGCACACCAACTTGTGTTGGGCGATTATCAACGGAGAACGCAAAGTCGTTGGTGTCACAAATGCTGCAGGTGCTTGCCTGTTCGGCACGTTGCAAACAGACGGTGCACCAATGGTGCATGTATGGATTGCTCCCCATGTCTGCGGTCCGTTTGCTGCGTTAGAAGGAACTGGCGCTGGTGTTGCTGACGCGAGTGATTCTGAGCGCGTTGATCTCTGCAACAAAGCTCACTAGTTATTCCCGTAAGCGGCGGTCTTGCTTCTTTGCTGAGTCGCGTTTCTTGCTGTCAAGACGCCGTTCAATAGCACCGCGAGACGGACGCGTTTTCTTGCGCGGCGCAGGGGGAGGGGCGGAGGCTTCATTGAGTTTTTCCACCAGTTGTTCGACGCATAAGACCCTGTTGCGCCATTGACTGCGACTTGTCTGACAGGTGATAACAATCTCTTCGCCAAATGATTTCTCGAATCGAGCTCGAATTGTTTCTGAACACGAAATATCTGTCAGGGCAACTGTCAACATGGCTTTAGTTGAGTTCTTGTTGACGTTCTGTCCGCCAGCACCAGAGGAACGGGCAAACGTCCACTGCATCGCATCTGCTTTCACGCGCACGCCGCGTGCCGCACGAAGATCTTCATCGGGTGTCATGTCTCCATTATGTGCATGAGAGAGTCTTAGGATGTGCCAATGACGGCCAATGATTCAATAGAGGCGATGATTGACACGCCGCAGCTTGAACTTCATCACATCTCTGCGAACGACCTAATTTCGCTTTTCGATGATCCTGAGGGTCTTCCTATTTATGCTGCCAAGCCGTACGCCAATCCTCATCGCGTTCTGATGGATGAGAGTGGGCCATTGCGTTGGCGTGTTCCACAGGTCAAAGCCGATGCGGCGGTAAATAAGTGGTTTGTGCGCTGGATGGTGGAAAAGACATCACGGGAAATTGTGGGCAGCATTTCGTTTCATGGTCCACCTAATGAGCAGGGGATGATGGAGATAGGGCTTGGTGTTCATCTTGAATTTCAACGGCGTGGCTACGCGACTGAAGCCCTTGTCGGAATGTGGTCGTGGGTCATAGATCAGCCCGGCGTTGAGTTGCTGCGGTACACCGTTGCCCCTGACAACGAGGAATCAACTGCCCTTGTGAAGAAATTCGGCTTTGCACATGTGGGACAACAGATAGATCCTGAAGACGGTCCAGAAGATATTTACGAAATGCTCGCTGACGAATTTCGTCAACGATTCACCTAACGCCCTGGAGGGCTATGCAGCACGGTGACGGAATGTGTGGTGGTACCTGCATGGCGATGAATGGCTAGTTCTCTGTACTCAGCAGAATTCCACCAGGTGTTCAAAGCTTCTTCTGAATCAAACTCAAGTATCACTGTGCGGCCACCTTCGTATGATCCCTCGAGAATCGTCGGCGCATCGTCAAAGGTCAAAAACCGACCACCATGTGAACGCAAAATAGGGAAGAACCCCTTTTCATAAATGCGGTATTCGTCGGGGTTGGTCACAGTGAAGTGAGCAATAAAACGAACTGTTGTATCTGTAGCCATATGGAGCGGGTGACGGGAATCGAACCCGCATAATCAGCTTGGAAGGCTGAGATTCTAGCCATTGAACTACACCCGCGTATTGGGTCACCATGTTACTGGCTAGGTCTGAAAATCCCAGCCTGCTCGCGAGGTAACGGCAAGAACCTAATGTGGGGTACATGGAGAAGGGCCCAGCAAAGAGAAGCGATGGTTTGCGCACTATCAGCAAGATTGTTGAGTTTGCTGCCAAGGAACTCGATGAGGTGGGGGCAGTTCAATTCAATCTGGATCGCGTGATTGAAAAGTCGGGCGTATCACGCGGGTCCGTGTATCACCATTTTGGAGATCGTGATGGGCTCATCGTTGCCGTTGAGGTTTCTGAAATTGTGCAAATTCTCACCTCGGGAAACGAGCAAATGCGGCTTTTATTCTCGGAATCATCAAGTGGTGAGGAGATAGTTGCGGGGTTTGGGGCTGCAATCCAAGCAGGGACAGGCGATACCGGACGCAACTACCGCCGCCGACGAGTTGCCAGTCTTGCAACCGCGCAGCACAGCCCTGCGATTGCTCGAGCTCTTGTTGACTTGCAGCTACAAGAAACTGACTATTGGGCGGCAACATTGAGGATTGGCGCCGAACGCGGATTGATTCGACCAATCGAACCACTTCTCGGCACAGCAGACGTGATTCAGTCACTCCTTGTCGGACGTATTCTGGTTGACATTCTCGAAGATGACACTCGTGATGTTCTCTGGATCGCATCTGCCGTTGAGGTGTTTCGGGCGCTATTGCGACCGCAATAATCGCTACCAGGTATGAGAAATATGGCTCCATAGCCGCTGCAGATGAGCGCGCATTACTGGGTCTGTTACGAACGATGGGTCGCGCAACCGGATTGCTTTTTCATAACCATCTGGGACCGAGCGAGAGAAATGACCGATGCGCCAATGAAATGAATGCGCTGAAAACGGCAACGAAGCAAGAAATTTGTCGGTGAGTCCACATGTGTCAATGAGGTGGATGGCGGGGCCTTGTCCGATACCGAGCGCACCCAACTGGCCGCAGACTGTCAGGACGTTGCGGGGCAGTGCGAAATGCTCTGGAGCAGATGGCCATGTACTTGCAAGGAAATTAATTTCATGCAGCGAAATTTGCGCAGGGTCATAGATGCGACGGATTGATGCCGCAGTGCGAACAGGTTCGTGACGATCTACAAAGAGGTCTTGAACCGAACGACGTCCTCCTTGTACGAAATATCCACGTTCATCAGCGATTCCCGAATGAGATTGATATCGCCAGCGAGGCACCTGCGGGTTTTGGATACTAGTAATTGGGGTAATTGCATTAACACCCACAAGCAACAGCGCAGCACCAATGGACAGGACAAGTCGGGACGAAACAACTCTGTGCGACATGAACGAAAAGTGTGGTCTTGAAAGAACGCAAAGAAATATGGTCATGAACACCGGAACTGCCAAAAATCTTCCCGCCATGAAATCGCCGCCCACGTAGATGACATAGGCGAAGTAGAGAAGAATGCCATACGCAAGTGGACGAATTCCGGGGGCACGCGAACGCAGAGTCACTGCTAGTCCGACAATCAGAATGATTCCCGACACTGGGTCATGAATCATTGAGAACAATATGTAAGTAATTCCTTGAGTGAGCACTTCCCACAATGGAATATGCAGATTTCGTTTTGCTTCGAAAGTGTTCGGAAGAAAAGCATGAAAAGCGGTAAAAGAATATGCGCCCCAAAGAATGATTGGCGTAGCTAAGGAAATTCCAAAAGTTGCAATGATTCGAACTTTGCGACGATGTGGCCACAGGACAGAGAGAATCGGCGGTACGAGAAGAATTGCGTAATCCATTCGGTTGAGAAATGCCAGGGCGCATAACAATCCAAAGAACGCATAGTTCCAATCTGGAAACTGTGTTTCCGAGTGTGCACGCACTACACAGAGAATGATGATTCCGACAAGCAAATAAGAGAGTGGATTTTCAAGACCTGACGTTGAGTACTCAATGAATGCATTCGAACTAACGAGCATGATTGCAACAAGAACTGCAGTGAGAAAATTACGAGTGACATAGGCAATCAAGGCAACTGCAAGTGCCGTGCAGGCCAGGCTGAAAAGCACAATCGAATACATCCATTCATTTGTGAAGTAGCCAAGAAAGACCCAGAGAGAAAACCACAAAGGATGGGTGTATGCCTGGACATTTTCGAGTGGGTTGAATCCGGGCCCCCACCCGTGTCGCAGGTTCAGGGCTTGTCGCAAAGTGATGAGCGCATCATCACTAATCCATGACACACGCAATGAGAAGAAAAGAACAATGCTCGCAACAACAGCAATGCGTATAGCGGTGTGGCGCTTGATCAAGGAATAGCTCCACGAACACCGTACACAGCGGTGATTGTGACAAGTCCGGCGCCGAATACAACCAGAGTCAAAGGCCACCACGAGTCGTCGTCGTCTCGCAGTGCGCGAGCAACAGGAAAGATCAGTGGAAAGGCAGTGAATAGGAACCGCGGACGTGCAGTCACTGTTGCGGGAAT
Source organism: Actinomycetota bacterium (assembly GCA_037129095.1). Lineage (GTDB taxonomy): Bacteria > Actinomycetota > Acidimicrobiia > Acidimicrobiales > Ilumatobacteraceae > UBA2093. Next base: position 25,509 of record JBAXVL010000019.1, on the reverse strand, counting down.
GAGCATGAGCGCAAGGACGACGGCTATGTACGCGTTGTACATGGCAGGAAGCTTGTATTTATAGAGAAAATACAATGCAATGAGCATCGCAATCACCGTTGCACCAGTTAGTACCGTTGTCGGAGACGACAATGGATGTAGCAGGAAACGGTATGTTCGCTCGACTGCTGTAGCTCCGAAACTTGTTCCTTCTTTCCATGCTTGGCGTTGCACGCGAAACCAAGCCCACGGTTCATGCGTTCTGTATCGCAGAAAGATCATGAACCCGATGAATCCCCAAGGAGCAAGCAGAGGGGCAAAAAGGCTTCGCCAATCTCTTTCGTCTCGAATCGCTATGAATGAGGCAACAGCGCACGCTGCAATAATTGCAATCCCATTGGGCCGCCCCATCGTTACCAACATGGCGAGGGTTCCGGCCCATACCCATGACCGACGTCGCAACGCAACGAAACACAATGCAGCAATGGTGAGCATTAGGGCCTCGGAATAGGCCATTGTCAGCACGAAACTTCCGGGAAAGAACGCCGCGATAATCATTGACTTTTCTGCGGTCTTATTGTCAAACAGTTCGCGGGCAATGCAGCCAATTATGTAGATAAAGAAAAAGCTGATGACGATGTTGAGCAATAAAGCAGAGGCAACAGGACCTCCGGGAACAATGAGGTCCATGAAGTGGACCAATTTCGGAAACAGTGGAAAAAATGCTGCGCGCGCATCAGGATGCGCATAGGTCACATGTGGCCGAATGATGTGTGGGTAACCAAAGCGAACCACTTGGAGATACCAGTGACCATCCCAATTATCAAATACGCGTACAAGGCCGGTGAGTCCGCGAACGGGAACGATTTTGGCCCACGTGTCGCGAACAGTATTGCCAACGACCACGATGCCAGCACCGAGGATGGTCAGAAGTCGACTGACGACAAAACCGATCATTCCTCGTTTGAGAGCTCTTTCCCACGAGTAGGAATCCTGCGTGGAATCGTTTGAAAGTGAAGTTGTCATATGGCCAGTTGGTTGGGGAGAGATACGAACTAGGCAAGCCTAGGCGTAAAGTAACACAGTCGGTCTTCGGCGCTGAGGTTAGGCCTTTTCGAGGAAGATCAGCGGAATTTCACGCTCGGTTTTGAGTTGGTACCCACCGTAGTTTGCATATTTGGCCACGATGATTGGCCACATTTCATCGCGCTCTTCTGAGGTTGCTATGCGGGCACGGCGTTCGTGTTTGGATTCCGTTTGTGTTTCCACCCACACGGTGGAATTGGCACGCAAGTTCACGAACCATGCTGGGTGATGATCGTCGCCACCTCGAGATGCAACAACGACATAAGTGTCGCCTTGTTGAATTGGAGAGGTCAACATGATTTCTCGTGGTTGCCCAGAAGTGCGGCCAGTTGTCGTTAGTTTCAGCACGGGCATATTGCCCGCGTTCCAACCCTTTTTGCCGCCTGTGACGGTGAGAATCGTTTTGTGAACAAAGTTCATAGTTTTGAGAGCAAGATCACTAGGCATTTTCGCAAGGGTACTTCGTTGGCGGTGTGACTTATGTGTCTGCCTTCTGATGCTGATTACTTGCCAAGTAGAATCGGTTACCGCATGTTGAAACGCCTCCTCTCTACTGTTCTTGCGAAATACAAGGGTTTGTTATGGGTGGTCGTTGTTTTTCAGGCCATTCAGGCCATGGCGGGTCTCTTTCTTCCCACGTTGAACTCAGACATCATCAATAACGGTGTTGTGAAGCACGACATTGGGTACATCTGGCAGATGGGCATCGTGATGTTGGTGGTCACCATCTTGCAGGTCGGTTTTTCCATTACGGCTGTCTATTTCGGGTCAAAAGTTGCCATGGGCTTCGGGCGAGATGTTCGACGCAGTCTGTTCCATCAGGTCAATGATTTCTCGGCACGCGAAGTAGCGCAATTTGGAGCCCCGTCTTTAATCACTCGTATCACGAACGATGTTCAGCAAGTCCAAATGCTGGTGTTGATGACATGTACTTTGTTGCTCAGTGCGCCGTTCACGTCTATTGGCGGCGTATTTCTTGCAATGCACCAAGACTTGGGCCTGTCGCGAATCTTGATGTTTTCCATTCCAATTCTTGCCGTTCTTCTGGGAGTCATTATCGGCAGCATGGTCCCGACGTTTCGCAAAATGCAAGAGCGCATTGACCGCATCAATGAAATTCTTCGGGAACAGCTGACTGGAATTCGCATCGTTCGCGCCTTTGTTCGCGAGCCAGAGGAAAAGCAACGGTTCAGTGATGCGAATGCAGCAGTCACTGAAGTTGCTTTACGTGGCGGACGTTTGCAGTCGTTGATGTTTCCAACAGCAACACTGATCATCAACATTTCGAGCGTTGCTGTGGTGTGGTTTGGTTCAAACAGAATTAATGCTGGCCTCATGAAGCCTGGTGCATTGATTGCGTTCTTGACGTACCTCACTCAGATTCTGATGTCAGTCATGATGGCTACATGGATGGCAGCACTTATTCCACGTGCTTCCGTCAGTGCCGAACGAATTCAAGAAGTGCTTGACACCCCAACCTCTGTCGTTATTTCATCCAATGCAATTTCCGATTTGAAGCAAACGGCTGTGTTGCAATTTGACTCAGTTGGTTTCCATTACCCCGGTGCAGAACTTCCTGTGCTTGACAATGTCTCTTTTACCGTAAAGGCAGGTCAAACGCTTGCTGTCATCGGTAGTACCGGTTCTGGAAAGACAACATTGGTTAGTCTCGTGCCGCGATTGTTTGACGCAACGAGTGGTTCTGTATTGCTCGACGGTGTGGATGTGCGCGACCTTGCTCCTGAAGCGTTGTGGTCGCGAGTCGGAATTGTGCCGCAGAAGCCGTATTTATTTTCAGGCACTATTGCGAGCAATTTGGTCTACGGAAAAGAAGATGCCACCGAAGACGAGATGTGGGCTGCACTGCGCACAGCACAGGCTGAAGATTTTGTTCGCGCAATGCCAGGCGGGCTTGATGCGGTCATCGCTCAAGGCGGGTCGAATGTGTCTGGCGGGCAACGCCAGCGATTAGCTATTGCTCGCGCGCTTATTCGTCATCCAGAGATTTATTTGTTTGATGACTCTTTTTCTGCATTAGACCTAGCGACCGATGCTCGTCTCAGGGCAGCCCTCGCGCCGTCAGTGCGTGACGCCGTCGTCATCATTGTGGCCCAGCGGGTCTCCACCATTCGTGACGCAGATCAAATTTTGGTTCTCGAAGATGGCGTATGTGTGGGTCTTGGTACTCATGATGAGCTTTTGGCCACATGTCCGACGTTCCAAGAAATTGTTGATTCCCAAGCAGCTGTCAATGAAGGTGCCGTATGAGTGAGTCAAACGAAACAGAGGATAAAAAGCCGGCGCAACATATGCCAGGTTCTGAATTACGCACCGCTCGTATGAGCACGGTCGGAATGCCAGTTGAAAAATCAGAGAATTTTTCGGAAACTTCAATTCGTCTCGTACGTCTTATGTCTGGTGAAAAATATCTGGTTGTTTTCATAATGTTCTTAGCCGTTGTCAGCGTCAGTCTGGTCGTGCTTGGTCCTCGCATCTTGGGTCACGCAACGGACATTTTGTTTAATGGCTTAATGCACCGCAATGGTCAGACCGGCGTTAATTTCACATCCCTGCACCGGACATTGGAATTCGGTCTTTGTGTCTACGTTCTTTCGTTCCTCTTGGCTTATAGCCAAACGTTCATGCTGGCAGGCGTTGTGCAGCGCACCATGTTCACTCTGCGCGCAGACGTAGAAGCAAAGATTCATAAGTTGCCGCTGAGCTATATCGACAGGCACTCACGCGGCGACCTATTGAGCCGAGTCACTAACGACATCGATAATATTTCTCAAAGTTTGCAACAGTCGCTGAGTCAGCTGATTACTTCTTTGCTTACCATTGCTGGTGTCTTGGTGATGATGCTCGTCTTGTCGCCGATTCTTGCGATTATCGCGGTGATTACGGTGCCAGTATCTATTAGCACCATGAATCGTCTTGCTCGCAGGTCGAAGAAGAAGTTCATCGCTCAGTGGGCACACACAGGTGCATTGAATGGTTTGATTGAAGAGACTTTCACAGGTCATGCAATTGTCAAAACATTTGGTCGTCAAAAAAGTGTTGAAGAGCAATTTGCAAAGACAAATGAGAAGTTGTTCGAAGCCGGATTCGGAGCTCAGTTCATTTCTGGTTCAATTCAGCCGTCAATGATGTTTGTTGGAAACCTCAATTATTTAATGATAGCTGTAGTGGGCGGATTGCGCGTTGCCTCAGGCGCAATGGGTTTGGGTGATGTGCAGGCATTTATTCAATACTCGCGTCAATTCACGCAACCACTAACTCAGACAGCATCAATGATGAACGTCTTGCAGTCCGGTGTTGCATCAGCTGAACGTGTGTTTGAAGTACTTGATACGCAAGAAGAGAGCCCTGAAGCAGAATTTGTTCCATCACCGCCGGTGCAAGGTCGAGTCGTCTTCGAAAATGTCACGTTCTCGTACGATCCGGACCGCCCATTAATCACAGACTTGTCGTTGGCAGCTGAACCAGGCACAACAGTTGCCATTGTGGGACCAACTGGTGCTGGTAAGACCACATTGGTGAACCTGATTATGCGGTTCTATGAACTGAACAGCGGTCGCATCACTCTTGATGGTCGAGATATTTCTCAGATGCCACGTAGTGAACTGCGTTCAAACATCGGCATGGTGCTGCAAGACACCTGGCTTTTTGGCGGCTCCATTCGCGAGAACATTGCATACGGAAGGCCATCTGCAACAGAAGAGGAAATCCGCACGGCAGCAAAAGCTGCATATGTGGACCGCTTTGTTCATTCATTGCCGATGGGATACGACACTATTTTGGATAACGAAGGCGGAGCAGTCAGCGCCGGTGAGAAACAATTGCTCACAATTGCCCGTGCATTCTTGGCTGATCCAACAATTCTTATTCTTGACGAAGCAACAAGCTCGGTAGACACACGAACTGAAGTATTGATTCAGCGCGCCATGGTGGCTCTTCGTAGTCAACGCACCAGCTTTGTTATTGCGCACAGACTGTCCACCATTCGTGACGCAAATGTCATTCTGGTAATGGAAGATGGTCGGATTGTTGAGCAAGGCTCTCACGAAGAGTTGCTTGCATCACGCGGTGCGTATTTCCGTCTGTATCAGTCGCAGTTCTCTGGCGCTGCAACTGATGTTGACTAGTTAGTTGACTTTGCTAATGACGTCTTCACCGTATTGAGCAATAGTGTCAGCAGTGCCGCGGTAGAACAGGAACGCAGGGACAATGATTCGTTCAACACCAAGTGCTTCTAGTGCGCTTATTTCTTGTAAAGCATTCGGACCAACCGCACCGTTGCCTCCGGTTGTGATCTCAACGTCCTTTGGATCGCGACCATGCTTGATGGCTGATTCCCGAGTAATGCCAATAAGGCGAGCAAGTTCCTCATGTGAACCACCTGCAGGAAAGAAGCCGTCGCCAAGACGACCAGCTCGCTTCGCTGCGATATCAGTGCTTCCACCGATGTGAATAGGAATAGAGCCTTTGACTGGTTGTGGCCGAAGAATGCAGTTGTCGAAGTTGACAAACTCACCGTGATATGAGGCTTTGTCTTCTGTCCACAATGCGCGCATCGCAGCGATGTTTTCATCGTTGCGCTTTCCGCGCTCATTGAATGGCACACCTATTGCGTCAAATTCCTCTTTCATCCAGCCAACGCCGGTGCCAAGAAGCATTCGTCCGTTTGACATGAAGTCAAGTGTTGCCAATTCCTTTGCAAGCACTACTGGGTTGCGCTGTGGCAAAATGAGAATTCCAGTTGCAAGATTGATTGCTTGTGTCGCTGCAGCGATGTACGTAAGCCAAATCAGTGGATCTGGAATAGGGGAATCATCACCGCCAGGCATTTTTCCGGTATCGCTATATGGGTATGGAGATTGGTAATTAGCAGGGACCACAACGTGTTCCACTGTCCACAAAGATTCAAACCCGGCAGCTTCAGCTGCCTGGGCCATGGCAACTGCCTTGTCTGGATTGATGAATGGTCCAGTGTTGGCAAAGGCAATTGCAAATTTCATGATGTGGTTTCTTTGTATTGGAAGTTCTTACAGTACCTTGCGGAACAACTTCAGCTTGCGCGCTGTGTATGGGGGGTACGTGATCTTCGGATCAATCTTTGTGCCACGCTTCAGAACTGGTTTCATGTGCTGAAAGATTCGCACTCCGGCTTTTCCGTGGTAACCGCCCATGCCGCTTTCGCCGACTCCACCAAATGGTAAGTGAGGGCTAGTGAGGTGAAGCAAGGTGCCGTTTACTGTTACTCCGCCGGCAGTGGTGCGTTCAAGAACATTGTCAATTACCGTTGAGTTTTCTGCAAAGACGTACAACGCCAATGGGTGATCTCGATTTGCAATGAACTCAATTGCTTCATTTGTATCTTTCACGCTGATGATGGGAAGAAGTGGCCCGAAGATTTCTTCTTGCATGAGTGGCGAATTCAGATTCACGTTGCCAATTACTGTTGGTGCGACATATCGATCAGCGGCGGCTGATTCACCACCGATAATTGGAGTACCGCCGGTCATCATTGAGACAAGTCGGTCAAAATGGCGTGGCGACACAATGCGACCATAACTATCGCTGGTGTGAGGATTCTCACCGTAGAAGCCAGTAATTGAAGTGCGTAGTGCATTAACAAATTTGTCTTCGACAGAAGAGTCGACCAATACGTAGTCGGGTGCAACGCATGTTTGGCCGGCATTGAGCCACTTGCCCCATGCAACGCGACGAGCTGCAACTTCTATGTTGGCGCTCTTGTCAATGATGACAGGGCTCTTTCCGCCCAGTTCCAATGTGACAGGCGTGAGATTCACGGCAGCAGCTGACATAACAACGCGCCCTATTTTTCCGTTGCCAGTGTAGAAGATGTGGTCAAACTTTTGCGCGAGTAGTTCTGTGGTCTCAGGCACTCCACCTTCAATTAATGACACTGCGTTGTTGTCCATGTATTGCGGCACCAAACGTGCAAGCACTCCGGACACTGTTGGTGACACTTCGGATGGCTTCATGATGACTGTGTTGCCAGCTGCGATTGCGCTTGCAGCGGGGACCAATAACAACTGCACGGGGTAGTTCCACGGTGCAATTACGCATACAACCCCAAGAGGTTCTGGCATCAGAACTGATTTGGCGGGCATAGCAACCATTGGCGTAGGAACCTTTTCCACGCTGTTCCACTTCGACAAATTTTTAATCATCAATTTGATCTCGCCTGTAACAAAAGCGAGGTCAGTGATGAACGCTTCGGCCATTGGCTTTCCAAGATCCACTTTCAAAGCGTCGAGAAATTCAGCCTCGTTATGCTCGAGCATGTTGATCATGTTCTGCAACTGAGTACGGCGCCATGCAAGTGGACGTGTGATGCGGGAGTTGTAGGTATTGCGAAGCATTGTCACTGTGCCTGCAATTGAGGCGATGTCTGTATGAGGGTCTAGTTGCATTGTCATGTGCTCATTCTTGTACAGTTTTGGCTAGTTGGAAAGTTGGAACATTATGAGCGTCACAGTGTTTACGGCTCGGTCTGTAGTCACCCTTGATTCAGCAGTGTCTCAGGCCAATGCGGTCGCCGTGCAAGACGGCAGGGTTTTGCACACAGGAGTGCTCGAGCAAGTCTTGGCAGATCTTGAGGGTCTCGACATCACAATCGATACTCAGTTCGCAGATTCGGTGATTGTTCCGGGATTCATCGAAGCCCATTGCCACATCGTTCGAGAGGGTTCATTGTCTCGGTACCCGTGGGTGGGGTCGTATCCGCGGCGCACAGTTGATGGCACGTACCAACCCGGATGCCCGACTGTCGAGGCCATCATCGAACGACTTCACGAAGCACATGCTGAAATGAACGACCCTTCTGAATCTCTCATTGCGGTCGGCTTCGATGTATCGATGGTTGGTTCGCACACTCTCACTTTGGAGATGTTGGATTCTGTCTCCGAAACTCGCCCGATCTGGGTGATGCAGAGCAATGGTCATGTTGGTCATGCGAACTCGGCCATGTTGGCGCGTGCCGGAGTTGACAACACCGCTACAGACGAAGGTGTTCATCGAGATGAGAGCGGGAACATCACAGGCGAAATACGTGAGCTCGCGCTCGCCATGTTTCTGGGCATTCATGTGAATCTTGATGCAGGTGGTGAAAGCGCAATCTGGGATGGTGGTCATCTGGCTCGTCAAGCAGGCTGCACCATGGTGACTGACCTAGCGAACATTGCGACAAAGAAATCCATCGAAAGTTTCGCGAATGTTGTGAATCATCCGGGATTTCCTACACGTGTTCGGTATGCACCGCTCGCAACGTTTATGTCTTTGCGCCTAAGCCCCGCCGAGATCTCAGATCTTCTCGTCGACCTTGAGCAATTCAATTCTGAAAAGTTTGCAATGGGTCCGCTGAAGTTCATTTCCGATGGTTCTATTCAGGGTCGTACAGCGCGAATGAATTGGCCTGGCTATTGCTGTGGTTCTCCGAATGGTCTGTGGTTGGGAAACCCTGAAGAGCTATACAAACTGATGCTTCCGTTCCATAAGGCTGGTTATCAATTAGCAATGCACACCAATGGAGACGAAGCAATTGAAGCTGGTGTTGACATTTATCGTCGCCTGCTTGAGGCTCACCCGCGCTTTGACCATCGCCATCGTTTAGAACATGTTCAGATGGCGACAGATGCAATGTTTCGCAAGATAAAGACATTGGGTATTTGTGTGAACTTGTTTGCAAATCATCTGTATTTCTGGGGTGATACACATCGCCATGACACCATGGGCCCTGCAAAGGCACGACACCTTGATGCTGTTGGCACCGCGGTGCGTATGAATATCCCACATTCCATTCATAGTGATGCGCCTGTGACACCTTTGGCTCCGTTGTTCACCATGTGGTGCGCAGTGAACCGTGTGACAAGTTCCGGCCATGTATTGGGTGAAGCGGAGCGAATCTCTGCGCTTGATGCTTTGAAGGCAATGACTATCGGGTCTGCGTATCTGCTTCATTGTGATGACGAATACGGCTCTATTGAAGTTGGCAAGTTTGCAGACTTTGCTGTGCTTGATGCTGACCCATGCGCAGTTGAACCCATGGAGATAAAAGACATCTCAGTACGTGCCACCGTTGTTGGTGGCGTCGTGCATTCGAACACTGGGAGTTAGGTCTTACGCCTTCAATGTGACGGTGATGCCGCACAACTGAAATGTTTCACCATTACGCGATGAGTCAACACACTTCATAGTGACTTCAGAGAGACCTTCTGGCTGATCGCCGCATGTCGCGAAACGAACTGCTTCATGAATACCAAGTTGTGCCCAATGGGCGCGAGTGAAAACCGGATCAGGAACTGACACAGTGAATGAATCAATGCTGGAAACAACCGACGATGTGCGGCGAGATTTCCATTCGGGCCCACCCCATGCCCACTCACCAGTGATATCGGGTTGATCTAATGACACCAAGGTGCCGCCCGTGTCGCGTGGATGTAAATGACGCCCGCGAATCGCATCACCAGTGCCTTCCCATACGGTGCGAATGCCGAGCGACTTCACATGGTTGATGCGCGCGTCGAGGTCGTCCACTTCGTAGAGAGCCATGTATCCGCCATCGCCACCTAATTTGTCGAGCAGGCGGCCAGCAGTGGTTCCTTCTTGAATGGGGGAGACCACCTCCAAGAATTGGTCCCCAATACAGAAGAGTGCATTATGAAGTCCGAAGAACCCCACCCCAGGGTCGCGGTAGATCACGTCAAGATCGAGTGATGCAGAAATGTCTGAGATGGCCTGGTCAAGGCTGTGGGCAACGAGGGCTATCTGGCGTAGGCGAATCATGAATGAACCATAGACCGCCCTGAAACCCGCAGAAATCATGGGTTGTCCCCACCCTGTGGATATCCACCACTAGTGGTGTGACATTAGTTACATTCTTGGTAGGCGGAGTCTGACTCGAAAGAGGCAACTCATCATGTACACCCTTGGATCACTTATCCTTTTATCCATCCTTCTCGGAGCGGTTATGCCAGTGTTTCACTCGCTCACCCGTACGTTGAAGCTTGACAGCATTATCAACCGCATTCCTGTTCTGGGCGACCACGTCATGTTGGCAGTCAGTATCGGACTTGTCTGGGCACTCAACATCAGCATTGTGACTGCAATGACCGGCAGCATGCGCGCATCATGGATGACCATCTGTGTTGACGGGTGCATCGTCTACGGCATGATTCCTGTCAAAGACGCAATTGTGTCGTTTATCAGCAAGGGACTTACCGGCCTTCGCGCCGCGTAATTCACTTTTATTTCCTTCACTGAAGGGTCACTGCTTCGGCAGTGGCCCTTTTGTGTGTACGGAATCAACTACGAGGAACTTTGCTCCATGAGATGTCTTTGTCAACGCGTGGCTCACCGGGAAGGCCAAGTACTTGTTCACCAAGAATGTTGCGCATGATTTCGCTTGTGCCACCTTCAATGGAGTTCGCACGTACACGCAAGAATGAATGACGAGGTCCACCGAATGATCCGTCAACCGACAAAGTGTCTGGGCGACGGAACGTGAAGTCATAATCGACCATTGCCTCGGCACCCATGAGATGCAATGTGAACTCAGTGACCTTCTTGTTGAAGTCTGCAGCCATGAGTTTTGCAATTGAGCCCTCTGGTCCAGGGTTTCCGGCCTTTGCGGCTTGTGCACCGCGCATATTTGTCAAACGCAAAGCTTCGCTCGCACAGAACAGATGCATCATCTTGTCTTTGTCGGCCTTGTTTCGTTGGTCTGCAGGCTTTTCTTTCCAGATCTTGATGGTTTCGTCAATGGGGCCACGACGCTTTGCGTTGCCGCCGCCACCGCCACCAATTGCACTGCGTTCGTTCATCAGTGTGGTGAGCGCCGCGCGCCAACCTTCGCCTACCTCGCCAACGCGATGTGCGTCCGGCACACGTGCATCGGTCATGTAGACCTCGTTGAATTCAGCTTCACCAGTGATCTGACGAAGTGGACGTACTTCAACTCCGGGCGCATGCATGTCAAGAGCGAAATAGGTCATGCCTTTGTGCTTCGGTGCATCAGGGTCGGTACGTGTAACGAGCATTCCCCAGTCAGCAAGGTGAGCAAGTGTGTTCCACACTTTTTGGCCATTGATGATCCACTCGTCTCCGTCGCGAATTGCTTTTGTGCCAAGTCCTGCAAAGTCGCTTCCGGCACCTGGTTCTGAAAACAACTGACACCATTTTTCTTCACCTGTAAACATAGGGCGAAGGAAACGCTTCTTTACTTCTTCGCTTCCGTGGGTTGCGATTGTTGGACCCGCAAGAGCGATGAAGAATGTTGCGGGGTCTTGTGCTGCGGCACCAGCTGCACGAAGACGCTCTTCAACGCGGCGATTGAGATCAGGGCGCATGTCGAGGCCGCCGTGGCCGGTGGGGAAATGTACCCATGCAAGTCCGCGATCAAACCGTGCGCCACGGAATGTGACGTTGTCGACCTTCTGTGGGTCGAACTCTGCGAGAAGTGCATCAAGCTCTGCGTCAATGCGGGCAATGTCTTTGTCTGTGGTGGAGGGTGCGCTCATTCATACAGTCTCGCTGTTTATGAAGGGGGAGTGCAAGGTGGGGTTAGGCGACTGCTGCTCCGAAGATTTTGCCAACAGCCATGGTGATTCCCATGGCGACGAGTCCGCCGATAACAACCCGAACGATGGGCTTGCCATAACTGGCCTTGCCAAATTGGGCGCTGGCAAAGCCGAGACCTATCAGGGAAAGGGTGACAACACCCAGTGTCAGAGAAATTCGATTGGTAGCGCTGCCAATCGCGATGGTGATGAGGGGTATGGCTGCTCCGAGGGTGAAGGCCCCTGCTGACCCGGCAGCGGCTTCTATTGGGTTAGCAAGAGTTGTGTCAGTGATTCCGAGTTCTTCATGCAAGTGAGTGGCAAGTGCATTGTTCTTGGTGAGTTCTACTGCAACGTCGCGAGCCAAAGCTTGCGGGAGTCCTTTGTTTGCATAAATCATGGTGAGTTCATCAAGTTCATGTTCTGGCATTGTTTCCAGTTCCCATTTTTCCTTGGCAATGTCAGATTGTTCGGAGTCGCGCTGTGAGCTCACAGATACATATTCTCCAAGTGCCATGGACACTGCGCCGGCAACTAGACCAGCCATGCCGGCTGTGAGAATTGCACTACGACTTGAATTGGCAGCTGCTACTCCGAGTACCAAGCATGCTGTGGAGATAATGCCATCGTTTGCACCGAGGACCATTGCCCGTAGTAATCCGATGCGATGAGATGCATGTTTTTCAAGATGTGCCATCTCTCTATCATGCCATCTGGAAGGGAAATGCGGTGATTGAATAGAGGGGTGCGTGACATTCACCCAACAAAGGTTCGCCTTACAGAGGTGGCTGCCACGCTGATTGACGAGCATGGGGCGCAGGGTTTCACTGTTGAGCTACTTTTGGAAGCCTCCAATATCTCAAAAGGATCGCTGTATCACCATTTTGAAGATTTTCACGACGTGATCAGGCAAGCCCAGGTCATGCGGTTTGCAGGGTATGTCGAAGAGGACATTGAAGCGCTGACACGGTTGTTGCTTGCATCGACATCTCGCGAAGACATGTTGAACAGAATTGATCTGATTTCACGAACAACGCATGATTCTGCGCGCGCCACTAGGCGTAGTAATCGAATCGAGATTCTGGCTGGCGCACGACATTCAGAAGCAACAAAGACCGCACTCGGCGCAGCTCAAGCACGACTGACAGGTGCAATCTCGGACTTGGTACGTGAAATGCAAGCAAAGGAATTCATCAATCAAGAAATTGACCCTGCAACAGTTGCCGTGTTTATTCAGGCGTACAGCTTGGGGCTAGTTGTCAATGATGTTTCGAATGAACAAGTCGAACTTGAAAATTGGCACGCATTGATTTCACGTATGACACGTGGATTTCTCTAGTTCTGTTACACCAAACGGTAGATGTCGTAATCAACAACATTTTGGCCAGGCGCACCAATAGCAATGGCCTGTATTTGGGTGAGCCATGCATAGCGCTCGTCGCCAGTCTCGAAAAGAGGGGCAGTAATGATGCGCGGCTTGCCGTTTGCGTCAGGTGACATGATGCCCTTGTATGACACATGAATAGCAGCACCATCGTCGGTGTTGATAACAATTCGCACATCAAGTTGGGCAGTGCCATCAGCACGCATGGTGAGCCAGTCGGCACCAAGATCCACAACAGTTCCGTTCAGTTTCGGACCTTTCACAGTTCCGCCAGTAACACGAACAATGACGCGTGTGCCGTTCGGGCCATTAGGAACCACGATGGGTGGGTTCAGCGTTGCACTGATGTGAAACAGGAACTCGGCGGGAAGTGATGTGATGTCGCTCATGGTGCGACTGTAGACGGTTTTTTACAGGGGTCCGTGATTGAGGTGCGGAAGAACTAGTTCTGCAAAGCGTTCTGCTTCATCCTTATGCGGATAGCCCGAGAAAATAAAGGCTTCAATGCCCATGTCTTCGTATTGATGGATTTTGTCAATGACTTGTTGAGGTGTGCCCACGATGGCTGCGCCACATCCGCTGCGGGCTTTGCCGATTCCGGTCCAGAGGTGAGGTTCAACAAAGCCATCAGATCCGGCGGACTCACGTAATTCAGCTTGACGACGAACACCGACGCTGGCGCTATCGAGCGAACGAGAACGAATTGCATCGCCTGTTGCGGCGTCGACTGCGGAAATCAGATGTGCTGCAGCATTTCGTGCTTCGTCTTCCGTGTCGCGAACAATGACATGTACTCGATACCCGAACTTCAGACTTCTGTTATATGTGGCGGCACGAGAGCGAAGATCTGCAATTGTTGCAGCGATGACATCTTGCGTGTCTGGCCACATGAGGTACACGTCTGCGGCTGCGGCTGCGACATCACGTGCCTCGTTACTTAAGCCGCCGAAATAGAACTGTGGAGCCTGTGGTGATTCACGACAGATACGCGGTGCGTCAATATGTAATTGAATGAATTCACCGTCAATGTCAAGGTGTTCACCATTGAGCAAAGTGCGAAGCGAGGTCATCGTTTCCAACGTGCGTGCATAACGATGTGGGCCATCAAGCGATTCGCCAGGCATCTCTGAAGAGATGATGTTGACAGAAAGTTTGCCGCTCAGCATTTGATTCAGGGTTGCTAGTTGGCGTGCCAATTGCGGAACCCACACTTCTCCACATCGAATGGCAGTGAGCAATTTCATGTGTGTGATACTCGGAGCTATTGCCGAGGCAAAAGCAAGTGTGTCGATGCCGAGGTCATAGCCAGAGGGGAGCAACACGTTGTCAAAGCCGACATCATGCACTGTTTTAACAATGTCGGAACAGTGGTTCCAGTTGCTCTGCAAGTTGGTGTCAACAATTCCGAGCTGTTCATAGTCGTCATCGCATAATGCGCTGAACCAACTGATTTCACTCATGGCAATGGAATTCCATCACTGGCTTGAACGATGGCATAGACATCAGTACGCGTAAGTGACACTGAGGTTGCTTGCGCCAATTCTGAAATACGAGATGGAGTCTGTGTTCCAATAATTGCGACTGGGCGCGATGGGTGAGCGAGAACAAAAGCAATGGCAATTGCTGATCGCGTCACGTTTTCTCTCGCAGCGAGTTCGTCAAGTGTCGCAAGTAGGGCCGGTGCGATGCCCTTGCCGGTTGCTAGTGCACCGCCTGCGAGCGCGCTCCATGCAAGGGGAGTGATGCCTGATTCCATGCACAGGTCGAGAGTGCCGTCGCGCATTGGGTCGAGGTGGGCGGCTGATAATTGTGGCTGGGTGGATGCGAGGCCGTTGTCGACGAATGCATTAAGTGCAAGAGTCTGAGCGACTGTGTAGTTCGAGACCCCGAATTCACGAACAAGACCACGCGATTTCAAAGAGCCGAATGCTTGAGCAATTTCTTCAGGGTGGGTGAAGTGGTCGGGGCGATGTATTTGATACAGATCAACATGGTCAACACCCATGCGAGACAAAGAGGCTTCGCATGCGCTGGTGATGTAATCAGCTGAAGAGTTGTACGGAACTCCGGGGATAATTCCGCCCTTAGTGGCGAGAACGATTCTGTCGCGTAAGCCAGGAACAGCTGAGAAGATTCTTCCGAGCGCTTCTTCGCATGCACCGAAGTGAGTGCCGCCCCAGTCAAGGCCGTAAACATCTGCATTGTCAATCAGTGTCATGCCTGCATCAACAGCAGCGGTAATAACTGCGGTGTTTTCTGCATTAGAACCGGTGAGGCGCCAGCAACCAATCGAAAGTGGGCCAACGTCACTGAGTTCTCCGATAGTGCGTGCCGATGAGACATCGAGAAGTTCACTCATTTTTCTATTCTTTCAAATCGGGTGACGCGATGAATGCCAAAGTTGGAATCTTCATGGGGTGCGGCGATTAGTTCGATTGGATGTGGGAATCGGGAATCAAACTCGGCCTGAAGCTTCTTCTGAAACTCGGTGTTTCCCGCAATGTCCCACGCTTTTTGCGTATCCCACACAAACACAATGGTGACTTCGCCCGGCTTACTACTATCTAGCCACACTTCCTTCGACAGGAATGGTATGTCGGTGGGTCCTTCCGTGTGCGCTTCACCAAGTGTCCACACTTCGTGGTCTACACGGATGAATTCTTCAACAACAGCTGGATTCATGCGAAATACAAGAACTTCAACGGGGCGATCTTCGCCCGTGATGTATGAGTATTGATTCATCAAATGCGCCCGACCGAAACGAGTGATAAAAGTTCTGGCGTGATCTCAGAAATAGTGCGAACACCGCACAACGCCATGGTGCGTGTCATGTCGTCAGTGAGCATAGAAAGTACCCGTTCAACTCCTGGCTCGCCAGCAGCACCGAGACCATAAAGGTAACTACGACCGAGCGTGCATGCGGAGGCACCTAGCGCGATTGCTTTAACAATGTCACTGCCACGACGAACACCTCCGTCACAGATCAGAGGCAAGGTGCCGCCTGTTGCTTGTGCGACGGGGGCAAGCAAATCAAGTGGCGTTGGTGCCGAATCAAGTTGACGGCCACCGTGATTGGACAACGCAACGGCATCGATGCCGTGTTCTTGTGCAAGGACTGCATCGGCAACAGACTGCACGCCTTTGAGAATGATGGGGCCGTTCCAATTGGCGCGAAACCATTCCAAATCATCCCACGACAGGCCCGGATCAAATTGTTCAGATATGAAGTCAGACAAAGTGACAGCGGTTCCCGCGTTTCCTCGAGATACTGCGATGTTTGAAAAGGTAATCGGCTCATTACGGATGAAATCCCACGTCCAGGCCGGATGGATGATGCCATCGATGATGGTGCCGGGTCCAAGTTTGGGCGGAAGAGTAAAGCCACGGCGCACATCACGCTCGCGTCGGCCAAGTACTGCAGTATCGACTGTGAGCATGATGGCTTCGTATCCGCTTACTTGCGCACGCGACAACATGTCTCTCACTAATGCGCGGTCACGCCATACGTACACCTGAAACCATTTTGGTCCGTTGCTGACAGCAGCAACTTCTTCAATTGATCGAGTTGACAAAGTGGATAAGCAGTAAGGAAGGCCATGACGTGCAGCAACGCGAGCAACGGAAAGCTCCCCTTGCGAATGAGCGATTCGTGTGAACCCGGTGGGGGAGAAAAGAAGTGGCGACTCAAGAGTGCGCCCAAGAAAAGTCGTGCTGGTGTCAATGCCAGATACGTTTCGCAGAATTCGTGGGACAAACTCATAGTGTTGGAATGCGGTTGAATTTCGCCGCATGGTGACTTCGTCCTCTGCTGCTCCGTCGATGTAGTCAAAGATGCCGTGCGGTAGTCGGCTTTTGGCAATGAGGCGAAGGTCGGCGATATTGGCAACGCGTTCAAAGCGCCGCTTCTGACGAGACAACGTGGGGACTGAGAATGTTGCCACCGACCGCAATGTTCGAATTAGTCCCATGCCTGCCTTTCGTAGGTGGTCCAAGGCTACGACACGGCGGCTCTAGGCGTGGAAGTCACTTCACTTTGGCAAGAGTGTTGCCGTTAGGTGAGACTTTGACTGTGTCCTTTCCCTCAGATCTAGAAATCGCCCAAGCAGCAACTCTCGCTCCACTAAGTCGCATCGCTGAACAATTGGGAATTGGCGATGAATTTCTTGAGCCATACGGGCGCCATGTGGCCAAGATTGATCTATCTATCTTGCAGAACATGTCGTCTCGTCCTGTTGGAAAATATGTAGTGGTAACCGCCATAACGCCGACACCGTTGGGCGAAGGTAAGACAACCACATCCGTAGGTCTTGCTCAGGCAATGAAGCACATTGGAAAAGTTGGGCTGCTTGCATTGCGTCAACCATCGATGGGGCCGACCTTTGGCATCAAGGGTGGTGCTGCAGGTGGTGGATACAGCCAAGTGATTCCGATGGAGATTTTGAATCTGCATCTCACGGGTGATTTCCATGCCGTTACAGCTGCACACAATTTGCTTGCAGCCATGGTAGATAATCATCTGCATCAGGGCAACGCTTTGGGGTTTTCTCTTGAGAAAATCACGTGGAAGCGTGTTCTTGATGTCAATGATCGCGCGTTGCGCAATGTGACTATCGGTCAAGGGTCCAAAGAAGATGGTGTGCCTCGTGAATCTGGGTTTGATATCACTGCAGCGTCTGAAGTGATGGCGTTGTTGGCACTTGCAACATCAATGGAAGATCTTCGTGCTCGGTTAGGGCGAATTGTTGTTGGCTATACAGAAAACGACGTGGCAGTCACCGCTGAACAGATTGGATGTGCTGGCGCCATGGCCGTTATCTTGCGTGATGCCATCAAGCCAAACCTGATGCAAACGCTTGAGAACACTCCAGCGCTTATTCACACAGGCCCTTTTGGCAATATCGCAACGGGCAACTCATCAGTCATTGCAGACAAAATGGGAATTCACATGTGTGACTATCTCATTACTGAAGCTGGCTTCGGTGCCGACATGGGCGCAGAGCGGTTCTTCAATATCAAGTGTCGCGTCTCAGGCATGAAACCGGATGCTGCAGTGTTGGTGGCCACCGTGCGCGCATTGAAAGCTCACTCTGGCTTGTACAAAGTTGTTGCCGGTAAGCCATTACCACCAGAGATGCTGCTGGAAAATCCTGGAGATGTTCGGTCCGGTGCAGCCAACTTGGCAAAACAAATAGAAAATGTTCTTGCGCACGGAGTATCACCTGTTGTTGCGATCAATGCATTCCCCACAGACTTTGCCAGCGAACATGACGCAATTCGAGAGATTGCAGAATCACTGGGAGCGCGCGTTGCTGTGTGTACTCACTTTTCTGATGGTGGTGCCGGTGCAGTTGAACTAGCTCACGCAGTTGTGGCTGCATGTGAGGAGCCGAACAATTTCCACTTTCTGTATGACGAATCTGCATCGTTGAAAGAAAAAATCTCTGCCGTTGCCACCAAGATCTACGGCGCAGCCGCAGTTGAATATTCAGACCTCGCAAATGAACAGTTGTTGCGATACGACGCCAATGGTTTCAGTACCTTGCCTGTGTGTATTGCTAAGACGCACCTCAGCATCAGTGGTGACCCGACGTTGAAAGGTGCGCCCACTGGCCACACATTGGTTGTTCGTGAAGTACGCGCATCAGTTGGGGCCGGATTCATTTACCCGATCGTGGGGAACATGCGAACGATGCCTGGCTTAGGGGCGGACCCAGCTGCTCTGCATATCGACATCGGCCCAGACGGGCGCATTGTTGGTTTGTTCTGAGTTATTTGCCGCGAAGAGCAGCAACTATTGGTGCACACTCGTCAATGTTCTCTGCTCCAACGATGGTGTAGCTGAAACCCCAGCGCTCGCGACGCTCGAGCAGTTGCTCGATGCACTCTTCAACTGAACCAATAAGAGCAAATGGTGATGCATCAATCATCTCTTTGGACACGCCGAACATAGATGAGATGCCTTCAACGGTTGCGGTGCGATCATTGGTGACTTTCACAAAGAACGTACGAATGTTCATTTCAATATCGTTAAGTCGATGAGCACCAGCTGCAGCAACGATTGCTACTTTTTCATCTACTGATTCGGCGGTCATCGTTGCAAGTGCCTCTGGTCCAACGACTCCAGCAGTCATAGTGCCATTGATGCCAATGATGTCGGCTTCGCGAGCCGCGTATGACAGAACGCGTTTGCCGCCGCCACCGATAAGAAGTGGCGGACGAGCTTGAACGGGCTTTGGTTGTCCGTTGTAATTGGTAATGGTGTAGTGGTCTCCGGAGAATGAAAATGAACCTTCTGCCATTGCTCCGCGAATCACCGCGACGCCTTCGATGAATCGATCGATGCGAACCTTGGGGGAGTCGTATGGAATTCCCGCTTCTTCGTAATCGCTGATCATCCAGCCTGCACCAAGACCAATCTCAAGGCGTCCTTCTGATAACAAATCAATCGTTGCTAACTCTTTTGCAAGAATAACTGGATGCTTGTAGTCATTATCGAACACCAATGCACCGACACGCAATGAAGTAGTGGCGCTAGCAGCAGCCATCAGTGCAGGAATTGGTGCGAGTTGGTCTGTGAAGTGGTCGGGCATTGTGAGCACTTCATAGCCTGCAGCCTCTGTGCGACGGGCAAGTTCAGCCCATCCTTTTGCTGTGGTCTCTTTGGAGACTTGAACACCGAATCTGAAACCGCGATGGGGAAATTGTGACATGTAACAACGCTACCGAGATGGGTGACACGATGCATCAACCGTAGACAAGTACGGTGTTTTGTGTTGTGAAGTCTCCTTTGAATTGGTCCATGCGCTTTGTCGTTGCTCTCCTGGCGTCATCGTTGGTGCTGACGGGCGCCGTTGTTGGTGCCGCCCCCCAAGTGTGGCGGGCGCTGAATGCACATCAAGAGACACCTGTTGTGCTGCCGACATTCACTGGCTTATCTACTCGTACGCGCATCATGGGGGTTGCTGATCAACAGATCGGTGTCTTTGAGCTTGAAAACAGCCAGCCCCTCGATATTGCATCTGTGCCCGACGCTGTTGTTGCCGCTGTTCTTGCTGTGGAAGATTCTGGCTTTTATCGACACAAAGGTGTGAACCTTCGGGCCTTGGTACGAGCAACGCTGGCTAACTTCCAATATTCCAGTGGTCGACAAGGTGCTTCAACAATCACGCAGCAAGTTGTAAAAAATGAATTCCTTGCTGGACTGCCCCGTGATGGTCGATACAAGATTTTGCAAGCTCGTTACGCAGTGATGCTGGAAAAGAAAGTGTCGAAAGCGCAAATAGTAGAGCGTTATCTCAACACCGTGTTTTTTGGAAACAACGCATACGGAATTCAGGCAGCAGCTGATGTGTACTTTCAAAAGAAGGTCTCTGATCTCACGCTGACAGAAGCCGGATTCCTAGCTGGGTTAGTACGTGCGCCGTCTTCGTTCGACCCCATTCGTCGACCTGAGCAATCACGCCGCCGTTTTGAGCAAGTTCTTAATCGTTTCGTTGATGTGGGATTAATGACACCCACCCAACGCGAAGCAACATTGGCAACATGGCAACCACCAGAATCTGTGACGAGTGCTCCGGAGCGGCCAACTAGTCGCACATATTTCACAGAGATGGTTCGTGATTACTTATTGAATAAGTCGACGATTCTTGGTGCAACGTATCCCGAGAGGTACAACGCGTTGTATCGAGGTGGAATTACCGTGTACACCACAATTGATCCGACAATGCAAGCGAAAGCTGAAAAGGCAGCGAAGGAAAAATTGCCTGCCAACAAAACAGGTATTCAGTCTTCAATGATGTCGCTAGACACTGCAACAGGAGCCATGCGCGCTGTTGTGGGCGGACCTGGGTTCTCCCCAGGTCGAAATGAAGTGAACCTTGCACTTCGTAGACGACAAACTGGTTCCAGTATCAAAATGTTTATTCTGACGGCCGCTCTTGAAGCTGGCGCGCAAGCAAGCGATCTTATTGACGGAACTCTGCCCTGTACTTTTCCTAATCCAGGTCTTCCTTCGGAACCGTTTGTTATTACAAAGGGCGTTAGTCATCCAATTTCTCCGTTGGCAGAACAGACATGGTTGTCGATCAACTGTGCGTATGCACGTCTGGCACAGATTGTTGGACTCAACCGTCTCGTCAATATGACGTATCGGCTTGCTTCTTCTAGTTATCTCACTCGAGACCTGTACACCATTCAGCCATACGCAAGTTTCTCTACAGGGGCAAATGAGTTAAGCGCACTTGATATGGCGTCAGGTGCCCAGACCATCGCTAATGGCGGAATTCACAACGAGCCGTACTTTATTGAGAAGATTGAAGGCCCGAGTGGCTTGTTGTATCAACACACGATGGCCCCACAGCAGGTAGTCACGAAAGAGATTGCAGATGCTGAAGTTGACATTTTGAAACAAACATTGATTAAGGGAACAGCGCGACGTGATCCACTTGAGGGCAATCGTCCTGCTGCAGGGAAAACAGGTACCCAGGATGAAAACACAAATGCTTGGTTTGTTGGCTTTACAAAGCAACTGACAACTGCAGTATGGGTCGGTGATCCAAAGGGCTATACGCCGATGGTCAATATTCCTGAATTCAAAGCAGATGGCGTTGCACGAGTAACAGGCAATGCGTATCCCGTAAAAATTTGGAAGGCGTACATGGACGCCGCACATAAAGATCTGGCTGTACTCAACTGGGATGCTCCGCCTGCGCCGACGCGAAATCCAATTCGTTTGTATCTGCCTGGAGTCGATTGCGTTGCCGAATTGGTCTCAGGAAAACTTCCAAAGGCATCGACTGGCACGATTACCACTCTTGTTCCTACAGTGACAACGTCAACAGTTCCCGTGCTCACGACACCAACGACAACAGTGCCCGGACTTCCTGTTGCGCCACCTACCACTGCATATCGCGGACCAGTTGTACGGGTTATTGACCCGGGAACAACGATTGCCCCGACAGACACGAACCCCACAACGCCTGTTATCGGAGTTGATCCTGCTCGCTTTTACATCTACGACTGCGCCAAGGGTATTCCGGCTTCGGTAAAGACCGTCCCATAGGGCCAGTCAGTACCTATTGTGGTGTTGATGTTTCTTTGGTTTATTGGCTCCGCAACTATTGCTGTGTTATTTATTTTTCGCGATGATCGATTTGATTACAGAGTCTTGGCTGTCGGCGCAGTACTGCCAGATCTGATTGATGTTCTCACCGGTGGCGCGTGGGTGTTTCACTCAGTTCTCGGAAGTGTCTTGGCCTTAGGTCTAGTTATGGCATTTGCACGACGCGGAACAGCTGCTCGACGTATGTCATTAGCAATTCCAATTGGCATGTTTATGCACTTGGTGTTTGACGGCGCCTTTAACAACACGAAGGTGTTTTGGTGGCCATTTGCTGGGTTTAATTTTGGTGGTGCACCAATCCCAAGTTTTGATCGAAAGCCGCTTGATGTTCTTCTTGAAATCGCTGGTGCTGCAATGTTGATGTGGGTCTGGCGGACGAACAATTTGTCATCTCCTCCTGCGCGCCAAGAATTCTTTCGCACAGGCCGACTCATACTGGAAAAGAGATAGTTATATGTTGATCTTGTTACGTCACGGACAAACTGCAGCTAATGCCAAAGCTTTGCTGCAAGGTCGAATGAATTTGCCTCTGGATTCAGAAGGGGAACAGCAAGCCAAACGCAGCGGAGAATTTCTACGCGAGAAATATCCAGATGCATTGGTGATCTGCAGTCCGCTAACTCGAGCGCATCAAACAGCGAGTGCAATTTCTGATGCTGTTACCGTTGATGAGCGGTTCATTGAACTTGATTACGGAGACTGGGACGGTGTTGCATTAACTGATGTTGATCAGACTTTGTGGGCAGAGTGGCGTAACGACCCATCGTTTCGTCCTCCTGGTGGTGAGACGTTGATTGAATTAGATAATCGCGTGCGACCAGCGTTTGACGACATCAGTGAGCGCGCTGAGAGTGGACACGTCATTGTTGTTAGTCATGTTTCGCCAATCAAGAGCGGTGTCACATGGGCTCTTGGTACAGGACCTGACACAACGTGGCGGATGCAATTAGATCGCGCATCAATTTGTCGTATTGCAGTCGGACCTCGTGGTCCGGCACTTGTCGGATTCAACGAGACATCGCATTTGTGATGCCGTTGGGTGACGGTGAGTCGCTCTGTAAGCGGGGTTTTGTCCGCGCTTGCGCACTGGATGATCATCCCTCTATGCGATCTACCCGAAGGTTGCCTTGCGGCAGGCGGGCAGCCCAGCCTTCTGCTTGATCTTGCTTCACATGGGGTTTACCAAGCCATATGAATCGCTTCATATGCTGGTGCGCTCTTACCGCACCGTTTCACCCTTACCTGATCTGCTTGCGCAGCCATCGGCGGTCTGTTCTCTGTTGCACGTCCGTCAGGTCACCCCGACCTGGCTCTCGCCAGCATGTTGCCCTGAGAAGCCCCGACTTTCCTCAGCACATTGCTGTGCCGCGATCATCCGAACAACTCACCGTCGAGATGAGTGTATGGGGAAAGCGTCTTAGTAAATGAGGCTATTCAGGCTTGGCGTGTCCATAAGGACTGTGGCGCGTGTGCCGGTGTCGTTCACTGGGCCAAGAGAAACTTGAACGGCACTGAGTAATCCGAATGCGCCAGGCAAAGTGGCAACGAGCGGATTTCCGGCACTGTCATTTGCCGGAGCAAAGGCACCTGTACCTGGGTTGATGAGCTGTGCTGCCACAGCTGCACGGCGAGATGACCGACCACCGAGGCGCGCCATGCTGGCACGTAGTGCTGGTTCGAGTGTTAGTGGCACGAAGTATTGGTAGGTCGCAGCGATCAATGTTTCAACAGCAAGTGTTAACGCAATTGCATCGTCTGCAAGTTTTCCACTTGCAACGAGGTCAAGAGCGTTTTGGCCATACGCCTGCATCAGCTTTGCATTCGTTTCTGAATAGGCTTCGCCGTTGCGGGCAGTAATCAATACGCGAAGGTCTGCAAGATGTGAAGTGTGGTCAGCTGCGAATGCGGCGATAACAGGTGCAACATCTTTTTTAGCGAGTGATGTAACTGCAGAATCTGACAGCATTGCTGCTGCCATTGTTTCCATAGACATTGCGGTGCGAAGCAGCACGACATCTGTAACTGCAAGATCTTCAAGTTTCACTGTGGTGGGTGAAATACCGATTCGTGCAACGGCAGGCTTGGTGGAGCCACAGGCAGCGAGTACAGCTGATGTTGCAGCGAGTGCGCCTGATGAGCGCAACATTGTGCGACGGCTGATAGGGGAGGAAGTGCTTGTTTTTTTCATGATGAGTCCTTCGTTCAGTTGCCGACCGCTGCGATAGGTGACGCACCTGCAACAAGTTCAAGGGCTGCAGCATGGCGGGCCTCAACTGTGACGATGGATGCGAGAAGTGCCGCAGCATCAATTCCCTTGATAGTTGCAAGAGTGTCCGTGTGGATTGTTGCTGTTTGATCTTCTAGCGCAGCTAACTGGCGAGCGATGCTTGCAATCGAACCAGATGGATTCGCAAGCGGGGCGCTGTTGGGCGTTACTGCTTTCACCGCAAGGTATCCCTTGATTGCATCTGCATATGCAACGTGATGATCAAGGATCAAAGTCATTGCGGCAAGGTCGCTATCAGAGAGCCCACCAAGAACTGTGCGATACGTAGCTGCCATGCGTGCTTCGCGTTCAAAGCACACGTTCAGCGCATTGTTGTCTGCGGCATCGCGACGCGGTGGCTCTGTGCTGTCTGCGGCAGACGCGCGGCCTGCGAACAGTGGTGCTGCAGCAACAACCGCTCCTCCGGCAAGAAGTGAGGCGATGAGTCGACGACGGGTAGTCATTGACATGTCGGGAGATTCAACTTGGTGAGTGTCCACGTAGGGCATCCTTTGTCGTGTTGGCGAAATACCGCATCACAACACTAGAAGTCCAGTGATGAGAGTTCAGGTATCCAGGAGCGGGATCGAGAAACCGCCTCTGACCATTGTTGTCGGGATATCCCTGGCTCTCCTAATGGTGCGATCAGAGGGCTGCGTGAGACGGCCTCTGCCGCAGTTGTGAGATTGTGCCATTGTCCCGATTCTGTGCCTGCCATGAAGCCGGCACCCAAGGTTGTGGCTTCTGAGATGGGAGAGATGCGCACGGGCCGGCCAGTGGCATCCGCCAGGGCCTGAACAAATGTCGGGTTACGGCTCATTCCGCCGTCAATACGAATTTCAGCAATCGAGAGACCAGAGTCTTTCTCGGCAGAGTCGACCAGGTCGGCACCACGATGCGCAACGCCTTCCAGGACGGCACGCACGATATGTGCCTTCGTCGTGCCGCGTGTGATTCCGAACAATGCTCCTCGAGCGCCGTAGTCCCAGAACGGAGTGCCGAGCCCGAGCAGTGCGGGAACATATGCGACGCCATCTGTGTTCACAACTGAAGCGGCGAGTGTGTGGGATTCGGCACTGTTTGCAATGAG
>JBAXVL010000018.1:0-34507 GCA_037129095.1 Actinomycetota bacterium | reverse complement strand
TTGGAGGGGCATATCCACAACCTGACAGCACAATGGTTCTGGAAACCTTGATCGTTGAAATCACCTTTGGGCCACTCTTCACACGAAGTTGAGTACCAGCTTTCAGCGTCCTCGATGAACACATCGTTGTTTTCCCCGACTTGTCAGTCATGCTCGAAGCAACCCGTGTCCATTTCCACGTCTTCTTTGACTTAACACCCGCTTCGACAACAACGGGTTTCGATTTCCACTTGGTGCCAACACTGATCGAAACAAAATTTCCGCGTTCGACAGTGGTTGCGATGGAAACAACAGGTGTCTTTGCCTCTGCGACTTGTGCAAAGACGGCAAAACCAAACCCAAGCACCACAGAAGCTTGGGCAATACGGGCAATGACAATCTTTGGCACCCGAAAATCTTAGTGTACCTGAGGTACAAGAAGGGATTAATCCACCTACACGCGACGTGACTGCATGATGGCAGTGACGATTTTGCCGTCTGCCTTGCCTTGCGAGGCTTTCATCACGCGACCCACGATGGCGCCCGATGCTTTTTCATCGCCAGCCATGTACTTGGCCCATGCGCCAGGATCAGCCGCAATCGCTTCATCAACCATTGCTTCAACGGCCGACGTATCCATGGCTTCAAAGCCCTTTGCCGCAGCAATTGCTGCAGCATCGCCGCCGCCATTTTCTACCAACTCAGCAAGAACTGTTTTCGCTTGCGTTGCAGAAAGCTTTGCATCACGCTCGAGCACGGTGAGTTTGGCAAGGTCTGCTGCGGGTACTGCAGGAACTGGGCCAGCATCAGCAAAACCTTGTTGCACGTAGATCAGTGCACGCACTGCGTCGCCACCAGCGTCAACAACTGCTTGAACGTAGTCATGTTGACCGCGTTCGACAACAACGATGACTGCTTCTGATTGAGTGTCATACCCAGTCAACGCAGACAGCGCAGTGCGCCGCGCGGCCGGAAGCATTGGCAAATTGTCACGAACAGCTTGTATCCATTCAGCAGACGGTGCCAAGGGCACGAGGTCTGGCTCTGGGAAGTATCTGTAATCGTCAGCGTCTTCTTTCACACGCAATGTGTGAGTGCGGCCTTCGGCATCGTCCCAGTGACGTGTTTCTTGGCGAATAGTTCCACCTGAATCAAGCACATCAATTTGGCGGCGAGCTTCATAATCAATTGCGCGACCAAGTGCACGAATGGAGTTCACATTTTTGATTTCACAACGAGTTCCAAACAACGTGCCGGGCTTATGCACTGACACGTTTGCATCAACACGCATTGAGCCCTCTTCCATCTTGGCGTCTGATGCACCGATGACTTCAAGAATGGCGCGCAGTTCGGCAACATATTCTTTAGCGTGTTCGCTAGTACGAATATCAGGACGTGACACGATTTCAACCAATGGAACGCCAGCGCGGTTGAAGTCAATGAGTGAGTAATCACTGCCATGAATACGGCCGGTAGCGCCGCCCACATGTGTGCTCTTGCCGGTGTCTTCTTCAAGGTGAGCACGTTCCACACCAATGCGTGTGCCACTAGGCAATACGAGGAATCCATCGATATTCAATGGAATGTCGTACTGGCTGATTTGATACGCCTTTGGCATGTCTGGGTAGAAGTAGTTCTTGCGGTGGAAAATGCAGGGCTGAATATCGCAGTTCAACGCAACGCCAATACGCATTGCAAGCTCTACCGCTTGTTTGTTCAGAACTGGCAATGCCCCCGGCAAGCCCAGCGTGACTGGGTCGATGTTTGTATTTGGTTCGTCACCGAAATGGTTTGGTGAACCACTAAACAACTTTGTTCTGGTTGCAAGTTCAACGTGCACTTCAAGGCCAACGATGAGTTCCCAACCACCTTCAAGCATTTGCGCTTCTGTTGCAACGATGGAACTGAGTGGATCTTGTGTCATTTCACTCCTCCAGCAGCATTTTCTAAGGCGCCGCCCACGCGGAACATTGGTGCTTCACCAAGCGCAGGGGCGAGAACTTGGATGCCAATGGGCATGCCGTGTGCGCCAGTTCCAAACGGCACGCTCATTGCCGGATGGCCTGCCAAGTTTGTAGGAATTGTATAAATGTCGCACAAGTACATAGCCATGGGGTCGTCAACTTTGTCGCCAAACGGGAACGCGACAACTGGAGAGGTTGGCGTAAGGATCACGTCAACTTGTGCGTACGCACGTTCAAAATCTTCTGCGATGAGGCGACGCACTTTCAACGCCTTGCCGTAATACGCGTCGTAATAACCAGCAGACAATGCATAGGTGCCAAGCATGATGCGTCGCTTTACTTCATCACCAAAACCTGCAGCACGAGTTGAGCCGTACATTGAATTGGTATCAACAGCATTCACGCGTAGTCCGTACCGAACACCGTCGTAGCGCGCCAAGTTGCTACTGGCCTCTGCAGGCGCAATGAGATAGTACGCAGTGAGTGCATACGACAAACTTGGCAATGTGATATCGACAATTGTTGCGCCAGCTGCTTCCAGTGCTGCAAAAGCTTCATTGAGGCGCGCAATAACTTCTGGTTCTGCACCTGCAGGAAGATCAGTAACACGACCAATGCGCATGCCTGCAACGCCTTGCGACACAGAGGCAACAAGTGCAGGTGCTGATTGCGGGATTGATGTTGAGTCCATTGCATCGTGACCTGCGATTGCTTCAGTGATCAATGCTGCATCGGCAACCGTGGTTGCAAACGGACCAATCTGATCAAGCGAACTTGCATAGGCACACAAGCCGTAACGACTGACTAATCCGTATGTGGGCTTCACACCGACAACACCACACATTGCCGCGGGCTGACGAATACTTCCGCCCGTGTCGCTACCAAGACTGACCGGAGCAAAGCCTGCTGCAACTGCTGCTGCACTGCCACCACTTGAACCGCCAGGAACACGAGACGCATCAAGTGGGTTACGCGTAGGACCGAACGCTGAGTTTTCTGTACTGGAACCCATCGCAAATTCATCAAGGTTTGTTTTGCCCACCATGATGGCACCAGCGTCACGCAAGCGAGACACAACAGTGGCGTCGTATGGAGGCTTCCATCCTTCAAGAATCTTTGAAGAGCACGTGGTCTCAATGCCATGAGTGCACATGTTGTCTTTGTATGCAATAGGAACACCGGCGAGAGGACCAATTGGTCGACCAGCAGCAATGTCAGCATCAATTGCATCTGCGTGTGCACGCGCTGCATCTGCTGTTACAAGATTGAACGCGTGAATATCTGATTCTCGGGCAGTGATTTGTGCGAGATATGAATCAATGACTTCGCGTGCAGTGACTTGCTTTGACGCAATCGCGGCGGCGATACCTGATGCAGTTGTTGGAATAGTTGCCATGACTAGTCGTCCAATCCGATGATTGGTGGCACACGAAAACGCCGTTGATCAGACGATGGCGCTGCAGCTAGTACTTCATCCGTGTCAAGACACGGCTGCTCGACATCTTCGCGCAACACATTGACAAGTGGGAATGGCTGAGTCATGGGGCCGACACCTGAAAGATCAAGAGCATCAATGTCACTGAAATGGCCCATTACCTTTGCGAGTTGCTCAGTGAAGTGCACAACCTGAGCGTCGTCGATATCAAGGCGTGCCAGACGAGCCACTTTGGCTACATCAGCTGCGGAAATGGGGGTACCAGAAGGGCTCACGGCTTCTCAGCCTACGAGCCTCTTTTGCGGAACGGCGAAAACGAAACCTAAGCGTTCGGGTGAACGGGCGGAAATTCAGCCTGACGCTTCTGAAGGAAGCTCTGAACGCCCTCTTTGAAGTCCGACCGAGTGAACGATTTCTGCATCAGAACAAGAGCGTCCTTACTTGCAGTTGCCACGTCTTTACCGTAGTCAGAATAGACCTGACGCTTCATGACGGCCATCGATGACGGCGACACGTTCATTGCAAGATCTGTTGCGTATTCAAGAACAACTTTCATCAGTTGGTCTGCGGGAACAACTTTGTTCACCATTCCCATTTCAAGTGCCTCTTGCGCCATGACAACACGGCTCGACATCATGAGGTCAAGTGCTGTTGCTTGCCCAACAAGACGAGGCAACACCCATGAGATGCCGTACTCACCAATGAGTCCGCGCTTTGAAAATGCAACAGTGAACTTTGCAGTGTCTGCACAGAAACGCATATCGCACATCAGTGCTTGCACCATGCCAAGCCCGGCAGCTGCACCGTTAACGGCGGCAATCACTGGCTTTGACAAGCGAGTGATCTCATCTTGCATTCGACCTTCAACAATGCTTGGACCATCATCGTTCTTCGCAGTGTCTCCTGTAGGAATTGCCTGCAGTGTTCCCATGTCTGCTCCAGCGCAATAACCCTTGCCTGCACCAGTGACCACTATGACGCGTACTTTCGGATCTGCATTTGCAGCATCGATAGCAGCAAAGTACTCATTGCCCATTCGGCCCGTCCACGCATTCAAGCGATCAGGACGGTTAAACGTAATGAGACCGATACCGGGCTCTAGGACTTCGTATAGACATTCACTCATGAGGTATGACCGTAGACGCTTCAGAGGCGTCACGAGAACGCAGACGATCAACAACCAAGAATAGAACTGATACTGAAAAGACCCCAATAGCTACCCACTGGTTGAGGCGCATGCCTCCCACGTGATGGGCTGGGTCGACACGCAGGCTTTCGGTTCCGAAGCGCAGCACGGTGTAACCAGCTACATACCAAGCAAACAATCGACCACGGGCAGGATTAATGCGTCGCTCAAGACGAATTAATAGCCATGCCAGCACAACACATCCCACTGATTCATACAGAAACGTTGGATGGAATGTCGTACCCGCGGCGTACCCGGCTTTTATTGCAATATCGTTCGAAACTTCTAACGCCCAGGGCACAGTTGTGGGCCGGCCAAACAGTTCTTGGTTAAACCAGTTACCCCAACGACCAATGGCCTGCGCAATCGCGATTGCAGGTGCAGCACACGAAATAATCCACCACGCATCAAGTCCACGTCGACGAGCACACCACCAACCAACAGCAACGCCTGCCGTGACACCACCCCAAATGCCAAGACCACCTTGCCAAATTTTTACGACATCAAACCAATGCCCCTGAAACCGTTGATAGTCCGTGAGGACGTGATACGCACGGCCACCAAGAACACCAGCAGGAACAGCCCACATGGCAATAGAAGAAATATCGTCGGTGGTTCCGACACCCTTATTCTCGGCACGACGTCCAGCAATACGAACAGCAGCAATAACACCGATTGCAATCATCAACCCATATGCATTGAGTCGTAATGGTCCAAGGTGAATCGAGCCAGACGACGGACTTGGAATTATTCCAAAGAGAAAACTATGTGTCATGCGGTGACGCGATGCACGAATGCAACGGCACCCCTAAAGATGATGTCTTTGTCGTAGTCCTGTGTTGCCACGTGATAACTGCGTTCAAGCATGACGCGTTCTACTGGGCCGCCATATGTCGCTGCCACTGCATCACTGTCACTTGGTTGCACGACGTGATCTTGCACTGAGGTGTACAACAACATCGGCATTTTGATTGATGGATAACGCGGTGCAAGTGGTGCAAGTCCTTCCGTTAAGAAAGACTTCATTGCAGCAAGCGGAGTACCGGGGTAGGCAGTTTCGTGTGCACTTGGATCAGCAATGTCAGAACCAATTGCTTCCACCATCACGGTTCCGCCGTCGATCATTCCTTGCAACATGTCGATGACGTCAGATGCTTGCGGTTGTGTCGCTGGGTTGACACACACGATGCCGCGAGCTTCAGGATGTTGAGCTGCCATCCACAATGTCAATGCGCCACCCATTGATAGTCCCATGACAACAATTTTTGATGCACGCTTGGCAAGAACCTGATACGCCCTTTCAGCGTCACCGCTCCAGTCGGCCCAACGAGTAGGAATCATGTCTTCGATCGCAGTGCCATGACCAGCAAGCTGCGGCAGTTCCACATGGAAGCCAGCTTCTGCACATGACTCTGCCAACGCCCTCATCGAGCCAGGATTACCGGTGAACCCGTGAAGGACGAGGACACCAACATCTGCAGTGCCGACATGTGAATAGGCCTCTGCCCCTGGAATTGTTGGTGCGGTCATGGTGATGTCCTTTCGTTCAACCTAATCGTATGGGTCATTGTCTGAGCCGGGCTGTTCCCACCATTCGGCAGGCACCTCGGAATCTTCCCACTCTGGGAATGGATAAATGCAATTCACTGGGCATGCAGGCAGGCACTTGTCGCAGCCACTGCACAGTTCAGGAATAATGACCACATCGGCCCCCACATTGAAGATGGCACCTAACTGCGGGGGGCAATGACGCAGGCATGCATCGCAGTTAATGCACTCAGACATCTCGATGCGCATCGGAGCAAGTTTCCACTTCGGGTTTCGCTCGTGAGTATCAATGCGCTCTGTCCGTGTGCCAGTCATCACACCAAGTGTAGGTGAGGAGCATCTGAGGTCTGCGACGGAGAGTTTGACCCGAGGCGCAGATACTGGTGGACTAGGTCCATGGTCCGCTCACATCAACTCCAACGACAGCGGAAAATTGACGGATATGCCGTTGCTGCAATCGCGCCGGTTTTGGCACTGCTCCCTGCATGGCTTATTGCAGTTGCTGCTTTTTGGTGGGTAATTGTTCAGTTCTATTACGTGCCGTTTGCACTCTTTGCAACTGCTTGGTTCCTATGCGGTGGTTCGCTGTTTGTTCGACCCGTGCAACGGTTGGTTTTACAACGACTACTTGGTTCCCGTACACCAACGCGAGCAGAGCGCGACACATTGCAACGCTCTTGGAATATTGTTGCGCAAGCAAATCACATTCCACCAGGAAAATTTGTACTTGCAGTGTCTGATTCAGAAGACCTCAACGCGTTTGCTTCTGGTGGGCATCTCGTTGTTGTCTCGAGTTGGGCAATTCAAAATTTGTCGCACGACGACTTGTGCGGAGTTCTCGCGCATGAATTAAGCCACCACCTCGGAATGCACACCGTTGCTCTCACCATCGGCCAATGGCTGACAATTCCGATTATGTTGCTTGCAAAGGTCGGATTTCTTTTACAAAATGTCGCGCATGCGGCAACAGATGTTTTCACTTCTCGCTCATCTCTTGGATCACTCATAGGAAAAACATTGACCGGATTCATCACAATTATCTCGTGGCTTTTCTTGTCAGTGATCACCGTGTCGCAGTACATCGGTAATGCAATTGGCAAAGGTGCCGAATTCAAGGCCGATGAGACAGCAGTCGCAATGGGATTTGGGCGCCAACTTCTCAACGCACTTCGCATCGTCGTTGAGCGTGGACACGGAGAGCGTTTATCCCAGTGGAAAGACCGCCTGATTACCGCTCACCCCCCAGCTCGCACACGAATTGCCCGCATTGATGCTCAACTGCGCCAAATGCCTCGGGGGAACCACCGATAGCGTGAAACCCATGACGCACAAGGGAGCCACCACGCCATGACCAGTCTCCCGAACGACCCGTTTCTTGCCGCAGCGCACGGGCAACCTGCCACCCACACACCCGTGTGGTTTATGCGACAAGCAGGTCGCAGTCTTCCCGAATATCGCGCCAAGCGTGGCGAAGGAAGCATCCTTGATGCAATCAAGCAACCAGAACTAGCTGCCGAGTTCACGTTGCAACCAGTTCGTCGGCACAACGTTGATGCCGCAGTTCTGTATTCCGACATTGTTGTTCCGGCTCATGCAGTTGGATTTGGCATTGACGTTGCGCCAGGTACTGGTCCAGTTGCCACATCACCACTTCGTTCTTCTACTGACCTTGCACGTTTACGTCCTCTTCATCATGAAGATATTGAATACGTCACCGACACAGTTCTTGCTTTAGTACAAGAACTGAAAGTGCCACTGCTTGCATTTGCCGGAGCACCTTTTACAGTGGCCAGCTACCTCATTGAAGGACGACCCAGCCGTACGTACCAAAACACGAAAAAACTAATGCGTGAAGATGAAGTGTTATGGCACGACATCATGGAGCAACTTGCCCAGCACTCTGTTGAATTTATTTCTGCGCAAATTTCTGCCGGCGCTGAAGCGTTTCAATTGTTTGACTCATGGGCCGGCGCATTGTCGCGTTCGGATTACGACATTTTTGTGAAGCCACATACATCAGCAGTGTTCTCGCAGTTGGCTGAACGCCATCCTGGAGTTCTCGGCATTCACTACGGCATCGGCTGCGATCACTTGTTGGAATCAATGAACTCAGTAGGAAATGCAATTATTGGTCTCGATTGGAGAACCCCCATTCGAAGCGCTCGTACGCGACTTGGTGCAGACACCGTCGTGCAAGGAAATCTTGACCCGGCTCTGGTGCTGGCAGGTTCATCAATTGCACGAACTGGCGCACAGGCGGTGCTTGCTGACAATGCCGGACACCCTGGCCATATTTTTAACCTTGGCCACGGCGTACAACCAGACACTGATCCAGGTGTTCTGACTGATGTCGTCACCTACGTACATGAAATGACAAAAAAATGAGTAATGCAGCACGCACAGCCGTCATGTTGATGGCATACGGAACCCCTCGCACAAAAGATGAGATTCTTCCCTACTACACAGACATTCGTCGCGGTCGCGCACCCACTGACGAACAACTCAACGATCTCATCAAGCGGTATGAAGCAATCGGTGGGCTATCACCACTGAAGCAATTAACCGAAGCCCAACGTGATGCCTTGCAAGAACAACTGGAACTTTTACAGCCAGGTCATTACCAGGTATTCCTCGGCCTCAAACACGCCACACCATTTATTGAGGAATCGGTAGCTGAAGTTGCTGCTTTAGGTTTCAAAAAAATTGTGTGTCTTGTGTTGGCCCCTCATTATTCAACGTATTCCATTGGTCAATACACCGATCGTGTACGTGCTGCAGCCGCACCGCACAACATTGAGGTTCGCGCAGTTGAAACATGGGCGCGTGAAGATGCGTTCATTGATTTCTTAGCCGCCGACATGCGTACCCAGTTATCGAAAATGCCAGAACGAACAAAAATATTATTTACTGCGCATTCACTACCGCAGCGAATTATTGATGCAGGTGACCCTTACCCCGAAGAACTTCGTGCCACTGCTGAACTCGTTGCAAGTAAGGCATCGCTCACACGTTGGTCGCAATGGTCCATTGCATGGCAATCAGCCGGACGCACACCTGAACCCTGGATTGGCCCTGACATCCTTGCTGTTATTGATCAAATGGCAACAATGCGCGATACAGATGACTCAGTTGACGGCATTGTTGTATGCGCATGCGGTTTCGTCGCAGACCACCTTGAAGTGCTGTACGACCTTGACATCGAAGCATCACAACATGCTGCTTCGTACGGCATGGCATTTGCGCGCACAGCGTGCGTTAACAATGACGCATTGGTCATGGGGGCGCTTGCTCATAGAGTTATGTCTGCATGAAAGATCCCCGTCAGGTAGTAGTAATTGGCGCTGGTGTCTCCGGACTCACCAGCGCACTCACTGTGCTGACACATTCATCTGACCCAGTCACTGTCACTGTGCTTGAAGCCGAATCAACAGTCGGTGGTCGAATTCGCACTTCTCCATTTGCCGGATTACCTGCAGTCGACGAAGGCGCTGATGCATTTCTTGTTCGTGTTCCGTGGGCTACACAACTTGCATCTGAATTGGGGCTTGGCACATCAATGACCTCGCCTACTGATGCTCACGCATCAATTTGGCACAACGGATTGCACAACATTCCTGGTGATCTGATGTTGGGTGTTCCGGCAAAGGTTCGTGCGTTTGCAACCTCTGGCCTCATTTCCCCATTCGGAAAACTGCGGGCAGCTCTTGAGCCACTGCTTCCCGCTACTACGGATACAGACTCGATTGGCGCATATGTGCGCAGCCGATTTGGCAATCAAATTCAAGAACGTCTTGTAGACCCTCTCATCGGAAGCATCTACGCAACAGATTCCGACAATTTCTCAATGGCGGCAGTGCCACAAATTGCAGCACTCACTGCGAGCCGCAGCATGTTGTTAGCCGCTGGTGCAGCCCGTGCCACTGCTGCAAAAAATCCAGCGGGGCCTATTTTTTCCACTCCTGTTCGCGGAATTGGTGCTCTCATCGAATTGTTGACTCAGCGCGTCACGGCACTTGGCGGTCACATTCACACTGGTGAAAGTGTCTCGTCAATTGAGAAGTCTGCGACCGGATACATGATCTCAACTTCACAAGGCCAACATCAGGCAGACGCAATTATTGTGGCTTCGCCCGCGAAACACAGCGCCGGCTTTATTCGTACTCTTGACTCACGTGCAGGTGACCTCCTCAATGAGTGGGACCATGCATCAGTAGTTCTGATCACCATGGCAATTCCGGCTTCGCAATGGCCTGCTCGCCTCAGTGGTAGCGGGTACTTAGTACCGAAACCAGATCAGCGTTGGGTATCGGCTGCTTCTTTTGGTTCGAACAAATGGGCACATTGGCGCCCAGACGATGGTTCCATGATTCTGCGGGTCTCTCTCGGGCGCGATGGTCTTGAAGTGATGCACTTCGACAACGACACACTGATCAACCTTGCGCTTGCTGACATGAAATTGCACCTCGGCGTCGACATGACTCCATCTGAAATTCGTGTGACCCGTTGGGCGGAATCTTTCCCCCAATATCGTCCGCTTCATTTTGCTCGACTTGCTGAACTCGAACACTCGCTCGGTTCTATTGCTCCTGGCATAGTCTTTGCTGGTGCAAGTTATCGAGGAATCGGCATTCCAGCCTGTGTGCAACAAGCACGAACAGCCGGCGATTCAACGCTTGCTCACCTCGCCACTCTCACTTCGTAAAGTCGCCACGTGCCTCATCGGGGTACTGATTACGTTTTCTGTTCTTCAACCAAGTTCATCAGTGCATGCACATTCGCTGCCAAGTACAAAGACATATCAACGAATCGGCACAATCTTCATTAAAAAATTACACGTCTCGGCAATTATCTATGTTGGTATTACTGACGATGTGTTTGACCGCGGTGTTGGCCAATGGCCAGGGTCTGCACAACCAGGGCAATTGGGAAATCTTGTAATCGGTGGCCACCGCACTGCTGGATCTCGACCATTTTTTAATATCGATACATTGCGAGGGGGTGACATCATTTCGATTTCCGTTGGTGCTCAGACTTTTACGTATGTCGTCACGGGGCACAGCATCGTGAAGCCAACATCCATGTGGATCATAAAACCCACGGCGAGCGCAACACTGACGTTGTTCTCTTGTCACCCGAAAGGAAAGGTAACGTCGCGTTACGTCGTTCGCGCAGTATTGAAATCATGATGCGTCGTTTTTATGTTCCCATCATTGCCGGATTGTTTGTAGCAGCGTCTATGCCCCCATGGGGATGGTGGCCTCTTGGCTTTGTGGGCGTTTCTCTCTACGGCGCATCGGCACTGCAACGGCGTGACTCTTCGTTCTCCTCTGGTTTTTTGTTTGCAGCGGCATGGTTCCTTCCCTCATTGGCATGGATGTGGTTCTTAACTGCGCCCGGATACATCGCTGCGGTTCTTATTTTTTGCGTCATGCATGGGGCCGCAAGTTTTACGGCAGCCCAACTCTCATCTACTTCCGCTAGTCACCGCAGTGCACTAATCATTTGCCATTCACTTGCCGAAGCTCTGCGATTGTCTTTCCCATTTGGCGGAGTTCCGTTAGCAACTCTTGCAATCGGACAAACTTCCGGCCCACTTGTTGGTCTTGCTCCATTAATGGGCGTCATCGGTATCTCTACTGCAACGTTGTATCTGGCACTTTCGCATCGACGATTTCGCGCACTATGCATTGTCGGATTATTGGTTGTGATTGGCACAACATGGGACAGCACGCATGCAACTGGGCGAACATTGAATCTTTCCATCGTTCAAGGTGGAGGAAAACAAGGCACTCACGCAATTGACACTGATCCACGTGATGTTTTTGATGTGCATATGGCTGCAACAAAGACAATGCAACCTAACGCAGAACGTGATGCGGTGATATGGCCCGAGAATGCCATCAGCGTCACAAACCGAGGACTCTTTATTGATAGTCCTGAGTACACAGAAATTGCACAACAAGCAAAGCGTCTGAACGTGCCCTTTGTCGTTGGCATTACGGAAGATGCGGGTCCGCATCAATTTACAAATGCGCAACTTGTCATCAATGCAGATGGAACAGTGACTGGTCGTTATGACAAAGTTCGTCGAGTCCCGTTTGGTGAGTACATGCCACTTCGCCCATTGCTAAAAGCACTCGGTGCACCCACCGACTTAGTACCGCGCGATGCTCGCGCTGGTACATCACGTGGTTGGTTAGATTTTGCTGACACTCGCGCAAGTGTTGCAATTTCATGGGAGATCTTTTTTGGTGGGCGGGTCAATGAAGGCATAGCGGACAGTGCCACGTTCATCATTAACCCCACCAATGGCTCCAGTTACACATGGACAATTCTTCAGACACAACAAATTGCTGCATCACGATTGCGTGCTCGCGAACAAGGCCGCGATGTCGTGCAGATTTCTCCCACTGGCTTCAGCGCATTCATTGATGCATCAGGAGCCATTCACGAGCGCACTTCCATTGGTGAGCAACGCGTGATTGAGCGCACTATCGAGCTTCGTGGTGGACGCACGTTGTACTCACGCTTGGGGAATGCGGTCTATATCTGGGCTTTATTGCTTGGCTTTGCCTGGTTAGCTCGGCGTCGTGCCCGAGCCATTCGGATTGGTGCCAGTTAGCCTCTACTGCCTATGTCAGGCACCTACGATCCCAATGGCCCGTTGCGTGTCGCATACCTGACCTACAGAGGCAAACCACATGTCGGTGGTCAAGGTGTGTATACGCGTCACCTCACAAAGGCCCTTGCAGACCTCGGACACACCGTAGAAGTTTTCGGCGGACAGCCGTACCCAGTTCTTGATGATCGCATCACGATGCACAAACTGCCTAGCCTCGATATTTTTAATGACACCTATCCGGGACGTGTGCCTGCATATTGGGAAATTAAAACATGGCCCGACGTTGTTGAGACAGCTCGATTCATGACTGGCCAGTTCTCTGAGCCACTTGCATTTTCAAAGCGCGCACTTCGCACTCTGACTCCCCGTGTCAACGACTTTGATTTAGTGCATGACAACCAGTGTCTTGGTTGGGACATTTTGAAAATCGAAAAACTGATTCCAACCATCGTCACGCTGCACCACCCCATCACGAAAGATCGTGAATTGGAAATGAGCCATGCGCCAAGCCGTTGGAAGCGTCGCTCTGTTGGTCGTTGGTATTCCTTTGTTGACATGCAAGGAAAAGTTGCAAGCAAAATGCCACGCATTGTTGTTGTCAGCGAAAACAGCATTACTGATATCAATAAAGACATGGGCGTCTCACGCGACCGCATGCGACTTGTTCCTGTTGGCGTTGATCCTGATCTTTTCAAACCACTGCCGAACATTGCACGTGAACCTGGTCGTTTGATCACCACTGCATCAGCTGACGTCGCATTGAAAGGTTTGTCGTACCTGCTCGAGGCCATGGCTATTTTGCGTAAAGACCGCAATATTCGCCTCACCATTATTGGCAAGCCTCGTCCTGGCCACAGTATGGACCTCATTGATTCACTCGGATTACGTCCGCATATTGACTTCGTCTCTGGCGTTACAGATGAACGCATCGTTGAGTTATACGCAGAAGCAGAACTTGCAGTTGTGCCAAGCCTGTATGAAGGTTTCAGCCTTCCCGCCATTGAAGCAATGAGCACAGGAATTTGCCTTGTTGCAACTGATGGTGGTGCATTGCCTGAAGTGACGGGCGTGCATAACGAAACAGTGTTGCAGTGCCCCGCTGCAAACGCAGACGCACTCGCAGCCACAATTGCAACTGGTCTTGATAGCGCCGAACTACGCGCACGCATTGGTGAAGCAGGACGTCAACGAGTTGTCTCCCGTTGGACATGGAAGCACTGCGCTGAATTGACAGTCGAGCAATATCGCGAAGTGCTCGACATGCCCCATAATCGCGCCAAACTAGAAAAGCGTCGCTGACATGTTGACAATTCGTTTTAATCGTCTGGGCCTTCGACCCGGAGACAAATTTCTCGATGCAGGTGCCGGCTTTGGTCGTCACGCATTTGAAGCCGCTCGTCAAGGTGCAACTGTATTCGCTCTTGATTACGCCACAGACGAAGTTGTGATGACTCGCAATACCTTTGGCGCAATGCTTGAAGCCAAAGAAATTACAGATCAGGCGTATGGCGGAGTGTTGCGTGGAGACGCCACCAAACTCCCCTTTGATGACAACACGTTTGATTGCGTAGTGACATCAGAAGTTCTTGAACATATTCAAGATGACGTCAGTGTCATTTCAGAACTTCACCGCGTTTTAAAACCAGGCGGTTCTCTTGGTGTCACCGTGCCTTCGTGGTGGCCAGAAAAAATCAACTGGATGTTGTCTGATGAATATCACGCACCAAAGAGCGTTGGTGGTCATGTTCGTATTTACACAGCCACTGAACTGAAGGCAAAACTTCGATCAGCCGGCCTTGAAGTCACAGACAGCCATCACGCCCATGCTTTGCACTCTCCCTATTGGTGGCTGAAATGTGCAGTTGGTCCGCGTAATAACGACCATTCATTGGTGAAGAAATATCGTGAATTTCTTGAGTGGGACATCATGACTCAGCCCCGTTCCATGAAAGTCGCAGAGCGCGCACTCAGCCCACTCATGGGTAAGAGTTTTGTTATTTATTCGCGCAAGCCACTTACTGTCGGAGCATCTGTATGACCGCACGTTCAATGCCTCACCTTCCCGGCATTCTCACCACAGCCGACCTTGCACGCACTGCAGATTCCATCCAGGCATTGCAATTATCAAACGGAATGATTCCTTGGTACCCAAACGGTCACTGCGATCCGTGGAACCATGTGGAGACTGCAATGGCTCTCAATGTGATGGGCCGCGATGACGCAGCTCTTGCTGCGTACCAATGGCTCGCAGATATCCAGCATGAAGATGGTTCGTGGTTTAACTACTACATGCCTGATAGCTCGATTGAAGACGCAAAACTTGACACGAATGTCACTGCATATATCGCTGTAGGTGTGTGGACGCATTGGTT
The DNA here is from genome assembly GCA_037129095.1 of Actinomycetota bacterium. Lineage (GTDB taxonomy): Bacteria > Actinomycetota > Acidimicrobiia > Acidimicrobiales > Ilumatobacteraceae > UBA2093. The sequence continues at coordinate 19,401 of JBAXVL010000018.1, read as the reverse complement.
GTGCACGCGCGATCTTGCTGCTGTTTCAAACTTGTGGCCAACTGTACGCAACGCTTTGAATTGGGTGTTGTCAATGCGTCGTGAGAACGGCTCAATAATTTGGGCGCGAGAGACAGATGCAAAGCCGTGGGATTACGCCCTTCTCACTGGGTGTTCCAGTATTCGTCACGCTCTTCATTGCGGTGCTGCAATCGGAGATCTCCTTGGCGATTCTCAACCCGAGTGGACCGCAGCTGCGGATGCAATAGACAATCTCATTGCAACTGATCTGGATGCATTTGAACCAAAGACTCGCTGGGCCATGGACTGGTATTACCCCGTCCTCACTGGCGCAATGACAGGTGCTCGTGCAAAAGCACGTTTGGCAGAAGGCTGGGACCGTTTCGTCTTGGACGACCGTGGTGTTCGTTGCGTCGATGACGAACAATGGGTAACGGCAGCCGAGACAAGTGAATGCGCTATCGCCCACTGTGCAGCGGGCGATCGTGACATTGCACGTCAACTTGTTTTGTGGACCATGCCTCACCGTCGCGAAGATGGTGCATATTGGACCGGCATTGTGTATCCAGCAGAACCAGATAAAACAATTGTTCGTTTCCCTGCTGATGAATACAGTGCGTACACGGCCGCTGCCGTCATTCTTGCCGCTGATGCAATTAGTGGCGGGTCACCTGCATCAACTCTTTTCACACAGCCAATGGTGCGCCATAACGCTCATTTGAAAGCGCGTGCGCTCTAGATACGACGCAACACGCGCAATGATCCCGTTGCGCTGACATCTTCAAACAGTCCACTTTCGATTGCCGGAAGATAAATATTTTCATATGGCGGTCGTCCACCATCATCAGGGTTGGGAAATACATCGTGGATTGCAAGGGTGCCACCCGAAGCAACGCGTGGAGTCCACAATTGGTAATCCAATGTTGCTGGCTCAACACCGTGCCCACCATCAATAAATAAAAAAGCAAGTGGTGTTGTCCAATGTCGAGCAATAGTCGGCGAATCACCCACCATTGTCACTACTGAATCTGCAAGTCCTGCATCAAGAATTGTGGCGCGAAAAAACGGAAGGGTGTCCATGCGGCCTGTGCGTTCATCAACCAACGATGTGTCATGCCATTCCCAACCTGGTTGATTTTCTTCACTACCGAAGTGGTGATCGATTGCAAACAGCGTTGTATTACTGGCACGAGCAGCACCACCCAACCACACAGTTGAACGGCCACAATATGAACCCACTTCGACGAATGGTGCATTCGGCACCGCTTGCGCCGCAGTTACTGCTGCTGAATACAACGCATCGCCCTCATCTTCAGGCATAAATCCACGTGCTGCTATCGCATGACGGCGAAGTTCTGAATTGAGCGGCGAAATTGACACGTTTCGACCCTACTATGGGGTGATGGCAACACCACTTGATGAACTCGTCACATTGCTCGATCTGGAATCAATTGAAGTCAATCTCTTTCGCGGAGTCTCCCCCATTGAAAATCGGGTTCGTGTCTTTGGTGGTCAAGTTGCCGGACAATCTCTTGTGGCTGCGTCACGTACGGTTGATGAAAATGCGAGACACGTTCATTCACTCCACGCGTATTTCTTGCGTCCCGGCGATCCGGCCGCGCCAATTTTGTATCAGGTGGACCGTCTGCGCGACGGTAGAAGTTTTACGACTCGCCGCGTGGTTGCAATACAACACGGCGAAGTCATCTTTAACTTGCAAGCAAGTTTCCACGCATTTGAACCTGGCCTCGACTGGCAGATACCTGCACCTCTTGGTCTTCCTGACCCAGAAACGCTTCCTGATTTCAAAACCCGCATGGAACCACACAAGGAAGAAATCGGCGAATGGTACGACCATCCTCGCCCCATAGACCTTCGCTACCCAGACGGTGAGCCGATCAACCGTTCTGGCATTGAATCATCGGGGCAACGTGTGTGGCTGCGCGCCGACGGCACCCTTCCAGATGATCCAGTTCTCAACGCTTGCATTGCGACGTACGCAAGCGACATGACTCTTCTCGACACTGCGCTATTGCCACATGGTCTCGGATGGAACGAGGGTGGTATTCAAATGGCGAGCCTGGATCACGCAATGTGGTTTCATCGTCCATTCCGCGCAGATCAATGGCACCTCTACGACCAGCATGCAATCTCAACGTCAAACTCACGTGGTCTTGCTGGTGGTTCAATCTTCACGCAAGACGGACACTTGGCCGTCACTGTGGTGCAAGAGGGCCTCATTCGCGTACGACCAAATGAGTAAAGAATGCGGCGCATTGCTTCACTAATCGCTGTATTTATTCTGACAACGAGTTGTGGCAGCACGACCTCAACAGCATCACATACGACCAGAACTGTCGTGCCGATGACATCAACAACTCTCGCTCCTTCTGGAAGCGTTTCATATTCCTCAAAAGAACTTGGAAAATTGACCGGAGCTGTCGACCTTATTCAACGTGACACAGCCGATACCTACTTCTATGTAGTTTCTCGAAATGGAATTGTTCAACGTTGGCGACCAGACGGAACCATTCTTGACACAGTTCTCGATATCTCTCATGCAACTACATCAGAAGGTGAACGTGGCCTCCTGGGTTTGGCCTTCCGAAAAATTACAAACAAATGGGAAGCCTTCGTTAACTTTACGAATCTCTCTGGAGACACGGTTATTTCTCGGTTTGATGTGACCTCAGATGGACAATTCATTTCACGTCTTCGGCCTACTGGATCAGAGATTCTAAAAATTAATCAGCCTTACTCCAATCACAACGGAGGGGCCGTTGTCGTTGGTCCAGACAACATGTTGTACATCGGCACCGGCGACGGTGGAAGCGCTAATGACCCAGAGCGACGCGCACTTGACAAGAGTCAACTTCTTGGAAAAATCTTGAGAATAAATCCACGCAAATCTGAATACGACATTCCATCAGATAATCCCTTTGTCAATACTCCGAGTGCTCGTGGAGAGATCTGGTCAGTAGGAGTTCGTAATCCCTGGAGATTCAACTTTGACGTCTTCGGAAATATTTGGATTGCTGATGTTGGCCAGAATACGTGGGAAGAAGTCGATGTCAGCCCAGGAACACCAAACAGCCCTGGAGGTAGAGGGGTTAGTTTCGGATGGAGCGCCTACGAAGGAAACCACACATTCAATGAAGATGTTGCTTCACCAGGTGCTCTCGCGCCGGTCTTTGAATATGAACACGTTGGAGGCGCCTGTTCTATTTCAGGTGGGGCAGTTGGAACTAACACCAGCACCCCAGGTCGAGCTGGTTGGTATTTCTTCGGCGATTTTTGCACCGGAACCATGACGGCAATTCTGACTGACGGAACATCAACAGTCGCCTCTGAGCCCGTGTTGAAAGATCTAGGCAACATCACCGCTGTTCGCAGCACTTCCGATGGAATGTTTGTGATTTCCCTCGATGGGACAGTGCGTCGATTAATTACAACGCGCCAGGGTTCTAGCGGCGAGTCCCCATGAACATGCCGCGTAGGGCCTGGTAGTTCTCAATACAGTGCCCAGCTCCAAGCACAACGGCCTCAAGAGGCTGAGGTGACATCTTCACGGGTACTTCCGTTTCACGTTCGATACGGGCTGCGAGTCCGCGCAGCATTCCGCCACCGCCAACCAAGTACATGCCGCGGGCCAAGAAATCTTGTGCAAGTTCAGGTGGTGCTTTTGCAAGACAACGCTTCACCGACAACACCATGGCAGCAACAGGTTCATCAATTGCAAACCGCACTTCTTCTGCAGTCAGGCGCACAGTCTTTGGTAACCCTGTTACCAAGTCACGTCCGCGAATGTCAGCACTGCGATCTTGTGGGCCAGGTTCAGCAGAACCAATTTGAATTTTAATTTCTTCTGCTGTGCGCTCACCAATTGCAACGCCATGTTCGCGCCGCACATAACTTTGAATCGCCGCGTCAATATCAAAGCTGCCAACACGTATAGCTTCAAGTGCAACAACACCACCCAAACTAATAACGGCAGTTTCTGTTGTTCCGCCACCAATGTCGATCACCATGTTGCCAACTGGTTCATCAATGGGAAGGTTCGCGCCAATTGCCGCAGCCATTGGTTGTTCTATGAGTTGCGCGTCAGATGCTCCTGCACGGCGTGTTGCATCTGTTACTGCACGACGTTCCACTTCAGTAATTGCAGAAGGAACACAAATAACAACTTTGGGGCGAGTGAAGCGGGAAACACCAACACGTTGTAGCAAGAGACGAATCATTCGTTCAGTGATGTCAAAGTCAGTGATTGCACCACCGCGAAGTGGCCGCACTGCCACGATGTAGCTAGGGGTACGGCCAATCATGTCCCAGGCATCGTGGCCAGTAGCTAAAACCTCACCTGATTGACGATTTACGGCAATAACAGAAGGCTCATTGAGCACAATGCCCTTGCCCTTCATGTACACCAAAGTGTTGGCAGTACCGAGGTCAATTGCGAGGTCACGAGCCATGGTGAAGTCCTTCTATGGAGATACAAATATCGTTCATTGTTAGCGCCGGTCGTCCGGATTGTTGCGATGCACTGATGACTGTCGAGCCTCTGGTGACAGTGCATCAATGTGACGACGAAAGTTTGCAATTCCGTCGTCAATGCGCACGTTGCGATTATCGAGGTAAATCATCACAAGCAAAGTTGAACCAGACACGATTGCAATAAAAGAAAACAGACCAGTGAAAAATGACATTGCGATCATTGCTGCTTACTCGTCACACTGTGTGGCGTGGTGATGTCGTGTGCTCTGGTTCCCCAGTCAGAACCGCCATCCCAATTTTCTTTTTTCCAAATTGGAGCCGATTCTTTCAACGCATCAATGAGAAATCGTCCAGCATCAAATGCAACAGGTCGATGAGCAGACGAAACAGCAACCACGACTGACGACTCACCTAACAACAATTCTCCGGTGCGATGCAATATTGCGATGCGTCGAGCATCTGAGAAACGAGCCCGTGCCTCATTCGCTATTTTTGCGAACGCAGGTATTACCGCGTCTTCGTATGCCTCATATTCAAGCGACGTGACATCTGTGCGGCCATCGGCATGGTCTCGCACGGTGCCAGAAAAAAGCACGACGGCTCCGCAATCAGGCTGCACTGCCCACTGATAGATGTCTCCAATTGGTAGTTCTGATGTGGTCAATTCGAACCACTCATCTCCGAGCAACGGTGCAGGCATAGGTCAATCGTACTCTGATGGCACTAGGTGAGGCTTGTGATGGCGCCGACACTTGCATGCCTGACGCGATTAGTGTCTCTTCCTTGTGAGCGCCGACGAATTCGAGAACCAACATCAGGCGCCGGTTCCAGCGTATGAACGCACATGGCGACACCCCGCTGAGATCGCTGATGCAGCTCGAACAGATTTCCTCGCAACTCCACCAGCAATCAGTCGTCGTCTGACTGCATTTACCGCCACCATCAGTCTCGTGGCATCAGTGGCAGTCCTCACCGTTGCTATTCCAAAAGGCATCAATGCCTACAGAGAACAAGATGAGGCAACTCAACAGTCACTTCCCGTTAGCAACACCACCGATGCCCTGGTCAAAAATTTCTCTCTGACAGATATGGCCGTCATCACCGGAGACTCTGGCTCCACTTCAGCTCTATCGCTCGGAAATGGGCTCTGGATTGTTTCCAGTGATGACATCGCAGCCTCAACAAGCCTGTGGGTTGCATCAGCCTCGGGGCAAGATATTGCGGTCGACGTGGTGGCATCTGATCGTGCCTCTGGTCTTGCCCTCGTGCATTGCCAAGATAAATCAACGTGGGGCACTGAACCCGACCTCACTCATTTGATAGATCCAAAACACATTGTCGATATGTCGAAATATCGCGTCGTTGATTCTGCAACATCGGTGACCTTTACTCCACAACCCAGTTTGTCTACCAGTAGTGCATCTGCCGATGTTCCGATTAACTCCACGGACACAATTCACGGTCTTGCAACTGTTCGCGATACCAATGGCCAATTAGTCGGCATCGTGGTCAGGCGTCATCACTCGGCATGGATGCTGAACAAAGCATCAATTATTCGAACAATTCTCGCCGTCTTCAAAAAGCCCTGACGCTGCAACCCTCATCTCCTCTCGTATCATGAGGACATGGCCGACGGCGACATGAACGCTTCCAATCCCTTTGGTGGAATACCGTTTTTCAACGACATGATGCGCGCAATGGCCGGCCAAGGTCCACTTAATTGGGATCTTGCGCAACAGTTCGCACAACTTGGTTCTGTTGGTGACACCAGTGACCCTGAACCTGACACCGCAACACGTTTGGCCTTTAATTCGCTTGCGGATATTGCCGATATGCACGTGCGGGCTGTTACCTCGCTTTCCACTGGCGCCAACGACACGCACACAGAAACTCTGACCACCACTCGTGCGCGATGGGCACAACGTACACTGACTGATCTACGTCCGTTGTTTACAAATCTTGCAACTGCACTTCAATCACAAGATTCACAACTCGCAACACCTGATGACCCCATGGCTGCGATGATGGCGAACCTTTCCACCATGATGGCCCCCGCAATGATGGGAATGTCAGTTGGTTCCATGGTGGGTGCACTTGCAAGTCACGCACTTGGTCAATATGAAATCCCCATTGCTCGTCCACACACTTCTGAAATTCTCATCGTGTCGTCATCAGTTGATGCGTTTGCCGCAGAATGGGAAATTCCTACAGATGATCTGCGCATGTGGGTACTCATTCATGAACTCTCATCACATGCGGTGTTGGCTGCTCCGGCAATATCAGAAGGTCTTACTGCATTGGTGCACGCGCATGTCTCTGCATTCCGGCCAGATCCCGATGCGTTGATGTCATCGCTCACTGACGTCGACCCCAGCGATACAGATGCAATGGCCGCGGTGCAATCACTGTTCTCAAACCCAATGGTAATGATGGGTGCTTCACGTACTGCAGAACAAGAGGCGCTTGCTCCTGTGCTTGACGCTCATGTTGCAGCGATTTCCGGTTACATCGATTATGTGGTCGATACCGTCAGTTCTCGATTACTCGGTGGGGCTTCTCCTATTGCAGAGGCCGTGCGACGTCGCCGTGTTCAGAACGGAACCAACGCGCATCTTGTTGAACAATTATTAGGTATCTCTCAAACTCGCGCTCAACAGCAACGCGGTCGTGCGTTCATTGATGGCGTCATCGAACGTGAAGGTGCCGAAAAATTACCTGCGCTCGTGTCGGCTCCTGGAAATTTGCCAACCCCTAATGAGATCGATGCTCCCGGTTTGTGGCTCGCTCGCCTCGAGATCCAATAACCGCAGAGTCGGCACGTACATACATCACAGCACCGGCAGCACCGATGACGCCGACAATCGCAAATCCCATCCAGCCAGCTGGCGTGAAAATGACAGGCAACAAGCCGCCAGCAACCCACGCCATCTGATTCTGCGTCTCAAATCGAGAAAATGCCCGTCCCCTGTTCGCATCAGGTGCACCACTTTGCACAGTCGCTTCAAATGCGAGTCTTCCGATTGCGGCTGCGGCATTGACTACAGCGGCCAGCACAATTCCGCCAGTCACTCGCCCGTACCATGCAGCACCGACTCCTGCCAGGCATACAGAAGCAAGCGAGAAGAGCAGCATGGTCTCTACGCGCATTTTCTTGCGAAGAAATGGGCCTACAAAGTTTGCGCCAAGCGTGGCGAGCCCTGATAGCCCGATTGCCAAGCCGAACCATGCAGTTCCGGCGATTTCACGACGTAACCAAAATGCCAAATGGAAGAACATAAAACCAACAACACCACGTAAGACACGCATGGCATTTGCAGCAGCCACCACCGTGACTGAATGCAATTCTTCGGTTTCTAATTCATCTGCAGGCATAGAGGCAATTACCAACTTTGGAAGTCGATATGCATTGAGTGCTGCAGCAACAAATGCAAGGACTCCGAATCCCAATGCCGCTTGAGAACTGAGTAGTTGTAACAATGCGATCGGGATGACAACAATGAATCCTGTTATTCCTGCAATCTGACCAAGTTTGCTATTGGCTTCAACTAATCCATCAGTGCCCGTGATTGTGCTTGGTACCAAAGAAGACTTGGCAATGGAATACGTCTTTGCTAATACAAGTGATGCAAAAGCCAAAGGAAAAAGAGTGAGTGAATCAAGCGATCGCATCATGCCGATAAGCACCAGTGCGCGCATAACTGCGACCAGCAACACAACCATGCGTTGTCCACCACGCATACGGTCAACTAACGGACCTACAAAGGGAGCCACGATTGCAAACGGCGCCATACTGACAGCCAAAAATAGAATTACTTTTGTGCGAGCAGCATCAGGGCTAATCGATAGAAAGAGCGAATCGGCTAACGCGAGTGTCATTGACGTTTCACCAGCCACCATCAACGAATGAGTGCGAGACAAGCGTTGGAATGCACTAACGGGTGGCAAACCGCCGTTTTCTAGAGGAATTGTTTTGCGCCGCTTGACCACGCAGCGATACTACGCCGTACGTTGTTTGTCGTACTTGTATCCGAGTCCTCGGATAGTAACAATGCGAGTCGGATTCGCTGGATCATCTTCAATTTTTGACCGCAACCGCTTGACATGAACATCAAGGGTCTTCGTATCGCCCACATAATCACTGCCCCATACGCGGTCAATCAGAGTTTCACGCGGCAACACACGTCCGGCATTTGCCAAAAGAATGTGCAGCAGTTCAAATTCTTTCAGCGGCAGCGCTTGGGCTTCCCCGCGAATAATCACTTCATGTTGATCAGGGTCAAGAGCGACATCGCCAACCTCGATGGAGGCACCGGATAGTTCTCCGCCACGATCGTTTGGTACGCGACGCATGACTGCACGCATACGAGCTGTTAATTCGCGAAGTCGATAGGGCTTCGTGACGTAATCATCAGCTCCCACTTCAAGACCAACAACTGTGTCAATTTCTGCACCTTTTGCAGTGACCATAATGATGGGCGTGGTGGTCTTCTTGCGCAATTGGCGACACACATCAATGCCTGACATTTTGGGCAACATGACATCGAGCAAAACAAGATCTGGTTGAACAAGGTCGAACATTTCAAGAGCTTGTAGACCATCACGGGCAACCTCTACACGAAACCCTTCGCGCTTCAACCCGACCTGCAAGGCCTCGATAAATGACTCTTCATCTTCGACTACCAACACCGTTGGGATACCTGTTGCTGTCCGTGCGTTCACCATGCGCCCCTATGTTGCCTCATTATGGACCTACAACACGAGGTATCTGGAGAATAAACGTCGAACCTTCACCTTCCCGAGACCGTACGTTCACCTCCCCGCCATGATTGGTAGCCACATGGCGCACGATGGAGAGTCCAAGACCAGTACCGCCCGTGGCCCTGTTCCGGGCACGGTCCACGCGATAAAAGCGTTCAAATATGCGTTCCATGCTGTCAGTTGGAATTCCGATGCCATGGTCTTCGACCTCAATAGACACCGTTTCGTTGGTGGGAATTACACGCACCTCCACTTGATGTGATGGGTCGCTGTACTTCACGGCGTTTTCTACAAGGTTTGCAATTGCAGAAACCAACTGGAAGAAATCACCAGACACGAGTGATTCACCCTTTTGAGATTCCAGAAGAAGCGGAACTTCTTTGCGCATTGCGATTGGGGCCACGCGCTCAATTACTTCAGTTACAACATCATGCATGTCGATGTTTGACCTCAACATTTCGCCGCCTAATTCAATGCGCGACAATTCAAGTAGGTCATCAATGGTGCGCGACATGCGCTGGGCTTCAATCACCATGCGGCTGGTAAGGCGTAACACCAACTCATCATCTGTTTCGCCCTCGATAGTTTCTGCCAGAACAGAAATTGCGCCCACAGGAGTTTTCAGTTCATGGCTGACGTTGGCAACAAAGTCAGTCCGTACTTGGTCGATACGCCAGCGCTCGGTCACGTCGTCCATGATTGCAATTGCACCTCCGTCAGCAAGCGGAATTGCACGCACCTCAAGCACACGTTGTGGAGGACCTGCCAATTGAATTTGTTCACGGCTTTCATGCCCACGCAGTGCCACAGCGAGCAACTTTTCTGCTGCAACTTCAATCAGAACGTCAGCATGGCGAGCACCTGCGACCGATGTCGCGACAATATTGCGGAATCGTTCTTGCCCATCTGCAAGCAGAACAATGACCCCCATGGGCAATGCATCAAGCAGGACTCTGATTTCAGCTTCCGAATCGGCTGGCACGACTGGCACAGATCCTTCAACACGCACTGGCCTGGCAGCAGCACGAGTTCGATCGCGAATAAGAAAGCCAGCGGCTGTACCGAGGACTACACCCGCAATCAACAACCACATATCAATACCGAACGAACGGGCTTAACTTTCCTTGACAGAGAAGAATGGAATTCCGTCGGTGTCGTCTTCGCCATACTTTTGGCGGAATCGGGCTGCACCTTTGTGCTCTGGCAGCCAACCTGTTACCAAGTACCGCACGCGCTCACCAATATTTACTGCATGATCACCAATACGTTCGTAGAAACGAGCAACAACTGCAAGCTGAATTGCCACCTGTAAGTCGATGGTGTTTTCTGAGTGACTTTCAAGAATTGCTTGAACAAATTCGCGCTGCAAGCTGTCAAGATACGAATCCATATCGTCAATAGCAGCTGCCTTAGCGGCATCGTTTTCTTCAAACGACTCAAGAGCTGATTCCCAGAGCTGTTCAGCTTGCTCACCCATGCGCGCAATTAATCCGCGCAGACGAGGATCTAGGTCGTGGCCATAAATTCGTCGCGCCGCTTTACAAATATTGACAGCAAGGTCTGCAGACCGTTCAATTTCGGCAATCATTTTCACGACCGACACAACTTGGCGAAGGTCGCCAGCCACCGGAGCTTGCAGCGCAAGAATTTGATAGCAGCGTTCTTCGAGCTCTAACGACAGCGAGTCAATTTCATCATCAAACTGAATAAGTGCATCAGCACCTTCAAGGTCGCCATTCAAAATGACAGCTGTGGCGCGAGGAATTGCCTCAATCACAGATGCGGCCAACCGGACAAGTTCGGTGCGAACACCATCTAGTTGTTGGTGAAAACCCTTGCGAAGTTCGTCCATGATTCCTCCTTCGAAGTGAATGCTTCAGATTACGTCCACTTGAGGAACGACCGCATCATCAATAGTCTGTCATACAAATCAAGAAAAACGAACTTGTACTGCGTGATTGCTAAGAAACAACGCCCTCTGGTAGGCCGAGTTTCAATTGCGATTCCGAGTCACGTTGATGAATGCGGTACTGAGCATCATTAGCGGGGACGTATTCAGCGGGACCAATTCGGCGCCAGTTACCCTCGCGATTCATTTCGAATGCAACTACGTCATCTGAGAGAAGTGTGGCAAATACTTCTTCAATCCATGCGCGGTGTTTCGGATGTTCTACCGGAATCAGAACTTCTACCCGCTTGTCTAAATTGCGGGGCATCATGTCGGCGGACCCGATGAAGTACACGGAATCTTTGTCTTGGCCGCCATGTGCGAAGTGATACATACGAGAATGCTCGAGATAGCGACCTAAAACAGACCTAATCCGAATGTTCTGCTCGTGATCTGAACTGGGGCGAATGCAACAAATGCCCCGCACAATGAGATCAATCTGTACGCCAGCTTCGCTTGCCTTATACAAAAGTTCAATCATTCGGGCGTCTGCAAGACCGTTAATCTTCATCACAATATGGCCGTCTTTACCATATGAAATTTCATTTTCAATTAGTTGCACAATCTTGCTGCGCAAGTATCGAGGAGCAACTATCAAACTGTTGTAATCATGATCTTTATCAAACCCAGTCAACGAATTGAACAAGTGGGAAACATCATCACCGATTTTTTCATCACAGGTGAAGAGCCCAATGTCTTCGTAAATTTTTGCAGTTTTTGAGTTGTAGTTGCCAGTACCTACATGAACATAGCGACGGAGCCCAGATTCTTCTTGGCGAACTACCAATACGCATTTGCAATGTGTCTTTAAACCAACAACGCCATACACCACATGAACTCCAGCTCGTTCAAGTTCTTTAGCCCAGGTGACATTGACAGCTTCGTCGAATCGTGCAGTTAACTCAATGAGCGCCACCACTTGTTTCCCAAGTTCGGCAGCTTTAATCAGACTGCGCGCGATTGGTGAGTCGCCTGACGTGCGATACAAGGTGATCTTGATTCCCTGAACCCGCGGGTCATTAGCGGCTTGTTCTAAGAACTCTTCGGTTGAAGATGAGAACGACTCGTACGGGTGATGCACGAGAAGATCACGTTGACGCAACACGCTGAACATGGACTGATCATTGCCATCTGCGGCGGCTAACCGACCAGCAGTAACGGAACGCCATGGCGCATCTTTCAGCGTTGGTTCATCAAGTCCGTGAAGTTCCCAGAGGCACGACAATGCAAGGGGGGCCGTGTGAAATGAAACGTCAGTTCTTTCCAGATCGAGTTCTTCCAAGAGCATTTCCAGCACATCGGGATTGATGTGCTGATCAACTTCAAGGCGCACAGCGCGACCAAAACGACGACGGCGCAATTCCATCTCCACAGCGGCCAACAAATCATCAGCGTCTTCATCATCAAGCGTGAGGTCGGCGTTGCGCGTGACTCTGAATGCACTGACATGAACAATGTCCATTCCCACGAATAGATCAGAGATGTGTGCCGCGATGACGTCTTCAATCATCACGTATCGACCTTCAGACATCTTGTGGAATCTCTTGAGGAACGTAGGAATTTTTACTCGGGCAAAACGTTGTTCTCCAGATGCAGAGTCTTTGACCAATACTCCCAAGCTAATGGCCATGTTTGAAATGTAGGGAAACGGGTGCGCCGGATCTACTGCAAGTGGCGTGAGCACGGGAAACAATTGGCGCTCGAAGAACAGCCCCATACTGGCTCGTTCATCATCTGTCAGATCTTCCCAGCGGCAGATCACCACGCCATGCATGGCCAATGGTGGAAATAATTCATTCAGAAGCAAGTTCTCGTGTTCAGCAACTAAATGATCGACTCGATGAGCGATTTCATTGAGCTGACGAGTGGGCGACAACCCGTCGGAGGACGTTGTTTGCACACCGGCTGCCACTTGACCCTTCAGGGCAGCAACGCGCACCTGGAAAAACTCATCAAGGTTCGAGCAAAAGATTGCGCAGAACTTGATCCGTTCAAGAAGAGGCACCGACGTTTCACGGGCGAGAGCCAGCACGCGCTCGTTGAAATCAAGCCAGCTCAGCTCTCGGTTTCCAATTAATCGACTCATGCGAGCACAGAGTAGTGAACGAAGTGCCAATGACGGGTTGACGAGGTCAATGAGTTCGTCATGTGTTCATCATTCTGTGTTGTCCGTGTTACCCACACTGGGGGCTTAGAACTCGTAATCAGGGTCGCCCATGTCCCATTCAATGGAAATGAGTTCACGCTCTGCATCGCGAACGATGCGGGCCATGTTGCGGCGAAATTGTGGGTCGTCGCGAGGGAGCAATACCAATCGAGCAAGGACGCGTGAGCGGAATTCGTCGAGGAGCGTTTGGTCGCCCCATTCTGAATAGACCTCCCAATGTGGAGACACTGCGCCTAGAAATGCGATACGGGCATGAGCTTTCGGGGCCTGAGGAATCTGGATATCTGTCATGGTGTCTCCGAACTGCAATACACGGTTGCAAATATGAATCAATAGCGAACGGGCACAGTCTATCGGGGCTCTTGCATGACGACTTCTGGGCATTTTTGGCCATTTTTCGAGAGTATGAACGGCTCTGCCTGTGGATAAGACAGATCTTTACTAAACCTTTACCCAACCCGAGGGCTTGAGGCGGTGCAGTCGTGCTTGACTGGAATTGCGGGAACTTCCCGCCATGACTCGGAGTCATACAGACACCGAACCAAGAGCATCTGATTCAGATGCAGCGAGGACAATCATGAAAGTACAACTTCAAGTGACAAGTGCACCGGTCACGAACCTTCCGTTCGATGACTCCCCTACAGCGTGGATGGGTGAAGGCAACTGCCGCAATTACCCACCTGCCACCTTCTTTCCGTCAGACGGAGTTGGTGTTGATCGGGCCCGTGCAATTTGCAAGGGGTGCCCAGTGAGCAATACGTGTCTTGAATACGCACTTGCTGAGCGCATCGATCACGGCGTGTGGGGCGGTTGCAGCGAGCGTGAGCGTCGCAGAATTTTGAAGAGGCGCCGCGGTATCGCGGTCTGACCTTCTTACTTTGAATCAGACGAAGAGTCGTCAGACTTACCTTCGTCCATTGCCTTCTTGAACTCTTTTTGCGCTGAACCAAGGTTCTTGGCGAGTTTTGGCAGTTGTGCACCACCAAACAGCACCAGCACAACTACTAGAACGATAATGAGCTCTGGGCCTTCAAGAAACGAAATCATGTTCCTGACGGTAGCAGGAAGGGGCGGTTCTTTGGTAAGCACGATGGGTGCTCGAATGTGTCATCAATATCAGCGAGGGGCGTGACACCGCCATCCTTGCTGCCCTTGCTCAATCGTGTGCAGGTGACCTTCTCGATGTCCACTCAGACTCAGATCACAATCGCAGTGTGTTCACCATGGTTGGCGTTGATGTCCCACGTATGCTCGCTCGCGCCGCAGTTTTGGCATTAACCATCACTGACCATTCTGGAGTTCATCCGCGTCTGGGCGTTGTCGATGTTGTTCCGTTCGTGCCACTCGTTACTTCAACAATGCAAGAAGCTCAACAAGCGCGTGATGAATTTGCAGCATGGGCAGCAGAAGAATTGAACGTGCCATGTTTTTTGTATGGTCTTGAACGCACATTGCCCGACATTCGAAAGAGTGCATGGACAACTTTGATGCCTGATGTTGGACCGCGTGTTGCTCATCTCACTGCAGGCGCAATGTGCGTTGGCGTTCGTGAGCCATTAGTTGCCTACAACTTGTGGCTGGAAAATACCGACCTTACAACAACGCGCCGTATTGCTTCGGCCGTTCGTACGGCAAACATTCGCACGTTAGGCCTACAAGTAGGGCCGTTTACACAAGTGAGCGCGAACCTAATTTCCCCAATGATTGCGGGGCCATCTGAGGTGTACGACGCAGTGTCACAACATACAACAGTGCATCATGCAGAACTAGTGGGATTACTTCCCGCTGCAGTTCTTGCAACTATTCCACGAGCCCGGTGGGAGGACCTAGATCTGTCCGTGGAACAAACGATTGAGTGGCGTTTGTCTAACCGTTGATTATGACGCGCCGGCCGTCTTGTGCGCGCTGACGACGCAAGCGACGACGCTCGCGCTCTGACAAGCCGCCCCAGATTCCGAACTTCTCGCCATTGGCAAGTGCGTACTCGAGGCAATCGCCACGCACAACGCAACCTTTGCAGACTTCTTTTGCTTCACGGGTGCTTGCACCACGCTCTGGAAAAAACAGGTCAGGGTCTACACCAAGGCAGTTGGCTTGGTCTTGCCAACCGCGTTCTTGGCTTAATGAATCAGAATCTCCGTGCATGCTTTTGCCTCCCAGCTACAGCCATATCCGAGTCCCAAGGGATCTTGGAATGTGGCTTGTAATTACAGCGCTGTAATTGTGGCAAATATTTCCACATAATGCAAATGGGACATGGGAAATATCAGATGAACAGTCACCAACTTCCCCACATGAGGTCGTTGGGTACCTGAATTGGTCAGCGAGCTCGACTGGTCCTTCGGCGGTTTTCGAGAAAGTCGACGAGCACGTAATCACCCAATGTCTCTGGGGTGGTGAAGAAGGCCCGACCATGATTGACCTGAGCCATTTGCTCAATGAAGTGGCGCAGTGGACCTGTTGCATCAAGCACAAATGTGTTGATGGTGATGTTGTCTTTCGTGCATCGCATGGCCTCGCGCAATGTGGCCTCCACTGTCTCACGCACTGGTGGATAGTTGAAATACACATCGCCTGATTGGGTGATGTGAGCTGTTGGTTCACCATCAGTGATCATGATGATCTGCTTGGTGCCTGTTTGACGAGCAAGCAACTGGCGAGCAAGACGAAGTCCGTGCTGCATGTTGGTGCCGTACGCAAGATCCCAACTGACTTCTGGCAGTTGCTCGTGAGTCATGATGTGCGCTGTTTCACTGAAACCAACCAGACCCAAATAGTCACGTGGGAACTGCGAACTAATCAATGAATGCAGGGCCATTGCCACTTTCTTTGCGGGAACGAAGTTGCCACGCATTGGCATAGACATTGAGAGGTCGATCATGAGAACTGTTGAGGAACGCGTGTTGTGTTCCGTGCGCTCAATTTCAAAATCTTCTGGTGACAATTTCACCGGAGTGCCACTGCCATTACGAGAGATGGCGTTGCGAATTGTGCGCTGCAAATCAAGACGGAACGGGTCACCAAATTCGTATGGCTTTGAGTCGTACGTGCGCTCGTGGCCACTGCCGTCGCGCGCGATGCGATGCTGACCAAACTTGTCTTTGGCTAGGTTGTTGAACAACTGACGAAGTGCATTGTTGCCAATGGCACGAAGTCCTCGCGGGGTCAGTTCCATCTTTCCCTCTTTGAGATTGATGAGCCCTGCTTCTTCCAGCATCTTGGTCATTTCGGCCAGCCGCTCCATGGACTTGGCGGCGTCTTCTCCGAGCATTTCGCGGACCTTGTCGATGTCGACTTCTGCCAATTGAGCAGGGTTCGTGGCCTGACGCAGCATGCCTTCCATTTCGTTCAATTCGCCCATTTCCTGCATTGCATTCATGGCTTGTTGCATGTCCATCGATGGCTCACCGCGGAAGTTGTAGCCCTGGCCTTGACCCTGCCCTGGTTGCGGGAACATGCTCTGCAATTTTTCGCTGAGTTGTTGCACTTGCCAATTGAGGTCCATGTCTTCCATGAGCTGTTCAGACAACTGCTGCATTTGAGACCGTTGTTCTGGCGTGAGTGAATCCATCAGTGCCTGCATTGCTTGCATGCGCTTTGCCATGTTCTCAAGAAGTTCGTCAAGTGTTTGTGGATTCTCTGGAAAGAAATCGCCGAACTGTTCCATGAACTTTTCAAACTGCGGATCTTCACCTTGTTCGCGTGCTTCGATCATGCCGTTCAAAGCAGCCATCATGTCTTTCATACGAGCCATGTCTTCTGGCGACATGTTCTGCATTCCTTCAGACATTTGATCAACAAATTGCTGCATCATTTCCTGACGCAGTTTGTCCATTAGTTCTTCAAAACGCTGTTGTGCTTCGCTTGATTCGAAGTCATAACTTTGCATCTCGCGCACCATGCCAGCAAGATCATTCGGCATCATGTCAAGCCGGAAATTGCGTTCCATGGCTGCATCGCGTGCGGTATCTGCTCGCCGTTCATCTCCTGAGGCTTCAGCATCGCGCACAGAGTTTTCTACTGCATGTCGTTCTTCATCAATGATGTCTTTCAGCGCATCAGCAATTTCTGAATACACACCACCAAGATCACCGCTCTCTTCAAGTTCTTTCTTGCGATCACGAATGCGTTGCATCATGTCGCGCAGACCTTCGATCTGGTTGCCATCAGGATCAGTCATTCCGTCACGCATCAAACGACGCAGAGCGGCATTCAAGTCGCCGTGATACAGCAAATCATCGGTCAACTCGTCGAGAATTCCCTCGGCGTCGAGGCTAAATCCCGTCTGGGTGCCGTCCCAGCGTGAATAAGTGAACCGTGCAGGCATATCCGCAACTTAGTTGCTCTAAGGTGTTGGGGACTATGCGAGTGCCACGGACTTTTGTATTCGTCGATATTTCGGGGTTTACCAACTTCACAAACGAGAACGGCGATGATGCCGCAGGGCGTCTCCTTGCCTCATGGCGCGCCGTCACTCGCGACGTGGCCTCTGAAACCGGTGTTCGTATCGCCAAGTGGCTGGGCGATGGCTGCATGATCGTGGCAGTTGACCAGCGAGATGCCATTACCTTTGCTCTCGAGCTTCAGAAGCGCTCTGGAGCCGCCTGTGCGCCTCTCTCAATACGTGTTGGCATGGCTTCTGGGCTCGCATTGCTCTTCGAGGGCGACGACTACATCGGAACCGCTGTCAACATGGCTGCCCGCCTCTGTGACGCAGCTGAACCATTCGAAGTCATCATCCCAAGCGAGCACATCGAGAATTTGCCGGAAGGCGTCGTTATGACCCCTCACGAACCAATGTCATTGCGAGGACTCAACGAAGCAATCCCCGTAGTTTCTCTGACTGGTGAAGCTGCAAATGCTGCCCGCAATGACACCGGCGAATTGTGGACCCGTTCGCCGTTCGTTCTGTAACTACTCAGTTACGAATGAACTAGCTACGTGAGCGATATGTGGCTTTTGAGCCCGATGCGTCTTTGTTCAGACGACGTGTGAGATGCAGCCCTTCAAGAATGAATTCCACTGCGCTTGCCAACATTGCAGGTGAATCATCGCCGCCAGTAAGAACCTTGACAGGTGGCATGAGTGCCGGAATCTGAGTAAGAAGCGCAATCAGTTCGCCAGACGAAATATCTTCGCCAGCATGTGCAACCGCGCCTTCTTCAAACGCAGTAAGAACTTCGCGCATCATTTCACCAGGTGCTAGTTCCTTGTACACCGTGAGAACCGCGCCAGAAATGAGCTGTTGAAGAATGCCATTTTCACGACCTTCTTCAAGCGATTCGATTTCGACTTTTCCGCCAGTAGACGATGCCAATGCATCAAGATCGCTAATGCGTGGGGCTACTTCGCGCTCCCCGGCCCGCAATGCGCGGCGTACTGCGTTTGCACTGAGGATTTCAAAGTTAGATACTGACAAACGCACGCTGACACCGCTGCGCTGGTTGACATGGCTGCTAACGCGAGCTTGGTGAGAGAACGTAGCGATAATGCGTTCCATGAACTCAGGCATGGTGACCTTGACATCACCAATTGACGCAGCCCGTGATTCTTGACGCATGATGGCAATTTCCGTATCAACTTCAAGCGGATAATGCGTACGAATTTGGCTACCGAAACGGTCTTTCAGCGGCGTAATGATGCGACCACGGTTTGTGTAGTCCTCTGGGTTTGCAGACGCAACCAACATGACATCAAGCGGAAGACGGATCTTGTACCCACGAATTTGCACGTCACGTTCTTCGAGAACGTTCAGCAAACCAACTTGAATTCGCTCTGCAAGGTCTGGCAATTCGTTGATCGCAAAAATTCCGCGGTTTGTACGAGGTACTAAGCCGTAATGCAATGTGAGTTCATCGCTGAGATAACGACCTTCTGCAACTTTGATGGGGTCAACTTCACCAATAAGGTCAGCAATTGATGTATCAGGTGTTGCTAATTTTTCACCGAATCGTTCGCTGCGATGTACCCACGAAATAGGAGCGTTCTCGCCTTCTGCTGCAATGAGATCGCGCGCGTGACGTGACACTGGGTTGTA
>JBAXVL010000017.1:0-35413 GCA_037129095.1 Actinomycetota bacterium | reverse complement strand
TTTGGCGGTGCAATCAGGGCGCAACTTCGCGGCTCTTCAACATTTGATGTGGCGCTACACGCAGCAATTACGCCTTCAATTCTTGCTCTCGCAATCGGACTAGCAGTAATCGGTGGAGTACTTGCTGGCGCTGCAGGTGGCATGCGTGCTGCACGACTTCGACCTGCGGAATCACTAAGGAGTGTTGCATAATGACTACATCAAGTTTGTATAAATTGACCGGAGTCTCTAAGAGTTTCCGTCAAAGCGGAAAAGAAGTTCACGCTTTACGTGGAGTTGATTTAAGTGTAAACACGGGAGAACACATTGCGGTGCAAGGCCCAACTGGTGGAGGAAAATCCACACTTCTTCAAATTCTTGGTGCGCTTGATGTTCCAACTTCTGGCGAAGTGGAGTTAAACGGAAATCCTGTTTCAAAAATGTCAAGTAGCGATCTAACAAAATTACGCGGCTCGCTCATCGGTTTCATTTTTCAGAACTACAACCTGATTCCCACTATGACTGCTCAAGAAAATGTGGAAGTGGCACTTGCCGCTACAGGTGTTAACGCTACGGAACGCCGAGCACGAGCCATTGAGACGCTTACCAAAGTTGGCCTCGCGGATCGACTGCAGCATTTGCCTGCAGAATTATCAGGCGGACAACAGCAACGAGTTGCTATTGCTCGTGCGTTAGTAAAGAACCCAGCAGTGTTGTTGGCCGATGAACCGACCGGGAACTTAGATGAACAGACCCGTGATGAGATTATGGATCTTCTGGAAGCTCAAGCTGTAGAAAATAAAATTACGCTCATCGTGGTTACGCACGACTCAGCAGTTGCAAAACGCGCTGGACGACGACTGAATATCAAAGATGGCGTTGTTCGCGAAGTGAACTGACCCGACTAGAGCAGGGGCCAGGGGTACTGGTATCTGCTCTCTGGCGTGGGGAACACGCGGTTTTCAAGCAACCATTCCGTGCGCTCAAGCATTGCTTCAATTTCGTTGTCTGACAGCAGAGCCGATACTGAGATTGGTACTGAATGCATGAGAGATTCCAGGGACGACAAGAATGTGTCAGCAATGGTTTGTCCGGCAAAGTCCCAGATGACTGTGCGGAGTTTGAAATCATCACTGAAACACACTCCGTGATCAATGCCCCAGATTGCTCCGTCGTTATCTAACAACACGTGGCCACCTTTGCGGTCGGTGTTGTTCATCACCACATCAAACACGGCCATTGCTTTCAGGCGTTCGTGCAAGTCAGGACGCTGTTCATAAATAATGAAGTAGTGCTCTTCTGGGTCGTAATCAATAAACAATTGAAGAGAGCCTTCACCAAGAGGACCATCACGCATCACTGTGGGCGGCACCAAGTGGTAGCCGAGAGATTCACTCAGCAGATATGCCGCAACTTCACGTTTGTAAAGTCCTGCAGGGAAGTCCCAGAGCGGGCGTTCTCCGCGTAGTGGTTTGTAAATGCCTTTAATGCCAGCCTCTGGGTCGCCCACCTGTACCAAAAACGTGGCGTTCGAACTGTTCGGCATTCTGCCTTCGATATCAATGGGGGCAGTGCTGAGCGCCAGAAGGGCTTCGGCGTCTGAAGACATGTCAGTTAAAGCGAGGGCAAGCGTGGCCGGAAGGATTGATGGGAGAGCCGCACCATTTGCATTCTTCACGACCTGCAGTGATGAACAAGTCAGCAGTGTCACAGAATGCACGAGCTTGTGCTGGTGTTAACAACACTCGCACGACGGTGCTTGGGTCTTCGTCTTCATCTTCGTCATCCAACAGATCAAAAACATCATCATCATCTTCGTCAACAAGAATCATTTCTTCCAGTTGTACGACCATGCGCATATTGGAACGATCAACACCAAGACCAACAGAACCGAGAACAAAATCTTGCTCAACAGGGTTCTGCAATGTTGCAGTGGCGTTGTTGACTGAGCCGGTCATGTCTGGCATGTCAGCAAGCATGTTGCGCAGGTATTGCGCGAGTGCTGCTACTTGTTGCTTTTCACATTTCACAGACACTGTGCGCCCATCGGCACGTACCTGCATGTAAAAGGTGCGTTCACCGGGGGTGCCAATTGCGCCTGTTGCAAATGCATCTGCATTTTCGAAGTCGTAGTAAAAACCCATGTGTATTTAGTGTGCCAGGAAAATTACGAAGGACGCAGGTCGGCCAAAGAACCACCTGTGGAATTCACAGTAAGGACGATGGGGCCATGGCCTGAGTAGGCGATAGCGCTTACAGAGCAGGTGCCAATAACGATGCGCTGGAAGAGGTCAATGTGGGTGCCCATGGCGTGAGCGACGGCGGCCTTAATGGGGTCTGCGTGTGACACACACACCACGATGCCGCCAGGGTGTGCAGCACGAATTCCGTCGAGAGCTGTGACCATTCGAGTTTGCATTTCAGTGAAA
This sequence comes from Actinomycetota bacterium, assembly GCA_037129095.1. Taxonomy (GTDB): domain Bacteria; phylum Actinomycetota; class Acidimicrobiia; order Acidimicrobiales; family Ilumatobacteraceae; genus UBA2093. The sequence goes on along the minus strand of JBAXVL010000017.1, from coordinate 33,005 downwards.
GATTCGCCGTTCGGAAAACGAAATGTGCTTGGCGAACGTTGCACAGTTGCCCATTCAGGTTTTTTCATGAGAGTGCCGAGTTGTTCCCCGGTCCAATCACCGAAGTCACATTCGAGTAATCCCTTATTGATCTTCACGCGCTGCTTCAGTGCCTTTGCGATCGGTGCTGCAGTCTCGCGTGCACGTTCCAGTGGTGATGCATAAATTGCATCAACTCGTGGCAATTCAGCAATGCGTTCAGCCACCATGTGCGCTTGTTGCACGCCAGCTTCAGCGAGATGCAAACCAGCTGCGCGGCCAGGCAAAATCTTGCCAGTAGTAGGTGTTTGGCCGTGGCGCACCAACAAAATCAGCGTTGATGAACTGTGAGGGGCAGGGGTTTTCTTGGAAGCCATTGACACTCAACCTACTGTGGAGCACGTGGATTCCCTAGACAAAGTGTGCGCAGATATCGCGGCGTGCCGTACTTGCCCACGGCTGGTGCAGTGGCGTGAAGATGTTGCTAGCGAAAAACGTGCGTCATTTCGCGAAGAGGAGTATTGGGGCAAGGGTGTACCTGGGTTCGGAGACCCCGACGCAACAGTGTGGGTGATGGGCCTTGCGCCTGCGGCTCATGGTGCGAACCGAACAGGTCGAATGTTTACTGGCGATCGCAGCGGCGATTGGCTGTATCGAGCGATGTATCGCGCAGGACTCGCGACTCAAGAACTCTCGGTTGGTCGTGATGATGGCTTGCGGCTTACTGGTGCATGGGTGTCGTCTGCAGTGCGCTGCGCGCCGCCTGATAACAAACCGTCAACTGATGAACGCGATGCGTGTCGTACGTACCTTGTGCGCGAGCGAGAGTTGTTGACAAAGGTTCGTGTTGTCGTGTGCTTAGGAAATTTTGCGTATGAAGCAGTGTGCAAAGAATGGGGCGTTCGACCTCGGCCAAAGTTTGGTCACGGTGTTGAAGCAACAGCACCAGATGGCACAACAATCATTTGTTCGTATCACCCAAGCCAGCAGAACACCTTTACAGGGAAACTGACTGAGCCAATGCTTGATGCTGTATTCACCCGTGCTCGAAATCTGAGCAAATAAATTCTCTTTGAACTATTTATTGCGCGGTGGTGCAAGTGCGGCACGAATGGCGCTTGATACTTGCGACACAGCGGCTTTGCCGTCGTCAAGCCACGGGAACAGTGAAAAGAATCCGTGGAACATGCCGAAGTAGCGAACAATGCTCGCCTCAACACCGTTAGCGATGAGTGCGTGACCGTATTGTTCGCCTTCATCGCGCAACGGGTCGTGACCCGCAGTAATGATGACGGCAGGTGGGCACGATGCAAGTGTTGCGGGTGACGCCATGATGGGCGATACGCGAGGGTCTTCTGGCGACGTGATGTCGCCGATGTACAGATCAATGAATGAGGCCATGTCGGCACTGCGCAGGAATGGGCCTGCGGCATTTTCAACGTATGACTCTGTTCCCATGCGGCAATCGGTGACGGGGTAAATGAGCGCTTGAAACACGAGTGGCACAGGCTGCAACTGCGCAACAACAGCTGCGAGGTTTCCACCCGCACTGTCGCCGCCGACTGCAATGCGCGATGGGTCGATACCAAGATCATCTGCATTTTGGTGCGCCCACAATGTTGCGCGAATGCAATCTTCTAAGCCGGCAGGAAACGGATCTTCAGGTGCAAGGCGATAATCCACAGCCAGAACTGCATGACCAGATTGATTGGCAAGCGAACGGCACACGCCGTCGTGCGATTCGAGAGATCCGATAACCCAACCTCCACCATGAAAAAACACAAGCAAGCCCATGTCGTTTCCTGCGCGTGGCTTGTACAAACGACAACGAACGCCTAACGCATTGACATCACGCATCTCATGTACATGTTCGTCTGACTTGTAGTCAGTAGTGGCACGTGCTGCACGGGCTTCTTGAGGCGTTTGCTCTGAGAAACTCTTTTGCTGGCGCGAAGCCATTAACGCAACAAGGCGTTCTGCTTGCGGGTGCAGAGTCATTGTTTACTCCGCAGGTTTTGGTGCAGCGTCAGCTGCAGGTTCGGCTTTTTTCTTCACTGCGGGAGTTCCGACTTTGACTGAAGTTTCAGCCCAGTCTGGCCAACGGCGACGGCTCACAATTGACAATGTGCGAAGAAGTTTCATTGCAACTTCGTCTTCTTGTGCTGGACGAGCGATGATGACGTTGTCAGCAATCATGCGGTTAATGACTTCTTCACCAAGTGCGGTACGAACAATGGTGAGGGTCCAGTCGTTGTCTTTGCCAATACCGCCAGTAGCGATGTCTGAATGTTCTGCAGCAAAGTCTGGGCAGTTCTTGCAGCCTGTACGAGTCCAGCCATGGCATTCCTTCAAATCGATTTCGTGGAATGAACCATCTTTCATCCAGATTTGAAATGCGCCCTTGATGTTCATCTTCACCATGTCTTCTTTTTTCAGGCCGTACTTGGCCTCGAAGAGTTCAGGAAAGATTGCATCGTCGAAAGTCTTCGAGCACAGAAGCCCAATGTTGAAAAGGAATGGTTTCGAAACTTTTCCTGCTTTGCGATCCCACATCACTGGGGGAGACGAGGTCTGGCATCCCATGCCGACAAGAGCAAGACGTGACAAACCTTTTTCTTTTGCTTCTGGCAAAGCAAGTGGGTTTGCGCAGTATGTGTAACGGCTACCAGCAGTTGCTAACACTTCTTCGCGATTAGTAACAACAGCAGGCTTTGCTTTCCACTTGTCGTCTTCTTCAACGCCACTAACAAGTGCGCCATCGATGTAGTCGTTCTTGAGAAGCCAGATCAACATGGCAGAAACGAATCCGCCGTCTTGGCCCTTTGTGTGCTCTTCAGTATCTACAGCGCGAGTAAGAAGCAGTTGGCGCCAAATACCTGACATTTCATCTGGTTCGCGTGTGCGACCAAACAAGTGCATGTCTGCAGACTCTTCCCATTTGCGGAATCGTGGGCATGCACGGGTGCATGTGGTGCATCCTTTTTCTCCGTGAATGCAATTGTCGAGGCCAAGTTCTTCTTCGATATGAAAAGGAACGTATTTACCTTCTTCGTGTTCATACCCAATGACATCATGTGGGCACGTAACAACGCACCCGGCGCATCCGGTGCATAGTCCAGTCTGAATGACCTCTTCGTAGAGTTCTTTCCATTGGGCTGTCCAGCGAGGTGCTTTTGCGGGGGTGTCTGCCGTCATTGTCATGCATGCAGACTACGGGCTAGATGGCGTCTGCTCCGTGTTCGCCCGTGCGGATGCGGATGATCTGTTCCACGTTGGTGACCCAGATCTTTCCGTCGCCGATTTTGCCCGTAGAGGCCGCTGCGCGAATGACATCAATAATTTGCTCGAGGGAATTGTCCTCAACGACCAATTCAATTCGCATCTTTGGCACGAAATCAATTTGGTATTCAGAACCTCTGTAGGTCTCGGTGTGGCCGCCCTGGCGACCAAAACCCTTTACCTCTGACACTGTGATGCCCTGGACACCGGCAGCTTTGAGAGCCTCCTTGACGTCATCAAGTTTGAAGGGCTTCACGATGGCTGTAATCAACTTCATGGTCTTAGTCTGCCTTCTGCGTGGTGGTAGGTGAGTTCATTATTGGTACGCCGCTTCTGCATGCTGGCTTTGGTCTAGGCCAACGAGTTCATCTTCTTGACTGACACGCAAGCCGATGGTGGCATCAAGGATCTTTGCTGCCACCCATGTGACGATGAATGAGAAGGCAAAAGTGGCTGCAATAGCGATGATCTGATTGACCAACAATTTGGAACCGCCACCGAAGAACACTCCGTTGAAGCCAAGTGAGTTGACTTTCATATCTGCAAACAATCCGAGAAGCAGTGCACCTGAGATTCCGCCGATGAGGTGAACAGCGATCACATCAAGACTGTCGTCGAAGTTGAAACGTGTTTTCAATGTGAGGGCGAGATAACACACAACACCAGCGGCGAGCCCGATGATGATGGGGGCAAGGCCGCCAACAAAACCAGCGCACGGTGTGATTGCAACAAGGCCTGCAACTGCTCCGGATGCTGCACCAAGTGTTGTCGCATGTCCTGCGCGCAATTTTTCAATCAGCAACCATGCCAACATTCCGCTCGCGGCTGCGAGATGCGTGTTCACAAGCGCTTGTGCAGCGAGTCCATTTGCCAACAGTGCAGAACCAGCATTGAAACCGAACCAACCGAACCACAAGATTCCGGTTCCGAGCATGACGAAGGGAAGGTTGTGTGGTGGCATTGCTTCGCGCGGCCACCCTTTGCGGTTACCAAGAACAAGTACAACTGCAAGTGCTGCCGCACCTGCATTGATATGAACGACTGCACCACCTGCGAAGTCGAGTGCTCCGCGTTGGAACAACCATCCGTTTGGGCTGAACACCCAGTGCGCAACAGCGGGGTAGACGATAATTGACCAGACGCCAATGAGGATTGCGTATGCAGAAAATTTCAAACGATCAGCGGTTGCGCCTGTAATCAGTGCGGGAGTAATCACAGCAAACATCATTTGATATGCAAAGAATGCGAGAACTGGAATAGCTAATGCAAAGTCGCCGGTGTAACCGGGAAGAGCATCGAGAGTTGCGAGGTCCTTCATCAGAGCGAAATCAAAGTTGCCGATGTATTTGCCGGAGCCACCAAACGCGAGACTGAAACCAACAACTGCCCATAGGACGCTGATAAGTCCCATCGCAAAGAAGTTCTGCATCAACATGCCAAGAATGTTCTTCGACCGAACCATGCCTCCATAAAAGAAGGCAAGCCCTGGTGTCATGAATGCAACGAGAGCTGCTGAAATCAGCACCCATGCCGTCGCTCCCGAATCGATAGTTGCGCCAAGCACCATGTCGCTGTCTCCCTAATTTTTATTGACGAGATGACGCTAGAAATGGGTTGTTACGGGAATGTTTCTAATTGGTGAAAGGCAGGACAATGCGAACGGCCCGCACGCCCCCGGTGAGGGAACATGCGGGCCGAAGCAGTTGTTGAGGTTCTATGAGATCAGGTGAACTCTGGGTACGCCTTGACTCCCATTTCAGGAATGTCGAGACCCATGATTTCATCTTCTTCTGCAGAGCGAATGCCGCCCTTTGTGATCTTGTTCTGAATAGTGAAGAAGCCGTATGCAATCGGGAAGATCACACACAAGATGACTGCAGCGCCAAGCGCTTGTGCGCCAAGTTGGCCCCAGTCTCCCTTGATGATTCCGGCGACTCCCTTTGATGCTGAACCGTTCCAACCGGCGCCATAGCTACCGTTTGCAAAAATTCCTACTGCGAGCACGCCGAAGATTCCGTTCACTCCGTGAACTGCAATTGCACCCACTGGGTCGTCAATCTTTAGCTTGCGCTCAATAAAGAACACTGATTCGATCGCAAGCACTGCAGCGATTATTCCAATAACAGCAGCTGCCCACGGCGCAACGAATGCACATGGTGCAGTAATTGCTACAAGACCTGCGAGCATGCCGTTCACCATCATGCCGGGATCTGGTTTTCCAGTGCGCTTCGTGATGTAGACCATTGCTGTAATCGCTCCAAATGCTGCAGCAATTGCAGTGTTCGCTGCCGCTGTAGCGAAGAAAACATCAGTTGCTGCAAACGTGCTGGCTGCGTTGAAGCCAAACCATCCGAACAACAAAATGAATGTTCCGAGCATCGCCATTGGAATGTGATGGCCGGGAATCGCACGTGGAGTTCCGTCTGCACCGAACTTGCCAATACGAGGCCCAAGAACAATTGCACCTGCAAGAGCAGCAACGCCACCGACGGCATGCACGACGCCCGAGCCAGCGAAGTCAACATAACCAGCGCCAAGACTCATGGTGTCCCATGTCTTTGAGAGCCAACCGCCGCCCCATGTCCATGCAGCGAATAGCGGATAGTAAATAGCGCCACAGAAAACACCCCAAATGGTGAAGCTGCTCCACTTCCAACGCTCTGCCATTGAGCCAGTTGGAATTGTTGCAACGGTGTCCATGAAAGCAACCATGTACAAGAAGAAACCGAGAACTGCCGGAGTGATTCCACCACCGGACAATGCCCAACCACCCTTGAACAAGAAGATCCAGTTGCCGCTTCCCAGTAATGCGCCCCCGACTGGGTGATCCATTCCGATAAGTGAGGTGCTGAACCCGCCGAATGCCAGAGGGAATCCGATGAGGAAAAACCCAATGAATCCGAGGCCAAAGATGGCAAAGTTCGTGCTGACTACGTGTGCTGCGTGTTTTGCGCGAGTAAAACCAGTTTCAACAAGGGCAAAGCCTGCTTGCATGAAAACAACGAGTGCTGCTCCAATAACGACCCACAGAAGGTTGATCTGTGTTCCTAAAATTTGTACTTCAGATTGCATCGGTTCCTTCTTCTCCTGTGCGCAAACGAATAAGACGAGTTACTTCGGTGATCCAGATTTTTCCGTCACCAATTTTTCCTGTGGCTGCTGCCGTGCGAATTGTGTCGACCACGCTGTCAACTTGGGAGTCGTCAACGACGAGCTCTATTTGTACTTTCGGCACGAAATCAATTGCATATTCACTTCCGCGGTATGTCTCGGTGTGTCCGCCTTGACGGCCAAACCCCTTAACTTCCGACACGGTCATGCCTTGTATGCCGACTGATTTCAGTGCATCTTTCACATCGTCAAGCTTGAATGGCTTGATAATTGTTGTGATCAACTTCACTGTCCTTTTCTCCTTCATCTGAGTCGCTGTGGCGACGTGTGGTGCATTGCTTTTGCAACTACATGCACAGTACGAAGGACATATTTCTCATCTGTCGCACAAGTGTTTCAGGAATGTGGCGAATTGGTGCGTGTGTTAACGCTGTGTAAACGCGGACCGGGGAACTAGGAAAGTAGTTCGGTGATGCGCTCGAGGGCCTGCGCGCCCAGCTTGCGCCCGTGCCGTGTTGAGACTTCAAATCGATCAGACACGTCGTCGCCTTGCGTCGAGATATGAGCATGATGAACGTTGGTTTTGGCCATTGCAAATGCTGTTGCTACTGCTTGCACGAGACCAGGCTGATCAGCTCCGGACACGCGAATGACGCTGTGCCACGGATGAGCGTCGTTATCCAAACTGATAGAGAGACGAGAGTTGTAACTACTGATTAATCGACGAGGCGCATCGAGTCGTCGCTTGAGACGAGTTTCTAATTCGTATGCAATCTGTGCGGCGTTTGGTTTCTGTACAGAGTTCACTATGAATGAGTCGAGAACTGCTTCGTCTGGCCATGTAGCAAGGTCTGCACTGACAATCTCTAATCCGCGTTCGGCGAGAACTGCACAGATACGTGCGAGAAGTCCTCTCATGTCATGAGTTGCAATGTCAACGGTCCATTGCCCACTTTGTGGTGTGCTCTCAACACTGACGCGAACTTTTCCTGATCGTGGCGCCGGTTCAACAAGCGAAGCATGACGAACCAGTGTCTCTGGTTCATGGGCAAGAATGTAGACAGCAGCTGCATGTTGTAGGCGGTCGAGAACGTGCGGATCTGAAGTGAGCGACATCGCTTTGCTGCGTCGAACAGATTCGACAGAGCCTTCAATTCCTTCAATGAGTTCCGGATGTGCAAGAAGTTCCTGAACTCCAGTCGTGATATCAAGCAACATTGGGTATTGCCAGTCTTCAAGGTTGCCGCGAGCCTCTGTCAGCATTCGACACTGCTCAACCATGAGTGGTGACCCAAGGAAGTCAGCCAGCTGAGCCATGTTCCTCGCATTGTTCTCAGCAGTTTCAGATGAAGCAGCTGTGTGTAACAGGGCGCTTGCTGCGACCAATGCACGAATTTGTTGCGCAACATTGTCTGGGAAGATCAAGCGATTGATTATTCCAACGGCTGGACTGTCATCAGAAAAGTCCAGAACAAAGGCAGCGAATAAAATTGCGGAATCCGAAAATGATTTTCCCCTAACACGCTCTCTGAGAATCTCGACTGTGGGCATCTGCATGGAATGTGTCGGATCAAGCTCTGAAGAGTCGCCTCTACGGGCGCGAATCGCTTTGTCTATTTCTGGTAGCGCACGTTCAACAATGTTGGTGACTTCAAGAAATCTCCAGGACCGCGCGTTGCCGCGAACCAAAACGTCGAAAAGCAATTGGGAAGTCTCGAGATCCCACGTCAACTCAACTGCACGATTGGCGTGCATCCAATCCGATAGCGCATCGTTTGGTTGAGCGCGAGATGCAAGAAGTGATGCTTGCAGACCAAGTGAAAGGACAAGAGAATGCGGCGGATTGCCGTGAAGTTGTACTTCGTCGTTTTCGATGACGAGCCATCCGCCGACTGGTTCTTCTGTCACGAGAGCGGCGTCCATCGCGATGGCGGTTTCTTCAGCGTGTTCAATGCGCCAACGTAGTAGTGGTGGAGTGATGACAGTTGTCAAAAGAACGACAAGTAATACCACTGCGTAGAGATCTTCGTTAAAGACTCCAACGGCCACTCCGATTGAAGCAAAGATCAGCCCCACTTCACCTCGTGGAATCATTCCGATACCGATGAGTAATTTGTCGGTGTTGGTGCCTCGTGCTCCGGCTGCTGCGACGATTTTTCCGATAACTGCGATTGTTGTGAGAATTGCTGCAACGAACAAGACATGTCCAGAGAAGAACTTGGTGACTTCTGTGTCAATACCAATCTGCAGGAAGAACACCGGAATAAAGATGGCTCCCAGCGATTTGAAATCTCGAGAAATACGGTCATGTTGAGGAGTGCGAGACAGGGCAGTACCTGCAATAAATGCACCAATGATTGGTGCTAGTTGCGCGCCACTAGCAGCAGCAGAGAATCCGAAAGTTAATCCCGCTGCAAGAACTCCGATTGTTGCCGGCGATACTGCGCGCTCACCAATGAATGCGAACAGGCGCGGTACAACCAAAATTCCAATTGCGCCGGCAATTGCGATGAACCCAACAGCGATACCAATCGTGGTTGCGACTCCGGCGATATCAACGGAGCCCTGTTGCACAATGCGAGTGACCACCGTGAGAATGATTAGCCCCAGAACATCATCAGCTACCGCCGCGCCAAGAACGATTCGTGCTTCGGTGGATGAAAGTGCGCGTAAATCACCAAAGACTCGCGCTGTGATACCGACGCTGGTAGCAGCAAGCGCAGCACCAAGGAACAGTGATGCATTAAATGATTCGCCGAGAACTGTTCCGGCCAAGACACCAGACGACATGGGGACAACAACACCGATGATGGCCACGAGCAGTGAAGCACGTCCCACTTTTCTCAGCTCGGTCAGGTCCATTTCCAGGCCAACTTCTGCCAGCAGGATGATTACGCCGACTTCAGCCAATATGCGCATCGCATCACTGGGGTTGATGAGGCCAAGCATTGACGGGCCGATGATGATGCCGGCAATAATTTCGCCAAGTACCGCAGGAACACGAATGCGCTCAAACAGCTCTGCAGCAATCTTGGCAACAATAAGAATGATTGCGAGATCGGTGAAGATTGAGCCGAAATCGATAACGCCACTGGTGGCTAGTAGCGCGGTATTCACGGCTCTAGTTATATCTCACGTGCAAGAAGTTGCACGGCTGCTTTGTGAGCCTCGTCAGAGAGCATCCAGCCTCTACGCCGTACGGTGATAATGCTCTCGGCACCAAGGACTCGTCGAAGGACTACCACTGAAGCATCAGCTCGTCGTGCTGAGACATTGTCGAGACCGGCTAACCGAAGAATTGATTCACGACTGACAACCCGACCCTGAGAATCTGTCAATACGCGCAGAATAGATAGGTCAGTCTCGGAAAGGTCGCCAAAAGTCGGAACGCGGCTGACTGAATCGGGCATATGTGAACCATATGAGTGGAGTTTTTCCTGACTGTCAGCCCTCTGTGAACGGTGTGTAAACAGACACATTCGTACAATGTGCGGAATTGGCTGTTTGTACGACAGAATTGCCAACCATGGAACTTACCTACGCCCCCGAAGACGAACTATTCCGCGCCGAAATCCGCGCGTGGCTCCAAGAGAACTTGCCGAAGGGTTGGTTCGATAAAGGTTTCGAAATGAGCAACGATGCTCGTGACGCATTCAACAAAGAATGGCCAAACAAGTTGTTCGAAGGCGGATGGATCTGCGCAACATGGCCGAAGGAATACGGCGGCAAAGGACTTACCACAATGCAAGGTGTTGTGTTGTCTGAAGAGTTTGCAAATGCAAAAGCTCCGATGCGTGCCGACTTCTTCGGCGACACTCTTGTTGGTCCGACACTTCTTCAGTGGGGAACAGAAGAGCAGAAGAAGGAATTCCTTCCACAAATTCTTAATGGTCAAATGCGCTGGTGCCAGGGATTCTCTGAGCCAAACTCAGGATCTGACCTTGCAAGCTTGAAGACCACCGCTGTTCTTGATGGTGATGAATGGGTTATCAACGGACAAAAGGTTTGGACCACACAAGGTCACCATGCTGACTATTGCTTCTTGCTCACACGCACAGACCCAGACGCTCCTAAGCACAAAGGTATTTCGTACTTGTTGGTGCCAATGCGTCAGCCTGGTGTTGAAGTACGCGGAATCGTGCAGCCAGATGGAACAGCAGAGTTCTGCGAAGTGTTCTTCGACAACGCACGATGCCCTAAAGACAATGTTGTTGGCGGAATCAACAATGGTTGGGTCGTTACAAACTCAACATTGGCGTTTGAACGTGGAATGTCAGCAACCACCGGGTATCGCCGCTTTGAAGCGGAATACAAGGCCATGGTGCGTGGTGCGAAAGAAAACGGACGCATCAATGACCCAGAAATTCGTCAGCGCCTCATGCAGTACTACACAAAGATTCAACTCTTGAAGATCAACGGACTTCGTTCATTGTCAACAACATTGATGAACAAGAAAGATCCAGGCATGGCAGCACTCGGTGCAACCAACAAGATGTTCTGGACCGAAATGCACCAACGTGCAATGGAACTTGCTCTTGACATCTCGGGTGCAAATGCAATGCTCGTTGATTATGCAATGGGTGATGGCAACTGGCCAGGCACTTCGCGTGATAAGCGTCGCGACGGATACCCAGTTAGCGGCATGATGTCATCATTCTTTTTCTCACGTTCAGAAACCATCTGGGGTGGAACAAGTCAGATTCAGCGCAACATTGTTGGTGAACGAGTACTTGGTCTGCCAAAAGAGCCAAGCAGCAAGTAATTCAGAGAAGCGTCGCGATATGCCAATTGAACAAATTGGTTATTCACGCAGAACGTATGAAGCGCCATTTGGTGTTGTGACCGTGGTTGGCTCAGACCTGGGCATTCGTTATGTGATGTTCAGCGATGATGCACATCCGAAACCACTTGAGTCTTTACAGATTTCAGATACTGACATTCACGACTCAGTCAATGACGCAATTACGCAGCTTGAGGATTACTTCAATGGGTCTCGGCGTGAGTTTGATTTGCCGTTAGATCTGCACGGCACCGAATTTCAGGTTGCCGCATGGAATGCATTAGCTGAAGTTCCGTATGGTCACACTGCGTCGTACGGGCAACAAGCAGCATCTATTGGTCGACCCACAGCTGTCCGTGCAATTGGCGGTGCTAATGGTCGTAATCCCGTGGCAATTGTGTTGCCATGCCATCGCATTGTGGGTGCCGATGGTTCGTTGACGGGATTTGGTGGGGGAATTGCAGTGAAGAAGTGGCTTCTCGACCACGAGCAAGCGACACTCCGCAGCGCGATGGGTAATCGCACCTAGATTGTCCGGATGAGCAACATTTCAAAAGTACTCGCAGTCATTCTGATCATCGTCTGCATTGGCTCAGCTGTGATGGATTTTCGTAAGCCGGAAAAACTTGTTGAAGAAATGAAAAAGCTGAAGGTTCCGGCAGAGCGTTTGCCTCTGCTTGGGGCTATCAAAATTCTTGGTGCTGTTGGTCTTGCGGCTGGGTTTAGCAGTGTTCAACTTGGTGAATCTGCGGGTGTTGGATTGACTGTGTACTTCGCAGTAGCAACAGTGACCCATACTCGTGTGAAGGACTCAGCCAAGGAAACTGCTCCTGCGTTCATTCTGTTTGTTATTTCAGTGTTGTATTTGCTGACAACTATTGCCAAGTAGCAACTAGTCGCGCGTCTTCAGCCATTCTGATTCATCACGACCAAGTTTCTTTGCTCGCTTTGTAATCCACAGTGGGATCTCCATTGGCAGACCAGCCTCGATGTCATTAACCATTTGTCCGTTTTCGTCCCACATATGACATGTATTGAGATTCATGGCGTATGAACGTTTGCGCTGTTCTGCTGTAGTCGCGGCATCTGATTCCAGAGACTCGAGTGCATTGCCCATCCGCATTGACCAACCACTTTGAATAGCTACTGGCGCCATGGCGGCGAGCAATGCGCCGATGTGAGTACAACCACGAGGTCCACCGAAGAGATCTTTTACTTGTTTGTTGAAGCCGCGAGCAATGGAGAGGCCAACTAGTTTTTGATAGTCAGGTTCAATGTCGGTGCAATGAGTATGAGGGCGCTCATGGAAGGTGACACTAACTTTTTGAATCACAAACATGGGAAAGGTGATCTCGAGATCCACCACCATGTGATGCACCCACAGTGGATCTGGATCGCCGGCCATATATAGACCAGCTGGCTTCTCGTCGCACACAACTCCTCGCAATAAGAAGAGGTCATCGCTCATCTTGTATGTACGCGCTTCATAAAAACGAGTGTGAATAAGTTCGCCACCCTCGGGGGCTGCAGGGAAGTAATCAGGTGTTGACACGCCTTCTACTGTGGCAGAGGCATGCGTTGAACTACGACTCGAAGGGCAATTAGTCCCATTTAGGTAGTGCAAATAAGACAATTTGTGTGACGAATACTGCATTGCTTTCGCGTGATTTATGGAATGCCTAACACGACTTTCGTTCTTACTGTGATGAATGACCAGATTGTTTACAGAGAGAGAAGTAACAAAAATGTCAGACAAACCAACCAGAAACCCACTGCTCGCGAGTAGCGATTTTCTATTTTCTTTAATGATGCTGGCAGTCATTGCCATGGTCGTGTCAATTGGGGCTATTGGAATCGTCTCCGTCGCAAAAAATGGCGGATCATCGGTTGCAGCCGCATCAAGTGGTTCAACCACTGTGGAAGTCAACTTGACTGAATTTACAATTACCTTTAGCCCTTCAGTTGTACCGCCGGGCAATGTTGTTTTCAGCGTCCATAATGCGGGAACTACCCAACACAATCTTGCGGCAGTTGACCTGAACAAGCGCACTCCGTTTCTCGATGCCGGATCGCACGTTCTCCTTGATATTGGCAGCGTGTCAACTGACGTCAATGTCATTTGTGAAGTTCCTGGTCATAAAGATTCAGGAATGAAAGCAACACTGAAGGTCAGTGCTGACTCGTCAGCACCAGTTGACACAGTTGCCACTATGACCAATGCACAAATGGACGCAGCAATGGAAGCCGTTGCAAAGAAGTTCCCTGCAAAGACTGCAGGTCTTGGTGGCCAAGAACTTCTCCCCACAATTGCTGCAGATGGTTACAAGGTATTTAACCTCACCGCCAAAATCATCGATTGGGAAGTTGAACCAGGAAAGATTGTGAAAGGTTGGGCATATAACGGACAAATTCCGGGGCCGACGATACACGCCAACGTTGGCGACAAGATTCGTATTCACTTGAAAAATGAACTTCCGGAGTCAACATCGATGCACCTTCACGGTGTTCGTGTTCCAAATGCTATGGACGGTGTTGACCCCATTACTCAGTCATCAATAAAGCCAGGCGAATCGTTTGATTACGAATTCACTGCGAAAGAACCTGCCGTGGGGATGTATCACTCGCACCATGATGCACAGGTGCAAATTCCAAACGGTCTTGCTGGAGCAATCATTATCGGTGATTGGAAAGCTTCAACCATGAAGGCTGCGGGAAGTCGCTTGACTGATTCAAACGGAAAAGTTGATCAAGAAGTTGTAATGGTGTTGAACGATGCAGGAACAATTGGTTTGTCGCTCAACGGAAAGTCCTTCCCAGCAACTGCGCCCTACGTGATGAAGGTTGGCGAAACAATGTTGGTGCACTATTACAACGAAGGTTTAATGACGCACCCCATGCATATGCATCAGCCCACCGGGCTTGTTGTAGCTCGCGATGGAAAGATGCTTGAACAGCCGTATTGGGCAGACACAATTCCAGTTGCTCCTGGTGAGCGTTGGTCAGTGTTGTACACAGCAAAAGACCCAGGAGTATGGGCATGGCACTGTCACATTCTCACCCATGCTGAAACTCCCATGGGTATGAAATACATGGTGACCGCAGTCATCGTTAGTTAGGTCCCTCCAAAAAAGAGAGGGCCTGAGGTGGAAGCCTCAGGCCCTTTCCTATTTCTCCGCTGTGTTTCAGGCAGACTGATGAGATGACATCGCTTAAAGACACCTTGAAATCAGACCTCACTGCCGCTATGAAAGCGGGAGACAACATGCTGAAGTCGACATTGCGTATGGCTATTGCTGCAGTAATGAATGCTGAAGTTGCCGGTTCTGAAGCAGTTGAGTTGTCAGATGATCAAGTTCTGAAAGTCCTTCAGGCAGAGACGAAGAAGCGTCTTGAGTCGGCAGAGATCTACACACAGGCGGGCCGCACTGAAGCTGCCGCCCAAGAATCAGCCGAAGCTGAAATTTTGTCTCGTTATCTGCCAGCCGCAATGAGCGACGACGAGTTGCTTGTCATCGTGAATGAAGAAGTTGCCGCAGCAGTTGCTGCTGGCAGTGAAGGCGCAAAGGCAATGGGCCTCGTTGTGAAAGCAGTGCGTGGGCGCGCAGGTTCAAGTGCCGATGGTGCCAAAATTGCTGCTCTAGTGAAGAGTGCGCTCGGCTGATGACAACATCAACGCCAGGTCCTGACGTTGCGCTCGTATCTTCAACAATGCAACGCACTGTTGAAGCTCTGCGCCGCACCATGAAGGCGATCTATCACGTGCATCCTGAACATGACAGTGAAGAGATTGCGTCCATCGCAGAACAGTTAGAAAAAGAAATCACTGCAGCTGGCACGATGGGTCTTGGTCAGCCTTCTCTCGAGCGCCATACGCGTAATCCACTGAACGGTGCGATGAATCCGATGGCACCGCCAATGACATTTGAATACAGTGAAAAGAGCATTTCAGCAAAGGTTCGGTTCCACGAGGGCTATCAAGGACCACCTGCATGCGTGCATGGCGGAATGGTGGCCGCACTTCTTGATGACGCACTGGGCAGAACGCGCCACCTCACTGGCCGCAACTGCGTCACGGGTTCTCTCAACATCACCTATAAACGGCCGACTCCGCTGAATGCCGACCTTGTGGTCAGTGCCAGAATCGATGAGATCCATGAACGCAAGTTCATTGTGAGCGGGGAAATCACATATGACGGCGAGGTCACAGCCTCGGCTATTGGGGTTTTCGTATTCCTCGACACGGAAAAATTCAATGCACTCGTTTCTGATGCTCGTTCAGCCTCGCGCTGAAGCAACAATAAGGTGGGTCAACCACTTGAAAGGTCAAGCACTCCTATGTCTGATGAACTAATTCTCGATTCACTTCGCCGCCGTTTCCGCGCACTGTTTTCTTTGTACGAAGATGCCACCGCCACTATGACTCTTGAGCAAGTGAACCATCGTGAGAAGGCACGCGTTATGCCCATTGCTTTTTCTCTATTTCATTACGTCAACATGATTGACGCTTCCATGATGATGTTGACCGGCGAGATGTTCTTGTGTAACGACGAAATTCTTGATGCAATCAACCCTGGCATTCGTGACCACGGTAAGCACAAGACTGTAGACGAAATGGATGTTCAGCAAATTGGAAACTATGAAGCGTTCCTTGACTACATGAATAAAGTTTTTGCTCGCATCGAGACATGGTTGGCAACATTGAAGCCAGAAGATCTCACACGTCTCGTTGTGCCTCGACCATTCGGTCCACAAGTCATCAATACATTCTCGGCTCGCGTTGCTGGTCCAGAGGGAATCACGGTTCTTGATGGTGTCGAGTGCTGGCTCTACCAACATGGCATGCGCCACATGGGAGAAATTGAACTGTCTCGCGCCTTCGTTGGCCTGCAAGGCATGACTTCATAGAAAATCGGCTGGCGCCCACGGCAGGAATTGAACCTGCGACCCCTTGCTCCGGAGGCAAGTGCTCTATCCGCTGAGCTACGTGAGCGTGACGTGAAGAATCACGATGGGGCTAGTCTACGCCACCAAATATTGGAACCCCATCTGCGGTGTTGCACAAGGCAGAATAGAAGCCCATGGCTGATCCATTTATTTCCGTTGCCGAACGCTTGGCGCCCGCCTTCGCGGCGGTAGCCGGTGGTGCGTGCGACCCTGTGGTTCGCCCGAGCGACAGGGCAGATGGTCAGGCAAATGGGGCTCTTGCCCTCGCGAAGAAGTTGGGTCTCCAGCCGCGTGAGGTTGCGCAACAGGTTCTTGATGCTGCTGGCGATGTTTCTGACATGTTGACCTCAACAGAAATTGCTGGCCCTGGGTTTATCAACCTCGTCTTTTCGAACACGTTTATTGCTGAGCAGTTATCACGCGCGACTCATGATGAACGTCTCGGTGTACGTGCATCTTCAGATCCGCACACATTCGTTGTTGATTATTCAGCACCGAACGTTGCGAAAGAAATGCACGTGGGACATCTTCGGTCCAGTGTTATTGGTGATGCCTTGGTGCGGGCATTGATGTTTGTTGGCCACACTGTTGTGCGCGAAAACCATATTGGTGATTGGGGTACCCCATTTGGCATGTTGATTGAACATCTCATTGATATGGGTGAAGACAACGCTGCTCATGAATTAGGTGTGGGCGATCTTGATGGTTTCTACAAAGCCGCACGCCGCAAGTTCGAAGAGTCAGACGAATTCAAAGGTCGTGCACGTGCCCGTGTTGTCATGTTGCAAGGTGGCGACGAAGACACATTGCGTTTATGGCGCACACTGGTCAGTGAAAGCACCCGTTATTTCAACAAGGTGTATCGCCAGCTTGATGTATTGCTCACAGATGATGACCTGATGGGGGAGAGCGCTTACAACCCGATGCTTGCTCCCGTTGTCGAACGCCTCCGTGAAGCGCAGTTGTTAGAAGAGAGCGATGGCGCCGAAGTTGTGTTCGTTGATGGTTTCACGAACAGAGACAACGAACCGTTGCCTCTGATTATTCGCAAAGGTGATGGTGGGTACAACTATGCGACATCAGACCTTGCATGCGTCATTGATCGCGTGGAACGTCTTGGTGCACGATCGCTTCTTTATGTAGTGGGCGCACCACAAGCACAGCATCTGCAAATGGTGGAAGCTGTTGCACGTAAAGCTGGTTGGCTGCCAGATGGATTCATCATGAATCACGTGTCGTTTGGCAGTGTTCTCGGCACCGACCGAAAAATGTTGAAGAGTCGTTCTGGGGGCGAGACAGTCAAATTAAATGCGTTGCTTGATGAAGCAGTCGAGCGTGCTGAGCTGGCTGTGGCAGAAAAGAATCCAGAGATGGCTGCTGCTGATCGCACCAATGTGGCGACCATGGTGGGTATCGGTGCAGTGAAGTATTCCGATCTCAGTTCTGATCGCGTCAAGGATTACATCTTTGATTGGGATCGCATGCTTTCGTTTGAAGGCAATACCGCGCCCTACTTGCAGTACGCGCATGCCCGCATCTGCAGTATTTTCCGCCGTGCCGGTATCGATAGGGCTGCAGTCCGTGATGTCGTACCAACATTGGTCGAGGTGCAAGAACGTGAATTGTCTCTACGAATTCTGCGTTTCGATTCGGCAGTCTGGGAGATGATCGACACCATGGGACCGCACAAATTGTGCACGTATTTATTCGACTTGGCCACTGACTTCACCTCGTTCTACGAACACTGTCCTGTGTTGAAGGCAGATAATGATGCAATGCGAGATTCACGCCTTGCATTGTGTGATGCCACAGCCCGGGTTATGGCGCAAGGTCTTGGCCTTCTTGGTATTCGAGCACCGGAGCAAATGTGAGCGCCATCCCTCTTCGTCTATTTCCTGATTCGGCCTCCATTGGAGCCGACGACGCACTCTCTATTGGCGGAGTTCGTGTTGCAGAACTTGCGGCTCAATATGGCACGCCACTTTTTGTGTACGACGAAGATCACTTGCGTGCGCGCTGCCGTGCAGCAGTTAACGCATTTGGTGCGGGCAACGTTGTTTATGCCACGAAAGCCTTCATATGTGGCGCAATGGTGCGGCTCGCTCATGAAGAAGGTTTGATGCTCGATGTCGCAACAGGGGGAGAACTTCACACGGTTCTTCATGCTGGAGTTCCTGCCAGCAGTTGTGTCCTTCATGGCAACAACAAGTCTCTCGATGAACTTCGCATGGCAATCGCGGCGGGCATTCATCACATCGTGGTCGACAGTTTTGATGAATTAGATCGCCTTGAACATCTTCACTCCAGCGGATTACCAGTTGTGCGAATTCAATTGCGCATCACCCCCGGCGTTCACGTGCATACGCACGAATATGTCTCTACTGGTCAAGATGATTCAAAGTTCGGCTTCAATCTGAACAATGGTGATGCGCACAAAGCTATTGCTCGCGCTCAGTCATCAGCAGCAGTTGACCTGATCGGTATTCATTGCCATATCGGCTCGAATGTTTTTGCGGTTGACAACTTTGAAGAGGCCAGCAAAGTAATGGTTGATCTATTCTCCACGTTGAACTTGTCTGATCTCACATTGGGCGGCGGACTCGGAGTTGCATATACAGAAAATGAAGAGGCGCCATCCATTGAACAATGGGCAGAAGTGTTACAACGTGCAACACAATCATTGCCGGCAGGTTCAAAAGTTTCGGTAGAACCAGGCCGCAGCATTGTGGCTTCTGCTGCAGTCACGGTGTACACAGTGGGCACAGTAAAGCCCATTGAAGGAATTCGTACATACATTTCTGTTGATGGCGGCATGAGTGATAACCCGCGCCCGATTATGTATGGCAGCGGTTACGAAGTATGCGACCCAGCCCGCATGTCGGCTGATCGAACAGACTCAGCACGCATTGTTGGTAAGCACTGTGAAAGTGGAGACATTCTTGTTGAGTCCGCTTCAGTCGCACCGAATGTATCTGTCGGTGATTTATTAGTCACTCCGGTTACTGGCGCGTATGGGTATTCCATGGCTAACAACTACAACAAGGTGATGCGACCTGCCGTTGTATTCGTATCAGGCGGATCTTCGCGTCTTGTCGTGCGTCGTGAAACGTACGATGACCTTGTGCGTCTTGATCTGTAGATCTCGATGCCACACCCCCTCCGTACGGTGTGAGTGACCGAGAGGAATAGATGAGCGATATTGAATTTTGTCCAGAATGTGAAGCGCCTGTCATTGGGTTTGGCGACGATATTCGGTGCACCAATTGCGGTATGACGTTTGGCGAGATGGTCGATGTCATTGGAGATGATTTTCTTGACGGCCTCGGCGGAGATGATGCAATGGGGACCGATGAAATGGGCGACATGGCCGACAATGATTACGATTCAGACCTGTAAGACCCCCTAAATGTCCCTTTCGGGGTAGTGGTCATAGCCGTAGGCTTGGTTCCTATGGCAAAAGCCCCCGCGCCTCAATCAATCGTTCGAATCGGAGTCCTTGGCTGCGGCAATGTCGGTGCTGCCTTCGTTCAGCTCGTTGAGCGCCAGGCCGACATCATTGAAGCTCGCACCGGAGTTCGTTTAGAAGTGGCGAGTGTTGCGGTGCGCAACGTCAGCCGTGACCGCGAAGTTGTTCTTCCCGATGGAGTACTGACACGTGATGCTCATGCAGTTGTTGCTGATCCTTCAATTGATCTCATTGTGGAAGTCATTGGAGGCATCGAACCGGCACGGGAACTTATTTCTGCAGCTTTGGCAAATGGCAAACCTGTAATCACTGCCAACAAGGAATTGCTCGCAAATGTTGGTCATGAACTGTGGGCACAATCAGATGCTGCAGGTGTTGACATGCTGTTCGAAGCAGCGGTCGCTGGTGGTATTCCGCTCATTCGTGCATTGCGCGAATCACTACGTGGTGAACCCATTACTCGAGTAATGGGAATCGTTAACGGCACAACAAATTTCATTCTTACGAAGATGACCGAAGAAGGTGCTGATTATTCAGCAGCTCTTAGTGAAGCGCAGCGCCTTGGATTTGCTGAACGTGACCCGACAGCTGATGTAGAAGGTTTTGATGCCGGTGCAAAAGCAGCGATTATTGCAAGCATTGCGTTTGGTGCACGCATTGTTGCTGGCGATGTGTATCACGAAGGAATTAGCAGTATCACCGCTGCTGATATCGCTATCGCTAAACGTCTTGGCTATGTAGTGAAGTTACTTGCTATTGCAGAACAAGAGAATCAGTCAGATCCAGTTGCGGTGCGCGTGCACCCAGCCATGGTTCCATTTGCTCACCCTCTTGCAAGCGTTCGTGATTCTTACAACGCTGTCTTTGTTGAAGGCGATGCAGTCGGATCGCTGATGTTTTACGGCCGTGGTGCTGGTGGCTTTCCAACAGCATCTGCAGTACTTGGCGATGTCATTGATGCCGCAGTCAACTTGCGTAAGGGAACACACGGCACTATCGGCACGTTTGCCCGAGTGCCTGTATTGCCCATCGATGAAACATCGTCGCAATATCTCATTGGTCTTGACGTAGAAGATAAACCTGGTGTTCTCCATGCCATCACGGGTGTGTTTGCGAGCCACGGTGTCAGCATTCGCGCTGCCGAACAAGAGGGAATTGGGCAAGATGCTCGTCTTGTCTTTATTACTCACCGCGCAAAAGAATCTGATGTTCAAGCGTGTGTTAGCGAGTTCCGTAAGTCACCAGCTGTGCGACGTGCGTCTGGCCTGATTCGCGTTATTGGCGAATAGTTTTCATGAAGTATGTTTCCACGCGTGGTGCAGCACCTGTTTTAGGTTTTGCAGATGTTGTTCTTGCTGGTCTAGCCAATGACGGCGGTCTGTACGTTCCTGAAACATGGCCAACACTTGGCGCAGTCACCTCAGGTTCATACGCAGAACTTGCTGCATCTGTATTCGTTCCGTATGTCGGAGCAGATATTGACAACGACACGATGCTGCGTCTCTGCAATACGGCGTATTCCACATTTCGTCACCCAGATGTTGTGCCCATTGTTCCGCTTGAGGCTGGACATCACTTGATGGAACTGTTCCACGGGCCAACACTGGCGTTCAAAGACGTTGCATTGCAATTACTTGGCCAGCTGTTTGATCACATCCTCACGCAACGCAATGAAAAGGTCACCATTGTCGGTGCTACTAGTGGCGACACTGGAAGTGCGGCAATTGATGGTGTCAAGAATTGCGCCAATGTCAACATCATCATTTTGTATCCACATGGTCGCGTCAGTGATGTACAGCGCAAACAAATGACCACGGTTGATTCACCCAATGTGCGCACAGTAGCAATTGACGGAACATTTGATGATTGCCAAGACTTGGTGAAGGCAATGTTTAACGACGCGCCGTTCCGTGAAAAGCACAATTTGTCAGCTGTGAACAGCATCAACTGGGCCCGGGTTATGGCCCAGGTTGTCTATTACTTCGAGGCCACACGCAAAATGAGCGGCCCCATCGATGTCACTGTGCCAACAGGCAACTTCGGCAATGTTCTTAGTGGGTGGATTGCTAAGCAAATGGGCGCACCGATTCGCCATCTCATCGTTGCATCCAACGAGAACGACATTCTGACCCGGTTCTTTGACTCGCAATCCATGGCCATTACTGGAGTGCATCCAACTTTGAGCCCCAGCATGGATATTCAGGTCTCTTCAAACTTTGAACGGTTGTTGTTTGAAATGAATGATCGTGATGGGGCAGTAACAGCTGAACAGCTCACACGTTTCCGCGACAAAGGTTTGTCAGTTGAACCTGATCAATATGAAAAATGGATTGCGCCAACATTCCGCGCATCACGAGCAACTGATCATGACACTCTCGTGACAATTCGTTCTGTGTATGAAGACTTCCACATGTTAATTGATCCGCATACGGCAGTTGGCGTGAAGGTTGCGCGTGAGTTCGCCGAAGAGGGCATTCCGATGCTGACCATGGCAACTGCTCACCCGGCGAAGTTCCCTGATGCAGTAGAACGTGCAACTGGCGTACGCCCCGGCTTGCCAGAACATTTGTCGCACTTATTCGACTTGCCTGAGTTCACTGTGCAGTTGCCCAATGACTTGGCTACTGTTGAAGCTTTTGTTGCTGCACAAGCGAAGTAACTAGTTACACGCCACAGTTTTGTGTAAGAAACGTATTGAAGCGAGTTGATGCCTCAGTGATAGCCGGGTCTGATGCGATTTTTGTTAATGCATCGCGCACTGTTGGCTTCTTAGCGATGGCAAGCAAGTCGTACTTGTTTGCTTTGAATATTTTGTCCATAGCGACAATGCTGTTGATCATTGTGGTTGCGTCGCTCTTCAGAGAATTTGGTGCAAGAGATTGCAGTGTCATCGACAATTTGGTGATGTTGGTCCATGCTGTTGACATCTGAGTTGGATCAGTAATTGCTGCAGGGTTTTCACCATGTGGCCCAGCCATTGCGGCGTTGAGTTTTGATGATGCAGCACAGAACTTTGCGTATGTCGGATTTACTTTTCCTGTAGTTGCCTTGGCAGCAACAGTTGACGCAGTGGACGTGCTACCAGAACTGCCACATGAAGCGAGAAGAAGAAGGGAAGCGACGACAATCCCCGTACAACGGGCCCGCATCTATTTCATTCCTAAGAATTTTCCCACCTTGTTGCGGCGACCTGTGCGGGAAAGGGGGATTCCCGTAGCACGCGAAATTTTGCGTTTTGTGGCAGTAACGCCAAGGGCTCGTTTCCACGAGAATGTAAGTCCAGGACCGAGTTTCATGAGTCTGACCGTACCAGTGGGGCACGCCAAGGTGTTGGGCATCGTTGTTGTCGGGGGTACACCCCGCTAGGGTGAAGGTCGCTCGGGTGTCCGAGTTCTCCCCGCCCAAGTCTTTGGGGGGTCGAGATGGAGTAGCTCCTTCAAACCTTTTGACGGTGCGCCCAAACCCCTAGATCCAACCGTGGAACGGTTGAACGAAAGCAGGAAATCATGGCTGCAGAAGCTCTTGAGAAATCCGCCCTTGAATCCAAGGACAAAGACCAACTGATGGCAATCGCTGGTGCGCTCGGTGTCAAAGCCGCTGCCCGCGATTCAAAGGCCACATTGGTCGACAAGATTCTGGAAAAGACTGGCGCCAATGACGCACCAGCTCCGGCCGCACCTCGCGGACGTACTTCTCGAAATGAAGAGCCAGCAGATGATTCAGATTCCGACGATGAGCGCCCAGCGCGCGAACCACGTGGTTCACGCAACGATCGGAACGATCGCGGAGACCGTGCAGACCGCGCACCTCGCGGTGAGCAATCATCGAATGAATCTGCAGAACCAATTGTCTATGTCGGTGCTGATGGCGAGCCGTTAGCCGAATGGGAAATTGAATTAGCGCAGCATGAAGGCCGCACTGGCGAACTGAAGCAACAAGGCGCCGGACAAGGTCGCGGCCCTCGCAATGATCGCGGAGATCGTGGCGACAGACAAGATCGCGGACCACGTCAGCAGAATCAGAATCAAGGTCAACGTCAGCAAGGCCAAGGAAATCGTCAACAGAATCCAAACCAAGGACCTCGTCAACAACAAGGCGAAGGCGATTGGGATGCACGCGGTGGACGCAACAGTCGTCGTCGTCGCGGACGCAATGGTCGCGATGAAGGCCCACAAGGCGAAGATCGTTTTGAGTCACGTGATGATGTCAGCAATGAACCAATTAGTACAGAGCCAGTAAAAGTAGAGGGTTACCTCGACTTGCGCGATGAGGGCTATGGCTTCTTGCGCATTGGTGGTTACATGCCAACACGTGAAGATGCATACATTCCTGTAAAGCTCACACGCCAATTTGGTTTGCGTAAGGGTGATCATGTTTCTGGTTTGTCACGTCCTGCTGGACGTAACGAAAAGAACCCAGCAATGCTGGAGATTTACACCATCAACGGACAAGATCCTGAGAAGGCTCGCCATCGTCCTCGTTTCGAAGATCTCACTGCGTTGTTCCCTGATTCGAAGTTGCGCATGGAAGATCCAAGTGATCCGACAAACATGACTGCTCGCATTATTGACCTCATTGCGCCAATCGGTAAAGGTCAGCGCGGAATTATCGTGTCGCCACCGAAGGCCGGTAAGACCACGGTGATGAAGACCATCGCTGCTTCAATTGAAAAGAACAACCCTGAAGTAAAACTCATCGTGTTGCTCATTGACGAACGTCCTGAAGAAGTAACTGACATGCGTCGCACCGTTAAGGGTGAAGTTGTTGCATCAACATTCGACCGTCCAAGTGATGAGCACACGCATATCGCTGAAATGGTCAGTGAAAAAGCAAAGCGCATGGTTGAAATGGGTGAAGACGTAGTCATCATCCTCGACGGAATCACTCGCTTGTCTCGCGCATACAACTTGGCTGCTCCTGCAACTGGTCGCGTTATGTCTGGTGGTATCGATGCTGGTGCGTTGTACCCACCGAAGAAGTTCTTCGGAGCTGCACGAAATATTGAAGAAGGTGGCTCGCTCACCATCCTTGCAACCGCACTTGTTGATACAAACAGCCGCATGGACGAAGCAATCTTCGAAGAGTTCAAAGGAACCGGAAACATGGAATTGCGTCTTGACCGCCGCATTGCTGAGCGCCGCGTTTTCCCCGCGATTGACGTCGATGCCTCAAGTACTCGTCACGAAGAACTGCTGTTCGAGCGCAAGCAACTCCAGCTGGTCTGGAAGCTACGCCGCGTGCTCAGTGGACTTGCCCAGGACGGAAACCCCGCTCCAGGCTTGGAAATGCTGATGGATCGCCTGAAGACCTTCAGCACCAACGACGAGTTCTTGGCCGAAATCGCCAAGACGCCCGGCGCCTAGTCCCGATACACTTCAGAGTCCGTTTCAAAGAGATGACAGAGATATGAAAACCGAAACACATCCTGACTACGCCGAAATCAGCGTCAAGTGCTCATGTGGCAATACCTTCACCACTCGTAGCAGCCGCAAGGTTCCTATCGTTCTCGAACTTTGCAACGAGTGCCACCCGTTCTTCACCGGTAAGCAGAAGCTTGTCGACACTGGTGGACGCGTCGAGCGCTTCAACAAGCGTTATGGCGAGCGCACCAACGCTCCTGCACGCCCAGAGTGATTTTTTGTGACGCGCGCGTCACAAACCTCCATCCGTACTCACTATGACTGATGTGAACTCCGCCGACCTCGATCGACGTTCTCGATTGCTTTCCATTAAGTTGCGCTCGCTTGTCCGTGAACATCTTTCGCTGACGTCTGATCCCGAGGGCACGAACGAATCGTTTGCTCTTGGAGCTGGCTTTCTCACAACTGATGCTGTGTGGGTTTTGATTGATGGCGATGCGTCGCGATCTTTAGGTCCGGTGTTGGCATGGACTTCTCAATTTGAACGTCCGGTACATCTTCTTGTGGAACAGAATGCCGGGCTTCTTGCTCGTCGTGCATCATTATTCGATATGGATATCACGGTGTGGCACGTTGATGACCACACCATTACTCAAGCCAATGCTGAACCGCACGTGGTGTCAGTCTCTGCAACTGATTCTCATCTTTCATTTATTGACATCATCGAATCATCAGGTGCCGACGCACTGGTCGAACACGGTGTGGTTGTAGGGGAAGTACGAGGCCTAGAGATGTGTCGCGTAGTTGACGATGTCACGACTGGTGATGTGCGTTTAGAAGTGGGCATGGGCCGACATGATCGCGAGGCCTTCACCATGATTCACGGCGAACTGCCTACTGCGCAAGCGATGCGTCAAGTCATTGATGCAGTGCTGCCACATCGCACCGAGGGGGCAGATGCACATCCGTTTAATCAGTTTGGTGTTGAGCGACTTGCCCGTTGGAAAGCCATTAAAGATCCTTCCTCCATTGGCTTTTCCACTCTTGCACCAGCCGATCCGCCAGTCGTACGAACGAACGTAAAAGATGCTGTGCCGTGCGTCGCTATTGGTCTCACTGGTGCAAAACGTTTGTCAACTGCGGTATTCGTACATGGCGTTGATCTTGACTGTGTGAGTTTTGCTGTTGACGCAGCGTCACGACTGGGCACCCAAGATGTCACTATCGCCCTACGTCGCCGCGATGTCATTGCATCAATCGAACGCTTAGCAAATATGGCTTCAATTCAGGTACGCCTCGCGTATTTGAATTGAGGGAATTTGGTGTAGGTGCAGTGCCCATGAAAAGTGTTGTCAAGAAATCTCGCCGCGTGCTGGTGCTCGCACTGGTTGCTCTGTCTGCATGCAACACATCTCCAACGTCACAGAGTTCAAACTCCACCAAAGCAAGCAGAACCACGTCAACAACGAATCCGGTGTCCACCACGGTTCCCTGGGAAAAGGGCGCACCTGAAATTGCATGGGCTGCGTGGCTTCAATCATTTGCAGTCGTTGACGCATCAGAAATTTCCGAAAGCGAATGTGGTGTCTTTGCAATGCTCGTGACAGACGAGAGCCTCACCTTCTATTCGTGGGACGGGGTGCAATGGTCAGATAAGTCAGATGTATTGGGTGGTGGGCGCGGCAAGTATCCACTCAAGGTGTACAGCTCTGACTACACAAATGATGGAGTTATTGATTACTTCGTCACGTATCGAACCCGGAAAAATAGTGGGACAACCTTTGGTGGATATTT
This sequence comes from Actinomycetota bacterium, assembly GCA_037129095.1. GTDB lineage: Bacteria > Actinomycetota > Acidimicrobiia > Acidimicrobiales > Ilumatobacteraceae > UBA2093. Next base: position 6,253 of record JBAXVL010000017.1, on the reverse strand, counting down.
CGCCATCCCGTGGAGCGGTGACATGCGATGTGTATGGAATTGGGTAGATATTGACAATGGTCGGGATATCACGAAAGTGATTGATAAGCCAGAAGTCGACCAGAAAAAAGGTGTGGTGTATGCCGCGGGGTATGTGCATCGCCGATACAGCCCTCGCCGGCAGATGAAATATTCACCGTCAGCTAATTCTTTTGTCTTTGATGATGTGTTCCAGAAATAACACTGCGCCAACCCTCTAACCTTGACTTGCATGAATAGCCGTCTTGAATCCATTGAGCGGGACTACAACGAGCTTGAAGTGAGTCTTGGTAGCCCTGAGGTTCTCGGCGATCAAAACAGGTTGCGTGAGGCATCGCGAAAGTACAAGCAACTCACGCCCCTCGTGCAATGTATTCGTGACTTGTGGTCTGCGCGTGGCGATGCTGCAGCGGCAAAAGAACTCATGAATGAAACCACCGGTGATGAGCGCGAGTCATTTCGTGCAGAAGCAACGGCTGCTGAATCACGAGTGGAAGAACTCGAAGCACAATTGCAAGTGTTGCTTCTTCCCCCAGACGAAAACGACGGCAAGCCTGTCATCATGGAAATTCGTGGCGCTGAAGGTGGCGAAGAAGCCAACTTGTTTGCCCGTGACTTGATGGAGATGTACACCGCGTACGCATCAAAGCGCGGCTGGTCTGTAGAGACCATGCAAATTGATAACTCGGAAATGGGTGGTATCAACCAAGCGACACTGATGTTCAAAGGTGACGATGCATGGAGCCATTTGAAATTCGAAGGCGGACCACATCGCGTGCAGCGCGTGCCTGCAACAGAAGCTCAAGGCCGTATCCATACATCGTCTGCCACGGTGGCTGTAATGGTGGAAGCTGAAGAACTTGACTTAGAAATCAACGCTAATGATCTCAATATTGACGTGTATCGCGCATCAGGTGCTGGTGGGCAGCACGTCAACACCACTGACTCTGCTGTGCGAATCACGCACAAACCCACTGGCTTAGTAGTTGCGATGCAAGATGAGCGCAGCCAATTGCAGAACAAATTGCGTGCCATGACTGTGTTGCGGTCGCGTTTGTTGAAATTGCGTCAAGAAGAACAAGATGCCAAAGCATCAGTGGAACGCAAAGCACAAATTGGCGGTGGTGGACGTGGCGAGAAAATTCGTACGTATAACTACAAAGAAAACCGCATCACAGATCACCGCATTGGTTTTACGTTGTATCAATTGCAAGCTGCATTGGGTGGAGAACTTGACCCCGTTATCGATGCGTTGTCAGCAGACCTGCGGGCGCGCCAATTAGCAAACAATGACTAATACAGACGTTCATGTCACGTGGCGTGAGATGCTGAAGAGCACTCAAGCCGAAGTAGGTGAGCGCAATGTTGCGCAATGGCTATGTGAGCACGCAAGTGGATGTGACTCAGGTGAATTCACTGACATTCTTGACGAATTAGTCAGTGAGCGATCTGCTCAGCATCTACAGAGGATGCTGGCGCGGTATGCAGCAGGTGAACCATTGCAATACGTGATGGGGCGATGGGCATTTCGTCGTCTTGATTTACTTGTTGATTCACGCGTGCTAATTCCGCGACCTGAAACAGAACTTTTAGTTGAACATGTCACGCGGTACGCATTGCAAAAGATTCGCGATGTTGGCAGAGGCGTAACAATCGCAGACCTCGGTACTGGGTCAGGCGCAGTGGGGCTGTCGCTGTTGCATGAATTACCGTTCGAGTCTGCCGAAGTCTGGATGACTGATGTATCAGAAGATGCACTGCACGTAGCTCGTGCCAATGCTGCCGGGGTTGGCCGCAACGCAGTGGGCGCACGTTTTGGTCATGGCAATTGGTATGCGGCGTTGTCTGAAGACCTTCGAGGTTCACTTGACGTAATAGTTAGCAACCCTCCATACATCGCAAATGATGATCCGTTAGTTGGTGACTCAGTCTTGAAATGGGAACCGCATAACGCATTGTTTGCAGGTACAGACGGCCTGAATGATTTACGAGTCGTCGTGTCTGGTGCCAGCGATTGGTTAGTACCAGGTGGGTTACTTGCAGTGGAGATGGGATTCACTCAGGGAACTGAGGTCTCTCAGTTGTTCACGTCGGCAGGCTTTACCAAAGTTTCTGTACATAAAGATCTTGCAGGGCTTGACCGATTCGTGACTGGACTAGCGCCTCGTTAACAGAGATTTCGCTGTAAGAATTCCAATTGGTGCAACAAGAGATTTTCTGCAACCACTTCTTGCGGTGTCATATGAGTAACGCCTGATAGCGGCAGCACCTCATGTGGTTTACCAGCGGCTAATAACTCTGACGACAATTGCAACGTATGGGCGGCCACCACGTTGTCGTCTGCTAATCCGTGAATGAGTAACAACGGTTGTTGGAGATGCTTTGCATCATTAAACAATGATGTTGCCTCATATGCACGTGCATCGATTGAAGGATTACCCAGGTAACGCTCTGTGTAATAGGTGTCGTAGAGGCGCCAGTCTGTAACAGGGGCGCCCGCAACAGCGGCATGAAAGAGATCACTACGACGGAGAACCGCGAGTGCTGCAAGATACCCGCCGAAGCTCCAGCCACGAATTCCTACTCGTGAAGTATTGGCGCGCGGTTCAAGGTCGTTTAGGTCTCGCAAGATTTCTACTTGATCGTCAAGTATCGGTTGAGCAAGGTCGTTCACGATTCCACGCTCCCATGCGCTGCCTTTGCCTGGAGTCCCAGTTCCATCAACAATCACCACGACAAAACCCTGATCGGCAAACCATTGCGATGAGTTATACGCCGCCCGAGAAGCAACTACTCGTTGCGCATGTGGACCACCGTATGGATCAAACAACACAGGTAATTTGGTGTTGAGGCCATCGCGCGGCAAAAGAATGGCAACAGGTATTTCGCGAGGACCGACAGACATGATGCGCACATTTGGTTGCACGAGCGAGGTTTCGGCTAACGAGGCGATGTTGTGAGTAGCAGTCGGAGTATGAACAGTGAATTGGGCGCGTTCAGTGTCGAGCGATGAAATTCGAGAGACGTAACAGTTCAGAGAACCACTTATTGAAACGACTCCGTGTGAGTGAGTAATTTGTTGAAGCTCGCCTTTGCTGTATGCCCATGCATCTGTTGCCCACGGCGTACTGATGTCATTTGCGATAAACACAATGCTGTCGCCAACAGATACGACGCTGCGCACTTGCATTGTGGTTGGCGTTACAGCCGAGCCATTCACCACAAGACGACGAGCATCATCGCGATCTGAGCAGGTAACAAGAGTCCTGTCACGTTGAAGCGCAGGAACGCCAGGAACCAATTCAATCCACACATCATCTATATCGGAAGAAATGATTGTGGCTTTGCCGGTACCCGGATCAATGGAGTGGATATCGACCTTTTTCTGATCGCGTGTTTGTGTTTGCGCAATGAGTCCGGCGCTATTCCAAGAAACAGTATTGAGATATTCCCACGTACCTGAAAGCTCTACTGCGGTTGCGGTAGTTGTTGCTACAGAAATGATGTGAAGCGACACCACCGCATTTGGGGTACCTGCAGCGGGATACCTGTGTTCTGTTGCAGGTAATTCAGGATGTGCTGGATCTGCGATGTACCAAACGTCGATTGGTGAAACATCAACTCGGCATGCTGCAATCGATTGTGAATCTGGTGACCACCAATATCCGCGGAATCGCCCCATCTCTTCTGCTGCAATGAACTCAGCGTTACCCCACGAGATCGCATCGTTCGGATCTGATGCGATAACGCGTTCATTGCCAGCGAGCGATGAGACGCATAGTGACGTTCCACGTAAATAAGAAATGGTGTTGCCGTCAGGGGAGAGGCGTACATCAAACACACCAGGATCGATAGCGGGCAAAGTTGCGACTCCACTGAGAAGATCGATCAAGACAATGCTTCCGCCTAAGACAGTGACGGCGCTGGTGACGTCTTGATTGCACGCATATGTGGTGACTCCACTTGCGCCTTCACGAGCACGTTCACGTTGGCGACGTTCTGCAGCAGTCAACTCTGATAAGTCGGTATCTAATGTGCGCGGGTCGAGGAGTTCGGTTTCCACACCCGTCGCAGCATCAATGGTCCACAACGTATTTACTGCATCAGATCCAGAGTGTGAACGAAGGAAGACGACGCGTGAGCCATCAGGTGACACGGTGAAATTGCGCGGTTCACCGAGCGATAGTCGTTGGGTTCGTGCGTATTGGCGGGGAAACGTATCGCTCACGCGAGCAGAGTACCTGACTCGTCAGCGCGAACCTTGCGGCCCACCCATTCATTGAGGCACATATCGCGACCAATGTTGACATCTGTGGTGTCTGCCCATGCGCGACGACCATCAGCAAGGATGCATGATGCGATGGAACGCTCCGGGTTGCCTTCGCGGTCGTGCATGACGGAATAACCCTCGATGGTCATTTCGCCGGCTGCATCGGCTGGTGATGCAAGCGACCTACGTGGCAAGGAATCAATTTGATCTTGTGGATAGTCGTATGCGAAACCGTTCTTTGGCGGAGTTGTTGCATAGACACCGAATGCATGTTTTGTGGTGTATCCGCCGTTGGCCCATACAAGTCCGGTTGCACCAACTCCACTGCGTAATTCGTTTGCAACTGTTGCAATGGCATGCATGACGTAGTTATTCCATGGTCCACCAGCAAATTGAAGTCCGCCTGTGCGAGTGAGTTGAACATTGATGTCAAGGCCGAGTGATTTTGCACCAAGTTGCACAGCAGAAGGAAAGCATGAGTACAGATCAATAAGGTCAATGTCGTTGATGGAAAGTCTGGCAAGTTCCAGTACGCGTCGTCCTGCTAGTTCGATTGCAGGAGTGTCATAGAAATGATTGCGGTGCGAAATGAATGCGTGCTCATGTGCATCACTTCCTGATTGAGGGAAAATCCAACGATCACGAGGCACGCCTAGCGCTGTTGCCTTTTCTGCTGAGCACACAATGAGTGCAGCAGACATATCAACATCGTTATTTGAATTCATCAATTTTGGATACGGGAATCCAATCATGCGGTTCGTATCAGAAACAGTGCGAATTTCTTCTGCTGTGTATTGCTTCTTGTTCCACGCATACGAATTCGTTGCAGTTACTGCGCTGAATCGGGCGTACAACTCACTGATGTACACCTGATGATCTGCCACGGACCGACCTGCCTGAGCGCGCAGTGCAGTTTCGAACAATGGGTAGATCTGAATGGGCATCATGATCTTGCGAGCCAACTCTTCGGGCATGTTCATGGTGAGATCTTCAGAAACAGGAACGGGCGCAATGTCAGTTGTACGCCAATCAGGAGTCAGGCCTGCTTTGGCATAGCGAGCACGAGTACGAGTTGTTTCGCCGCCGGTCAGAATGACGAGGTCGAGGTCGCCAGCAAGAATTTGGCGCGATGCTGCGTTCACCAGAGTCTGAGGCGTGTTGCCACCCATGGCCGATAGTCCTAATTCACGAGGCGTCAGGCCTAAGTCTTTGGCAATGAAGTGTGCGGGGTTTCCGTATTTCCAAGACAACAGGCTGACAACGCGAATGGCATCAGGGTTTGGCACCGATGAAAGTCCGGCATCGGACGCAGCAAGCGTGATGGCTTCCACCATCATGGCAACAGGGTCGCGAGCGTCATCAAGACCCTCTGCGCGTTGCACAACTTGGCCGGTGCCAATAAGAACGGGGGTACGTGGGTCAAGTGTCATGCCTCAACGCTAGGTCGTTCCTTGAACACCTCTACTACTGTGAATGGAATGTCCCGAATTGCAATTGGCGCCGACCATGCTGGCTACACCCTGAAACAGCACCTCATCGAGGTACTCACGAATCAAGGCCACGATGTCATAGACCTTGGAACACATTCCACGGAAAGTTGCGATTATCCGCCCATCTGTGCCTCGGTTGGTCGACACGTGCGCGATGGTAAGGCTGATCTTGGAATAGTTCTTGGCGGAAGCGGTCAGGGCGAACAACTTGCCGCTAACAAAGTGCACGGAGTTCGCGCAGCGTTGTGCAATGACTTGTACACGGCTCGTATGGCACGGTCACACAACAACGCAAACGTTTTGTCGATGGGCGCACGAGTTGTTGGCGAAGGACTTGCGGAAGAAATTCTCTCAACGTTTTTATCAACCCCCTTCGAGGCAGGCCGCCACGAACGTCGCGTAGCGATGTTGGCCGAAATCGAGCAACAAGAATCGAGCAACTAATGCCTTTTCCTTCAGACACAAACCCTGACAA
>JBAXVL010000016.1:0-38171 GCA_037129095.1 Actinomycetota bacterium | reverse complement strand
ACCGGCTTGCATTGTTTGTGCCGTACGCGCATGAATGCTCGCTATGCCGGTGGCCACAATCATTGTCTTTGTGGCTGACAACAACAATGACGCTGAGGCAAAAGGCTCACGTAACACAGCTTCAGGAACCCAGACAGTGTTGAAACCCATGGCCTCTACTTCTGCAAGTGCTTCCCGTGCCTTTGACATTGGTTGCAGATCAAAATCTGCAGTCCATAGTCCGACGCGTCCAAGATTGATTGTGTTCATGGATTGAACGCTAGAGGATTCCTCTGTCGAAATCGTTAGCGCTGCAACAACCAGTCATCAATGAGGCGGCGTGCAATTGAGATTGAACCAGGAATCATGGGCAGTTCATCACGGCTGTACCAGTTTGCATCAGCAATTTCGGTTGTGTCACAGACAATGTCACCTGAAACATGGGTAGCACGGAAACCCAACATCAATGAATTAGGAAATGGCCATGGCTGACTGGCCACATACTCAATGTTGTTGACAACGATGCCCACTTCTTCTTCGACTTCACGAGCAACAGCTTGTTCTAGGTTTTCTCCTGGTTCCACAAAACCAGCAAGACATGAATACAACGGCATGGGGAAATTTGTGCCGCGTGCAAGGAGAGCTTGTTGATTGTCACCTTCTCCGCGCGTGACCAACGTGATGATTGCAGGAGACAGACGCGGAAATTGCATGAGCGAGCATGCGGGACAACGAAATGCTCGCTCGTTGTGTGCAAGTTCTGTCGGTTCACCACACCTGCCACAAAAGCGATGCGTGCGCGCCCATTCGATAAGTTGCACAGCGCGGCCTGCCACAGCCCATTCGGTATTGCTGACTCGAGCAAACAATGAATACAAATCTGTCTCTGCGCCATACCCCGGATCCTCTCCATGTGGCACGTCGATTCCCCAACAGGCAACGTCGCCGTGCATACCGAGAAAGTGACTGGCCCATGAGTCCTCGGCTGGGCGATCATCAATAAACACCTTCGTGCCGACCACATGGATATAGCGATGTTCGACAGCCGAATCGGCAGGAATCAGTGATGGACGAAAGGGAGAATCATGCGGGCTCATTGCCCACTGACGGTAGTGCGTTTGGCCCTGTCTAGGATGACTAGATGGCACGTACCCAAAACCCAGTAGTAATTATCGACACTCTGCGCACCCCTATCGGCAAGCGCAACGGTGGATTGTCCACTTTGCACCCCGGCGAATTGCTCGGCATTGTGCAAAAAGGAATCCTTGACCGCACAGGTATCGACCCAGCCCTCGTTGAACAAGTAGTGGGCGGTTGCGTCAGTCAGGTCGGCGAACAAGCTTTCAATATCACTCGTACTGCATGGTTGGCCGCTGGTCTCCCACTCACCACAGCTGCAACAACAATTGACACGCAGTGTGGTTCATCACAGCAAGCAACTGGTCTTGCAAGTTCACTCATCGGTTCTGGCGTTGTCGACATCGCAATTGCATGTGGTGTCGAAGTGATGAGCCGAGTGCCCATCGGTGCATCGGGCCGCAAAGACTTCGGTCTCGGAATCCCCATTCCAAAGACGTACTTCGAAGAGTATGAAATGACTTCTCAGTTCGAAGGTGCAGAGCGCATCGCTGACAAGTGGGGCGTTACTCGCGAAGACACAGACAAGTGGGGTCTCATTTCCCAACAGCGCGCCATTCGCGCATGGGAAGAAGATCGTTTCTCTGGTCAGTTCATCGAAGTCGACGCACCAGAAGTGAATGAAGCTGGCGAAGTCACTGGCACACGTCGCGTTTCACGCGACGAAGGCTTGCGCGAAACCACCCTTGAAAAACTCGGCACATTGAAGCCAGTGGGCCGCCCAAATGGCGTTCATACAGCTGGTAACTCTTCACAGATTTCCGATGGTGCATCAGCAGTTCTCATGATGACGGAAGACAAGGCCAACCAACTCGGCCTCAAGGCACGTGCTCGCATCGTGGACTCTTGCCTAGTTGGAGTTGATCCGGTACTCATGTTGACAGGACCAATTGATGCAACCCAGCGTCTCCTTCAGCGCAACAACTTGAAAATCTCAGATATTGACGTGTTTGAAATCAACGAGGCATTTGCGTCTGTTGTTCTCGCATGGGCCAAAGAAGTTGGAGCAGACCTTGAGCGCACAAACCCTAACGGTGGTGCAATTGCTCTTGGTCACCCACTCGGCGCAACTGGCGCCTTCCTTGTCACCAAGGCACTGAACGAACTCGAGCGCACCGGTGGTCGCTACGCAATCGTTTCAATGTGCTGCGGCGGTGGCCTCGGAACCGGCACGCTCATCGAGCGTCTCTAAACAAAGGAGCGCGCATGGCGCGCAATTATGTGGCTGTTATGGCCGTTCTCTTTTCATCGCTTCTGTTTGGCTGCGCCCAAAAACATGTTTCTCTGCAGTCAGATGGCCGTGTTCATGGTGTCATCACTCATGTCATTGATGGCGACACCGTTGATGTTCGTTTCACTGGCACAACGGAAAAGATTCGCCTCATTGGCGTTGATACTCCAGAAACAAAACACCCCACAAAGCCAGTCGGGTGTTGGGGGCCTGAAGCGTCTGCACATACCACTGCGTTATTGCCTGTCGGCACTGACGTGTACGTCGTGCGTGATGTAGAGGCGCGAGACAAATACAAACGACTTCTTGCCTATGTGTACCGATCAGTCGACAACTTGTTTGTGAACTATGAATTGGTGGCTGGAGGGTGGGGCGTGCCTCTCTCAATTGCACCAAACACTGCGTTCGAAACCGACTTTGCTGCTGCCGCAAATTCAGCGCAGCAAGGCAAACTCGGGTTGTGGGCACACTGTCGGGGGTAGGGTTTCTCTATGACAAACAGTCGCTCTCTTGCCTCACGACTAGGCCATAGCGACGACACGCGACTAGTCATTATTTCGTGTGACGATCTTGGTTCGTGCCATGCAGCAACCGAGGGTGTGTACCAAGCGATTCGTCACGGCGTGGCAACGTGTGCATCAATCATGGTGCCTGCACCATGGGCACGATACGCAGCGGACCAATACAAGGGCGAAGATATCGGTGTCCACCTCACATTGAACGCAGAGCACCCGCTATATCGATGGGGTCCTCTTACTCATGCACCGTCGTTGTTGTCAGGCGAAGGCGGTTTTCCTCGTTCTGTTGACGACTTATGGGAACATGCCGATTCAACAGAAGTGTTGCGCGAATGCCGTGCTCAAATTGAACGTTCACTTGCGTGGGGAATCGACGTCACTCATCTAGCACCACACCTCACTTCCATCACGTTGCGGCCAGAGTTTTTTGATGTGTATCTCGAATTGGCTGTGGAATTCAAACTTCCGATTCGCTTACCGTCCACCATCTCGGCCGACACTGCTGGTTTTCCATTCCGTCAATTAGCAGCAGACGAAGGCATTGTTTTCCCTGACCATTTTGATCACGACTGGCGCACAGGCAGTCGTGAACGTGTCCTGTCAGCCCTGTCGTCGCTTGCACCAGGTGTCACAGAGATTCATGTTCAACCATCAATTGATACACCCGAAGTGCGCGCACTCGGCGACATTGCAAGTGGATGGATTGACGACCTAACACTTGCGACAAGCGATGAACTTCGCAAGGCTGTCCTTGCTAGTGGGGCCGTGCTTATTGGTTATCGCGAACTACGCGATGCCATGCGCAGTAACTAGCGAATCCCCGCAAACATGTCGGTTTCCAACATGCCTTCTGGCACCTCGCGGTGATGACTCTGAGCCAGAATCCAATCTTCCCACGGGTATACGTCTGCTAATTCAGCATCAGTGAGGCCAAACCAAAACTTGGCAGCCGGGTCAACCTGAGTTGCGTGTGCACGTAATGACTGTGTGCGTGCATAGAGATATTTACCAATATGCAGACGAGTCGTGACACGGTGATCTTGCGACGGACGATTACGCCAATTCTCATCGAACGGTGATTCTCCGTACTTCAGCACCAATGCCTCGTGAACAGCGAGAATGCGCTCTTTTGCCCACAGTGTGTAGTACATCTTTTGTGGTTGCCACGGCTCGCCAGCTTCTGGGTACCACGCAGGATCGCCTGCACGATCAAACGCCAACACACTGGCATCATGCACACGTAAATGATCAGGGTGCGGATAACTGGCTTGGTCATCGTTGTACGTGAGAATGACGTGCGGACGTTCTAGGCGAATAAGACGAACAAGGCGACCTACAGCTTCATCAAGATCAGCCATGTGAAAACACTCTGGGTTGTTATTGGATGCAGAACCGGCCATCCCTGAGTCGCGATAGCCCAACATGTGCAACGCCGAAAATCCGATTGCTTCGACTGATTTGCGCAATTCCTCTGGACGCACGATTGCAAGATGAGCACGTTCTTCTTCTGGCGTCATGTTGTGGAATGGCTGTCCGGGTTCGCGCAACGCAGGGTTCTGAAGATCGCCTTCTTCACCGCCCGTGCAACACACCAGCACCGTGCGCACCCCTTCAGCGAAATACTTGGCAACCGTGGGGGCACCTTTCGATGCTTCATCGTCAGGATGAGCATGAATCGTCATGAGACAGAGAGGATCTCCCAAGGAAGACAATTGCGGCGTAGGCATCCTTGACAGGATAGTGACCCGACCACCTCGAACCGATCACGCTGGGGGGTTGTTCCACCGCTAAGGGTGTTCAATCTGTGAGAATAGCGATATCGACTTCTCCACCACCGCCCTGCCGATTGGCATTTTTGAGACAGACATCAATTGTCGTCTCACGGCTGGCAACGATGCATTCCGCTCATTAGTTCTCGGAGGCGCACCCGTCAGTGTTGGTACTGCTCCATGGGTCAATGCATTGCCACAGGAACGAACTGAATGTGAACGACGTTGGGTACACCATCGTGACAGCGGAGAAACTTTCACTGTTGAGTTCCGTATTGGCCTAGCAACCGGCGAAGTGATGTGGATTCAGGTTTCTACTCAACCAGTTGTCATTGATGGCGCACTTGCCGGCTACATCGGTACTGCAATTGATTGCACGGCGTTGGTCACACAACGACAATTGTCAGATCAACTCGTCGGACTTCTTGATGTCTCTGGAGATGCAGTGCTTGTGTTTGATCGCGTTGGTGAACTGATGTTTGCAAACGACACTGCGCGCACACTCATTGGTGTTGCCGACCCAGGTGCCGGCGCTGGCGACATCGCTGCACGCACGTTTATGCAAGCAGTGCGTGACCAATTGCCTCGCGTCTTGCTTGACGCAGCCCCGCCAGCCGATTCTTCACATCGTTGGGAAGGCGAAATTGGCTTTCGCTCCCCTGACGGCATCGCCCGCACGCTTTCTGTAGTGGTGCAAGTTGTCCGCGACGCAAACGGGAGCGTTCATCACTGGGCAACTATTACCCGAGACATCACAGAAGAACGCCAATCACAGGCCGAACTAGCACGGCAAGCCACTCATGATGCATTGACCGGATTACCGAACCGCGTGATGTTCGAACGCAAAACAACCGAAGCTCTTGAACGTAGTCGCACCACGCATTCCAGTGTCGCAGTGTTGTTCATTGACCTTGACAAATTGAAGCATGTCAATGACACCATTGGTCATGCCGTTGGTGACCAACTCATTGTCACTGTTGCTCGACGTCTCGCTGCAGCCACTCGGCCTAGCGACTTAGTTGCTCGTATCAGTGGTGACGAATTCGTTGTGCTGTGTGAAGGATTGCTAGATGAACAAGTTGCTCTTGACGTCGCAGAGCGAATTCGCACATCAATCACAGGGCCATTGGTATTGCAGGGTGTTGAAATTGAAGCAGGCGCAAGTATCGGCGTGGCGATGTCTACGCCTGAATTGCTCAACACCGAATCAGCTGCAGATGCAGCGGTCACATTGTTGAGATCTGCAGACACTGCTATGTATCGCGCTAAACAACGTGGTCGTGGCAGATCAGAGCTATACAGCGAAGACATGCGTACCGCAGCTAAAGCTCGCCAGACACTTGCTTCAGAACTTGAACAAGCGTTAGCGGGCAATCAATTCGCCGTGGTATTTCAGCCAATCGAGTCTGCACACACTGGCCGAGTAGTTGCTGCAGAGGCACTGTTGCGCTGGAACCACCCCACGCGTGGACTACTTGCACCAGGTGCCTTCCTCGACCTTGCAGACGAATCAGGACTTATTGCGCCAATTGGCGATTGGGTGCTGAACGAAAGTGCCCGCACTGTCGCTGAATGGATTTCCACTGACCTTGTTGATCGGTCAATGTCAATTCATGTCAATGCATCACGACGCCAGCTCTCAGACATCACCTTTGTTGACCGAGCGCTCACCATCTTGCGCGATAACGGACTCGAAGGTTCTCAATTGGTGTTCGAGACGTCGGAAGCGACACTTGTAGACAACAACCCCTCAGTACTTCGTACAGTTACCGCGCTGAAGCGACAAGGCGTACGCATTGCAGTCGATGACTTTGGCGCTGGTTACTCATCGCTCGCATCATTGCGCACATTCCCTGCTGACTTGTTGAAACTTGATGGAACGTTGGTACGCGACGTGGGAAGAACCGATGGCGGCGATGATCCAATGGTGCGATCTCTGATTCAGTTAGCTCACTCGCTTAATTTAATCGTGTGTGCCGAATGGGTGACAACGGAAGACCACGTGCAACGACTCAAAGTTCTTGGATGCGATTTACTGCAAGGCAACCGCATCGGCGAACCAATAAGTGCAGAAGCATTTGCCATAAAAATGCGCAGGACTACTGCGCAGTCAACAACTGTTGTTGATTAATGAGTTGACGGGGCTGGGCCCAGTCCGGCGAAGTACGCCAACATTGCGGGTGCATCATTTCCTAATCGGAAAACAAAATTGCTTCCTGAAAAACCGCTGGTGACTGGTAACGCGTATGACACTGCAGACCCATCACCTATGGGACGCAATTTTCGAGCCAAATCAATGAGATCAAGACGCTCATCAACGGAAACAGCAGCTGCAAACGCGTCAAGAACTGTGTGAGCTTCTAGCGGATGACGCGTCAAGTACTTGGCGGCATCTTTCGCAAGCATTGACATAAATGCCCGTTGGCGCGTGCCGCGTCCAACATCACCTGTTCCTTCCAATCGCCACACACCATCAATCTTTTCTTCGAAATGCCGTGAGCGTGCATAGCTCAATGCTTGTGCACCTGTTTGCAACTTGCATGCTTGTCGTCCGATATAAAACCCAGTCGCTTTGTCACGCGATGCATGAGCCACACAAATGTGCACTCCACCAATTGCATCAACAATTTTCTTGAAGCCGGAAAAATTGATTTCAATGTAATGGTGAATGGGAATATTCAAGGCACGTTGAATTGTGCGCAATAAAACATCAGCGCCACGTTGATACGCAGCGTTTACCTTAGAAAACTTGTCGTTGTCAGTCATACGCACCCATAGGTCGCGTGGAATTGACATCATTGACACCTTCTGTAATTTCGTGTCATATCGCACAAGAATCAAAGTGTCAGATCGCATTCCGGGGTTTGCCTGCTCAGTTCCTACGCTTGCGAAGTCTTTGTCCTTCGGGTCGGCACTAGCACGAGAATCTGACCCAACCAACAAAAAGTTTTCTATGCCGTTACTAGGTGGAGATAACGCAGGCGTTGCTGCCGGAACACGGCGAACAGAATTCAGATGGGATGTAGTTGCTCGCACAATGCCGAGTGCTCCGGCAAGTGACATAACCAAAGCCACGCTGATAACAATCATCCATCGAGGAGTCCCCGCAAGTCGCGAGAATTTCCCATCTGTCAGCACATGACCACGGTAGTCATTCAGAGGCAGGTCGGAGATGCACCACATCAGCGGTGTCTATGCGATGACTAATTGCACAGTCATCCAGAATCACCAATCGACCATCAGGTTCCACCGTGAGAGCACGGCCGATGATGTGTTCACCGTTTGGCATCTCTGCTCGCACCTGAGTTCCGACGGTAGATAGGTGACCGAGATACTCGACATGCATTGCTTCGCCATCAAGACGCAATAAGCGGTCAATCTCAGGAAGCATGGCTGCAAGAAACTCATCGGGCGTCACCGCACGTTTCCATCCACAACTAGCAAGTGATGCTGCGCCAGGCGGCGCCCACGAAAGATTGCATCCGATGCCAACCACAACAAAGGGCACATTCCCTGCTTCATCCACTGCAGATGCCTGGGCCAAGATTCCTGACAACTTGTCGTTTCCCACCAAGATGTCGTTTGGCCATTTCAGGGTTGCCTCAACTCCGCATAACTCGCGAGCCGCAATGACGCCTGCCAGTGCCACTGCCTGAGTCAATACATGCATATGTGTTGGAATATTTCGAAACAGGAACGACACAAGCAAATTGGCCCCGTGAGGCGCCTCCCACGTGCGATCTAAGCGGCCACGGCCCGCAGACTGGAAGTCAGCCCTCAGAACACTGCGATCTGGTGCTCCGCGAGCCCCTGCCTCCATCAGATCGGCATTGGTACTGCCGGTCTCTGGAACGGTCTGAATCAGCCATTGGCCGGATGAGTTAGCAATTGAGGGGTCCACTAGATAAAGATTGTCATCTGTGCTGAAGAAAATCCTTATCGCCAACCGCGGCGAAATCGCTGTCCGTGTCATCCGAGCTGCCCGAGAGATGGGAATTGCCACTGTTGCGGTCTATTCCGAGCTCGATCGCAATGCCCTTCACGTGCGTTTAGCCGACGAGGCATATGCGCTTGGCGGTCAGACTGCAGCCGAGAGCTACCTCAACACCGAAGCCATTTTGAAGGCAATCAAGGACAGTGGCGCAGACGCCGTCCACCCCGGATACGGATTCTTTTCCGAGAACCCAGACTTTGCTCGCGCCATCACAGCAATGGGCGTTGCATTCATCGGGCCACCTCCTGAAGCAATCGATGAAATGGGAGACAAGGTCTCTAGCCGTAAAGCAGCACTGCGCGGTGGAGCACCCATCGTTCCCGGTACAACAGAATTTGTTACGTCAGCAAAAGAAATCACAGACTTCGGAAACGAACATGGTTGGCCGTTAGCAATTAAGGCTGCCTTTGGTGGTGGCGGACGCGGCATGAAAGTTGTGCAGTCAGCTGACGAAGTTCAAGCAGCGATGGATTCAGCACAACGCGAAGCAAAGAGTTTCTTCGGGCGTGACGAAATTTATATCGAGCGATACCTCACATGGCCACGCCACATTGAAGTGCAGTTAGTCGGAGACCAACACGGAAACGTAGTCTGGGTTTCTACTCGTGACTGTTCAGCACAACGTCGTCACCAAAAACTCATTGAAGAAGCACCAGCACCTGGCTTGCCAGCTGGTGTTGAAGAAGCAATGGGTGCAGCTGCCGTCAAAGCAGCAAAAGCTGTTGGGTATTACAACGCAGGAACCGTTGAATTCATTTTCCAAGACGGAGATTTCTTCTTCCTTGAAATGAACACGCGTCTTCAAGTAGAGCACCCTGTCACTGAAGTCATCACAGGTATCGACCTAGTTGAATGGCAAATTCGTGTGGCATCTGGCGAGAAATTGCCGATGACTCAGAAAGAAGTTCTCGCTGCACGTCGCGGACATGCAATTGAAATTCGTATCAATGCTGAAAACCCTGCCGGTGGAAAGTTCCTTCCGTCTCCTGGGCCGATCACAAAGCTTGTCGCACCCGATGGCTTTGGTGTTCGATTTGATGCCGGATATGAATCAGGCGACGAAATCAGCCAGTACTACGACAACCTTGTCGGCAAAGTCATCGTGTGGGGACGTGATCGTGATGTCGCTATTGCGCGCGCCATCCGCGCACTACAGGAAATGGTTGTGGAAGGAATTGCCACCACTATTCCTGCAGACATAGCAATTCTTGAACATCCAGATTTCGCGGCAGTCACTCACTCCACGAAGTGGGTAGAAGAAGTTCTTGACTTGTCCCACATTGGTACCGCACCAATCACTCCTGCCGGCGACGACAACGAGCCTCTTGTTCAGCGCACCACCACTGTCGAAGTCAATGGCCGCCGCTTTGATGTGAAATTGTGGGTTCCTGAATCTGCTGGCGTCGCATCACCAAGCGCAAAGGCAAAAAAACCAACACGTAGCGCCGCAGCATCAGCCGGTGCAGGTGGCGGCAGCGGAAAAGTATCTGTTCCGATGCAAGGAACAATCGTAAAAATTCTCGTTGAAGTTGGCCAGACAGTCGAAGCTGGTCAAAGCGTCGTTGTGTTAGAAGCCATGAAGATGGAAAACCAAATCGAAGCAGACAAATCAGGCGTTGTGAAGGCGATCAATGTCAAAACCGGCGACACAGTTGGTGCCGGCGACGTTGTTGTCATTATCGAATAATTATTCAGCTGCGTCAGCAAGCGCTTCGGCAAGCGCAGGATGCACCAACAACGACTCTTCGATGTCAGTGACTTTTAGGTTTGCAGTAACCGCAAGTGCAATGACACTAATGAGCTCTGCAGCATGACGACCAACGATTGAACCACCCAATACTTCACCTGTGGCTGGATCACTGATTATTTTTACGAATCCACGAGAATCGTTATTGATGAGAGCTTTGGCAGTTGTTGAAAACGGCACCTTAGTGACGCGAATTTTTCTTCCCGATGCAAACGCTTCTGCTTCTGCAAGCCCAACGTCAGCAATTTCTGGTTCGGTAAAGATGGCCGACGCTGCTTTGTCGTAATCAAGGTGTCGGTGTGGTCCTTTCGGGCCACCCACTACTTGTTCAGCTACTTTGCGGCCCTGCATGGCGGCTACTGATGACAACGGCAGTTTGCCACTGACGTCACCGGCCGCGTAAATATGCTCGATGTTGCTTTGACAATGACGATTGATGGGGATGTACCCGCCATCTGTAACAACGCCAACTTCTTCCAACCCAAGACCTTCGGTGTTCGGAATGGAACCAATAGCAAGAACTACGTGGGTTGTTTCAGACACTCGCCCGTCGTCGCATACAACGTGGACTCCGGCCTCTGTGCGTTCCACCGCAATCGCACGTGCACCTTTAAACAATCGCACACCACGATTCAAAAAAGAATCTTCGAGCACCGCAGCGACTTCAGGATCTTTGCTGGGTAGGACCTGTTGCCGGCTAACCACCAGTGTTACTTTCGAACCAAACGAGGCGAACATATGGGCGAATTCAACGCCTGTGACTCCAGACCCAATAATGGTGACGCTGTCAGGAAAAATTCGTGGCGGATAGCAATCACGAGTTGTCAGAATGCGATCACCATCTGGTTGCACGAATTCAGGAATACGCGGACGCGAACCCGTTGAGATGAGAATGTCATCTGCTTCCAGTACATGCGTTGTTCCGTCCGCAGCATCAACATGCACGGTGTGCGCGGATGCAAGGCGGGCAGTACCGAGAATCACTTCGACTCCTTGGCTGTGCAGCAATGTGTGAACGTCAGCCGATAAATGATTCTTAATGCTCTCAATACGCGCCGTGAGTGCCTCAACATCTACTTCAGATGTGCGGTTTTCAAGACCCATACCCGACAAATTGTCTGTAAAGCTCATTGCACCACCAGTGGCAATCATCGCCTTTGACGGCACACAATCGAGAAGATGTGCGGCGCCGCCTAATATCTCGCGTTCGATCAAGGTGACCGACACACCACGTCGAGCAGCAGCTGAGGCAGCTGAATGACCGGCTGGGCCTCCACCGATGATGACTAATTTTTTATCGACGTTCACTGGGCTTAGGTTATCGGTGCTGCAGTGGTCGTGGTGGAGGTCGACGTCGTTGTCGCGGCAGGCATAGTCGTGGACGTGGACGATGTCGTGGTGATCACAGCGACAGGCACTGTGGTTGTCGATGTGGTGGACGTCGACGTCGTCGTTGTCGTTGATGAAGTTGATGTCGTCGATGTTCCGAATTGAGGCAATGTCACAGGCACTATTTGTGCTGTATTCCGGCAATAGCGCGACGGGTAACCCAACAGATCACGCCGTCCCCCTACATATTCAAAATGCATGCCGTCTGCTGGCCAGAAATTTCCACCCCACGCAAACCCCCATTTACGAAAGATTCGCACCACGTCACAATTCATTGTGGGTACACCACCTTGTGGGTTTGTATTTGTATTGATGTCAATGGCCATACCCCATGCATGGCGTGATGGGGCACCGAAATTACCCGAGAGACGGTTGTATCTGCCCACAAAACACCCACCAAAACGATTTGAATTCTTCGTGTCAATGAAACGTGACAAACCAGAATTACTGATTTCGGTGAGCGCGCCTTGGATTGCGGCAGCAACAATTCGGTGGCAGTTGTTTCTCAGCGCGATATCTGTGTAATGCATTTTCCATACCATGTTTCGAGTTGTCCATGAACTAGCCACAAGTATGGAGCTACCTGTTGTTGGTCGGTATGCAAACTCTCCTAATAATTTCTTTGTCGTTGCAGTACCGAGAGTGCCGTCTGGATTTTCGCTGTCCCATGAAGTGCGCAATCGGTACTTTGTTCCGATCACGATTCCACGGTGCTTCAACCCGACAAGGATCTCACTGGGAGAAGTAATACCAGTGATTGCAATACGTGCTGCCGGCATTTCTCCTAGTGATGCTGCAGAACCGTTCGACATCAACAGATCTCCGAAATCGACAAAGTCATCGGCAACAATCGCCCCGATGGTAAATGAATGCATCAGGAATTTACGATCCCGAAGAATTAATACGTCACCCTTTTGCGCCCCGCGCACAAGCGCAGCAGTCTCGCCCATCACGACTTGTCCACGTGACAGAACTTCTGCCATTGCATCGCCGCCTATTGCTCGGATGTATGCGACAGGGGCGACCATGGTCGCCATCGGAATGCGCCATCTCTCGCCGAGGCGAAGTACGTCCTTGCCGGTCCTAGTCTGAGCCGTCAACGAAATGGTGGCGAATTTCAGTACATGCGGAACAGCTCCCCCCGCCGTCACTCCCTTATTAATGGACAACACTTGTTCAGGCGTCAAGTCGCTCGCTGTTGCGACCGACATCGTGGGCTCAAGCGCACTGTGAGGGAACTCAGCATTATCTGATGCCGATGCACGGACCGATACGCATGATCCGGCAAGGGCCACAATCAGAATTGAAGTCCTCCATCGCATCTAATTGACGGTAGTTGATGAATGGCTTCCCCGTTCAGCCGTTGCGCGAACTACCGTAGAGAGCCTGTGAGTGATGAATCTGTAGACCTAGGAACAACTGGCCTCGCGCAAGAAAAAGCACGCCGGCTCGGTTCGCTTGATGCACTTCGAGCCGAGGGCACTAATCCCTACCCATACCGCTTTGATCGCAGCCACACTCTCGGAGAAATTCGGAAGCAATTCGACACCCTAGAAGCTGGATCAGAAACTGAAGCTCATGTCAATGTTGCTGGCCGTGTCGTATTAAAGCGTGACCAAGGAAAACTTATCTTTGCCACTCTGCAAGATCGCGAAACTTCAATTCAGTTATTCGTCTCGAAAGCAATCGTCGGAGATGATGCATTCGATGCAATCAATAACCTCGATCTCGGCGACTGGGTAGGTGCGTCGGGGATCGTCATGACAACCCGTAAAGGCGAATTGTCTATCAAGGTTGATTCTGTCGTTCTTCTGTCGAAGGCAGTCCGTCCATTGCCTGATAAGTGGCACGGTCTGACAGACACAGACACTCGCTACCGCCAGCGCTACGCAGATCTCATCGGCAATGAAGAATCGCGTCGTATGTTTGCTGTTCGTCACGCAGTGATTGCTAGCTTTCGTCGCACCTTGCATGAGCGCGGCTTTATCGAAGTTGAAACGCCGGTACTTCACGTAGAAGCCGGTGGGGCACACGCTCGACCTTTTGTCACTCATCACAATGCTCTCGATATGACTCTCTACCTGCGCATCGCCCTTGAGTTGCACTTGAAGCGCCTCATTGTCGGCGGCATGGAGCGAGTGTTCGAAATTGGTCGTGTCTTTCGCAACGAAGGAATCTCCACTCGCCACAACCCAGAATTCACAATGATGGAGCTGTACCAAGCATTCGCCGACTACACAGACATCATGGATCTCACGGAAGTTCTGTTTGTCAATGCTGCTAACGATGCCACTGGCTCGTCGACTGTATTGATTGATGACATCCCAGTTGACCTTGCCAAGCCATGGCGCCGCGCACGAATGATTGACCTTGTGAAAGAGGCGACAGGTGTTGAAGTACATCCGTCACAACCACGCGAGCAACTCGTGACACTCGCCGACAAACACGGTGTGAAAGTTCTGCCACATTTTGGACCAGGAAAAATTATTGAAGAACTCTTTGAGGCAACGTGCGAGGCGGCATTACGAGAGCCCACATTTGTCATTGGTCACCCAGTAGAGATCAGCCCACTCGCCCGTGTTGACCGTAATGACCCATATCTCACGGAACGATTTGAATTGTTTGTGGGCGGACGTGAATTGGCAAACGCATATTCAGAACTCAATGACCCTGTCGAACAGCGTCTTCGCTTTGAAGACGAACAGAAGTCAAAGGAAGCGGGCAATGCAGAAGCTGGCACCGTTGACGAAGATTTCTTGCGTGCCATGGAATACGGAATGCCACCAACTGGTGGTCTTGGTATCGGCATGGACCGTTTAGTCATGTTGATTGGTAACGCCCAATCAATTCGTGATGTCATCTTGTTCCCAACACTTCGCCTGGAGGCTTTCTAATGTCAGATCATGCTTGGGGTGTTGGTATCGCAACACTCGACTCACACGGAACAACACTCGATGTGCGCTTTCGCACAGTCGGACTCGGAAAGTTCTCACCTGCTGACGCGCCGTCACATGAACCAAGCGTTGATACCGATCGTGATCGTGGTGTGGCGTTCGAGGCAGTCACTGTAGAAATTGAAATCTCTGCTGCGCCAACAAGTGCAGCAGATGTATATCTACGTCTCAATTTGCTGTCTCAACGCTTTGTCAAACCACGCACCATCAACCTTGACGGTGCATTCGGTCTACTCCAGAACGTTGCCTGGACATCGCGTGGCCCTGTTGCCGTAGAGGCACTGGAATCTGTTGCATGGAATTTTGCACAGCGCGGCGAGCATCTTGTTGTGCACGGTGTTGACAAGTTCCCACGCATGACTGACTACGTCGTTCCTTCTGGCGTCCGCATCGCAGATGCAAGTCGTGTGCGCCTCGGTGCACACCTTGCACCGGGTACAACTGTGATGCATGAAGGTTTCTGCAATTTCAATGCCGGAACCTTGGGAGCATCAATGGTGGAAGGTCGCATCTCTGCTGGCGTCATCGTTGGTGATGGCTCAGACATTGGTGGTGGCGCCTCCATCATGGGAACTCTCTCTGGTGGCGGAAAAGAAATGGTCACCATTGGCGAACGTTGCCTTCTCGGTGCAAATGCAGGTATCGGAATCAGCCTTGGAGATGATTGCATCGTGGAAGCTGGCCTTTATGTCACTGCTGGCACTGTTGTCATTGACCCGTCGGGTTCCAATGTGAAAGCCAAACTGCTCTCCGGTCAGTCGAACTTGCTGTTCCGCCGAAATTCATTGACAGGAGCAGTCGAAGTTATCGCGCGCTCAGGTTCATGGGGCGGCCTTAACGCCGACCTTCATAAGAACTAATGACACCAGACGAATTAGAGACTCTGATCGTTGCAAGACGCAGCAACCTGCTTATCGATGCGTCTCGAGAAGTTGATTCTGTAATTGTTGATCGCATCGTGAATGCTGCCCAATGGGCGCCGAACCACAAACGCACCTGGCCATTACGGGTTGCTGTGATTTCAGGAGACTCACGAAGGCTTCTAGGCGACACAATCGCCGACGCCATGGCAGTTCATGGCGACGACGAAATGAAAGTCGCTAAAACTCGTGGAAAGTTCATGCGGTCGCCCATCATCATCGTCGTCGCAGCAGCCGAAGGTGCAACAACGAATGAGACCGAAGAAAACAAATACGCAGTTGCTGCTGGTGTTCAAAACATGCTTTTGATGGCCGAGTCTTTTGGACTTGCAGCATTGTGGGGATCTCCGGCCAAAGGTGCGAATGACGCAATCACTGCATTGTGTTCAATGGACCACACAGATCATGTGATGGGCATTGTTTATCTTGGCTGGCCAACTCAAACTATTGCTGCCCCACAGCGACCAGAAATCGACGTCACTCATCTCACGTGATGATTGTGGTCACGCAGACCAAAGCAAATTTTTTATGAACTCAAAGTTAATAAAGCGACAGAAGTTATCCGTTTCTTCATAGACATCACGGAAAGTTTTTAGACTCGACGGAGTGAATAAAGCGGGGGTTCAGCAGAATACAGTCGCCCCACAACGCGATACTTCACTCGACGGACTCCGTGCCCTTGCAATTCTCCGTGTCATTACTTGGCATGCCAGCGGGTGGTCGTGGACCACCTGGATCATCTCTTCTGTTCCTGCAATGTTTGTTGTTACCGGAGCACTGTTAGCTCGGTCATTCAGCAAGGCATCAGCATTTCAAACCCTTCAAAAGCGTTTCAAACGACTATTGCTGCCGCTGTGGATGTATTCAGCAGTCGTCTATGCGCTCTCATTTCATTTTCATGTCCACACGTCAGCTGTGTGGACATTCGTTCTCCCTTTTAGCCAACCAACTTCTCTCATTGCTAGCCAATGGTTCACTTCTGCACTGTGGTACCTGCGGGCATACGTGTGGGTCCTGGTACTTAGCCCATTCATCTATTCATTGACACGCAAGTTCAAGTCCCTCATTCCGATAGCAGGCATCATTGCCGTCACAGCGCTTGCTGTCTGGAACATTGACACCGCCGGATTCGGATGGGCAGTCGGAGACATTGTGCTCTACTCCACCTGCACTGCTGCAGGAATGGCGTGGCTCGCACATGGTCGACCATCTCCTCGTTCTCTTCACTTCGCAGCATTTGCATTTCTCGCAGGGGCATGCGGATGGTTGATGTTTCGACAACCGCTAGAAGGTGTTGTCAATAATGATCATGTACTACATCTCTTCGTTGGTGGCTTCTGGACTGCCGCACTACTGCATATCCCACGAACATTGTCATCTTTTTCCGCAACTCCAGTGGCACGGTTCCTCAACAGATACCCATTAAGTGTTTATTTATGGCATTCCATGACAGCGTGGTTTTTTTGGCAATTGGTTCCCCACAAGATCCCAACAAATGTAAGAACCGTGCTGATAATCGGCCTCGTATTCGTAGCTCTTCCATGCATCACGTACATCGTGGGCCTCTTTGAACAACGAACAACAGGTTGGTTCACGGCCTTCAATATCTCCCCGCGAATCACGCTCGTTGTCCTCATGGCTTTGATTATCAATTCCGGACCAATTGGTCGCCGACTGGACTTTGTTCACACACCACTGAATCAACCGCTTCCACCTTCTGCAGCCCCGAAGGTCGTCAAGATCGAAATTGAAGATGACGTAAAGAAATTTCTCAACTCTTCGTCGTTTAAGGATGCCAAATGGTCAGCGCGTGAAAGTGAAATGCAATCCATCTTGGATAGACGCACAAAGGAGATGGGGCTAGGTCAAGCCCGAGCAGTTGTTGTTACCAAAGATGGTCATGTGTGGCACGGAATTTCGGGAGGCATGGCACCATTCAGCCAGCCAAGCTTGATAGGTAGTTTGACTAAGACATTTACTACCACCCTCATTATGCAGCTAGTCAACGAAGGACGCATTTCCCTTGATGATCCCGTGGGTGACATGGGAATGGGTTTCAAGCACGGGCAAATCACCATTCGCCAACTTCTCACCCATACATCTGGGCTCTCTCAATACAAAAGCGGTAACGGATACGTTCCAGACGGCACCACGCCGACTGAAGTTGTCAACTACATCAGTAGTAGACCGCTCAAATTTCCCCCAGGGACCTATGTTGAATACTCAACGACTGGTTTTGCCGTACTTGGCATCATTCTTGAACAAAAGACCGGCAAAACATTTGAAGAACTTGTGCACAGCAGAATTACCGACTCATTGGGATACGAGATCTCCACATTTCGTGGCGAGCACGGAAGTATTGGTTTTTCAACAGGTGGGATAGAAATGAAGATGGATGATCTAGCCGATTGGTCGCGTCGTTATTTCTTCAACCGAACAACGACTGACAGAACGTGGAAGTGGTCAGTGCGCGATACCACGGGAGTCGGTGTACATGGCTATTGCCCGTGTCGCAACAGATCTTTTATGGCGCTCGGGCATATTGGTGGACGAACATTCGCTTCTGTCGATGGAGATGGAACTGTAGTGGTCATTGACACAGCAGGAATTCTTGTTCTAGACAACTACAAAAATACGCAAACATTTGCGCAAGAACTACGCCTCGTTGCAGGCGGTGGAAAGAAATACCTGTACCCATGATTAGAACAATTTCTCGACTTCACCAACGCACCTTGTACGCAATTGCCGTCTTCCCCGGACTCCTTTTCATGGTCATTCTTGAATGGCAATCAAGTGAGAATCCTTGGGGATCTCGTCGTTTCACATTGTTCGATGACGCAATGATTTCAATGGATTATGGACGAACGCTCGCAAAGACTGGAGAGTTTGTCTGGTTTCCTGGCGCGCCCCGAGTACAAGGATTCACGAACCCGTTATGGACACTCTGGATGGCCTTCATTCATCTCATTGGCTTTGATGGATCTTCTGCAGCATTGATGATTTCGCTTACGGGCATTCTTCTCATTCTTGCTTCGTCATGGATCATCTTTGATCTCGTTCTCACATACGGCACTGGTAACAACCAATTGATAGCTGTACTTTCAGCAGGTTCTTTGCCTTTTATGTATCCACTCACGTACTGGACATTGCGTGGAATGGAAGTGGGCGCACTTACTTTCTTCTGTCTTCTTCTGTTACGTGCAACTATCAACCATATTCGAGATGGCAAAGTCCGCATCCAATATTCAATGATTCTTCCAATCGTTCTTGGTATAGCCACACGATTTGATTTCGCAATTTTTTGTCTTGTCGCAGTCATTGCACTTCTGACGTGGGGGCCTCCACACGTAAAGCGACGACTTGTCGCGCTATATGGAGCGATAGTGGTAGGTACCGCTGCCTTGGTATGCCTGGCGCAAAAGTTGTACTGGGGAAGTTGGTTGCCCAACACATACCACCTAAAAATGGATGGCGTCTCGCCTATTGACCGCATCTCTCGCGGGCTTGCTTCAAGTGCAAAAACGTCAGTGCTCTTTGCAATTATCGTGGTGGCGCTGGCCAGTCAATTGCGTTCAAAAGAACTACATAATCGCCTTGTTGTTATCGCTTCAGCAATGTTTGTGGCAATGGCTGCGTACACCGTATACATCGGCGGCGATGCATGGGAAGGCGAAATGCTAAATCGGTTCTACGCCACGATTGTTCCTCTAGTACCGCTCATCATTGGTGTCTCTTTCAATACCCTTCGGAAACGCACTACCCCACTCTTCATTTCTCTTGCTGTATTGGTTACCTCACTTGGCGCAGGCGTCACAGTAAATCCCTTCGGATTTTCAGCGAAGCACTTTTATGTAGTCGCTGCAGTTTCCATTGCAAGCGCATTCATCATCTTTTTCTTTTCGTTCTTTCCTCGCGATGGATACGTTGCTGGTGCAGTAGTTGCAACAGTGTGCCTCATTGTCAGCACATATCCCGTGGTACAGCACCAAAGACACGGCGATCTACTTCTCACACGAACAAACCTTTTTGTCACTGAGTCAGTAGAGACCATGCGCGACACAACTGAAGTTGGAGCAAGTATCGCCACCATTTGGGCCGGTGTGCCTGCTTATTACTCACATCGAACAATGCTTGATCTTCTTGGCAAAAATGACACGTTCATTGCAACCAGTACCCCACATGGAGCCTTTTTCCCGGGGCATAACAAATGGGATTACGACTACAGCATCGGCAAACTACAGCCAGACGTAATTTTTCAAACATTTGATCGCGGCCTAGAAAAAAACCTTCACCAACGAATCATTAACTGGGGATATAAGAAAATGTGTCCAATCATTGGCACGTTTAGCTCGCAGGGTTATTACTACCGCACAAACAGCACGCAAATTAAGTGGGATTCACTACAAGAATGTGCATAGAAGCATTAGCGCTTGATTAGGTTTGCAAACCATTCGTCAGGGTTTTCAATGCGACCACGTAAAGAATCCCATGTGCGCGAGATGCCATCACGACCACGTTGCGGGTGAGAAGCAATATGGTCTGCAACGGCACGCGAACGATTCAATACCTCACCGTCTGCAACTACTTCTGACACAAGACCAAGCGAAACCATGTCGGTGCCCACTATGCGGTCACCCACCAGAACAACACGGTCTGCAACTGCTTGAGAATGTTTCAAGTGCAACCAGGCCTGACACATTGGGGCCGGAACTCCCATTGCAATTTCACCCACTTGCAGAAATGAAGTCTCCCCCGCAACAACAATGTTTGCGGCCAATGCAAGAGCTGCGCCAGCGTTAATGGCATATCGCTCAAGGGCGACGACCACAGGCACGCGACATTTGTACATGGCAGCATGCACTTCTACCCACGCTGTCAGCGGTTCATTCCTTAGGTCTGCGCCAGCAACTTTAAGATCAACACCGCTGCAAAATGCTCCGCCAGAGCCAGACAACAAGATGCATCCAACATCAGATGAAACGTTAAGAAACGCATCTCGCAATTCCACAGCCAGTTGCTGTGTGATTGCATTCTTTCGATCAGGACGATTCAGAACAATGTCAAGCCGATTCCCGACTTTTTCAACAATGACATTCTGTTCACTCATGGCGAGTATTAGCGGCCTGGCTTGTACGTGCCATACACATCGCGAAGAGCATCACTGACTTCGCCGAGTGTTGCATGGGCACGCAAGGCCTCTTTCATGGGAATCAGGATGTTGTCAGTGCCACGGGCAGCTACACGAACGTCTTCAAGAAGTGCCGCAACCTTCGCATGGTCACGATTTTCCTTAAACTTTTTCAAACGAGCTAGTTGACCAATAGCAAGACTCGGATCAATTGGGAACACATTGGGCTCCCCTTCGCCTTCCACTGTGAACTTGTTGACGCCCACGATGACACGCTCATCATCGTCAATTGACTTTGTGTAGTCATATGCACTTTGCTCAATTTCATCCATTTGAAAGCCAGCTTCAATGGCATCAACAGCGCCACCCATTTCATCAATGCGTTTGATGTATTCCCAGGCAAGGCGTTCCACTTCATCAGTAAGTGTTTCTACAAAGTACGAACCAGCAAGTGGGTCAGGAGTATCTGCAACTCCACTTTCGTATCCGATTATTTGCTGGGTACGCAATGCAATACGGGCTGCTTCTTCCGTTGGCAGACCAAGTGCTTCGTCGTAACCGTTTGTGTGCAAGCTTTGGGTTCCACCCATTACGGCTGCAAGAGATTGCAGAGCAACACGCACCACGTTGTTCAGGGGCTGCTGAGCTGTCAGCGTACTGCCGCCTGTTTGTGTGTGGAAGCGCAACAACTTGCTTGATTCTTTTTTTGCACCAAAACGCTCAGTCATAATCTTGTGCCACATGCGACGGCTTGCACGGAATTTCGCCACTTCTTCAAAGAAGTTGTTATGGCCATTCCAGAAGAACGACAAGCGAGGTGCAAAATCATCAACATCAAGACCTGCATCTACTGCTGCCTGAACATACGCAATAGCGTTGGCCAAAGTAAATGCAATTTCTTGTACTGCAGAGCTTCCAGCTTCACGAATGTGATACCCAGAAATTGAGATGGTGTTCCATTTCGGAATGTTCTGGGCGCAATAGGCAAAGATGTCTGTGATGATGCGCATTGAAGGACGCGGTGGGTACACATACGTACCCCGAGCAATATATTCCTTCAACAAGTCGTTCTGAATTGTTCCGCTGATTGCAGATGACGGCACACCTTGTTCTTCTGCAACCAATTCGTACATCAGCAACAGAACTGCAGCGGTTGAGTTGATGGTCATTGATGTCGACACTTTGTCGAGCGGCAAATCCTTCAACAACATGCGCATGTCTTCGAGCGTGTCGATAGCAACTCCTACTTTGCCGACTTCACCTTCACTGCGGGCGTGGTCAGAGTCGTACCCCATTTGGGTCGGTAGGTCGAAGGCGCATGACAGTCCTGTTTGACCCGCTTCAAGAAGAAACTTGAAGCGCTGGTTGGTCGACTCGGCAGAACCGAACCCGGCGTACTGACGCATGGTCCACAACTTGCCTCGGTACATCGTGGGGTACACGCCACGTGTGTAGGGCGCAGTTCCGGGAAGACCCAGTTGTGTTGCGGGATCCCAACCGGCGAGGTCATCGGCCGAATAGAGAGGGGCAATGTCAATGCCAGAGTCAGTGCGCTTTATTTCATCAGCCATGGGGGTCAATCGTACGAGCCGCCACCGCTAGCGACATATTCCTAGAAATTCTTAGGAAGCAGCTACCAGGCTTATTTCAATAAGCCACTCCGCACGGGCAAGTGCTGGAACGGTCACGAGAGTGCTAGCCGCCCTGTGATCTGCCATTACTTCATCGCGAACGGCCATAACAGAGGCCAGATCGGCGGTCATGGTGTCTCGAGCCACCACATATGTGGTGATGCTGACGATGTTTGTAACGCCCATCTGGGCGGCGCGCAGGATTTCGAGCAAGTTCGCCCACACCACCCGTGTTTGCCCCTCTAGGGATGGCGGAACAGTGCCGTCGGGCATCGTGGGCACGACCCCGGATGTGAACACCATCGACTGAGCCCCATCAACCTTCACGGCATGTGCGTATTTGGCTGCCGGAGCCCCCATGTGTTCTGGCTGTATCTGGCTTATTCCCATACCAACCATTGTGGCGTATTGTGAGGCCATGACCATCACACCAGATGCACCCGTAGAGACCCGCATGATCGACGGTATTCCGTTGACTCCAAAGCAAGTCACCATTCTCGGCCAGGAAGCTCTCGCACCTGCAGCCACCGTTGCCGAAGAGCGCCTTCGTCGCAAGCAAAAACTTGCTGGCGCGCTGCGCATCTTTGGTCGACTCGGATTTGGTGAAGGCGTCGCCGGACACATCACAGTTCGTGACCCTGAATTTCCAGACCACTTCTGGGTGAACCCACTCGGTTTGTCGTTTCGTCACATGCGCGTGTCAGATCTCATCTTGGTAAACCACCACGGTGAAGTTGTGTACGGCAAGTACGCAGTAAACCGCGCAGCATACGTGTTGCATGCAGCAGTGCACACAGCTCGTCCTGATGTCATTGCGGCAGCGCACGCACACTCTGTATACGGAAAAGCATTTAGTTCGCTTGGTATCCAACTCGATGCATTAACTCAAGACTCATGTGCGTTCTACGAAAACAACGTCGTTATTTCAGAACATGGTGGTGCAGTTGTATTCGAAGAATCAGCAGGGCGCGACTTTGCTGAAGCATTCGGAAACAACCGCGCAGCCATTCACCAAAACCACGGCCACTTCACAGTGGGCGCAAGTGTTGATGAAGCGGTGTTCTGGTTTGTTTGTTTCGAGCGTTGCGCTCAGGCACAACTTGCAGCAATGGCTGCAGGTACACCAAAGCACATCCCACATGATTCTGCTGTGTACACGCGTGAGAACGCCGGCAACGCCATGACAGGCTGGGCACACTTCCAGCCGCTCTGGCAAGAGATTTGCCGCACAGATCCTGATCTCTTCGATTAATTAGCGACAGTCTTTCGTGACCTCACATGAGAGGTTGCGCGCTGATCGTATTTTCAACGCCGCACCTCCTGAACTTTTCTTCATACTGTCTGCGATTGCCCAATACACGGGTGCCATCATTGCTGTTCGACTGTTTAGGGATATCTCGCCTGCGACCGTCGCTTGGCTTCGCGTACTCAGCGCATCAATAATCTTGCTCGCATTTTCAGCACGCACGTCTCATTCACGCTGGAGCCGTCGCGAACTGTATTGGGTCGCAGCGTTCGGCACGTCGACTGCATTGATGAATTTGTTCTTTTATTTGGCAATAGATCGACTGTCACTAGGCAAAGGCGTCACCATTGAATTCATTGGTCCCATTACTGTTGCCGCACTTCGCACACGTTCTGTTCGAAACACTGTTGCATTGGTATGCGCTGCAGTTGGTGTCGTTGTTCTCGGCGGAGTCGAATTAGGCAGTGAACCGTTAGGGCTTGTCTTTATCTTGGCTGCATCTGTCATGTGGGCCGGCTATATCGTCATGGGATCGCGAGTCGCTCTCGCCGACAGAGGAGTCTCGGGCCTCGCACTCGGTCTGCTTTTCGGTGGCATCGTCATCACTCCATTTGCTGTGGGCGATGCAGGGGTTGCATTTTCCAGTGGGAAGATCTTGATCGGCTGCGCACTGGTCGGACTACTGTCTAACGCAATCGGATACGGCATAGACCAATCAACTCTTCGGCGAATTCCTATTCGACGATTCTCCGTCATGTTGGCGTTGCTTCCCGTTTGTGCTGCAATATTCGGATTTGCGTTTCTGCATCAGTCTCCCAGCCTCGTTGACCTTCTCGGTATGACATTTGTTTTGACAGGTGTTGCAATACAAGAGCGAGACGAGACTGAGCGTCACCACGAGGTGGTAGAGACCACCTAGCGTGGTATCTCATGGCATCTCCGACAAGTCATCTCCGCCACATGGCCATCTTCGTCGTTTGTGCGTCGGCACTTTTGTCCTCTCTTGCAACAACACAAAGCACACCAGTTCATGCGGAAACTCTTCCCCCACTTGGCGTAATCATTCGTGGTCACGGCAACGGACACGGACGTGGCCTTAGCCAATACGGAGCGCTTGGTTGGGCAACAAAACTCGGAGCATCGTGGCAAGACATTTTGAATTTTTATTACGGCGGACTTGGTCGTACCATCGCACCACTTACTGATGCAGATGCAGTTTCAACACCTGGCGGCATGATGAGTGTGCGGTTACAAACCCTTGATGGCAGTCAAACTGCCGTCGTGTCTGACAACGCCACTGCGTCATGGACCGGTTCGACCGGAACATATGGCGCGCTTGTTGCCCGAATGGTGTCAAATAATAAGTACGACATCTATGGCGCACCATCTGCACAATGTGCAGCGGACACTGACAATCCCATTGGATTTACGGTGATTAGCCGCAGCGTCACCGGACCTATTGATTTTGTCTCAACCCAGGGGTCAAGTGCGACAGCAATTTCGCCCACTGACCTACTCGGCGTATGTGAACCACCGTCAACTACGTACAAGACCGGCCGTATCCGTTATTACCGCGGAAGCATTCGTGCAACAGTCGATATTGTGAGCAATCGTCGAACAGTAAACCTTGTGAATACTGAGTCATACCTGCGTGGCGTTGTTCCCCGCGAATCTCCCGCCGGATGGGGCGACATTGCAGGTGGGCTCGGCATGAACGCTTTACGTGCCCAATCAGTGGCAGCTCGAAGTTATGCCTTATCCGAGGCGCGATTCACCTACGCCAAGACGTGCGACACCGAAGATTGCCAGGTGTATGGCGGTGCAGGTTTGCGGACAGTTGGCTCTAAGACTGCAAGCGTTATTGAAGACAAACGCAGTGATCTAGCGATTACCGACACCGCAGGATACGTCATCAAAGATTCGCGAAATGCAATTATGCGCACTGAATTCACTTCTTCGAATGGTGGGCGAACTGCAGGCGGACAATTCCTCGCGCAGATCGATAACGGCGACATCGCAGGAGATGCCGCATTGCAATCATGGTCGCGTCTGCTGTCAGCTGTTGACATTCAAAAAGCATTTCCAACAATTGGTGTTTTTATGTCGATGGCGACAACACATGACGGACTAGGCGGCGACTGGAATGGCTACACCACAAATGTTCTCATCACAGGCACTGCAGGTTCAGTCACTCGCACGGGCGGACAATTCCGCACTGATTTTAATTTGAATGCTCCCTGGTTTGAGGCTTTCCCAGTTGCCGCAGCAGACCCGACCTCGCCTTCAGTTGGCTCAATTTTATTTGTTGGCGACTCTGTCGGTGAAAGCATTGCGACTGAATTTGCATCCATCGTTACCCCCGCATATTCGGTCATGAATTACCAATCGTGCGCGGGTCGAGGAATGACGGGGGCAGGCTGCCTGTTCACTGTCGTAGCGCCTCAAGTCAACACTGATGGCGTCGGGGTCATCAATGCATTTGATGCGCCAGCGGTTGCCATCATTGAATTGGGTTACAACGACGACCCAGCCACCTTTGAAGGAAAAGTACAACAGATGCTCTCTTCCTTGATGTCAAAAGCCGTACAACGAATCATCTTTGTGAATATGTCCACTCGGTCAACTACTCGGAATTATGCAAAATCAAATGCAGTTCTCGCAGCAGTTGCTGCAAACAATCCTGGTGTCACAGTTTTTGATTGGAACACAGCCTCATCTGCAACTAACCAATGGAGATGGTTTGATAACTCTTCATTGTGTTGTTTTGTCCACTTGTCTACAACCGGCCAAGCAGAATTCGCTCTCTTTCTACGTCAACAATTAGATGCCATGCGCACACTTGGAAGTCTTCCGACTATCGCACCTGTCGCTCCCCTCATGCTTGGACTTCCTTTGGAGCTAAAGAATGCCGGCGCAATGGTGACAGTGGTACAAAAGAAACTCAACCTTTCATTACATCTTTCAGGCAAGTCTCGGCTAGCAACAGATGGAAATTTTGGTGCAGGAACATTACGCGCAGTCAAAGCATTCCAAACCGCATCACAACTACTCCCTACAGGCATTGTTGATCGAGCAACGTGGGACGCTCTAGGTCTTGCCGGGCGAATAGATCTTGCAGTTCTCAAAGTTGGGACGCGACATCCATCGGTCACTTCGTTACAGCAGGCTCTTGCGAAGGTATTAAAGAAAAAGATTGTCGGCACTGGCATATTTACATCTGCGCTCGCCAACGATGTGAAGCTCTTTCAAAAACGTGTCAAACTGCCAATTAACGGACGCGTCGGACCTACTACGTGGAAGGTGCTGACTGCATCAGCCGCACTGACTACCCCTTAAATCGGGCTTGCCATGAGGCATCGCTCACCATGTTGAGATATTCATCCCGATAGGCGCGTTTCAGTTTTTTATATGTTCGAGCAATAATCCATGAGTACTTGAACACGTCTCGTTGAATTGCAATAAAACGTTTGTGGTCCCGTTCACAGATGAATCCTTCATCAAATCGCGGATGGCGATACAGAATCTGCCTATGACGAATAGCCAATCCGACGGCACGAACATCAATTTGAGCGACTCCAACTTCATTGGCGCGAAAAAACTTCGGAATCCATTGCCCTGCCCCCGTTAGTGGGGACAACAAGAAACCGCCTAGCCGAATAATTTTCGCGCGTGGTGCCGTGAAGCCGAGACTCAAAAGTTCTGGAGTTAGCGGAGCAGCCTTTTCTTCCGTGACGTGACGCACTTCTTCATGCTTTGCTGAATGATCTATCTTCATCCATTCAGTTGGACCCGCGAGAAAATCTTTCATTCCATGAATCATGTATTCAGCGCTGGAATACCGATGCGAATATGCATTTCGGAAACCAAAACCAAGAAAACGCGCGGCAAGGTGATGCCACTTGTGATGATCAAATACCAAAGTCTCAATCAGAGCAAAATTTCGTACTTCGTAATACAACGACGTCGGATTGTTCTTCAGTGCAAAGTCTGCGTGCCACACAGCAATACCGTTCAGCGTGACCGTATGTCTACCCGTATGCATCAGACCAAATGCAACATCGTCTCCTCGTACAAAAACCGGCAAAGGGTTCTGTGGTGCAACATGCATAGGGAAAGCAGTAAACCACCATGCCGAATAATCAATTTCTGGCTCAAGGTGATCGCGCAGCATCTCATATCGGCTGCGAAGATCTACGTCTCGCCCGAGTGCCCGCAATGGATACACCGAACGGAAGTCATAGGCCGACCCTGCTTCAAATTGCATCCATGGCAATTCCTCGCTCATCATCGCTCCGTGAATACATAGGTCTGGATCTATTGCATACGAGAACAATGAAATTGTGCGAACAATTGATTCAGGTTCAAGAGAAATATCGTCGTCCATAAACACAACATGGGTGCTCCACCCTTCGTTGCGAAATTCAATGAGTCCACGTGCAAAGCCTCCTGCACCACCCAAGTTCGGATTGGGAAGAACCTGAACGGGGGCTCCCATCGATAGGTGTGGCTCAAGGTTGCGTGCGTTATCGACGACAAGGACACGAAGATGTCCACGCACAGATGGTTCAGACGATTCGAGTTCTACTAATCGCTCAATTGTCTTTAAAACATATTGCTGACGATTGAAAGTAGTAATCGAAACGCCAAGACGGATTTCGCGCTCTGGTGCACTTTCTGTAGTCCATGTACCTGACGTGACCACGACATCGTCTTCTAGTGCTGTGACCGCCACAAAAAACGATTCAGCAGATAATGACCGAATGTCGCTGCACGATAATGGTGTCCCATCATCTGATGAGGCAACAACCGTTTCAGATCCGTCGGTGTACGCAATAAGTTCGACCAAGCAATGTCCAGCCACATCCATCGTGACGCCGATGTCTGAGATATTGGTCAGTCGACTCCACCGCCCCGATGCAAAAGCACCAAAAGCGGTATCAAATGTTGCTCGCCCACCCTTGGAAAGAGTTAGGCCCGCCTCAGTGATGGTCCCATGCTGGTGACGTACATACAACGAAGGTTCAGAAAACCCAGGAGCCGGAATTTGAATTCGAGCTAGTAGGTGGGAATTCACCCGACTAGTTTCACAGAGGATTCACCACGAACGGTGGCATTGGTCGATTTTCACGACGATTTTCGAGGTAAAGATTTGCCACCTCAAGGGCTTCTTTGATGGTCACGTCCATATCGAGGTACCGATACGTGCCAAGACGACCGACGAAAGTCACACCAGTTGCCTGTTTGGCAGCTTCCACGTACTGCAGAAGTTGTTCCTTTTCTTTGACCTGCCGAATGGGGTAATACGCAATATCCCCGTCTTCTGCCAGGCGGCTGTATTCGGTATACATCGTGCTTCCGTTGTGTGATTCCCAGGGCGCAAAGTGCTTGTGTTCCGTTATGCGTGTATATGGAACGTCAGCATCGCAATAGTTCATGACCGGGCACCCCTGAACATCTCCGATTGCTTCAGTTTCCACAAAGTCAAGCGTGCGATACCCGAGTTTTCCGAACTTGCTGGAGAAAAATCCATCAATTGGACCTGACCAAAACACATGCTCCGCATGTATTAGTTCGTCTGGCGTCACTGTGCGATTAAGGCTGACTTCAATTAACGGATGATCAAGCATCGCCTGCACAATTGGCGTGTACCCGTCGCGCGGAATTGCCTGATACGGATGATTGAAGTAACTGTCCTCGTACGAAAATCTGACTGGTAGACGAGCCAGAATTGATGCAGGTAGTTCAGTGGGAGAAACTCCCCATTGCTTCTGTGTATAGCCCTTGAAGAAAGCCTCATAGAGATCTCGCCCGACAAATTTCAGTGCCTGATCTTCAAAACTGACCGGAGTGCCGATGCTTGAGTCTGCACGTTCAGAGATGAACTGTTCTGCTTCGGCGGGCGACATGGTGGTATTGAAAAACTGATTAATTGTGTGCAAGTTCACTGGCAACGAATACACACGCCCACCGGTGGTGGCTTTCACACGATGGTTATAGGGCACCATGTCGCCGAACCTATTGATGTAGTCCCAGACATGTGTGTCAGCCGTGTGAAAAATGTGTGGCCCATAGACATGCACCATGACACCGTTGTCGCGACGTTCTGTGTGTGCATTGCCACCAACGTGCGAGCGACCGTCAACTACCCACGAAGCGACACCCGCTTCTGCTAATTCACGTGCAATGACTGCGCCAGAAAATCCGGCACCGACAATAACGATGGATGCTGTCATTCAGTAAACGCTAGTGGCTAAGCCAGGGAGCGCAGAGACCATCAAGGTCACGTACCTCAATACGATCACGATTGTCCCAAACAACTTCATTCTTCGGATCAGCGCGAAGTTTGAAGACACGAAACGACATCTCGGTGGTATCGATAGTGAGAATGCGGCCAATGAGAGGTTCTCCAAGATCAAGAATGACCTTGATGGTTTCTAACGCCTGAATAGAGCCAACAATTCCAGGAAGAACCCCGAGAACGCCCGCTTCTGCACATGATGGTGCAAATTCTGCTGGAGGGGGTTCTGGCACCATGTCGCGATAGGTGGGTCCACGTAATGGGTGGAACACTGACACCATTCCTTCAAAGCGAAAGATGCTTCCGTGAACAACGGGAATTCCTAATTTCACGCTCGCATCATTCAGCAAATAGCGACTAGGGAAATTGTCTGCACCATCAACCACGATGTCGTATTCGCTCATGATTTCAATAATGTTCTCAGCGGTCAATCGAACGTCGTATGTCTTTACATTGACATCAGGATTCAGTTTCTCAATTGTCTGGCGCGCCGAATCAACTTTGCGCTGACCAATACGATCCATGTTGTGCAAAATTTGGCGTTGCAAGTTTGATGCATCAACATCGTCCATATCGACAATGCCAATTGTGCCAATTCCGGCAGCAGCCAAATACAAAGCAGCGGGTGAACCGAGGCCACCTGCGCCGAGCATCAAAACTTTTGCTCCCAACAACTTGGCCTGTCCTTCGATGCCCACTTCAGGAAGCAACAAGTGACGCTGATAGCGATTGCGTTGGTCTGCAGTCAATGTGACGGGCTGACGCCAGGCGCGACCTTCGTCTTTCCATTTGCCGAATCCGCCAGCCATTGACAACACATCTGAGTACCCGAGTTCTTGCAATGTCCGGGCAGCAAATGCACTACGCACTCCCCCTGCGCAATACACAACAATGGTCTGATCACGATTGAGGGCTCGTCCTTCAATTTGGGCTTCAAGATGTCCGCGTGGAATGTGCACCGCGTCTGCGAGCGCACCTTCGTCGTATTCATCTGGTTCACGAACGTCAAGAATGAAGACATCGCCAGCAGCGATACGCGCCTCAGCAGCTGCCGTATCTACTTCGACAATGTGGGATTTGGCATCTGCCAATAGGTCACGAAAGGTTGCCATGACCCAAAACCCTACCGACTAAGTCAGGAATCCAGCACCTGCCACCAAGGCCTGTAAAACAGGGCTAATGCTGCCGCGCAGAATCGTGTGCGCATAGGCATCCATCTGAGTTGCGTCACCATTCACAATGACCACATGAGCGCCACTGGCTTTGGCCCTCGGTACGACCTGGTTAGCAGGTCCCACCGCCAACGTTGACCCCACTGCCAACAAAATGTCACACCGCTCCGCTTCGTCAAATGCCCTATCAATCACTTCAGGCACCAGTGCTTGTTCAAACAAGATCACGTCGCTCTTCACAACTCCCCCGCAGAGTTCGCAATGTGGATCTGACTCGCCTGCAATGACGCGATCAATGAAATAACTCATCGGACGTCGATCATTACAGTCCCAACACCGACCAAATTTGATAGTGCCATGAACCTCGACAACATTTTCAGTATGAATACCTGAATCTTGGTGCAAGCCATCAACATTTTGAGTAATGACTGCGGATAGTTTCCCTGCATGTTGCATGTGTACTAGTGCACGATGACCATCATTCGGTTGCGCTGTGCCATTGAAATTTCGCACACGACCTTCCCACGCAACTTTGCGTACCTCGGGATCATTCAGGTAATAACTCAGCGTCGACGTCTTTTCCGCTAACGGGTTCCGAGTCCATAAACCATTCGGTCCTCGAAAATCAGGTATTCCTGAATCAGTTGAGATTCCGGCTCCGGTAAAGACCACGATTCGCTCAGCCTCTTGCAGCCATTTCGATACTTGTGCCAGATCATTTTCGTTGAATTGTTTTTCATCCACTGTCCCTATTCTGCCTGAGTCGCACACATAGAGATGTACCAACACACATTTGAGGGTTTATGAAAACAACTATTTTGCGCACTGACGGCCTCCTAGAGGTCACCCCATGGCACGACCCCGTCATCGAGACAAATGGGTTTCCCATCGGAGACCCATACATCGAGATGTTTTGGCTACCTGTCCTTGGACCAACAGCTACCTGGCTTTTACGCCGATTAGCTACCGGGCTTGAACACGAACCACAGGGCTACACCGTCGTCATGGACGAACTAGCACGCAGCATTGGAGTCGCTTGTACCGAAGGGCGACATAATCCGTTTACACGCGCAATACAACGATGCATCATGTTTGGCGTCAGTCACCACGTTCCATCAGCCGCGAACAATACCCTCGCTGTTCGCACCGTGCTGCCGTCACTTTCACAACGGCACCTCTCGCGGTTACCCGAACAGTTACAAGAACTCCATCACGACTGGGCCCGAATCACCACCTAGAATTGCACAATGACATTGATTGCGCGACTACGAGTTCTCACACTCGTGTTGCCGATCATCGCAATGGTCGCCATGCCACACACTGCGCATGCAGTTCGTAAAACGAGCAATGTAGTCATTGTTGGCGACTCTGTGACCAATGTATTGCGGTGGGCGCCAGAGTCAATGAAACCTTTATGGTCCAGCCAATACAACGCAATTCTTGAGACATGGGGATGCCAACAACTCATCAACTCAGGATGCAGCCCCACCTCGCAACTCAGTGCATTGCAGCGAATTATCAGTCATCGCCGCGACAACATCGAGGTATATGTCGTTGCAACTGGTTATAACGACACTGGTAACTCATATCTCAGTGCTGCAATCAAGAAAATTGCACAAGAAGTAAAGTCACAAGGGGCAACCTTAATGTGGCTGACGTACCGAGAAGATGGCAACGTACAAATCAAGAACCGTATGTTTAATGAGGTTGTTCGAAGTAACCAATCAAAGTTACAAATGGAAATCCTAGATTGGGAAAAAATTGCGAGACAAAACAAACATTGGTTTTCAGGTGATTCAGTGCATATGAACCGATTCGGTGGATTGCAATTAGCGCGGCATATTAAAATGGCACTTGATGTGCATTACGGACGTGGCAAAAGTGCCATAACCACAACCACCTCTTCACAAGTTCCGACCACCATTAGTGATCCGACTACAACCTCCACAGTTGCCGGGTAATAGATTAAGTGCGTGAAACTACGCATATTTACCGAACCACAACAAGGCGCTAGTTACGCCCAACTTCTTGCAGTTGCTCAACGAGCAGAAGCATTAGGGTTTGATGCCTTCTTCCGCAGTGACCACTACCAAGTGATGGGTGACCATTTTTCGGGACTTCCTGGCCCATCTGATGCATGGATCACACTTGCTGGCATCGCTCGCGAAACTACAACCATTCGCCTTGGCACATTGGTGAACTCTGCAACGTTCCGTAATCCAGGTGTTCTGGCCATCAGTATTGCCAATGTTGATGACATGTCGAATGGCCGCGTTGAGCTTGGGCTCGGTGCCGGTTGGTATGGAGCGGAACACTCATCGTACGGAATCCCATTTGCACCTCTCGGTGAGCGCTTCGACATTTTGACAGAGCAACTCGCAGTTATCACTGGATTATGGAACACACCACATGGTGAGCAGTTCAATTACTCAGGCAAGCACTACACAATTGCAAACTCTCCGGCTTTGCCAAAACCAGTGCAGTCTCCTCCTCCCATCATCGTCGGTGGTGGTGGGCCAAAGCGCACACCTATGTTGGCAGCGCGCTATGCGGCTGAGTTCAACATTCCATTTTCGGGAATTGAGCGATTCTCAGAGCAATGCGAGAGAGTACGAGCAGCGTGCACATCAATCGGTCGCGACCCAAAAAGTCTGGTGTACTCATCAGCTTTGGTTGTCTGCGTTGGCAAAAATGATGCAGAAATTGCACGTCGAGCTGCAGCGATTGGCCGTGACGTTGAAGAGCTTCGTCTTAATGGCTTGTGCGGCACACCCGCCGAAGCAATCGAACGCCTGCAGCAGTGGAATGTTGCTGGTGCACAACGTATGTACATTCAGTTTCTTGACCTTACCGATCTCGAACACTTAGACCTTGTCGCAGAACAGGTCATGCCCTTCGTTTAATGAATTATGAAAAGAGTTCCGCAGGAATCATTCCTCTATGGGCCTCAAGTAATTCATCAACTAATGACCAAATCTGATCTAGGTCAAGTTCAGCAGCGGTGTGCGGATCAAACATTGCTGCGTGATACACGTGCTCGCGCTTACCCGTTAGCGCAGCTTCCACGGTAAGAGACTGAACATTGATGTTTGTTTGCATCAATGCTGCAAGGTGTGGAGGCAAGGCGCCAATCTGCATCGGAGTAATTCCCGATGAATCAACAACGCATGGCACCTCAACACAACAATCATCTGGAAGATTGCTGATGATTCCCCTGTTCGGTACATTGCCGTACACAACACGAGATTGCCCTGTTTCCAAACTATGAATAATGCCGCTTCCGTATTCCATGCTCTGCACTACACGCACTTTTGCATCAGGATTCTCTAGTCGATTTCGCAGCGTCTCCCAACCTTCAATTTGGCGTTCACAGCGACGTGGGTATTCATCAAGTGGAATACCAAACTTGTCTAAGAGATCCGTTCGCCCACTCTTAATGAACCACGGCACATACTCACTGAAGTGTTCGCTTGATTCTGTGACGAAATATCCCAGACGTTTAAACATCTCATATCGCACTGCATCTGACAGCCCATCAAAACCACCATCACTTCGTTCAATATCTCCTCGGGTCGGCATAGGAAAGACTGAAGCTCGCTCAGCAATACGTGGATATAAATCAACCAATTCGTTTCCTTGACGTTGCTGAAACTCTAAATAGAAAGCCATATGGTTGATACCGGCACATCGATATTCAACGGAAGAAGCATCAATACCCAAATCATCAGCCAACTGATGAGCCGTATGTTGCACGCTGTGACACAGCCCAATGGTCTTAATTGTTGACTGACGAGAGATCGCCCAACACAGCATGCTCATCGGATTCACATAATTCAATAACACTGCATCGGGACACAGTTCTTCCATGTCGCGACAAATATCAAGCACAACAGGAATTGTGCGCAAGCCCCTCATAATGCCGCCGATGCCTAGCGTGTCGGCAATTGTTTGGTCAAGGCCAAATTTTTTAGGAATCTCGAAATCAATGACCGTAGACGGCTTATACCCGCCCACTTGAAACATGGTGATGACGTAGTCGGCACCAACTAATGCCGCACGACGGTTGGTCGTGGCCTCAATAGTTGCGGTGACACCCAGTGTCTCAATGATTTTGTGGCCCACGATCTCAGATGTACGCAAGCGTGTGTCATCAATATCGTGCAACACAATCGTGCTGCTAGATAATTCCGGAAAACTAAGAATGTCTCCCATAAGATTTCGCGCAAATACTGTGCTTCCAGCGCCTATAAAAACAATGCGTGCCATGCGCCCATGGTAGGCGTCTGGTGATTATCTACAAGACATTTGTAGCGAGCAAAACGACGCAGGTAGCGCCAATTGCGATGCGATATAGACCAAACACCCGCAGTGAATGCGATTCAAGGTAACCCACCATCCATTTCACGGCAACAATCGCAGTGACAAAGGCGCACGCCAGGCCAAGAGTTGGAGAAAGGAGTCCGAATTGGTTCACCAATTCATTTCCATGTTTCACTAGATCGAGAGCTGTTGCCGCTGACAGTGTGACTAGGCCAAGCAAAAAACTGAACTCAATCGCAGCTGACATTGAAAGACCAACGGCTAATGCAGCTATCAGAGTGACGAGGCTGCGACTGACTCCTGGCCACAAAGCAAGACTTTGTGCACATCCGATGATGAAGGCCGCACGAACTGGCATTTGATGCAAAGCCAATGTGCCCACCTTTGGCTTCCACCGAAGGAGAACCACACCACCGACTATCCAAGCGATAGTGACGGGGATGGGCCCAAACAATGCCTTCTTCATCGCGTCACCGACCACGACTCCAATAATTGCTGCAGGCATAAATGCAACAACGAGGCGAATCAGAAACAACCGACCTTCTTTGTCGGCTCCCACTAGTCCGCGAACCAAAGACCACACACGATTGCGATACAAAAATAGAACAGCGAGTATTGCCCCAAATTGAATTGCTATTGAATACGTATCAGCAGCAGTGCTCGCAGATCCTTTGCCAAAACCGATGAGTTCACCTACGACAAGCAGATGCCCTGTAGAGGACACTGGCAGAAATTCTGTAATTCCCTCAACTATTCCTAATAAGAGGGCATGAGGAATCGATAACAGGCTTGCGAACATAGGTCCCAGTCTGACAGTTCCAGCCGATTCAGGTTGGTCACATCGTGCCCACATCTATTCCGTGTTTACAGAACAGATGTGGACTTTGTGATGTTTATTTGACCGTTTTGGTGTGGACTACTTTCAAAGCCTCGCTGCGGCTTTTGAATTCATCTTCACTGATTTCACCTGTTGCAAGGCGCTCATTCAGTATGTTTTGAGCTGATTGCGCTGACGGCACCGCCGATGCTATATGTGAAGCATTGCGTCGATAGAGCGACACAACCCCCCAGATGACTAAGCCCCAAAAGGCCAGCATGGTGAGCATCATAAGAACGTGTCCGCCCTCAAACCCTCTGTTGTAGTTGTTATTCCAGTTGTGCATGATGCACCTCCTACAAATCACCGTATGAGCAATTAGTAAGAGTGAAGCAAGAAGTAATTGGCAGCCCCAACGGGATTCGAACCCGTGCCGCCACCTTATTCTCAAGAAATACACCCAGTTAAAAGGCTGTTGGTCTCGGCTCACTCACCGGCCAACCCAAAGGCTCAGCCGAAGTAATCCACATAACTTGCGTCTTCCCTCGTTCAAGATATTCAGAGTATTGAGAATCCACAAACATTAGATACTCGACTAGTCCGCGGTCGATAATTCCTAAGTGACTGCAAATTTCAGAACAAAAATTGACGTATCGCTCATACTGTTTGGTATTCCAACCCACAGGAGAAATCCACTTACCCTTAGCATCACGCACGCCGTAGCGCCAGAGCCACTGAGCGACCACCATGTCAAAAATAGGCGCTCTATTCTCAGGTTGTGAGCTGAAATACAAAAACTTTGTACCAAATGCCGGCCCCAACTGCTCAAGAGCGTTCGCAAGTTCACCATAGGCAGCCACAGGGTCACTATTCCCAGCTGCAGATTCCAAGACATCTTGCACTGTGCGACCATTACGCGGATTCGACAGCATCGCGTTTGTCCGAAAAGTACCATATCGACCTGGCGTAAAGCCCCAAGCCATCACCGCGACAAACGCTTCGGTCAAAGTACCAAGATGATTCACTTCGGCGAACGTATCAAAAACTTGTTGACGTGACACACGATTTGTCTCCATACGAATCAGCGCGCCATTGTTTGCTTGAACTATCGGATATTTCTCTGACCACTGTTTTATGTTCAACCGCGTTGATTGCATCAGATAATTCTCACCAGACGCCATATAGGCCCCATAGAGAACTCTCAATCGGTCAACAGACTGGGTCGTAGCAACTTCTAAAACCATGATTCAGCTTTCCTCCCCTTTGATTTCACAACTGAGACGCCGCCGTGACGGCCATCCAGCAAACCAC
This sequence comes from Actinomycetota bacterium, assembly GCA_037129095.1. GTDB lineage: Bacteria > Actinomycetota > Acidimicrobiia > Acidimicrobiales > Ilumatobacteraceae > UBA2093. The sequence continues at coordinate 610 of JBAXVL010000016.1, read as the reverse complement.
TCGAATATCTTCAAGACGGACTGAAGGCAAAGGTTGTGGCGGGATAGGAATAGGTAATCCGGCATCGGCAACGAACTTCTGCAACGCCAGGACTTTGTCCTTATCGCTTAACTTCTCATCCCGAATGATTTCACGAACCGTACGAACAATTGCCCGCTCCCACTTCCCATTCAGTCGATTAGCTAAGCCGCTCTGCTCCTCAGGTGAGAGAAAACCACCGTGTTCCATCACCAAGTCCACAGCAGTGCGCAATGCCTTTTCTATCTGTGGCTGCAAATTGGCCCAGTCAGTTAATTTCGACCACTCTTGATGCACGTCCTTACGGGCAAGTGCCCAAGCGTCAAACACTTTTGTTGTTGCAGCGTCAGCAATGATTTGGTCGTCCTCATGGTCGCCAGGGTCAGCAGCCATCAAACACTTCAATGTGTCATCACTAATCGAAGGGGTGCCATCTTGCTTGAAAATCGGTTCCCAGGTCGTGCTATCGGCGGCGACGAATCTGAACCATGGGGTTTCGTGAATGCCGACTTTGACGCAGAACACATATCCGGATTGATTTATCCGATTGGAGACATATCCGCTGCCCGAACCATATGGAAGTCCGAGGACA
>JBAXVL010000015.1:0-38577 GCA_037129095.1 Actinomycetota bacterium | reverse complement strand
CTTTCTTAGCAACTGGCTTCTTCTTTGCAGGAGCTGCCTTCTTCACAACCTTCTTCGCAGGTGCTGGTGCAACTGCGCGCTTGACTGTGTTCACCTTTGGTGCTGCAGTGACACCGAGTGCGATGTCCTTGAAGCCCTTGAGTGCGGTGATCTTGGCAACTGTTTTTGCCTTGATCTTGATTGTTTCGCCTGTGGCTGGGTTACGACCCATACGGGCTGGACGCTTGATCTTTGCAAATTTCGCAAAGCCTGAGATATTTACAATCTCGCCTTTGGCGACGTTCGCAAGGATGACGTCGATTGTTCCTTCAACCATTTTGGCCGCTGTCTTATTATCGACATCGGTGTGAATGGCTACTGCTTGGATGAGTTCACGTTTCTTCATAAGCGAAAACTTATTCCATCTGCGCACTCAAATCGTGGATATCCATTGACTTTTTTGTCACTTGGGTAAATGTCACTTTTTCGGTTCCTTGGAACTTCTTCAGTTTGGAGAAAGGTGCCCGAGAGGGATAGAAGGCTCGGCGAACAAATGAATTGTGGGAGCGTTGTGGTGTATCAATTGTGTGAAAACCCCTGTTTTACTGGGTTATCAGCCGATACAAGACCAAATGAACTGAAGATCAATTCAATTCAAAGCGCTGAGTACAGTCCTCAATGAAGCGCAAATGGGCATCGAGAAATTCGTCATCTGTGATCTCGCCGTCGTACCACTGGTTATTGATGGCATTTCGTCCACCCACTAACGCGCCCACAAAAGCTGACGTATGTGGGTTTGTTGATGGCAGGTCTAGGTCTCCGGCCATCGCATAACTTAATTCCACAATGATTCGCCATTTTTGGGCGCCGTCCAAGCTTTCAAGGATGGGGTCAGGTTCAATGTCAAGTCTTTCCCTGCGCACTCCGGCCACATAGTTCACCATGGTGATATCTGGGGGATGTATCAAACTGAGTGTTTGGGCTGTGACCAGTTGTTTCCAGACTTCAATTGCGCTGGACTTTCGGTGAATCAGTGCGGCGGCGATCATCTCGGTCCGATCGGCAACTATTGCAATACGCAGATGGGCTTTGCTCTCGAAGTAGCGCAGGAGAGTTTGAGTCGAAACTCCGACTTCATCGGCAATGTCTTGAAGGGTCGTACCGTTGTAGCCCTTGGTTGCAAACAACTTTTGGGATGCGCTGATGAGCGCAAGGCGGGTTGCTTCCTTCTTTCGTAACCGGAGTGTTGGTGCGGGAAGTGGGAATTCCTCAGTTTTTGGATTTTTGGGTGGCATATTGTGTCGCTCACTCTAATTTGACAATAGTTAACATTAGTCATACTGTGACAAAAGTCGCATATTGATGCCACTCATACTTTGTTCGGGGGGACATTATGAATTCACCACTACAGAAATCTTCATCACGAAGGACCAGGTCGCGGTTGGGTCCAATTGTGGTTCTTGCTCTGGTGTGCTCTTTAGTTGCGTGTTCTAACAACTCTGCAACCGACTCAAATAGTTCTGACAGTACTGCTGTGGTATCTGGTCCGGCACGTGATCTCATCATTGCTCGCGCAATGGACACAACAACTCTTGACCCAGAGCGCATGTGGTGCGATACCTGCATGATCATTCTCAAAGCGACGTATGAACAAATGATCAATGTTGATCCTGCCGACGTATCACATTTGCTACCAGGTTTGGCGGAAAAATGGGAAGTTAACGACACCAGCACCGAGTTCACGTTTCATCTCAATCCGAAAGCAACGTTTGCTGACGGCACTCCGGTGACATCAGCAGATGTGAAATGGAGTTGGGAACGAATCGCAAACATTAAGGCTGGTGCTTCGTTCATGCCCACGGGTCTTGAATCAGTTGAAACTCCAGATCCATTAACAGCAATTGCAAAATTTAAAGCTCCCAATGCGCCTTTCCTGAGTATCTCTGCTGCTGCGATGGGAATGAGCATCGTCAATTCGAAGTTAGCTACAGCGCAAGCGCTTGCAAAGTCTGGTCCCGGAGCTGACTTAGATAAGGCAGCTGCTTGGTTTGACAAAGGAAACTCTGCTGGAAGTGGCATGTATACGATCACTGATTACAAGGCAAATGAAAGCGTCACGCTGACGCGTAATGAAAAATACTGGGGCACAAAAGCCAAGTATCCATCAATCACAATAAAAAACGTGGCAGATGCTTCAACTCAATTGCAGATGCTCCAGCAAGGCGATGTCGATATTGCAATGAATATTGCGTTCGATTCGCTCACCCAGTTACAGGGTGACTCAAACATTGTGGCTGAACCATTGGACTCGTTTAACTTCATCTACTTGAACCTTGCGCCATGGGCTGCAGGTGGGAAAGATCTTGCAGATGTAAAAGTTCGGCAAGCTATTCGTTTGGCAATTGACTACGACGCGCTGTTGCAGAACACGCTGGCGGGCCACGGGCGTTTGCAAGCCACAGATATTCCTAATGGCTTGCCAGGGACCGAGGGACTGACACTGCCCGCTCAAGATATTGCAAAAGCCAAAGAATTAATGGCGTCCGCTGGTAAATCTGCTGGATTTACTATTGACGCTCAATTTGCCGATGCCAATATTTACAACGTTCAAATGACAACGATGTACCAACAAATTCAGCAAGATTTGAAGAAAATCAACATCACGCTTAATTTGATTCCGATTGCGGCCGCCAAATATGCCGATGTGTATTTAGCTAAGAAAATTGCATTAGGAAATGTGTACTTTGCTCCGGACTATATGGATGCAGCTGAATACATCACTTACTTTGCTCGCGTGCCAGGAAGCAACAGAGGTGGTTGGGCTCCAACGGGAGTTACTACTGCTGATGATGATACGACGCAAACAGCAACCTTGGCGAAGGCGCTTGCAATTGCAGACGGAACAAAACGAGGAGTGCTGTATAAAGAGATCGGTCAGGCAATGATTAATGATGCTTATTCAATTCCACTTTTGAACCCGCAAGTTCTTTTTGCTCACCGGAAAGATATTGGAGGCATCGGTCTTAGCCCATGCTGCACTCTTGATGTCACTTTATTGAAGTAGCAATTTACTTACGAAGTCAATGTCTAGGTACATCTTCCGTCGTTTAGTGGCGATGCCGTTAGTTCTTCTCGGCATCGTCACATTGACGTTCTTTGCATCGCGGTTAGCCGGCGATCCCATCGTGTCAATCGTTGGTCTTCGTGGTGCGGGCAATGCAGATACAGTCGCCGCAGCCCGTGCGAAGTGGGGACTTGATGGGAGCATTATTCATCAGTACTTGGTGTATCTCAGTCATCTCGTCAGAGGTGATTTAGGAATATCAATCACCACCAGACAATCAGTGGTCTCAGATATAGCGCGGAAGCTTCCAGCTACCGGAGAATTAGCTATCGGGGCCATGTTGTTTGGGGGGGTAGGAGGAGTTCTGCTTGGCGTACTTGCAGCAGCTCGAAAAGGCCGCTGGGTCGATTCAGTCATACGTGGTTTTGCGGTCGCCGGTGCATCGTTACCAGTGTTCTGGACAGCACTGGTTCTTCTTTTCTTTCTTTATGCAAAAACTGGATGGTTGCCGGGACCCGGACGCTTACCAGCTCGAATCGACCCACCCCTTCATCGAACGGGTATGTACACGGTTGATGCGCTGTTATCTGGAAACTTCACTCTCTTCAGACAGACGTTGATGCGACTTCTACTTCCTTCGTTTGTCCTCGGATGGGCACTAATGGGTGGGGTTGCCCGTACGGTTCGCGCGACAGTTTTAGATGAACTTCATTCTGACTACGTGAGAACAGCGCGATCAAAAGGCATTAGCGAACGTGCGGTATTCATCGGTCATGTTTTGCGTAATGCAATGTTGCCGATTCTGACTTTGTTAGGACTATCGTTCGCTTCACTTCTCACCGGTGCTGTGTTAGTTGAAAATATCTTCTCGTGGAATGGATTGGGCCAATACACCGTGCACGCGGCGCAGGCGTTGGATTACCCAGCACTGTACGGAACATGTATGACTGGGGCTTTGATATTTCTTACCGCAAACTTGGTAACAGATGTTTTGTATGGATTAGTCGACCCCAAAGTACGCCTCACATGAATACTCGTTTAGTGGCATTTCGACACGCGCTTCGGCGTCCTCAAATTACATTTGGAGTACTCGTCTCACTCTTTTGGTTTCTAGTGGTGATAACCGTGAATCTCTGGGCTCCATATAAGGCGTACGAACAGACTGGGGTTCGCTTGTCGCCTCCTAGCTTGCATCATCTTTTTGGAACAGATGTCTTGGGAAGAGACGTGTTCTCGCGAGTCATGTATGGATCACGACAATCGATACCTATTGCTGTAGTGGTCATTGTCTTTGCAGTTCTCGTTGGTTCAGTTGTTGGGGGCATATCGGGCTACATCGGAGGGCGACTTGATTCTTTCATCATGCGCATTACAGATGTTTTTATTTCGTTCCCCGCACTGCTCTTTGCAATGGTTATTGCGGCGTCGCTAGGTCGTAGTTCACGCAGCACGATGATTGCTGTTTCGGTGACATGGTGGCCGTTTTATGCGCGACTCGTTCGCGGGCAAGTGATGTCCATACGTAACCGAGAGCACATCGAAGCTGCGGTGAGTATCGGCGCAGGTACCTCACGAATTTTACGTAAACATGTTCTGCCGCTCACTATGACTCCGGTGATGGTGAACGCGACGTCTGATTTTGGCTTTGTTGTGCTGGTGGTCTCGTCGTTGAGTTTCTTGGGCTTAGGAGCAAAACCACCGACGCCCGAATGGGGAACCATGGTTGCAGAGGGGTCGCAGAATTTTTATCAGTGGTGGCTTGCACTGACTCCGGGATTAGCAATTGTGACGATAATTCTCGGATTTAATTTCCTCGGCGATGGTGTCAGAGATGAATTAGACAAACGATCGGCAACAAAGTGAACGCTTTGCAACCGGTTCTTTCGGTTCGTAATTTGTCAGTGAAGTTTGCAACACCGACGGGGACTGTCCATGCAGTACGGAATGTCAATTTGGAGATTAGACCCGGAGAAGTTGTGGGCATTGTTGGAGAATCTGGATCAGGCAAAAGCACAGTCATGCTCGCTGCAATGGGGCTACTTGCCGCAAACGCTCGATGTGAAGGATCAGTTAATTTTCAAGAGACCGAACTATTAGGTGCCTCGTCTCGAGTGATGCGCAAGATACGAGGCAAAGGGATTGGCATGATCTTTCAAGATCCGATGACATCTCTTAATCCAGTTCTTTCGATAGGAAAACAAATTTCAGAGGCAGTCATTGAGCATCAAGACTGCACGGGAAAACAAGCGTTTCTACGATCGAAAGAACTTCTTGAACTTGTTTCAATACCTCACGCAGAGGAGCGATTGAGAAGTTTTCCTCATGAATTATCCGGAGGCATGAGACAGAGAATCATGATTGCGATGGCAGTGGCAAATAATCCAGTGTTACTGATTGCAGATGAGCCCACAACGGCTTTGGACGTCACAATTCAAGCCCAAGTTCTCGATGTTCTAGAAAATTTGAGAAAAGAATTGAATCTTGCGATTGTTCTAGTGACTCATGATTTAGGAGTTGTTGCAGGTATCGCGGATTCGGTGCGTGTGATGTACGCCGGAAGATTGGTTGAATCTGGTGACGTACGTGACGTGTTCTATGAAAGTGAACATCCGTATACACGTGCCTTGCTGTCATGCTCTCCCAGACTTGATCAGCCTTTTAATGATTTAGTGCCAATAGCTGGCTCGCCTCCAGTTCTTACTGAAATATCGAGCGGCTGCTCCTTTGCCCCTCGGTGTGAGTTCGTTCAGGATGAATGCGTTATCTCTCAACCGGAATTGCGGCACGTGAACAAAAGTTCTGTTGCCTGTCACGTCGCACCTATAACCCGAACAGTGAGAGGTTAAGTATGGGAAACAGGGATGCGCCCATTGTGTTGAAAGTTCGTGATCTCGTAAAAAACTTTGAGTCGAGGTCTACTTTTGGTCGCCGAAACAACGCCCCAGTGCAAGCTGTGTCTGGGGTGTCATTCGATATTCACCAGGGCGAAACATTCAGCATTGTGGGCGAATCTGGCTGCGGTAAAAGTACAACCGCCCGCTGTATCACTCGACTTCTCGAACCCACGTCAGGTTCCATCGAGATGAACGGAACAGAAATTTCAAAATTGACTTTGAAAGAACTTGTTCCGCTTCGCAGTCAATTCCAGATGGTGTTTCAAGATCCGCAGGCCTCTCTTAATCCGCGGCAACGTGTTCGAGACATCATCGGCGAACCGTTACTTATCCGCGGTGATGACCGAAGCGTTATCGAACAGAGAGTGAATGAGTTGGCACTTCAAGTGCGGCTTCGTACGGAAGATCTTGACAGGTATCCATTTCAATTCTCTGGAGGTCAACGACAAAGAATTGGAATAGCCAGATCGCTTGCACTGAACCCAAATCTGATTGCGCTAGATGAACCGGTATCTGCACTTGATGTCAGTATTCAAGCTGAGATAATTCGCTTGTTGAAACGACTAAAAGATGAAATGGGGCTTGCATATCTCTTGATTGCCCATGACTTGGCAGTTGTCAGACATGTCAGTGATTACGTGGGCGTGATGTATTTAGGCAAGATCGTGGAGTCAGGTTCTAACGCAGAAGTGTATGAGTCCCCACTCCATCCGTATTCTCAAGCTTTGTTATCTGCAGCTCCCATTCCTGACCCAGATCTTGAGCGGGCGCGCCGCCGGATCATTCTTAGTGGCGATGTGCCAAGCCCACTTGAGCCACCGTCAGGTTGCAGGTTTCGAACTCGATGCTGGAAAGCAGACGAACGGTGTAGTTCGGTTGAACCCGAACTGATTGACGTTGGTGGTGGCCACAAAGTGGCATGCCATTACCCAGAAGAACGCTCGGTTTTCGTTCGTTCTTCCCATTAACAGAAGGAAAATAAATTGAATACAAATGAACTCGTCGCTCGTCGCGACTCACTTTTTGGTGCGGGTGCTCCACTGTTTTATAACTCACCAGTACATCTCGTTCGTGGTGAAGGGGTATGGCTATACGACGCAGATGGTCGTCAATATTTAGACATGTACAACAACATTCCTGTCGTGGGGCACTGTAATCCGCGCGTCGTTGAAGCACTTGCTAAACAGGCATCCACTTTGAACATCCATTCGCGATATATCGCCACGAGCGTTCTTGATTATGCAGAGAAAATTCTGAGTGTGCATGCATCCCATCTCAACAATGTTGTCTTTGCTTGTACTGGTACAGAAGCAAATGAGATTGCAATGCAAATGGCAAAGATTGTGACTGGTGGAGAAGGTTTTATATGTACTGATGCGACGTATCACGGACATAGTGATCTTGTGGGTTCTTTGACATACTCACCACGACGCGGACGCAAGAATGTGAATTCCTTCGCCTTTCCAAATATGTATCGACCACTGGTCGACGGAGTAACTGAAGAAGACTTGTGCAACCTATATCTGGCCGAGGTTCAATCAGCAATAGATGACTTCGCAGCAGAAGGAATAAAGCTGGCAGGAATAATCATGTGTTCACTTTTTGCTAATGAGGGGCTTCCTACTGTTCCAAAAGGGTTTATGAAGCGTGCAGCGGAGATGGTTCGTGCAGCTGGTGGAGTTGTGATTCTTGACGAAGTGCAAGCCGGATTTTGTCGTTCTGGAAAATGGTGGGGTTACGAAGTGATGGAAACTGAACCAGACATCGTGACTATGGGTAAGCCCATGGGAAATGGAATTCCTCTTGCCGGATGTGTAGCTCGATCTAAATATGTCGAAATGTTTAGGGCTCAGAAGCGCTACTTCAATACATTTGCATCTAGCCCGATACAGGCTGCATGTGGCATGGCGGTAATTGAAGAAATTGAATCGTGTGGTTTGCCAGCGCAGATAACAAGTGTTGGCGCGTATCTAAGGGACGAGATTCTCAAACTCGCTCCATTGAGTCCCCATATCGGAGATGTTCGAGGGGTCGGATTATTTATCAGTGTTGAATGGGTGAAGGACCGAGAGTCCAAGGTGGCAGATACTGAGGGAGCTGCAGCCATAGCGAACATATTGCGTGATCGCGGGATTCTTCTTTCGAATGCTGGAGCGATGGGGAATGTTCTCAAGATTCGACCGCCTCTTGTGTTCGAGAAACAGCACGCAGACTATTTCTTGAATATTTTTAAAGAAGTGCTGTTGGCGGAGCATGACTGAAACAAATAGGGGTTTGCTCGATTCATTTGTTGAAGGTGCAATCATCAATTTTGATGTTCAAGTCAAATCATTCAAATTTGTTTCCGCTAGTGAAAATATCGTCTATCGGATCAATACGGTTGAAGGTGATTCTTTTGCATTGCGTATCCACAGGCCCGGTTACCACGACATAGTTGAGCTAGAAAGTGAGCATCTTTGGACTGCGGTACTGAGCGATTCTGGTCTCAGAGTTCCACACCCGTTATTCACAAAGAATGGAAACGCATATTCCTTTTTGCCATTTGATAGCGATGGGAGTCGTTACGTCGGCATGTCGACTTGGTTGGAAGGGGCACCGTTGCAAGAATTGATGGTGGAGAAAGGTTTTGATCAGATCACAACCTTTGGTCGCGTAGGTGCGTTACTTGCTCAACTGCATAATCATTCTGAACAGTGGGAAATGCCAAAAGGATTTACTCGACATTCACTCGATATTGAAGGATTGCTGGGTGATTCACCTTGGTGGACTCAATATTGGCAGATGCCAGAAATGAGTCAGGAGCAATCAAAAAAAATCCTTGCAGCGCGTGATCAACTACGAACGGTTCTGACAGATCAAGGCACGTCAGCTCAAACTTTCGGTCTGATTCATGCCGATTTACTTCCACAGAATATCCTTGTTCATGATTCTGTGCTTTCGCCAATAGATTTTGATGATTGCGCATTTGGGTACCATTTGTACGATATTTCTGTTGCGCTCATCAATGTTTCGGCTGAACCAAACTTTCCAGAAATTCTCAGTTCATTCATACGTGAATACAGAAACCATCGTGATTTTTCCGACCAGATGCTCCAAACATTGCCGCTGTTTATTTTGATTAGGCAGTTCATGCAAATTGGGTGGTTTAACAGCAGGGTGTCATCTGCATTGGTTTTTGGTTCGGGAAAAGTAATAGAGCGTGGGGAATTTTTAGTTCCAGCGATTCAACGCGCGGTAGATGAAGCCAATCGGCTTCTTACGAATCTCTAAAACTTCGGCGAGTTAATTCAATAGTTGAACCTGCCAAAATCGCTGCTTCCAATTGGTCATGGGTGACCAAAAGGGCAGTTGTGGTGGTCTGTTTCAAGACTCGGGCGAGGTCATTGATGAGCGATTCATGTGTCTCTTGGTCGAGCCCAGCGAGCGGTTCATCGAGCAAAAGCACCTGTGGGCGGGGGGCTAAGGCGCGAGCAAGAGCAATTCGGCGGGCTTCGCCGCCCGACAATTCGGCCACGCTTCGGTGGGCGAGATGATCGAGATTCACCATCTCAAGTAGTTCATGGATGCGTGCAGTGCGGTCTGTTTTTGGCATCTTGGCGATGCGTAATCCGAACTCTATGTTTTGGCTCACGGTCATGGTGGGGAACAAGTCTCCCGTTTGCGAGACAAGACCAATGCCTCGTTTGTGTGGAGGAAGTGAGGTGATGTCGACGTTGTCAATGTTGATAGTTCCGCGCGAGGTGCGAACAATTCCACAGATGGCGTGGAGCAGTGTGGTTTTGCCAATGCCAGACGGGCCGGTTATTGCGTGCGTTTCACCAGTAGGCACCGTGAACGAAACATTGTCAACGATGACCGTGTGATCAAACGTTACGGAGAGATTCGAAACACTAAGCACGGCTCATGACTCCTACCGTGACAAGCACCATGAGTGCTGCAAGTGCGAAGCCTGCCTGTTGTGTGGCACCACCTGGCCTACCTAGTAGTTGTGCAATAGCTATCGGCAATGTGGTGGAACTAGATCGTGACAAGAACGATGTGGCTCCGAATTCACCAAGTGATACCGCCATGGAAAGACCAGTTGCACGCAAGAGGGCAGGTTTCAGAATCGGTAATTCAACGAGACGCCACGTTGTGAACGGTGATGCACCCAGTGTGGCCGAGGCATGACGAAATGAATCAGGAATTGCGTGAGCGGCGGGTTCCAAGGCACGAATGACAAGTGGCAACGCGATGACAGCATGAATGACGGGAATGAACCACCGTTCGGATCTCCAGGCAATAGGGGATGTGTTGAAAGTGATGATGAGGCCAATGCCGAGAGTTGCTGCTGAAACAACGAGCGGCAGAGAGAACAGTGCTCGTGGTGCTGACGAGGTTGCACCGAACAAGGTGGCCAACATGGAGAGTGGCACGCAGATGCACGCAGCGGTGATGGCGAAAACTACAGACGTGGTCATTACAGATTGTGGAGAGACAGATAGAGCAGGTAACGAACCTGAAAAAATTGTGCGCCATGCACTGAATGAAAACTGACTGTTCACAACTATTGATCTGTAGATGGTTGCCAAAAGAGGCGATGCAACAATAAGGATTGCAGTTGCTGTAAAAACCAAAGGCGTGACGCGATGTCTCGGTTTGGTGCGTAGCGCCTGTGGAGCACTGACGTGAAGAGATATTGACGAGGTACCACGGTGTTGTCGAGTAATGAATACGACTGCGCAAATGATGATTGCCTGAAGAACTGCGAGAGAAGTAGCTGTGGATGTGTTGCCAAGCCGCACTGCCTGGGTGAATATTTCAGTCTCGATTGTTCGCCGCGATACGCCGCCAAGAATTGAGATGACCCCAAAAGACGTAAAGCAATAAATAAACACCAGAATTGCCGCGCTGATGACGGCATCTGATATTTGAGGCCACACAATGTGCGTAAATGTGCGCGATGGACGAGCACCAAGGGTTGAGGCGGCATGTTCAAGTCGAAAATTCACCATTGACCATCGTGGGCCAACAATTCGCAAAACGACAGACACGTTAAATACAACGTGGGCCCACAGAATTGGTGTGATACCCCGTGAGTCGCTGATGGCAAGAACTCCCGCAGCTACCACGACAGCCGGCAATACAAAGGGGGCTGTGAGAATGCCTCGAGCTAATCGAGACCCTCGGAATGTGAAACGCGATAGTGCCCACGTAACGGGAAGGCCAATTGCGAGCGTGATGCATGTGCTGACAACTGCTTCCCATAGTGAAAACCAGGCAACGCCTCGTAATGACTGGTTGCCAAAAGCGTTGCTGAAATCAGAGAATCGGAAGAAGCGAAGCAATGTGTTGGCTACAGGTATGACAAAAAAGACAGTCAGAAATACCACAGGGGCAATGAGAAGAGTCCTTGTTTTGCTCACAAGATGATGTCTCTCCATGAACTGAGCCACGAGTCGCGGTTCTTTTCAATATCTGTGGGGTCAAGTGTCAAAGAATTCTTCGGAGCAACAGCGAACTTGGTGAACAAATCTGGCAGTGTCGCTTTTTTGTTGACGGGGAAAACAAATAATGACAACGGCATTGATTCTTGAAATGGAACATCCAGTAGATAAGAAATCAATTGTGCAGCCAAGGTTGGGTTTCGGGTGCCACGTAATGCACCGACATATTCAGTTTGACGAAAACATGTGGACTCAATAACTGCTGTGGGTGGTGTGTTGACGGGTTTCTCTGCGTAGAGCACTTCTGCAGGTGGGCTAGAGCCATAGCTAACCACAAGTGGGTATTTGCCTTTGCCGGATGAACCAGAGAAATCAATGGTGTACGCAGTTGTCCAGTCGGCTGACACATGCACACCGTTTGCTTTCAAAGATCTCCAATAGTTCTGCCAGTTGTCTGTGCCGAAATGAGCAATGGTGCCGAGAAGAAAACCAAGACCAGGGGACGATGCAACAGGGTCTTGCACTGTTAGAAGATTTTTATACGTAGGAAGAGCCAAATCTTCGAGAGAAGTTGGTGGAGCAACATTACGAGATGCAAACCATTGTTTGTCGTAATTCACACAAATGTCGCCGTAGTCAACTGGTTCGTAGCTAGTGAGCAACTGTGCTTTTTGTGCACGAGACAACAGCGTGTTGTCGAGACCCCACAACACATCACCTTCGGGTACGCCAGCCGTAAGAATCGCTTTCGAAATCAGAACGCCCGAATCACCACCAGTCACAATTTTTACCTTTGCGCCAGTAGTTGCGGTGAATGCATCAAAGATCTTGTCTTGTGGCGTGAATGCATCGTATGCAAGCAGTGTGACTTCTTTTGGAGTCGAATCAACGTGAGGAATCGTCGAATCTGTTGGTGTGTTCGACGAAGAACTCGCACATGCAGAAGCAAGGACAACCAATAGCGATGTGATGAGGACGCGTGAATATTTCATTGGAAGTCTCCGTGGTTGAGAAAGAATGGTTCAATGACGGCAAGCACACCAGTGGTGACACTGATAGTCACAGATTCACCTGATGCAATATTGCTGACGCCACGTGAGGCAAACGATTGCATGGTGTCATTGTTTAATTCCCACTGCAATCCGGTTGTCGTGACTATGGCATCACCGCCAAGTGGAATGAGCGACATGGTGTTTCCAGGCTGAGTATTAATTCGGAATTCTTTGGTGTACGTCGCATACGACACTCGGGCAGTGCCCATTAAAAGGGTTGTATCAACGGTAAGTGCACACGAAGAGAGAGAGTGCACCATTCCAAGCACATGATCAAACCGATCACCACCTCCAGACACGACAGTGATGTGTGTTGAATGACGAGCTATTGCAGATGCGATTGCAATTTCGGTATCAGTGAGATCTTTGTCGGTAGGAAATTGCGTAATCAGAACATTCAAATCATGAGCATCGGCTAAATCAACTGCTGAAATTGAATCCATATCACCGACTAATTCATTGGGAACGAAGCCCATCGCAATGGCATGCGCGTAGCCAGAATCTGCAGCAATGACGTATGCGTTTGTCGGAAGGTGTTGGCGCACATTCGGATGTGGCGAATCTCCGCCAATAAAGATGAGAGTGTGGCTTGCAGCCATATGTCGATTCCTCCGCTGGCATTACCCAGATCAGGTTTTCGGGTCGGTTACCGCAGTAACCCTCTCAGCCCGCTGATCGTGCGAGCTCCCCGTGATGTGTTGTACCTGTGAGGTTATCCCTACGACCGGGCAATGTCAGGTTCGATGAAGATGAATCGAGCCGACGGAACAGCGGCACGCATCTCTACTTCTGCTTCATCAATACTGCGACTGACGTCAGCTGCAGAGAGCGACGGGTCAAAAATTGCTTTTGCGGCAACGAGTAGGACATCTGGGCCTAAGTGTTCTGTGTGTAGGTAGATGACTTCTTGGATGTGTTGATGCTCTCGTAAGGCCTTGGCAAGTGCCATGCGAGTTTCTGGCAATGCAGTTTCTCCCATCAGTAGCCCCTTCATTTCTGCTCCAAGAATGAAGGCGACAACTACGAGCAAGAGGCCAATCGCGATAGAACCCACTGCATCCCATCGTGGTTCGTGTGTGAAGTGGGCAAGTAAGACTCCGGCAAGCGCGAACAGTAATCCGGTTTCGGCTGCGACATCTTCCAGTAGCACGGTGGGAAGTTCTGGCTGTTTCGCGGTGCGAATGAATTGCCAATAGCTCTGATCGTGCGGTTTAACGTGCGCGGTTTCTTTTACTGCGGTGCGTAACGAATATGACTCGAGAAGAATTGCAACAACCAAAATGCCTATGGCGATTCCCATGTTGTCGGTTTCATGTGGGTTGCGGAATTTGTGAATTCCCTCGTACAAAGCAAAGAGCCCACCCATGCTGAACAAAACAAGCGCCACGATGAATGCCCAGAAATATCGTTCGCGTTCGTGACCAAAGGGGTGCTCTTCATCGCGGGCTTTGACGGAGCGTTTTGCCCCCAACATGAGAAGTCCTTGGTTGCCGGTGTCGGCAAACGAATGGACAGCTTCGGCGGCTAACCCAGCCGAACCAGTAATAAGGAACCCGACAAACTTGGAAACTGCGATACCGAGGTTGGCACAAAAGGCTGCGATGATTGCCTTACGACTTCCTTCATTCATAGGTCTAGGTTGTCATAGATAGAACTCAACGGCACTGTTCGTTGGAAATACATGGGGGAATCATGGGTGTATTAGACGGACGCATTGCATTAGTAACTGGCGGAGGGCGCGGCATTGGTCGTGCTATTTCAGAGTTGCTTGCTTCTGAAGGAGCAACTGTTGCCATTAACTATCGCCGTGACAAAGAAGCTGCGGAAGAAACGCAACGAGCAATTCTTGATGCTGGCGGTCTTGCCACTATTCATCAAGGATCAAATGACATTCCTGCTGAGAACGTGGCACTAGTGAAAGACGTCTTGTCTGTGCACAGTGGCATCGATATTGCAATCTTAAACGGCGGTATTGCATCAAAGGGTCGCAGCATTGCTGATACTGAGCCGGAAGAACTGTGGCAATTGGTTGCAACACATGCACTGGGGCCACACCAGTTGTGCCGCGCGTTGATTCCGTCAATGCGCACACGCGGCCGCGGCGACATTGTGTTTATTTCTTCGGTAGCAACATCTGGCATGTCTGCCAATGGTGCCCCGTACAACATGGGTAAAGCTGCAATGGAAGCCCTTGCTCTCACATTGGCAAAAGAAGAACGGCCGAACAATATTCGCGTCAACATTGTTGCCCCTGGTCTCGTAGAGACCGACATGGGTGTGCGGCTTGCGCGCGCAATGACCGGACGTCGTGAGATGGACGATCTTCGTTCAATGGATGAGGCTGCTCCCTTTGGTCGGGTCTGTCAGCCAGAGGACATCGCAAACGCTGTGCTGTGGTTCTGTTCACCGGCCGCCAGTTACATCACTGGCCAGCGCATTCAAGTTGATGGTGGCGGTTCTAGCCTTCGCGTAGGCCAATAACGGCGCTCGTCGTGTTTGGCGGCCCCACTAGTAGATAGCCTTCACAACGTGAGCCCACTTGCCCCCCAAAACACTGACACCATTATTGAGATCACGGACGAGGCACTCGTTCAACTCAAGATTCTTCGTGATGAAGAACCAGAAAAAGAACGTCTCGGACTTCGTCTTGAAGTGATGGCAGCGCCAGGTGAAGAGTTCAAGTACGACTTGTCATTTGAGATTGTCACGCAAGCTGCGTTCTCCGATGAAGTGCGCACAATCAATGGCCTCAAAGTAATTATCCCGCTTGCCAGCTTCGAATTCATCAACGGCGCAACTCTTGATTATTCAGAACGTCAGGGTCTCATCATTCGTAATCCGAACAAACCACCGGTTGCAATGATTGAAGGCCTTGTTAATGACGACGAGTTCTCAGCAGCTATCGAAGCTGTCATCTCTGTTGATGTCAACCCGTCACTTGCAGCACACGGCGGCTTCGTAACTTTCGTTGGCCACGACACTGAAGGCGTTGCCTACTTAACTATGGGTGGCGGATGCCACGGTTGCTCCATGAGCAAGATGACCATGCTTGACGGTGTGCAAACCACGTTGATTGAACAAGTTCCTGGCGTTCTTAAAGTGCGTGACATCACGGACCATGCAGCGGGTTCTAACCCGTATTACAAATAAGTTTTTTCACATGAGGGTGTCGCAATTATGGACCTACCCCGTGAAATCGATGATCGGAGTAGCGACCGATTCAGTTTCTCTATCAACACTTGGAATTGTCGGTGACCGTCATTGGGCGATTCGAGACAATGAGCGCGGCGGAATTCGCGGTGCCAAGAAAATAGGGGAGCTGATGCAGTTTTCTGCTCGCCAGGCAGGTGAAGGTTCTGCACATGTAGTTATTACGTTGCCGAACGGCGACGAAGTGCGAAGCGATGATGCGCAAGTTGATGCTGTGCTCTCTACTGCTCTTGGTAGATCAGTATCGCTCGAGTCTTTGCCCGTTGATGGGGCCTTGGAACATTTTCGACGCGGACCATCTGATTCATCAGATGTGATGCAAGAGTTACGGGGAATTTTTGGGCGCACCGAAGATGAACCACTTCCAGATTTTTCTGTGTTTCCTTCAGAAGTTTCAGAATTCGAATCGCCACCCGGCACTCATCATGATTGTTGGCCACTAATGGTGATGACTACATCTGCACTTGATGCATTGCGCACTGCATTGCCCGATTCTGTCATCGATATTTTGCGGTTCCGTCCGAGCATCATGATTGATACACCAGATGAAGTTGGACATCCAGAGTTCTCATGGAAGGGCCGTACAGCGCAGTTAGGTTCTGTTGTTGTCGAATTTCTTGATCCGTGTCCACGTTGCGTCATGATTACACGACGAATCAATGACTCAATTCCTGAAGATCGTGCCATTATGCGTCATGTTGTGCGTGATTTGAATCAAGCAGTAGGCGTATATGCCCGCATTGTTACGCCCGGAAAAGTTTCCGTCGGCGACACACTGACATTTCTCTAAAGCAAAGAGTGTTTAGCGGCGGCCCTGCTGCTTAGCTTTTACAGCTTTTTCTTCAGCCTTGCGGGCTTTGCGTGCCTCACGCTTTGCAGCTTGTGCTGCTTCATCAATTTCACGAACGGCAGTAGTTGGTGCGGGACCGGATGGTGCGAAGCGCTCATCGGATGCAACGAGCAAACGGAATCCTTTGAGTGAACGTGAGTATTGAATAACCATGAGTCGTACTGCATCAAGACCAAACTTCTCAAGAGCTTCTGGAAGTACTGCATGCAGTTCTTCGAGTGTTGGATCTTCTGATGAGTCAGCCAACTTTTCGATAGTCCACTGTGTGCATGGTTCTGCAAGAACTACACCTGCATCATGAGCGGCGCGGCGCTTTGCAATGCCGTCACGAACAAGGGCACCAAGTGATGCTTCGTCGTCAAATGCAGTTGCGGATAAACCGACAATGCGAGCGAATCCGTCGCGAAGGTCACCTTCGAGTGCCAATGTCAAAGTGGCAATTGTTGAGTCTTCAAGATTCTCAAACGCTGCGGTGTAGCGGCGGTCAAGAAGAAAGCGATCTTTGTCTTCGTTCATCGATGGAGCCTTTCAGGGGTACCGCACGAGGCTATTGGCGGAACGGGTCATCGAGACAATGCTTGCATTTCCAGCACTCGAACCGGGGTAGTTAGACCCGTGCGAATGCTGGGTAATGAGCCGCCGACACCCAGATTGGAACGCCAGCTGATGGACCACTTAATTGCGGTGTTTGCTGCGTAGGTGCCAGAGGCCCTGGTGTGTGAGGCAGAGGAGTAGGTGTACATGCAGTCGCTGGTGTCGGAATCGCCGCGAGCTTGCGACCACGGAATTCCTGGCCCTTTGCACGTCACTGGGTTGTGCCCATCGCCAGGTGAATAGATGAGCGATGTAGGAACAGCGGTTGTGGTGACAGTGATGGGGCCAGCTGAGGTTGGAATAGATGCAGTGATACTGACCGATTTCCAAATTGCACGTGGAACCCAAAACCACGTCCCAACATTGACAACCATTTTGTTTGATGGAGGTGCAGTTTTAATGAGCAACATATTGACAAGCCGCGACACTTTGTTTTCTGAATGTTGGGCAACTCGTTGCGGTGCTAATTGTGGAATCCAATGCAATGACTGACCAGTGGGGCAACGGCGCACATACAACACGTCATCAATGCCATCGCGCGTGCGCACTGTAACTGGGCCAGATGATGGACCTGGGGTGACCAAGATGCTTGTAACAGCGCTCCATGAACACGGATCTTTTGTCGAGGGCGCATCAAAACTGACTTGTGCTTCAATGTTGTCGCCAATGAGTGAACCTGAGCCATTTGCTTCTGCCAAGACCACCAGCGGTTGTCGAGAGAAGTCAATGAAAATGGTGAGAACAAAGACGCAGGCGATGAGCCAAGCGAGAGGGTGGTGAATGGAACGTGACTGCACGATGAACCTCCTAGGAAAACCGATAATTGGGACGAAATTGTGACGAAACTCATGCCCGTCGTGCAGTCGGGATGTGTGCAGGGCACGGGTGGTGTTGGCGAGTCGTGTGGGGATAACCTGTTAAGACCCTGAAACCAGGTCGCACGTGGAAAGCAGATTGGTGTCTATGACCCAGCAGCACCCAGAATTAGAGCAAGAGCAGGCATACATCCTGCATGCCTATGAGTGCCTGGAAGCAAGCCGTGTTGGCGCACTTAAGATTCGCGAATTGACCTCATCTGGTCCGGGTGGAACATTTCAAGCTCGCCTCGAGCGCAATGTATTTGATGAAAATCTTGTGCATCGCTTAGAGCAGTTAGAACTAGGAAATGCCGCCTTGGTGTTCGGTCGCATCGATCGCACAGCTGATTCTGGCGATGCAGTAGAAAGTTTTCACATTGGCCGTCTTGCTGTTGCTGATGCCAATCGTGAACCAGTTGTTGTTGACTGGCGCGCACCTGTTGCTGAACCGTTTTATCGCGCAACAGGTCGTGAACAAATGGGACTACTTCGTCGTCGTCACTTTGTTGTTGAAGGTCCACAGCTGCTTGCACTTGAAGATGAATTGTTTGGTGAAGGACATCTTGGTGTTGGTCAAGACGAAGGACTTGTTGCTGAAGACCCGCGTCAAGGACTGCGCGGATACAGCACTTTGCTGACAGCTCTTGGTCGCAGTCGTACAGGCCAGTTGGGTGACATTGTTGCAACCATCCAGGCGGAACAAGATGAAATTATTCGCTCACCGCAAGCTGGCGTACTTGTTGTGCAAGGTGGACCAGGTACCGGAAAGACTGTTGTTGCATTGCACCGTGCTGCATATCTGTTGTACACGCATCGTTTCCCTTTAGAAGATCAAGGAGTGTTGGTCATTGGGCCAAACAGAGTTTTCTTGCGTTATATCGAACGCGTATTGCCGTCGTTGGGCGAAGCAGGAGTACAGCAAGTCATCTTGGCTGATCTGATTCCTGAGGTGCAGTTCGGACTTCGTGAGTCATCCAACGTTGCTCGCGTCAAGGGCAACAAGCGCATTGCAAAAGTGATTGATAAAGCAATAACTGACCGTGAACGTCCACTTCGTGAAGATGTGCAATTGCCATACGGGGTTGGTTTTGTTCGTTTACGCGCAGAAGAGTCAGTGCAAATCATCAAGGCTGCTCGTCGTCGGTATCACCGTCACAACCAAGCGCGCCGCTACGTAGAGAACGAAGTGTGGGCAGCATTGGCCGCAAGTTTCCGTAGTGGTGCTGATGCTGAAGATATTCGTGATGCTCTTACTGGTACACCCGAAATTCGTGCAGTATTCGAACGCATGTGGCCCGTACTAACGCCTGCACAGTTGTTGCATGATCTGTTTGGTTCAAAGGCATTGCTTAAGTTGGCTGCCAATGGAATTCTTCCCGAGGCAGATTACTTAGCCCTGTACCGCGAACGTTCAGAGTCATTAGAAGAGGTTCGCTTCAGCAATGCTGATGCCGCGCTTCTTGACGAAGCACGATTCTTGTTGGGTCCACGTCCTCGTAAGAGCGGCAAGATTGACGAAACAGATGAGATTCGCACATTTGGTCACATTGTGGTGGACGAAGTGCAAGACCTCACTCCAATGCAGTTGCGCATGGTGACACGTCGGTCACTCAGCGGGTCAATGACTGTTGTTGGTGACATTGCACAAGCAACTGGACCGCTTGCACCAAACGATTGGAAAGATGTTCTGGAACATCTGCCATCACGCAAAACACCTCGAGTTGTTGGTTTGTCGGTCGGCTACCGCATTCCTGCACAAATCATGGAACTTGCTGACAAGGTGATGCATGCTGCTACGCCTGGACTACGCGCGCCACGTAGCGTGCGCGATGGCGACGAAGTGCCGGTGATTACATCAGTTACTACGTCAGACGAGTTATTTGCAGCAGTTGTCGCGCGGGCCGAAGTATTGTTGCGACAAACAGGCGGTGGACGAACAGCAATCATTTGTCCTGATGACATGGTCGATCGCATGTCAGTTGCGCTTGAAGCTGCACATGTTCCACATGGTCGGGCTCAAGCTGCCGGTCTTGATGAGAATCTTTCTATTGTTCCGGCTTCGTTGGCAAAGGGCCTTGAACTAGATGATGTCATCGTGGTCGAGCCGACTGCGATTGTCGCCGACGATGCGCAAGGTTTGCGTTTGTTGTACGTGACGCTGACGCGTTCGACGCGCAGTTTGACAGTGGTGCATCAGATGCCATTGCCAGATGCAATGGTGTAACACTTACTTTTTGAGAAGTGGCGTTACTGCGTCAATCATCAGTGGAATAAAGCGAAGGGCTTTGTCTGCATCGGCTGGACGCCTAGCTTCAACAGCCGTATGAATGAGACGCACAATTCGCTGCACGCTTTCAAGAACATCAATTTTCGACTCACGAATTTTTGGTTCAAGAACCAACATGATTGCATCGGCTTGAGCAACTTTGGCTTTTGATACCTGTGAATTGCTATCGACTACTGCTTGGCCCAGGCCATCTGCAACTGGAATCAACTGCTGAAGGAGAGAAACTATGGATCCGGTTGGTGTAACAACAATGGTTGTTGTGGAAGCAGGAACAACAGTCGATTCGGTGCTGCCAGTAATGGTGGTGGCACACGAGGTCATTGCCGCTGTGCAGATGAGAACAGACAGTAAGCGATTGATATTCGTCATCGACTGGCTCCGATGGTGAGGGAATTAGACAGTGACAAGTATGCGCACGGTGGCATAGGAATCCACCGTGACAGAAGTGCCATCAATCAGGACAGTCATGCCGTCAGCATCTGCACCAGTTTGTACTGTTCCGTGTGATCCGGGAACCAAATGTGACTTCTCAAGAAATTCCAACATGCCTGGCGTGAACTCGAGTTCTTCGGGAATGCGTGAGACGGTGAAATCTTGACCTGATGTGAGTTCTGACAATTTCTTGGCTTCTGGCGGTGTGTATCCGCTTCCAGGAATTGGATTTCCGTGTGGGCACGTGGTGGGCTCGCCAAGCAGACGACTCATCGCGGTTTCTACTTCATGAGACATGACATGTTCCCAACGGCCAGCTTCACGATGCGCAAGTGACCAGGACAAACCCAAGATGTCAGTGATGAATCGTTCGGCAATGCGATGACGCCGCACGACTCGCACTGCAAGTACTTCGCCCGTTGGTGTGAGAGTAATTTTCCCACCAGCAACTTCAATGAGCGATTCATCTGTCATGCGCTTGATCATTTCAGACACCGATGGGCGAGATACTCGCAACCGATCAGCTATGCGTGCCTGAATGACGTCGAGGTCATCTTCACGCAATTCAAAAATAGTTTCGCAATACTCTTCAAAAGCTGGATGATGTTCGCCGGGGACTGCCATGTGCTTATTGTACCTCTGAGTCGGGAGGTGTGCCTTCCTGGCGATCACGGTTGTGCTCATACCCTTACGAGTGTGAGTGTGTTTAGTGAATGTTTGGTTGCCCTATCAGGCGCAGTCCACCCCATGCGAGTGCCGCTACTGCGCGACCAAGTGCATCGGGGTCAAAATCACGCCCGTGCCGCAGAACTTGACGGCTTACTGTTTCTGCCATTCCGACTAAGCCAATTGCAAAGGTGACTTGGTCGTCTGCAGAAATATTTGCATTAATAAACGGGGCAATGGCTCGCGCTGCGGCATCTTCAAATTCACTGACGATGTCAGTAAATTCAGCGTCTACTCGCGCAGAACTTTCATACAACAAAGCAAACGCATCTTTGTTATTTGCGACCCATGTGAAGTACGCAATCATTCCTTGTTCGGCTTGATCATGTGGGTTATCTGAACCAGCTACTGAAGCGGTAACTGTGGTGACGAGATCATCACCGACAAACCGCAGAAGTTCGAGATACAGGGCACGCTTCGAATCAAAATATTGATACACCACTGGCTTTGTCATTGACAAGGCATCTGCAATGTCGTTCATTGATGTGTTGTGATAGCCAGATACCGAAAACGATGTCAGCGCAGTATCAAGAATTTGTCTGCGGCGGTCAACAGAAGCTGATGTCATGACGGCCTTCTATCGACCGTGCTCAAGATCGTCACGTTCGGCTGCTTTCACTGCATAGCCGATGATGATGGACGGGGCCAGCAATATAGAACCAACAATGATGCAAGTTGTCACGGCTGTGACAAGGATGCCTTTGAAGCCAATGATGAACGCGGTGATGAAACATGCGATTGCGATTGCCCACAGCAAATAGCCAAGTCGATTAGCGGCGTCATTGATGCGTGAGATTGTTTGTCTGCGAGAACGAACTGGGTCATTGCTTGGCTCGGTGTGTGACATACCAATGATGGTAGGGGATATCGGCCGATATGCCCCTGTAGTCACAGGTTTGAGGGCAGGAGTCGCGAGAGTGCACCAAAGAAAAGAAAGAGTGTCGGTAGGAAAATTGCCCCTGCAATAAGCGTGACCATGATTTTTCGGCGGCCACGACGTTTGAAGATGACCGCCATAATTCGAATGCCAATGAGGGCAATGCCAAAAAAGAGAACTGCTGGCCAAGCGGTCGGATCGTGAAACCAACCATCTTTCTGTGGCTCTACATGTGTTGTGATTACTGTGAATGGGGTTGCTGGTAGTGGCGCAACAGTTGAATCAAGTGTGGCAACGACAATGATGCGTTGAGACGATGCCCACTTTGGATAACACGACACCAGAGTCAGCGATGCTGTTTCTGCATCAGTTGTTGCAGTGACTGCGGTATCAGTGGCAGAAATAACTTTTGGTTCTCCGTTCACTACGTACGTGAATGTCCCATCTCGGGACTCAAGAGTGATGATTGCCTTGTCATGAATTTCATTGATGCGACTAAACGGTGCACCATACGTTGTGCGGTGACCAGCAATAGCAACGTTGCCTTTCTGCCCTGGTAACGGTGAACCCGGAAAGAGACCGGGACCACGTTGTAGATCTGCCAATCGCACGCCAGCTACGACAAATTTTGAGACCCCGATAGACGGGATTGTGATACGTCCGACGAGTCCACCAAAATCTGGAGTGGCTGGCTGTTGCGTCACAAATTCTGTAGCAAGTGAACGTTGAGCACGGCCTTCTGCAATTCCTGTTCCCCACAGTTGATACGCCACAAACGACAACAGCAATAGACCGGCAGCAATCATGGTGCGGCCAAGAACATCAAGAAGTCGAGAGACGGGCCCTTGCGATGAGTCTGAGTCCTTTGCCATCTGGGCGACTGTAGTGGCGTTGTTAGTGATGGATGCGGGTCACTAGCGTGGCTATGGCATGGACACCGTTATTCAGCTCTCAGGTGTCGTTGCCGTCCTCGGTCAGTTTCCTGCTTTGGCGGGTGTAAATCTTGAAGTACAGCGCGGAGAAATAGTTCTGCTGCAAGGTCCGAATGGCGCAGGGAAAACTTCGTTGTTGCGAGTGTGCGCAGGTTTGATGCCAATTGAACGTGGAACAGGCCATGTGCTGGGAATTGATCTCGCAACGAACAGAGAAGCTATTCGTTCGCGTGTGGGACTGCTAGGTCACACCAATGGTTTGTACCTAGACCTCACTGTTATGCAGAACATGCAATTTTGGGCATCGACAGTTGGCGCTACTGATTCGGAAATAGAAACTGCAATGGCAACGATGCACATTGAAGGCCGACTTGCCGATGTCAAAGCGTCACAGTTGTCTGCAGGGCAACGACGTCGCTGCGCATTAGCCAGTCTCATAGTGCGTCGCGCAGAGATTTGGCTATTAGACGAACCACACGCTGGTCTTGATGCGGCCGGTCGTGATGAATTAGACGCACTCTTGCGGTCCGCAGTTACATCTGGCGCCACTGTTGTGCTTGCAAGTCATGAACGTGACCGTGCACTTGGTTTAGCGACACGCACAGTCACTATTGATGGTGGTGGTGCATCATGAGCAATGCAGCGTCAAAGCGTCGTGTTGCAATTGCAGTTGCACGCAAAGATCTGACCATTGAATGGAATAGTCGCATTCTCGTTAATCAAGTTGCGCCGTTTGCAGCCATTGTTATGGTGCTGTTTGCATTCGCACTGGACAATGAAGGAATTTTGCAGCGAGTAGCGCCAGGGCTTGTGTGGTTAGCCACGTTGTTCAGCATGTTGGTAGTTATTCAGCGATCTTTCACTGTTGAGTCAGCAGATGGAGCATTAGACGCGCTTCGAGTTGCAGGAATAGACATGGGCGCCATTTTTGTTGGTAAGGCACTTGCGTTGATGGTGCAACTGTTTGTGCTGGAACTGTTGTTGGTAGCAACAGCAGTTGTTCTATATGGGGTCAATATGACGTTGGCCGGATTCTGTGAGGCAATAGTCACCCTTGTCGTGGCCACCGTTGGGCTCGGAAGCGTGGGTACTCTGTACGGAGGTCTTGCTGCAGGTGCGCGGGGACGGGAGACGCTTCTTCCGCTTCTGTTGTTGCCAGTGGTAGCACCTGTCCTAATCGGCGCCACACGGGCGACCGAGGCGGCATTTGGTAGCGGCGGCACCACAGTGTCCGAAGGGTGGCCATGGATTGGTCTTCTTTTGGTCTTTGCGGTTCTGTTTTGCGCTGTCGGAACCGTTGCCTTTGGTCCTCTGGTCGACGAATAGGTCCCGATTTTCCCCATCGCCTTCTGGCGGTCAGACTTAGTGAAGTGGATGTGAACATGGCCGGACAGTCAGGCACCGGAACTTCTGCAACGCGGCGACTCGGAATCCTTGTCATCCTCATGCTTGCTGGACTCGCATTCTGCGGGCTGTGGTTTTCTGCTGAAGATGTCGTGCAAGGTAGCACTGTGCGCATCATGTACGTGCATGTTCCTTCAATCTGGACTGCGTACATTGCTTTCGGAATGACAGCGATGTGTTCAGCTGTGTATTTGTCGGGCAAGAACAGGTCACTTGCGTGGGATCGAGTTGCCGGAGCGTCAGGTGAGATTGGTGTCCTGTTTGTTGCTGTTTCGTTAGTAACAGGAAGCATGTGGGGAAGACTCACGTGGGGAACGTACTGGGTATGGGATGCACGTCTCACCAGTACCGCATTTTTGTTCATCACGTACATCGGTTATCTAGCTGTGCGGCAACTTGGCGGCACTCATCGACAACGCGCACGCCGGTCGTCAGTTCTTGCGCTGTTAGCCATTTTGGAAGTGCCGCTTGTGCATTTCAGTGTCAGCCTCTGGCGCTCACTGCATCAAGAAGCATCAGTAGCTAACCCGAATGCAAAAGTTGCGCTTGATGGTCTGATGTTGTTTTCTTTATTCCTTGGGTTGTTTGCATTCACAGTGTTGTACGTGTGGCTGTTACTTCATCGTCAGCGCAGCATGTTGTTAGAAGATTCATTTGCAGACCGAGGTCTTGACGTTGCAATTGCAGCTCGACGAAATGAAGCGGGAGCGTAGTAAGCATGAAACATGCATCTTTCATTTTCGGAACTTGGGGAATTACAGCGGTTTCAGTTGCCGTATATGCAGTGTGGGTCGTTCGTCGCGGACGTGACTTGGCCAAGCATGCAACAAACGAGGAAATGCCATGGACCTAACACCTCGTACAGCAACAGAACCAGGGGCTCAACCACCGGCACGCAAGCGACGCTGGTTGCCGATGTTGATTGTTGTTGGTGCTCTTTTGGGTGGGGGAGTCGTTGTCACCAAATTTCTGACCAGTGCAATTGACTACTACTGCAATGTTGATGAAGTAGGCGTACGAAGTGGGTGCAGCGGCGAACGGCGCATGCGGGTTCAAGGTGTTGTCGAGCAAAATTCGGTACAACATGCTGATGGCGGAACCACGTTTACTCTTGACTTCAACAAAAAAACGTTGAAAGTCGACTACGCAGGTGACCCTGGCGGCATCTTTCAGGAGTGCATTCCGATCATTGCGCATGGTCGAGTAGTAGATGGTGTGTTTGAGAGTGATCGCATTGAAGTGAAGCATTCAAACCAATACGTCCAGAAAAATGCCAAGAGAATGGACCAAGCAAACAAAGAGGCAGCAGCATGCTCGGTGTTGAAGGGCTAGCTGGCCCGCTCGGTCGCGCAGCTCTCCTTGTTGGGCTCGTCGGTGCATTCTTCGGAATGATTGCTGCTGTCACGGGCACGCGTAACGGAGACGAAAAGGTTCTGCGTCTTGTCCCGCGTTTTGCCACATTGTCCTGCGTTGCCGCTATCTCTGCCTTTGCTGCAATGGAGTGGGCAATGATCACTCGTGATTTCTCGCTTGCATACGTACAAAAAGTTGGTTCGAAAAGTACGCCTGCGTTGTATAACTTCACCGCCGTGTGGAGCGCACTCGAGGGCTCCATACTTTTATGGGTACTTATTCTCACATGCCTAACTGCTGGCATAGTTTTCAAATATCGCACGCGTATTGCTGACCCCATGGTGGGTTGGGCAGTGGCCACCATGTTTTTTGTGGGCATCTTTTTTTTCATCTTGACTTTGGGGCCAGCGAATCCATTTGCTGCTGGTGCAGCCGGAGTACTTGACGGACCCGGACCAAACCCGTTGTTGCAAAATCACATTCTCGTTGTGTTCCACCCACCGATTTTGTATCTCGGATATGTCGGCATGACTGTTCCGTTCGCTTTTGCAATAGGAGCATTGATTACTGGGCGCGTTGGTGAAGGTTGGCTTGTCGAGACACGTCGCTGGGCATTGTTTTCATGGGGCTTTTTGACTCTCGGAATCATTCTTGGCTCGTGGTGGAGTTACGAAGTGTTGGGCTGGAGCGGCGTCTGGGCATGGGACCCAGTAGAGAATGCATCGTTCATTCCGTGGCTCACCGGTACTGCATACATTCACTCTGTGTTGGTGCAAGAACGTCGTGGCATGTTGCGCGTATGGAACTTGTCGCTTCTCGTGTCCACATTCAGCCTCACAATTCTCGGCACATTCCTCACGCGATCTGGCGTGTTGAACAGTGTTCACGCCTTCAGTGATTCAAATATCGGACCATATCTATTGTCGTTCTTTGCCATCATCGTGGTTGTGTCTGTGTCACTGATTGGGTGGCGCGGACAAAAATTGCATTCACCGGGAACCATCGACTCGCCGTTGTCTCGAGAAGGTGCGTTCCTTGCAAACAATGTGATCTTTAGCGTGTTCGCATTTGTGGTGCTGCTCGGGACAGTGTTCCCGTTGATCATCGAGGCACTACAAAACCGCCAACTTGTAGTGGGTGAGCCTTTCTTTGACAAGTTGGCTGTGCCCGTCGGACTGACCTTGCTGTTCTTAATGTGCATCGCACCTGTATTGCCATGGCGCAAGGCGTCAGGTGAATTGCTAGCAACTCGTTTGTTCTGGCCAGCATGGGGTGGAATTGGCGCCCTTGCACTAAGTGTTGGAATAGGCGCAACAGGATTTGCTCCGTTATTAACTTTTGCACTCGGCGGATTTGCTGGCGGTGCTGCGTTGCGCCAATTAGTACTTGCAACACGGCGTCAAGGTCTACGTGGTTTATTGGGCCGCGCAAATGGCGGCATGGTGGTGCACATTGGCGTGATCATGATTGCAGTTGCCCTTGCTGCCTCAAATAGTTACACCCACAGTCAAGAGATTGAATTAAAGCAAGGTTCTGTTGCAACGTTCAGTGGTCATACTTTTGAGCTCACAGGTTTTTCAACGGACACAAATGCACGGCGCACGGTGGTTGCGGCCATTGTCAAAGTTGATGGCGGTAAGAGCTATTCACCAGCGATTACAAAGTTCAAGTCAATGGGAACAAACATTGGTACACCTTCTGTGAAGTCGACTTTTGTGAATGACATTTATCTCACCATTGAGCCGCCCGTGAAAATGTCAAGCAAATCTGCAAAAATCAAAGTATTCATTAAGCCAATGGTGATGTGGCTGTGGATTGGTGGAGGGCTCATGGGTATCGGAACATTGTTGGCCGCATTCCCTGGACGTCGCCGTAAGCCAACAGATGCAACATCTGCTCTCGTTCCTGAAAAGGTCGATGCGTGAACAGGGGCCGAAGTGTTCCGTACATTGCTGGCGCAGTGGGCGCAGTACTCATTGCATTCCTCGTAGTGCTCGCTATGGCAAAGTCAGGGGATTCTGAATCAGCGTCGTCACCGTTATTGGGCAAACCAGCACCGGCCGTGAAGTCAACCACTCTTGACGGCGGGACATTTGATTTGTCGCATCGCAAAGGCAGTTGGGTGGTGCTGAATTTCTTCAACTCCACATGTGTGCCCTGCCGACAGGAACATCCATTGTTGGTTGATTTCGTGAAGGAACAACAAGTATCGAATAACGCAGTCGAGCTATACACGATTGTGAATGATGATTCTGACGGAGCCGTCACGGCATTCTTTGAGACAAATGGCGGCAAATGGCCAGTAGTGCGCGATGATGACGGTGCAATCTCGGTGGCATTTGGCGTTGCAAAAGTTCCAGAGTCATGGGTGATTGATCCGAACGGTTTTGTTCGCTTGCGCATCATGGGTGCTCTGACAAAAGGTTTTCTCACCGCCCGTCTTGATGAATTAAAGACTCAGTTTGCAGGTGGGCAATGAACCGCTTGAAATCATGGCCTGTATGGATGTTGATGGGCTTGGTTGTTGTTGCATTGCTGACAATTGGAACAACGCGCGATAACGGTCCGCTCACGCAGTCCGATCGCATTGACTCGATTACACAACACATTGCATGTCCAACCTGCGATGGCGAAAGTGTGTATGTATCGCGTGCATCAGCCGCTGAAGCAATTCGAAACCAGGTGGCCCGTGACGTCAGTGCTGGCATATTGACAGACGACCAAATTATTGGCTCTATCGCTGACACTTTTAAGGCGAAAGTTCTCCTAGTTCCCCGTGCGACGGGTATTGATTCTCTTGTGTGGATCTTGCCGATTGCAGTATTGGTGTGTTCTATCGCGGGACTATGGGCAGCGTTTCGTCGTTGGCGACGTGATAACAGTGGTGCAGCTTCATCCGATGATGTTGCTCTCGTGGAGAAATTGCTTGCTGAGGACCCGACCGACGAGGACTATGTCTGATGTCTGATGAACTGCGGCTTGAACAACAGTTTTTGTTGCGTTCACTGCGAGACCTCGACAATGAGCGGGCAGCAGGGGACATAGACGACACAGATTATGCGGCACTACGCGATGGCTATATTGCCCGCACTGCTGCAATCACGCGCGAACTAGAAGGCGTTGTTGTCGAATCACCAATCGTTTCACGGAGCTGGGTGCGACGAATTCTGGTTGTTGTCGTTGTTGTAGCGGTTGCAGCTGGTGCCGGAGTATGGGTGGCTCGTCAGTCAGGCCAGCGTTTACCCGGCCAAAGTGTTTCGGGTGGATTTGAACAAAGTTCGTCCACTTTGTTATCAAGTGCGCGTCAACTGAATTTTTCTGACCCAGGAAAAGCAATCGAGCTCTACACGCAAGTATTGAAACTAGAACCCGACAATGCCGAAGCTCTGACATATCGTTCGTGGATTCTGGCATTGACCGCCCGAGCAGCAACCGGAAACGTCAAGCAGCTTGCGTTGATAACTGCGGTAAAAGATTTATTGCACGCTCAGCGAGTGGATGAAAAATATCCGGACGCTCATTGTTTTCTTGGCATTGTGTATTTCCGTTTTCTCAACAGCGCAACTCTGGCAAAACCACAGTTGGATACATGCAAGGCGATGAACCCGCCAAAAGAAGTGCAGTCGTTTGTCGACTCAATTGTTGCTGAAGTCGACAAGGCTCTACGGAAGTAGCGCTATTTCGTTTCGGGTGGCTCCCAGTATTCCGCGCGAATGTATAAACCTTTTTCGCGGTGCAAGATAAAGACAGATCCTTTTTTGAGAGCTCGCGGAATATTGTCAACGTCCATGCCTCGACGAATAAGACCATTCACTGCGTCAGGTATGACATCACCGTGACTGCAGAGCACGGCGTTGTCTGGTGCGTCATCCAAAACGGCGAGTGACTTCTCTAATGGCGAATCTTCCTCAAGTCTGGTGTCGACAACAACGTCTAGGCCGCACAGTTCTCCGAGCGGTTGCAGTGTTTGTTGACAGCGAAGATATGGGCTTGACCACAACACACTTGGACTGAGCAGCGATAGGCGGTCGGCTAATGCGTGTGCTTGGGCCCAGCCATTGTCGACAAGGGGGCGGTCACGGTCATCGCCAATCCACGCCGAACGACTTCCGGCTTTTGCGTGGCGAACGAGATAAATAGGCATAGGCACACGGTATCTGCGTGATGAAGAACCTGCAGAAGAACTTTTAGAGGCAGAATAGATACATGGGTTTTTTCGATCGCAATCGTGAAGAAGTTATTGCTCAGGGGTATGACCCTTCGCGCCTACCGCCAGGGCAGTACCTGACTGATCGTTTTCCTGTGTTGCACGTGGGTGATGTGCCGACCTATGCACCAGGTGAGTGGAATCTGACAATTGGTGGACTAGTCGACACGCCGTATGTGTTGACATTTGAACAACTCACTGCATTGCCTTCGGTCACCCTTACAACCGACATTCACTGTGTGACGAAGTGGTCAAAGTTTGACACCGTGTGGCGCGGTGTGCGCGTGCGTGATTTGTTAGCCGCTGCTGGCGTTCAAGCTGGCGCAACGCACATCATGGGCCATGCCGAACATGGGTACACCGCAAACCTTCCGTTTGATGATGCAACACGTGATGAGTCGTTGGTTGTGTGGGAGTTTGACAATGAACCGATTGAACCAATTCACGGTGGCCCTGTTCGTTTGCTTGTTCCGAATTTGTATTTCTGGAAATCACCAAAGTGGTTACGTGGCATTGAAGTAATGAATGCTGACAAACCAGGCTTTTGGGAGCGCAACGGATATCACATGTACGGCGACCCGTTTTTGGAACAGCGCCACTGGGGCGACTAACTCGTTACTAAACGGTGGTGATGCAGAGCGTGTCGCCTGCAGGAATTGAGTCGATGGTCTCTGGATCAGTGTCGCCGTAGATTGCGCCGAGCATTCCCTTCACCATTCCACGTTCCACTGCACAAATGACTGGGTGTTCAATTGCAACATCGCCGAATGGGCAGTGGCTCGTAACAATGCGCAACTTGTCGTGCTTGTCATCTGTATGAGCTGCGAAACCGTGAGCAGTGAGTGCATCGGCAACTGCTTGAATTGCAGAACGAAGTGAACGATGCCCTACAGCTGCGTCGTGACCAGTGAGACCAGTTGCCATTGCTTGGCCGTAGTCGCGGCCAACTTGTTCAGCAATGGTGTGTGCCATGTCGGGCGGAAGTGCAGCGAGTGCTTTGCCGAGAAGAGTGAGAACGAGATCGTCGGTGCGAACAGAGAATTCAAATTCGCTGTCTTTGGTTGCAACGCGATAATGCTTCGAAGGGCGACCAACGCCTTGACCTTTTGCTCGTTCGATTGTGACTTCTAAATATCCGCCGGCAGCAAGTTTGTCGAGATGGTGGCGAGCAACGTTTGCGTGCAATTCAAATTTGTCAGAAACCTGTGTAGCTGTGACTCCGTCACCCTCTTCACGAGCAAACAGATAGATGGCGCGCCTCGTGGGGTCGCCAAATGCTGAGGTCATGGCAGACACCGTGGCAGTAAAAGCCTTCGGAGTCATGACGTGGGTGGTGGTCATGTCGGACACGCAGGTATTGTACCTATGGCCGTAGTGCAAAATCCCCCATCCATCGGAGTCCCCATGCCCACAGCAACAATTGACCAAGTTATCGAGGCCCTTCGCCCCGTCGAAGACCCCGAATTACACCGCTCAATCGTTGACCTTGACATGGTGCACGACATTGCAGTCTCAAGCCAAGGCGTATCTCTCACAATCACTTTGACCGTTGCCGGATGCCCGATGCGCAACGAAATCACAAACCTCGTCACCAATGCGTTGACTCCACTTGTCAATGGTGCGGGAGTCAGCATCAACTTCGGTGTCATGACTGATGAGCAGCGACAGAACGTACGCACCATGTTGAACGGCACGCCAGGTGCCACCGCTGGCAGTGGACCTGCTCACGGACACGCAGAAGGACGTGCAGTGCCGTTTGCATCAAAAGATTCCACCACTCGTGTGCTGTTGATTTCTTCTGGCAAGGGCGGCGTTGGGAAAAGCAGCGTCACCACAAACCTTGCTGTTGCACTTGCTGCAAGTGGCCACACTGTCGGAATCGTGGATGCAGATATCTACGGTTATTCCATTCCTCGCATGCTGGGCGCGGAACGCGACCCTGTTGTTATTGACGGCATGTTGCTGCCACCAGAGAATTACGGCGTTCGTTGTATTTCTATTGGGTATTTCGTGCCTGAAGGTGAAGCAGTTATTTGGCGCGGACCTATGTTGCACAAAGCGCTTGAACAATTTCTTACCGATGTGTTCTGGGATGAACCTGATTTCTTGTTGATCGACATGCCGCCAGGCACCGGTGACATTGCACTAAGCCTTAGTCAGTACTTGCCACGCGGAGAAGTGTTTGTTGTAACAACACCGCAGGAAGCTGCACAGAAAGTTGCACGCTTATCTGCTGCAATGGCAAAGAAAGTCAATCTCACTGTTCGCGGCGTCATTGAAAACATGTCATGGTTCACTGGCGACGATGGCAAAAAGTACGAGCTCTTTGGTGCTGGCGGTGGTGCAGAACTTGCAGCTGAACTTGAAGTGCCACTCTTGGCCCAGATTCCTCTTGTGACGCAATTGCGTGAAGGGGGAGACGATGGTCATCCCATCGCTGCTATCGCTCCAGAGTCAGAAGCTGGGGCTGCTTTTCATGCATTGGCGGCCCAAATTGTGGCCATGAAACCAAAGAAAATTTTCAGCGCAGGCTTGAAGATGGTCTGACCTGTACCGTGAAGGCGCCGGTCGCCCGCGATACGACAATAAGTAATCACCAAAAGTAGAAGCAGGACATCCCAGTGGACATTCGCATCGGAATCACACAAGCCCCCCGTGAAATCGCCATCGAGGTAGAAGACGACGCCAAGGCGCGCGAGACATTGAAGAAATCTGTCGACGCTGCGTTGAAAGGTGAAACTGCAACATTGTGGATCACCGACAAAAAGGGCAAAGACATCGCTATCCCGACAGCAAAAATTGCGTACGTAGAAATCGGATCAACCGATGCAGAACGCCGCATTGGCTTTGGCGACTAAGAGAGACACCACCAGCCCAGGCTGGTAGGCAAGACTGGCACCCGGAAGGGATTGCCTATGACAACCATTGGTGAACTAGCTCGCCAGCACACAGACCTGTCGAAAGAACAGATTGGTCATCTCGTCAATCTGGCCAGCGAGTGGGGAATGCTCGCAGACGTGTGCTTTGCCGACCTACTGATGTATGTGCCAGTCGAGGGAGACAATTGGCTAGTTCTGGCTCAGGTACGCGCAGCGACTGGCCAGACCTTGTATCTAGCTGACTGGGTGGGTTCACAGACCTCCAGTGTTGAACGACCTCTGCTGAATGCAGCGATGAAGGGCGGCGTTCCGTGCGAAGGCGAGATCTTCATCCAAGGTGTTGCTGAAGATTGTCGAATGATGGCAATTCCTGTGCAGTTTGAAGGCGAAGTCATTGCGGTGCTTGCACGTGAATGGTCGCAGCACACAGGTCGCCAGCCGGGCGAACTTGAACGCACATATCTTGAGATTTTCGATCGTTTCGCCGAAATGATCGTGCGTGGAGCGTTCCCGTTTGTGGGCAGAGTGGCTGACTCAAGCGTTGCGCCTCGCGTTGGTGACGGTGCAATTGTTCTTGATGCCGATGCGCGGGTTCGTTATGCGTCTCCGAATGCAACATCTGCATTGCATCGCGTAGGTATTAGCGCCAATGCTGTCGGTCAAACATTGTCGGAATTGGGTGTTATTGATTCATCTGTTCGTCAGGCGTTCGAGCGCCGTGAACCAGTTGTGGAAGAGTTTGAACAAACGTCAGAGGTAACGCTGCTTACTAGGTGCATTCCGATTGTTGATGAAGTTGATGGAGAACCTGTTGTAACAGGGGCCGTGATGTTGTTGCGTGATGTCAGTGAATTACGACGTCGCGACAGGTTGTTGCTGTCGAAAGATGCAACCATTCGTGAAATTCATCACCGAGTGAAAAACAACTTGCAGACTATTTCATCATTGCTTCGATTGCAGGCGCGACGGCTTGAGTCTCCCGAAGCAAAAGCTGCAGTTGCTGAATCAGTGCGACGCATTCGCACCATTGCATTGGTACATGAGACGTTGTCTCGTGAACCGGGTGATGACGTGGCGTTTGTAGAAATTGTGCGACCGTTGCTGCGACTTGTAGAAGAAAGTTTGCAGTCGCCTGAGCGTCCGATGCGATTCATGGTGATTGGCGATGGCGGGCGACTTGCCGCCACGGTTGTGACACCGTTGTCGGTGGTGCTGACTGAGTTGTTGCAGAATGCTGTTGATCACGGATTTCCCGAAGGCGATGGCGGCGGAAATGTTGCAGTGCGTCTTCACGTAGAAGAGTCTGAATTAGAAATTGCAGTGATTGATGACGGCCGTGGGATTCCTGCCGGATTCAAATTGGCAGATGCCAAAGGTCTTGGCTTATCCATCGTGCGAACGTTGGTCACCACGGAATTAGCGGGAACAATTGAAATGCGACCCGCACATGCCGAAGAGTTGGCAGAGGTTGAGTTTGTTCCGCGAGATGGAAATACCGGAACAGTGATTCTGTTGCGGGTGCCCTTACAGAGCGATTGATTTACTGAGCGCGCTGACTACGGGCTTGTTGAGCTGCGGTGCGACGCATTTGTCGGCGCTCATCTTCTGAGTTGCCACCCCAGATGCCAGTGTCTTGATTTGTTTCAAGTGCAAACTCGAGGCATTCAACGGTGACAGGGCATTGGCAACATACTGATTTTGCTTTTGCGATTTGCAACAATGCTTGTCCGGTAGTTCCGATAGGAAAAAACAATTCAGGATCTGTATCTCGACACATGGCCTGATCGCGCCATGTGTAATCGGCACTACCAAGAGCGAGAGATGACGCGAGGATTGACACGTCGGACTTCCTTTGTTTGGGGACTAAGGCGCAAAGCGCGAAACGGGCTGGCAGATAACTGCCGAGAGTGAACGCTACGAGCCAAGATGCCAAGTGACAATGCAGAAACCAAAGTTCTCAGGTTGTATTTTG
The DNA here is from genome assembly GCA_037129095.1 of Actinomycetota bacterium. GTDB lineage: Bacteria > Actinomycetota > Acidimicrobiia > Acidimicrobiales > Ilumatobacteraceae > UBA2093. The sequence goes on along the minus strand of JBAXVL010000015.1, from coordinate 3,582 downwards.
AAAGTACAAATATAAATCCACCGAAGGCGTGAGCAATATGACACAGATTCAGGTAATAGCCCATAGGGGTGCCTCACGGGCGGAACGGGAAAATACTCTCGCAGCTTTTCGTCGTGCCGGAACAATGGGCGCAGATGCAGTGGAACTTGATGTTCGGCGCACGCGTGATGGTGCAATGGCCGTGCATCACGACGCTGTATTGCCCGATGGTCGCGTAATTTGCGAAATGACAGCGGTGGAACTTCCCGTTGATGTGCCGTTGCTTTCAGCAGCTCTTGATGCGTGCGAAGGCATGTGGGTCAATATTGAAATTAAGAATCACCCAGCGGATGTCGATTATGACGCAAAGGACAGTTTGGCCGCCACGGTTGCCGAACATCTTGCCGAACGCGGCGAAGATCATCGCTGGTTGATTTCCGCATTCAACAGACCAACTGTTGATGCAATGCGTACGTTGCGCCCCGAAGTCCGTACAGCATGGCTCACTGAAGGTGTGCGCGATGAAGACCTTGAACGTGTCGCACGTGATCTGGCAGGGTTTGGCTATACGGCATTACACCCGTACACAAAGTTTTTGAATCAGAGGTGTATCGAGGTGTTCCATTCCCATGGCCTGCAAGTGAACTCATGGACCATTGATGATCCGGCTCGCATGGCAGAAGTCATTGGCTGGGGAATTGATGGCATCTGCACAAACGTGCCAGACGTGGCCATTCAGGTGCGTGACGCGAAGTAGTTCTACGGATGTGATCGCACGAGACGCACCGCATTCGGCACAAACTCGAACTCAACTTTTTGAATTTCACCCAAGTAGTCCCCGTCAAGTTGGTACGGGAACGGTCGAGAGTCGCTAGCTACTACGCGTTGCACGTTGGTGCGTATGTCAAGCCACGGAAAATTCTTTACTCCGCCGCCCTGTAATGCAGATGCAAGAGTGCGCAACATGTGTGTTGTTTTGAGCGATGTAAAAGTGACGACTGATAATCCGGTTGACAAACTTGTTGACGGAACAATGTCAAATGGTCTGTTGCCCAAATAGGTATACGGATTCGTATTCATGATGATGGAAAAGAAACCATTGCTCACTGTGTCGCTATCACCAAAATCAAGCGCGAAGTGTGGCCGCTTCTTGTCGTAATCAAGACCCCATGTACGTAATGCTGCAGCGATGAACAGTGGGTTGCCTGCGTAACGCTTGAGGCCAGCACGTTGCTCCACGCGTCGCACTACTGCTGCGTCGTACCCGATGCCTGTGTGAAATGTAAAGAAGCGACCATTCGCGCGACCAAGACCAATTGGTGTGATGTCGTTACGGTCGAGTGCTTCGATGATGAGGTCAACAGCATCGAGTGCGTCGTTTGGCATTCCCAGCGTGCGAGCAAACACATTGGTTGATCCTCCTGGCAGAACTGCAAGTGCAGTGTCAGTGGTGGCGACCCCGGTGGCCACTTCGTTTAAGGTGCCGTCGCCGCCATAGGCAACAACCACATCGATGCCTCGTCGGGCAGCATCTTCGGCAAAACGGGTTGCATGGCCGCGGCGGTTTGTTTCCACCACCTGCACGTCATGGCGCTGTGACAGGCGTTCGTGGACAGTAACGGTATTGCGGGCCGTCACTGATGACGCAAAGGAATTGACGATGAGGAGGATGCGCAAGGCTTTTCACGGTATCAGCGCATGCGACGAGGGTCACGCCAAAAGGAAGGTTTGGAGGGCGCTTGGGTTGGGTATCGGGGCTACCTCTCGGTAACAATGGAAGGCATGAATGTGATCGTATGCGTCAAGCAGATTCCCGACCCAGCAGCGCCCGGTGCGCTTGATGGGGCCACTAACACCCTGAAGCGAGATGGCAAGCTCATCCTCGACGACTCAGACGCTTACGGCGTTGAGATGGCTCTTCAGTTGGTCGACAAAGCAGGCGGTGGCGAAGTAAGCCTCGTCTCCATGGCACCAAATAATGAAACCTCTGGTCTGCGCACGGCGCTTGCAATGGGAGCAGCAAAAGGTGTGCTCATTTCTGATCCTGCATTGCAAGGTTCTGATGCACTCACCACTGCAAAAATTCTTGCAGCAGCAATCACTCGTCTTGGTGGAGCAGACCTCATCATCGGTGCAACTGAATCATCAGACGGATACACCGGAACAGTGCCTGAACAAATTGCAGAACTTCTTGGACTTCCTTCAGTGACTTTCGCAAAGAAAGTTTCTGTTGAGGGCGGCGTATTGAAAGTTGATCGTCAGACCGAAAACGGTTACGACGAAGTCACATGCGCATTGCCAGCACTTATCAGCGTTACTGCTGGTGTTGTTGAGCCTCGCTACCCATCGTTCAAAGGCATCATGGCTGCAAAGTCAAAGCCAGTGGAAGAAGTCACCGCATCTGATCTTGGCATCACGCCAGTCGGCTGGGCAGGCGCTGGTCAAAAGATCAGCAGCATTGCACAAGCTGAAGCGCGTCAGGCCGGAGAAATCATCGAAGACGATGGCGAAACATTCACCAAGATTGTCGGGTTCCTTGAGAACCTGAAGGTCATCTAAGTCGAAGTTACGAAGAGGAAAAAATCATGACACTCAACAACATCTGGGTTTTCGCACAGGTTGCCAATGGCGCACCAACGTCAGCCACACTCGAACTTCTTACTAAGGCACGTTCGCTTTCATCAAACGTCACCGCAATCATCGGAGGCGACGGCGCATCAGCTGCAGCACTCGGTGAGTTCGGTGCAACAAAGGTATATGCGATCAATCACGGGGCATCACTTCCTGGCGTTGCAATTGCATCTGCTTTGAAGAGCGTTATCGACGGTGGCGACACTCCTGACCTCATCATGTTCCCTCAGAACTACGAAGGTCGCGACGTCATGTCACGTTTGTCGGTCAAGCTTGACAAGACAGTTATTACAAACAACATCGACATCAGTGACAGCGGTGACGGCGTCACTGTCGTTACGCCAATTTTTGGTGGCAACACATTGGTCTCAACAACATTCACTGGTGCTGGTCCATTCCTTGCAGCATTCCGCCCGAAGTCATTCGTTGCTGAATCAGCAGGTGGCGCAGCAGCTGCAGTGACTGCAGTAGCTGTTCCTGATCTTGGTGCAGCAGGTGCTGCTCAAGTCACAGCAGTTCATGTTGAAGAAACAACTGGTCCAAAACTTGACGAAGCAGACATTGTTGTCTCTGGTGGCCGTGGACTTGGTGAAGCATCTAGCTATGCACTCATCGAAGACCTTGCCAAGTTGCTCAAGGGTGCACCTGGTGCATCACGTGCAATCGTCGATGCCGGTTGGGTTCCTTACTCTTACCAAGTTGGTCAGACCGGAAAAGTTGTGAAGCCAACGATCTACCTTGCTGCAGGCATCTCTGGTGCAACACAGCACATGGTGGGTATGAAGGGTTCAAAGAACATCATCGCAATCAACAAAGACAAAGAAGCACCAATTTTCGGTGTTGCTGACCTCGGAATTGTTGGCGATGTGCACAAGGTTCTTCCAAAGCTCATCGAAGCACTCAAGGCTCGCGGCTAATTATTCAACGTCGGTTGCGCGCAACGCAATCGCAAGACCCTCTTCGGGGTCTTCA
>JBAXVL010000014.1:0-41973 GCA_037129095.1 Actinomycetota bacterium | reverse complement strand
GTAAAATTAGCTACACCCGTGAAGCGTGAATGTGGTGATGTGCCTACGTCGTCATTGCGCGACTTTATTACGCGCTTTCCTGATCATCTCAGTACATCGATTATGAATCTCACAACAGACAACGTTGTGTCTGTGAAGTGTCAATAATTATTTAAAGACTGAAGCGCGAGCTTCTGTACCAACTGCGCCAGGCTTTACAGGAAGCATTGCAAAATCTTTTTCGATGGAGTCGAACGTGGATGTGCCGGCTTCAAGTGCTTTGAAGATTTCAGAATCTGGCGAACACCAAGTGTCATATTCTGGTTTCCATTTTTCGCTTGCTGGGTCAGCACCAGAAATTGTGTAGCGCTCGTGACAAACAACAGAAAGAATTTCTGCCTCAGTCAAAGCTCCACCAGCTTTTTCACCCTGCATTGGCATTGGGTTTCCGTTGTATGACAAAGGCACATGCTGGCCGCCTTCACGCTTCGGATCGCCGTATCCCTTGATACCTGCTGCTACGAAACGTTGGCTTCCGTTATAAACGAAGTTCAACATGTCTTCGATATGAGGGAATGTTTTCAAAACTTCGCCTTGGTACAAAACACGACCAGCACCACCAGCACCGTCAGCGCCATGACATCCAGCGCATGAACCAAAGGTGGTGGCGCCAATAGACATTGGACCAACAACAACTTTTTCTGCCGGCTTCAAAGCAACGAGATACAACATCGCCCATGCAGGAAGAAGTGCCAAGCTAGTCATTGCCCAGAACGGAATCTTCTTGCGGGTTTTTGCAGCAACAACATAGGCAGGATCTTTGGCGACAGCCTTTGGTGCCGGAGCCTGTTTAGCTTGTGCGGGTGCTGCTGAAGCCGGGGCAGCAACCGCTGGGGTGCTGTCACTGGTGCTTTCGCCAGACGCTTCTGCGCGTCGGGCTTTAGAGCGATTCAGAAGGTGCTCGGGAATCTCGGTCACTGCGCTTACCTCTCGGGGAGACCTGTCAGGCCTCTAAGAGGGCGGGATGCCCTCAGATGCAATGCCTGACCCCTCCACGATAGACAAACATTCACCCGCGCAAGTAATCATCGTGGCGAAAAGTCAAGAAGATTGCCACGAGGACCTCGACGTCGAGAAATCCAAGCAGAGATGCACAATGGCACAACCTCGGGTACAAGTTTGTGACGAAAGTGACGCCTGAGGGCAGTTCGAGAAAATGGGACTTCTGGCTCTGTGGTGACTAGTGTTCTATGTGCTTAGGCACCTGCCCCATGACACAACCGTCACCAGGACCGGAGAAGAAGAATCGTCCATGCTCTCGATTGACATACTCAGATGGCCAGGAGTTAACCAGGCTTTTTTGTTTTCCTTTGGCCTCACAACAGTGATGGCTCTTTTAGTCATTCCCTTTGGAAAACGTCGTCCAGTAGGAACTGAAACAACATGGGGTGAAGCCATGATTGGTGCTGTTTACACCTTCTTTGTTCTGTTTCTCGCGTTCGGCGTCGTGCCGCATCAATTTCTCGATCACGCCGGAAAAAATCTTGGATGGCGCAAAGACAAGTTGCTTCTTGGACCTTTCAACATCTTGAAGCCCAAGGCATTTGGCGGAAACTTCCCCATGACCGTTAGCTATGAAGCAGTGCGCGACATTCTTACTGTCGTGATTCACGTGTATTTCATCGTGCTCATGGTGTTCATGTTCGTTTGGTGGCAAAAGCGCGGCGAACGCGGTGCAAAAGAAATCGAAGTGTCTACCTACGGCCGTCCATTGGTGAAGAAATAATTCAAAATGGCACGTACAGACGCAAACCCACCAATGCCGGAATGGTCAACTGAGTATCAACTCGTTGAGGTGGATGCTGATTACCTTGGCAAGGCTGTCAAGCCAAAGCAGTTCATTCATATTGATCAAAGTGAATGCATCATGTGTGAGGGCTGCGTCGATATTTGTCCGTGGAAGTGCATCCACATGGTCACGCCCGACGCAATTGCAGAGGCAGAACATACAGAAATGCCTGGGTCAGATCCTTCTGACAACGTTCTTTTCATCATTGACGATGATGTGTGCACCCGTTGCGCACTCTGTGTCGATCGTTGCCCAACAGGAGTAATCATCTTGGGCAAAGTTGGTGTAGCAGACCCCAATGGTGACAGTCATATCCGAACTAATAACCATGGCTACGGCTATGGAATGCGACTCTGAGGTAATTGCCCATGGCAAAAGTTCTTGATAATCCACGCCCCACTCTCAAAGAGCGGGCTGCCAAATTAGGCAATCAAATGCAAGGCAGTCAGGCCTGGAATGCAATTTTCCGTCCTGGTTCAATCTTCCGTAAGGGCTACACAGACAGCCCTCGTAACCGCTCGTACGTCATCATGAACTCGGTGCTGTACCACTTGCACCCAGTGAAGGTAAAGCGTCACGCAGTCAAGGTCAGTTACACACTGTGCCTTGGCGGTCTTAGTTTCTTTTTGTTCATTTTGCTAACAGTGACAGGCATTTTCTTGATGTTCTTTTATCGCCCAACGGGTGTAGCTGCATGGCAAGACATTCAAACTTTGCAGACATCAGTGACATTCGGACTTCTTGTTCGAAACATGCACCGATGGGGAGCTCACCTCATGGTGTTGTCTACATTCCTGCATATGTCTCGCGTGTTTTATCACGGTGCATATAAAGCGCCTCGTGAATTTAACTGGGTCATTGGTGTTGTGTTGTTGACACTCACTTTGCTCCTGTCTTTCACTGGATATTTGTTGCCGTGGGACCAGTTAGCTCTGTGGGCTGTAACGGTAGGAACCAACATGATGGGTTACACGCCGGTATTCGGTTCGCAAGTGCGATTCGTTTTACTCGGTGGAGTTGAAATTGGTTCTGAAACTCTTCTTCGTTGGTACGTGTTGCACGTATTGATGCTTCCATTCGTCATCGTTATTTTTATGGCCATCCACTTCTGGCGTGTTCGTAAAGACGGCGGAATTTCCGGACCTTTGTGATCGAGAGGACATCTAATGACTGAAATCCCCGAACATCTCCTCAAGCGAGCACAAGCTGCTCGCGATAAAGCTGCTGAAGATGCAGCAGCTCCGGCTGCCGCTGCCGGTGGTGACTCTCGAATTCCTGACCACTTACTCGAGCGCAGTAAAGCTGCACGCGGTGATGGTGGTGCAGTAGCAGTAGCCGAGAAAGCATCTGCAGTTGTTGCAGCAGCCCCGTCTGCTGGATTGCCTGTTGGTGCAGGTCCTGGTGGACATACACAACGTTTGTTGACTGTTGTTAAGTCCGGTTCAATTCAAGAAACCAAAGCAGCACCTGTCGACAAAGTTCACACCTGGCCTCACTTGTTGGCAGTGGAATTTGTAGCAGCACTTGCTTGTACAGCATTCTTGTTCGTTTTTTCGTGGGTTGTTAATGCTCCGTTGATGCACGCCGCTGACTTCAACAAAACACCAAACCCATCAAAGGCCCCTTGGTATTTCCTTGGTCTTCAGGAACTTCTCACAATGTTCCACCCGATGATTGCTGGTGTGACTCTTCCCGGAATGGGACTTGTTGTCCTAATCTTGGCTCCGTTTGTTGACAAGAATCCTTCGAACAGACCAGAAGATCGCAAGTGGATGACATCAATGTTCACTTTGTTCCTCATGTTCTGGGCAGTACTCGTCATTATTGGTTCTTTCTTCCGTGGTCCCGGATTCAACTTCACCTTCCCATGGCGTGACGGAATTTTCTTCGACTTGTAATGATGACCATGATTGCCCCCAATAACCCTCGACGTAACGAAATAGAAGCAAGGAACGAACTGTCATGAGCACCGGAATTGTCATCGCAATTGTTGTCATTGCCGCAATCATTTTTGGTTTGATTGTTGTTCTCACAACTTCGCGTACAACTGAAGTACGTGGTGCAGGTGCGCTGTCTCGCGAGACACGTTCGCGCAATACGCAAACAAAAATTTCAGATACTGAACCAACTGGTCGTGAAGTAGAAGCACAAGCATCTGCTCGTTCGACTTCTCTTGTGAAGAGTGCTCCAGTTGAAGTAGCTCCTTGGGTTGCTCCAGACGAAGAAGCTCTTGGTGTCTCACGCCGTATGTTCTTCAACCGCGCCACAATCACGTTGCTCTCCATCAGCGTCGGAACCTTTGGTGCGTCTGTTGTCGGATTCTTGTGGAAAGGCGCTGAAGGCGGATTTGGTTCCAAGATCAACGCCGGAAAAATCGATGATGTCATTCAGCTGATTCGCCAAAACAAGGGTTTCTTGTACTTGTCAGAAGCTCGTGCATGGGTGACGGAATATCCGAAGGACGCAATTGGCAAAGGTAAAGCCATTTATGGCAAGCAAGCACCGGTGTTTTCCGGAATGCAAGCAGGAATTGTTGCGTTGTATCAGAAGTGCCCACACCTTGGTTGCCGTGTACCTAACTGCCTTAGTTCTCAATGGTTTGAATGCCCATGCCATGGTTCTCAGTACAACCGTGTCGGTGAGAAAAAGGGTGGACCAGCTCCTCGCGGAATGGATCGTTTCGGAGTCGCAATTGTGAACGGCGTTCTTACTATCGATACTGGCGCAGTATTTGCTGGGCCAGCAATTGGAACTAACACCACTGGTCAAGAAGCCGAAGGACCACACTGCATCGGCGCAGCGGGAGGACACCATTAATCATGTTCGCAGCAACTAGTACTTCTATTGCTTGGGTGATTCTCATCCTCGCCCTCGGTGGTTGGGTGATGTATGCAATCTTTAATGTTCGGTCATCACGTGCTGAAATCGGTGCTGAACAAACACTCGCCGCAAACCGCAAGCCGTATTACGACGATGAGGCACTCGAAGGACCACGTCTCGAGCGAGTGCAAGTTCTCGGATTGCTCTTCCTTGTCATCATCACTATTGCTTTACCTCTCTATTGGGTTCGCGAACCAGCTCGTACAGCTCAAGCGCAGTTCGGATTCGAAAAGCGATTCACCCAGTGGGGCGCAACGTTGTTCAAGCCGACTGCTGACGGTGGTTACAACTGTGCGGGGTGTCATGGTGGCATGAAAGCAAGCGGCGGTGTTGCTGCATATGCCGTTACTGATCCGACAACCGGAGAAGTAAAAGCAGTGTCGTGGAAAGCTCCAGCTCTGAACACAGTGTTGTATCGCTACACCGACGATGAGATTCGATTTGTTTTGAACTACGGCCGTCCATTCTCTCCAATGTCTGCATGGGGAACACTGGGCGGTGGACCAATGAACGATCAATCGATCACCACGCTCATTGAATATCTCAAGTCGATTCAAATTCCTCAAGTCGGCTGTCTGAAACCTCGTGGTCCATATAACCCCACGTGCGACGATGGAAAACTTCCTGCATCGGAAAACAAGGCGATTATGGCTGAAGCACAGCGCCAAGTAGATAGTGGTGCATATGGGTCGATGGGTGAAGCACTTTTCAATCTCAATTTGAACTCAGGCGCGTACTCCTGTGCGCGCTGCCATACAAAGGGTTGGTCATACGACGATCCTCAAACAACTGGTGGTGGAGCTTTAGGGCCAAACCTCACCGGTGGTTCCAGTATCAGGCAGTTCCCGAACCAGGCAGACATGATCGCGTTTATTAGTGGTGGTTCAGAACTGGGCAAGCGTTACGGTGCGCAAGGTCAAGGAAGCGGACGTATGCCTGCATTTGGTCAGATGTACACGAGCGATCAATTGAAATTAATCGTGGAATACGTTCGGAGTTTGTGATGTTGTCAGCGCTACTTGCAGTTAGTTGGGAACCAGAGATCCGCGGATGGATGATTGTCATTATTTCCGTGTCCGTCTTGATGGGATCTACATATTTGCTTCTTGGTACAAACCTTGGCGCACGACTTGGATTCCTCGTCGCAATGGCAGGTCTCACTGGCTGGATGATGTCAATGGCAATCATTTGGGCGGTCTACGGCATCGGTCTCAAAGGCCCAATGCCCACATGGGTTCCTAGTCAACCAATCACCATCGTTCGCGATGGCGCGTTATTGAACCAATCAGGAGTTGTTGACGGATCTAGCGACTTGAAGGGCGTTGAACCTGTTGCGGCAGCAAAGAAGGTCTCAGATCAATTAGTAGGTGAAGGCTGGAAAATTCTTGCCGAATCCGATCCACAGCGTGGTCAGGCCATTGCATCTGCTGACGAAATCATTCAGATTGAAACGAAGGAATATGCAGCCGGAGAGTATTCAGCAGTCGCTGTATACGACAAAGGTGGCGCTCGTTATCCGAAACTTGGCGATTCCATTGACTTCATAGCTTTCAAGCACACACCTCGTTACGCAATTGTGGAAATTGCACCAGTTGTTACACAACGTGCGGAACCAGGTCGTGCACCGGCTCGAGTGCAGATTGATACAACGCAGCCTCATCGGTACGTCATCATGATCCGCGATCTTGGGGCACGACGCAAACCGGCGTTCCTCATTGCATTCGGATCAGGAATAATTTTCTTCTTGCTCTGTTGGATCTTGCATCGTCGTGAGACTTTGTTGCGCAAGAACCTTGCAAACAAATCTTCGGTGGCCTAGAACATGGGCCAGTACCTTCCGATAGTTGCGTTGATGGTGCTGGCAATTTTGTTTGCTGTCATCAGTCTTCTCGCATCGAAGTTACTTGCCCCTAATCGTCCAAACTCGGCCAAGGAAGCACCGTACGAATGCGGAATCGTGCCAAGTCGTGAACCGCCAGAGAGATTCCCTGTCAGTTTCTATGTTGTTGCAATGTTGTTCATCATGTTTGACATTGAAATCATTTTTGCGTATCCGTACGCAGTTGATCGTGAATTTCTCGGCACATACGGATTTTTCGAAATGGTGTCGTTTAGCGCGGTGTTCTTCGTTGCATTCGTATACATGATTGCGCGTGGAGCTCTTGATTGGGGTCCACTGCAGCGTTCAAACAAACTCGAAACGCAAGAGTCACTTGGTTTCAATTCAACAAGTTCTATTCGTGTTGTTGGTTCCGAAGGACGAGCTGCCTAGTGGGAGTTGTTCAAAACATCGCAGACGACGGCCTTGGTGGCATGGACCACAACTTCGTTACGGCTCGCATCGAAGATTTAGTGAAGTGGGCGCGTTCTCGTTCTAGCTGGGGAGCATCGTTTGGTCTTGCATGTTGTGCAATCGAAATGATGGGTACCGGAGCTTCGCATTACGACTTGTCTCGTTTCGGAATGGAAGTGTTCCGCGCATCTCCTCGTCAAGCTGACATCATGATCGTTGCTGGTCGTGTGAGTCAGAAAATGGCACCAGTTCTTCGTCAGGTCTACGACCAAATGATGGAACCGAAGTGGGTCATCTCCATGGGAGTCTGTGCATCAAGTGGCGGCATGTTTAACAACTATGCAATCGTGCAAGGCGTTGACCAGATCGTTCCTGTTGATGTGTACGCACCAGGTTGCCCACCAACACCAGAAACTCTGATCCACGCGATTGAAACACTTCACCAACTCATTGAAGACGGTGAAATTATGCGACGTCGTGCAGCAAACAATGGTGGCGCTGGTGTTGAACTTTCAGCTGAACTTGCTGCTCATACTTCAGTCACAATCGGAACGAAGTAATTATGAGCGACGTTGCAGAAACAGTGGAGAATGCCGTAGAGACTCAACACGGTTGCCCAGTTCAAGATTCTCTCGGACAACGTGTATTGCACGCCACTCGCGATCAATACGTTTCTGTTATCAAATCTTTGGCTGATGAAGGATACGAAATGTGTGTCGATCTCACTGGTGTTGACTACCTCGCTATGCCTAATCGCTCGATCGGCTTTGGTGTTCAACCCGAGCGATTCGAAGTAGTCGTCAACTTGATGTCGTTGTCACTGCGCAAGCGCATTCGCGTGCGTGTACAAGTTCCGGCATCAGACACCACAGTGCCATCGTTGTTTGATATTCATCCTGGTACGGAAGCTCACGAGCGTGAAACGTTCGACATGTTCGGAATCGTGTTCACCGGTCATCCCGACATGACTCGCATCTTGATGCCAGAAGACTGGGACGGTCACCCGTTACGCAAGGATTACAGCCAAGGCTCAATTCCGGTGCAGTTCAAAGGTGCTCACTCATGACCATTATTGCTGCTGGTACCGCTGAAGGTGGACAAGAACTTCTCTCACGTAGTGAACTGACGGCGAAAGAATTACTTCGCGAAGTTGGTTCGGTATTACGTCTCAGTGAAACCGAAGCAGCCCTTCTTGCTGAAGTGCAAACTGAAGCTCCTGAAGATCAAACCATGATCATCAACATGGGACCACAACACCCAAGTACTCACGGTGTTTTACGGCTCATGCTTGAGCTGCAAGGTGAAACTGTTCTGAGGTGCAAACCAATTATTGGATATTTGCACACCGGAATGGAAAAGACAGGCGAGGCTCTGACCTACATGCAAGGTGGCACCAATGTCACTCGCATGGACTATCTCTCACCATTAAATAATGAGCTTGTGTTCTCAATGGCAGTTGAGAAATTGCTCGGCATTGATGGCGACATTCCAGAGCGCGCTGTGTGGATGCGCATGTTGCTCTCCGAACTCAATCGCATGAGCAGCCACTTGTTGTTCTTGGCTACAAACGGGATGGACCTCGGTGCAGTGTCCATGATGTTGTACGGATGGCGCGAACGTGAAGATGTTCTTCGATTCTTTCAAAAGGTCACAGGCCTTCGAATGAACCACAACTTCATTCGTCCTGGAGGCCTTGCAGCAGACTTGCCTGCTGGTTGGCGCGATGATGTTCTGACAATTCTTGAAGGCTTGCCATCTCGACTTGAGGAATATGACATTTTGATGACTGGTCAGCCAATCTGGCGTGAGCGTCTGCAAGGAGTAGGTGTCATTACTGCACAAGAAGCAATAGCTCTTGGTGCGACTGGACCAATTCTTCGTTCCACCGGTGTTGCATGGGACTTACGTCGTGACATGCCATATTTGCATTACGACCAATTGGAATTCGATGTCATTGTTGGTCAGTACGGTGACGCTTACGATCGTTATTCAATCCGATTCAACGAGATTCGCGAGTCAATGCGCATTGTGTATCAAATTCTTGATCGCATGCCTTCTGGTGATTACCGCATTCAGAACAAGAAAGTCACTCCACCACCTCGTGCACGTATCGACGAGTCAATGGAAGCTCTTATTCACCACTTCAAGATTTTCACAGAGGGATTCAAAGTTCCCGAAGGTGAAGTGTATGTAGCTATCGAAAGCCCACGAGGTGAAATCGGTTGTTACATCGTGAGCGATGGCTCCTCAAATCCATATCGCATGCACGTGCGCGCACCATCTTTCGTCAATATTCAAACAATGCCGCACATGATGCGCGGCGGACTTGTAGCTGACGCAGTGGCAGTTATTTCTTCCGTTGATCCGGTTCTCGGGGAGGTTGATCGCTAATGGCTCGATTATCAGAAGAAAACGTGCGCCTTGCTCGTGAAATTATTGGTCGCTATCCAAAGGCTCGGTCTGCCACTATTCCGTTGCTGCACCTGGCACAAGAACAAGACGGTTACGTCACTAATGAAGCCATGGCACACATTGGTGAACTCGTTGGCGCATCCTCGGCTGAAGTATTCGGCACCGCTTCGTTCTACGAAATGTTCAAGTTTGAACCAGTAGGGAAATATCTCATCAACATCTGCGGCACCATGTCGTGCGCATTGTTGGGAGCAGAAGAACTAATGCATCACGCGGAAGAACGTCTTGGTATCAAGATGGGTTCTACAACGTCAGACGGAAAGTTCACCCTTGAACGTGCCGAATGTCAGGCTGCGTGCACAGAGGCACCGTGTTTGCAAGTCAATTATCGCTATCGCTATCGCGTAACGGCAGATCAACTCGACACTCTTATTGATGATTTGTCCGCTGGAAAGCTTGAATCTGAAATTCCTGCACATGGTGTCGTTGCTTCAGTTCGCCAACACATTCCAGTTGATCGGGCAGTCGGTGCGGTAGCACCTGAAACAGTGACAGAAAATCCTGTATGGCTTGATGGAAAGGCTGCGCTATGACCGGCGGAACCTGGAACCATGCACCCGGCTTTTATGCTGGCGATCGTCCTCAAGTTGTAACTTCACGTTTTCAATACGAAGACTCGTACACGCTCGAGCGCTACTTAGCTACTGACGGTTATAAAGGTCTGCGGTCGGCGTTAGCCCGTCCTGCAAATGAAATTCATGATGAAGTAAAGAACGCCACTGTTCTTGGTCGTGGTGGTGCTGGTTTCCCTGCCGGTAATAAATGGGGACTCATGCCACAAGGCGTGTGGCCGCGGTACCTCGTTGTCAACGGCGACGAAAGTGAACCAGGAACGTACAAAGACCGTTTGTTAATGGAACGTGATCCGCATCAATTGATTGAAGGATGCCTTATTGCTTCGTATGCAGCTGGCCTCTCGCAATGCTTCCTCTATATACGCGGTGAAATGGCGCTTGCTCAAGAGCGCGTTGTGGCAGCCCTCAACGAGGCGTATGCAGCCGGATACATCGGTAAAAATATTCTTGGCTCAAAGTTTTCTTTGGACATTGTTCTTCACTGGGGTGCCGGTGCCTATGTAGTTGGTGAAGAGACTGCATTGATTGAAAGCCTTGAAGGTAATCGCGGAATGCCGCGTTTGAAGCCTCCGTATTTCCCTGCAGCAAACGGTTTGTACGGACAACCAACAATTGTTAACAATGTGGAAACCCTTGCCAACCTTCCATGGTTGTTGAATAACGGCGCTGCTGCATACACAGCGATTGGTACTGCGACTTCTCCTGGCACACGCATGGTTGCAGTGTCTGGTCATGTCAATCGTCCTGGTGTGTTTGAAATCATCAATGGCATTACAACATTCCGTGATTTGTTGTACGGAGACGAGTTCTGCCAAGGCATTCGAAACGGAAATGACCTCAAGGCTTTTGTACCTGGTGGCGGATCAGCTCCGTGGTTCACGCCTGATCAACTTGATCTTCCATTTGAAGCAAGCCAAGTCGGACCTGCCGGCTCGATGCTCGGTTCTGGCGCAATCATGGTGATGGACTCCACCACTGATATTCCGCGAGCAGCATTAACTCTTACTCGCTTCTACGCTCATGAATCGTGCGGCAAATGCACACCATGTCGTGAAGGTGGTACATGGCTCGAACGTATTTTGTCTCGCGTTGTTGATGGCAAGGGCACCGATGCTGACCTTGATCAGTTATTTGAAGTGGGCGAATCAATTTGCCCTGGTGCATTCCCTCATGCGTCAAACGAGGAACTCGGAATCGCTGCTGTGCCGTTCCCGTATCGCATGAACACCATTTGTTTCGTTGGGCCATCTGCGTATGCACCGGTTCACTCCGCACTCACGTTGTTCCGTAGCGAATTCGACGCGCGCATTGTGAAGCGCACAATGATCAAAGTAACGGCGGTTTCCGAATGACCACTATTGACACCACCGATGCCGACAACATGCCGCCTCAAGATCCAAACGCGGTATCAATCACTATTAACGGCCGCACTGTTGCTGCCCGCAAAGGCGATCTCATCATTGCTGCCGCAGACAGTGTTGACGAATACATTCCACGGTTTTGCTATCACCCACGTATGAGCTCAGTCGGCATGTGTCGTCAGTGCATGGTGGAAGTGGAAGGCCCACGCGGTCCCATGATGGTCGTAAGTTGCATGACTCCTGTTGCTGACGGCCAAGTGGTTCGCACCGATACGCCGCAAGTGAAGCGCGCACAAGAAGGCATGATTGAACTGCTTCTTGCAAACCATCCTCTTGACTGCCCAGTATGCGACAAGGGCGGGGAGTGTCCGTTACAAGACCAGGCGTTTAGCCATGGTGCTGGTGAGAGTCGTTTTGTCGAAGAAAAACGTCACTATGAAAAGCCAATTGCAATTAGTGAGTTGGTCTTTCTTGATCGCGAACGCTGCATCTTATGCGACCGTTGCACACGCTTTGCAGATGAAGTTGCAGGTGACCCACTCATTAGTTTCACTCAGCGTGGAAACAACACTCAGGTAATGACGTTCCCTGATGAACCATTTGCTTCGTACTTCTCCGGTAACACTGTTCAAATTTGCCCAGTAGGTGCATTGACAGCGACTCCGTACCGATTCAAAGCTCGCCCGTGGGACCTTGAACAACGCGAAAGCACATGCACAACATGTTCTGTTGGTTGTCGCACCGTTGTGCAATCAAGCCGTGATGAATTGTTGCGTTTCCAAGGTGTTGATAGCGATCCAGTGAACTGGGGATGGTTGTGCGACAAAGGTCGTTTCAATTTCCAATCAACTAACTCAGATGAACGCCTTTCCACTCCGCAAGTGAAGTCGGGCGATTCTTTTGCTGCATCGTCTTGGTCGGAAGCGCTTGAATCAGTTGCCCGCGTTATTCGTCATGCACGTGAAGGATCAGTAGCCATTCTTGGTGGTGCTCGCGGAACAAATGAAGATGCATTTATGTGGGGTGCACTTGCTGATGCAGCAGGGATCACCATGCGTGATGCTCAACTAGACGACGGCCTGCCGGCATCAGTGTTCTCGTATTCTCAGGCAACAATCGATTCTGCTTGTGCAGGTGGCACAGTAATTCTTTTAGCTCCTGACCTCAAGGAAGAGCTTCCCGTGCTGTACCTGCGTCTTCGTGATGCTGTACAGAAAAAGAAGATTCGCGTTATTGAAGTCTCATCACATGAAACTGGTCTCACGAAGTATGCATGGAAGTCGGTTCGTGCCGAATCTGGAACTACCTCAACCCAATTGTCTGTATTGCTTGCACAAGCTGATGTTGCAGCACAGCTTGCATCAGGCCCTGTCGTTGTTGTTGCGGGTCGACCAAACCTTGCCGAATCTGCATCGCACACAATGGATGCGTTGTCGTCTGTTCTGGCAGTCGCACCATCAGCCAGCGTGCTGCCGGTTTTGCGTCGCGGAAATGTTCGTGGCGCGCTGTCACTTGGTCTTGCTCCTCGTAACGGCAAAGATGCCGCTGCAATTCTTGAAGCCTCTGCAAATGGTCAGGTTGATTGCCTCATTCTTCTTGGTGCAGATCCCCTCAGCGATGTTGCTGATGTTGATCTTGCTCGTCGTGGAATTGCCGGAGCAAAGTTTGTCGTTTCAATCGACACGTTCTTGTCAGCCAGTGCATCACACGCAGATGTTGTCTTGCCCGCTGCTGCCTACGGTGAAAAAGATGGCACCACCATGAACCTTGAAGGTCGTGTTACTTCAGTGGTACAAAAAATCACTCCACACGGCACATCACGCGCCGACTGGATGATTGCGGTTGAACTGCTTGGGCTTCTTGGTCACGAATCAGGACTCACTACATTGGCTGATATTCAGCACGCAATGTCTCATGCATTTCCAGACTTTGGTTCAACCACAACAACCGTTGCAGTGAAGCGCGACGGAGTTGTTGTTTCAGTGACGCCACCAACGTCAACTGTGACTGCTACCGCTGTTGCCGGGCCGCGCAATTCATATGAATTCCGCCTCGACCTCAGTCGTAAGTTGTTCGATCGCGCTGTGGGTACTGTGACAAGTCCGTCGCTAGAAAACTTGTCGACAACTGCACAAGTGTTTATTCACCCTCTTGATCTTGATCGCGTGGGTGCTGCTGAAGGTGCAAACGTCAGAGTGACCAATTCACATAGTTCCATCGTGTTGCCGGTTCGTGCGTCGTCATCGATTCCGCGCGGAACTGCGTGGGTACCTTTCAACCAATTAGGTGCAGATGTGCGTGAACTCGTGCGTCGTAATGATTCTGTTGTTGATGTCAGAATTGAGTCAATGTGAGCGCGACAATTTTCGCCCTTGATCCACTATTAGTGGGCAAAGTTCTTTGGACGCCGCTCCTGATCGTGTTGGTCAAGGTATTGCTTGTCTTTGTTGTTGGCTTAGTCGCAACAATGTTGATGGTGTGGTTTGAACGCAAAGTCATCGCAGGCATGCAGAACCGTGTTGGCCCCAACAAGGCAGGCCCGTGGGGAATCCTGCAAACACTGGCTGACGGAATCAAGTTGTTCTTCAAAGAAGATCTCATTCCCGAACGTTCTGATCACTTCATGTTCCGCTTGGCTCCATACCTTGCACTAGTTCCCGCGTTTCTTGCGTTTGCCATCATTCCGCTCGGCGGGGATTTCCGTGATGGCAAGGGTGGCCTTGTTACTTTGTTCGGTCATCAGACACGACTACAACTTGCTGATCCTCCTGTCGGAGTGCTGTTTGCATTAGCAATTTCATCGATTGCTGTCTATGGCATCATCCTGGCTGGGTGGTCAAGTGGTTCAAAGTATCCGCTTCTCGGCGCAGTACGTGCGTCAGCGCAAATGGTGTCGTATGAAGCAGCTCTTGGTCTGTCTCTCGGTGCTGTATTGCTGGTATCAGGAACTTTGTCAACTGCAGGCATAGTCGACATGCAATCGTCAATCGGTAACTGGAACATTGTTGCTACGGGTTTTGTTCCATTCGTTATCTTCCTCATCGCAGCAACCGCGGAATTGAATCGACCGCCATTTGACTTAGTGGAAGCCGAACAAGAACTTGTTGGCGGTTTCAACACTGAATATTCGTCCATTCGATTTGCCCTCTTCTTTTTGGCTGAATTCATGAACACAGTCACAATGTCAGCGCTCATCGTGACACTGTTCTTTGGTGGTCCTCAGCCAATTTCTATTGGAAGCACCACGCTCGATATTCCGTTTATACCTAACGCCATTGAGGGCACTGTCTGGTTGCTTCTCAAAGTGCTTGTGTTCCTTTATATATATGTATGGTTCCGCGCCACTCTTCCTCGATTCCGTTATGACCAACTCATGGATCTTGGCTGGAAGATTCTGATTCCAGGATCTCTTGGTTGGTTCATGCTGCTGGCAGCACAACGTGTTGGCCGAGATGCGGGCTGGGATCAGATTGTGGTCACACTCGTCACTGCATTGGTGTTGATTGGTGGATACGGGTTGCTGTTCGCAGCTCAACACGTGAGTCGTGCTAACCGTGAGAAAGATGGGGCGAGCTTCTAATGGGCTACTTCGGAGGATTTCTCGTCACCATGCGTCAGCATGGTGCACGCAACAAAGTCACAACTGAATATTCAGGCGGTCGCGTGTTTCGACGCAAGCACACCGACGTCAAAGACGAAAAGATTGAAAAGCCAGAGCGCATGCACGGCCGTCATGTCTTGAATCGTTATGAAGACGGAATGGAAAAGTGCATCGGCTGCGAACTTTGCGCTGGCGTATGTCCTGCAAAGTGCATTTATGTACGCGGAGCCGACAACAATCCAGATAGCCCTACATCGCCTGGTGAACGTTTTGGATTCATCTATGAGATCAACTACCTGCGTTGCATTCATTGCGACATGTGTGTTGAAGCATGTCCGACAGAAGCCATTACAGAAACAAAATTGTTCGAGTTCTCGTTTACTAATCGCCAAGATGCCATCTATACGAAGTCAGAACTTCTTGTAGATAATCACGGAATGCCGCAACATCTTCCATGGGAAGACTGGCGCCCTGGTGAAGATCAGAACACTTCGGGATGGATGCGCGCTACTGCTGCTGCTGGAAGTGAAGATTTTGTTGGTGTTGTGTCATGGGGTGGCGAACTCGGATACGGCGTTCGCCCCGCTGAGTCAACACAATCTGTCAGCGATGAATCCGAGTTGGACAACTGATGGAACTATTCGTTTTTGTCGTTGCTGCAGCCATGGTTCTTGCTGGCGCATTAGGCGTGGTCACTCGCTCGAATCCTGTTCACGCGGCGATGAGTCTTGTCTTGACATTGTTTGGTATCGCTGTGATGTTTGTTGCGCATAACGCTCATTTCCTGGCCGCAGTTCAGGTCATTGTGTATGCCGGAGCCATCGTGGTTTTGTTTTTGTTCGTCATCATGTTGCTAGGTGTCGACAAGGCTGAAGATCTTTCCGTTGAACCCATCACCAATCAGCGCCCGTTGGCAGCAGTCATTGGTATTGGAGTTTCGGGCATCCTCATTGCCGCAATTGTGTCTTCGCGCGCAGGTCGCGGCCCGTTAGGCGCGGGAGTGAACGAGACAACTATTCAGTCTCCTGATGCAAACATTCGTCAGCTTGCTCGAGTCATTTTCAGTGACAACGTTTTCGCATTTGAAATCACTTCTGTCCTATTGCTGGTTGCTGTTATCGGCACAGTGGTCATGGCTCGTCGTGCAAAATCTGTCGGGACCGGAAAGTGAACGCCATGTTTTCTGTGATTCAGCCAACACAAACGTGGTACCTCATTTTGTCTGCAGTTCTCTTTGGTATCGGAACCGTCGGAGTCATGGTTCGTCGTAACCCACTCATCATGTTTATGTGCATCGAACTTATGTTGAATGCCGTGAACTTGTCGTTCGTGGCTTTGTCCACCCAAATTGCCGATATCAACGGTCAAGTTGCGGTGTTCTTTGTTCTTGTTGTTGCAGCAGCGGAAGTTGTGGTCGGTCTTGGCATCATCGTTTCGATTATGCGCCGTCGCACCACTTTGACAGTTGACGATATGTCAGGATTGAAGGGGTAAACGCCATGTTGAATCTTGTATGGCTTATTCCCGCATTGCCATTGGCTGGTTTCCTTTTGATCTTCCTTTTTGGTCGAGTTCTTGGTGAACCGCGTGCCGGAATTCTTGCTACCGCGATGACAGCGACTTCTTTTGTTGTGGTGGTGGGTGTGTTTCTTGATCTTCTGTCGCGTCCATCTGAAGAGCGTCATCATGTAGTCACATTGTTCTCTTGGTTGCCAGTGGGGTCTTTGCATGTAGACATGGCGCTATTGGCTGACCCGCTCAGCATCACCATGGCGCTGTTTGTCACAGGAATCGGCTCACTCATTCATCTGTATGCAATTGGCTACATGCACGGTGACCCAAAGTTTTCAAAGTTCTTCTTGTATCTGAACCTCTTTGTCTTCTCCATGCTCATGTTGGTGCTCGGTGAGAACCTCCTCGTTACTTTCCTTGGTTGGGAAGGTGTGGGTGCGTGTTCCTACTTCCTCATTTCTTTCTGGCATACCCGTGACTCTGCAGCAACAGCAGGAAAGAAAGCATTTGTCACGAACAGAGTGGGTGACTGGGGAATGATGGTCGCCATGTTCCTTGCCTTTTCATCGGTCGGAACACTGTCGTATTCGGGTATCAATGCTGCAGCAACTGGCGGGAAGATCGCAGCGGTCACTGCCACAGGTATTGCGTTGATGTTGTTTGTCGGAGCGTGTGGCAAGAGCGCACAGTTGCCGTTGTACCTGTGGTTACCTGATGCAATGGAAGGGCCCACTCCGGTATCTGCCCTGATTCACGCAGCCACCATGGTCACATCTGGCGTGTTTCTTTTAACTCGTATGTCGCCAGTTCTGCATGCGTCGTTTCCATGGGTTGGCGATGTTATTGCCACAGTCGGTGCAGTTACTGCTCTGTTTGCAGCGACGATTGCAGTTGCTCAAACTGACATCAAAAAAGTTCTGGCGTATTCAACTGTGTCGCAATTGGGATTTATGTTCCTTGCGATTGGATCAGGCGCGTATGTGGCAGCCATTTTCCATATGGTGACGCACGCGTTCTTCAAAGCTCTGTTGTTCCTCGGATCTGGCTCGGTCATTCACGGCATGCATCATGAACAAGACATGCGCAAGATGGGTGCTCTTCGCAAGCTGATGCCAATCACAGGTATCACCTTCATTATTGGTTGGTTGGCCATTGCCGGAATTCCTCCGTTTGCCGGATTCTGGTCGAAGGATGAAATTCTGCTGGCAGCTTTTGCCAACAACCGTTTGTTGTGGCTTGTCGGTGTCATTACAGCTCTTCTCACTGCGTACTACATGACTCGCCAAGTCATCATGGTGTTCTTCGGTGAAGCGCGTTGGAATGATCATGCAGAAGAAAATGGTGCACACGGCGATCACACACCGCATGAAAGCCCATGGACCATGGTGACTCCGCTTGTTGTTCTCGCTGGTTTATCTATTCTTGGTGGCGCTATTCAATTGCCTTTCTCCCACAACACAAAGTTCCTAGAACATTGGCTTGAGCCAGTTGTTGGCCACTCTGAAGCATCGATTGCTGGTTCATGGGCGGAAGCGAACAAATGGTTGCTCTTAGTGATTGCAGTAGCAATTGCCGTGTCTGGTGTTGCTGCTTCCATTGCGGTTTATTCAAAAGGCAAATTCAAAGTTATTGAACCGAAAATTTTGGCTGACGCATGGCGCTATGACTCAGCAGTATCAGCAATTGTCGGCGGTCCAGGACGTGCAGCCTTTACTGGAGTAGCCGCATTTGATGCCGCAGTGGTCGACGGCGCAGTCAATGGCATTGGTACTGAAGTTCGAGCCGCAAGTGGACTTCTACGCAAAATGCAAAGTGGACTTGTTCGTTCATACGCCTTTGTTATTGGTCTCGGCGCGGTGGCGCTATTGGCTTGGTTCCTTCTGAGAGGAATTCTCTAATGCACGCTTCATTTCCAATTTTGTCGGCTCTTATTTTGTTGCCGATTCTCGGAGCAGTTCTCGTCACCGTTGTCAGTAACAAGTATCTCGAACTCGTCAAACTCATTGCGATGATCTTCAGTATCGGTGTTGGAGGCATGTCAATTTGGCTGTTGGCGTCATTTCATTCCCATGACTCTGGATTCCAGTTCGTGTCACAACATGAATGGGTGACGTCATGGGGGATCTCGTGGCATCTTGGTGTTGACGGCATTTCACTTTTCCTTGTCGTTCTGACCGGAATTTTGTTCCCTCTTGTGATCCTCGGCGTTGACCCACACCACGATCACAAGCGCTACCTTGCCTGGTTGTTGCTACTTGAAGCCGGAGTAATGGGAAGTTTCCTCAGTCTCGACTTGTTCCTATTCTTCATCTTTTTCGAAATTGTTCTTGTACCGATGTACTTCCTTATTGGTGGTTGGGGATACGACAAGCGCGTGTACGCAGCTACAAAGTTCTTTTTGTACACCATGCTCGGTTCAGCCTTCATGTTGGTGGGCATTATCGCAACGGCTGTCATCGCCCGCCACGATGTCGGCTATCTCACCTTTGACTTGGTCACACTTGCTGAACATGCAAGTTTTGCTACCAATACAAGTCGTTGGCTCTTCGTTTCCTTCGCTATCGCGTTTGCAGTAAAAGTTCCAATCTTCCCGCTGCACACATGGTTGCCAGACGCACATACGCAAGCCCCAACAGGTGGTTCAGTTATCTTGGCAGGCGTTTTGTTGAAGATGGGAACGTACGGCTTTCTGCGTTTTGGTTTGTACCTCTTTCCAGCAGCGGCAGTGTGGGCTAAGCCGGTGTTGTTGACCCTTGCGGTGATCGGCATCATTTATGGCGCAATCGCTGCGACCATGCAAGTCGACTTGAAGCGCCTTGTCGCGTATTCATCGGTTGCTCACCTCGGTTTTATTGTTCTTGGTATTTTTGCGATTACGTCTCAGTCACTCACTGGGAGTGTGATGCAAATGGTGAACCACGGTATTTCAACCGGCGCACTGTTCTTGTTGGTCGGCATGATTTATGAGCGTCGCCATACTCGTCAAATTGCAGAGTTGCGAGGCATTCAAGCTGTGGCTCCAATATTTGCGGCCACGTTCATGATTGTCATGCTCAGTTCAATTGGTGTGCCAGGACTCAACGGATTCGCCGGAGAATTTTTGGTACTGATCGGTTCATTCCAGTCGGCGCGTTGGTGGACCATTGTGGCCGCAACCGGCGTGATTCTTGCGGCGTTGTATTTGTTGTGGGCCTACCAGCGTGTCTTCCACGGCGAGCCAGATGAAGCCAACTCAAGTTTTGCTGAATTGACATTGCGCGAGGGTGTTCTTATGTTGGCATTTATCGGTCTTATTGGTTTCACCGGCCTGTATCCAAAGCCAATGCTTGAACGAATTGAACCGAGCGTTGACAAGTTGGTAGCGCATGTCGTATCACACAGTGACTACAAAGCACCCACCACTCCTCAAATCACAAAGGTGGGCGAGTGATGGTTCTTGCAGAAACTCTTCAAGGTCCATCAATTCCGTGGGTGGAACTGATTCCTATTCTGTCTCTGTTGGGTGGTGCTTGTTTTCTGCTGCTCATCGGGTCACTTGTTCCCAATTGGCCACGTCGCGGATATGCCTGGCTCACTATTGCAGTTACTTCTGTTGCAGTTATTTCTAGCGCAATCAAGTGGAACAGTTTGTATTACAACAAGGGTGCAACTTTCTTTGCTGATGCAATTGCTATTGACCGCTTCTCAGTCGTAGCCAGCATCACCATTTGTTTGTCAGTGATCTTGGGTGCATTGTTGATGTCTGCGTATCTCACGCGTATGAATGCTGACGGTCCTGAGCTCTATGCACTGCTTCTCACCGCAGCAATCGGCGCGTTAGTGATGGTGTCGGCAAATGATCTCATTGTTTTGTTCCTCGGACTCGAAACCTTGAGCTTGTCGTTGTATCTCTTGGCAGCAAGCAATCGCGATCGTGAGCAAAGTCAAGAGTCAGGTCTGAAGTACTTCATCCTTGGTGGCTTTTCCTCGGCGTTTTTCTTGTATGGCATCGCCTTGATTTACGGCTCAACAGGAAGCACCAAGATCTCCGGAATTGGCCAGGCACTTTCGGGCAGTATCTCAATCATTCACGCCGACGCGATGTTGTTGGTGGGAATCGGACTTCTTCTCGTTGGTCTTGGTTTCAAGGTGTCTGCAGCTCCGTTCCATGTGTGGACTCCCGATGTGTATGAAGGTGCACCAACTCCGGTTACAGCTTTCATGGCATCTGCCGGAAAGGTTGCAGCATTTGCAGCTTTGATGCGTGTGCTGTTGGTTGGTCTTGAACAGCGTGTTGACGATTGGCGTCCAGTTGTCTGGGCACTTGCAATTCTCACCGTGTTTACAGGTTCAATTTTGGCGGTAGTGCAAACAAACGTGAAGCGCATGTTGGCCTACTCATCAATTAGCCATGCCGGATTTATCTTGGTTGGTCTTGAAGCTGCTGGTCATATGGGCGGCGACGGAATCGCAACTTCTATGAACTACCTTGCGATTTACACCGTGTTGGTCATGGGTTCATTCGCAATTGTGCTCGCTCTGTCAGGTAACGCCGATGGCGAAACCAACCTGTCCGATTTCAAAGGTTTAGCGAAACGTCGTCCTGCATTAGCGCTCGGATTCACAGTGTTGTTGTTCGCCCAAGCCGGAGTTCCCTTGACGGCAGGATTCGTTGCAAAGTTTGCTGTGATCAAATCTGCGGTTGAAGCCAACTCATATGTCCTTGCAATTGCAGCAATGGTTGCAGCAGTCATTGGTGCGTACTTGTATCTGCGCATTGCAGTCAGCATGTGGTTAGAAGAACCAGAGTCAGAGTCAGAAATCTCGATTGATCCAGCAGTTGTTGTTGTCATTGTTGTGGCTGTGGCTGCCACATTGATAGTTGGGTTCTTCCCAGAACTTCTGCTTCACGCCACGCGCCTCGTGCGTTTTGCACCTCGCTGATTTAGCTGGCGTGAGAAACCAGGGTATTAAACAAACCCTGCTGTGAAGGATCATCGCGCGCGGTGTCTTCTGGGTGCCATTGAACCGCAACTATCCATGTCGACCCGGTGTGTTCGACTGCTTCAATGGTGCCGTCTTGATGTGTGCCAACAACTACAAGACCTGGAGCTACTTTTTCAATTGCTTGATGATGAAGTGAATGAATCAGTGGTTCAGTTGTTCCCATAGCCAGTGCTAGGCGTGAACCGGTGACAACTTGAACTCCGTGCATAGTGTCGCGATGGTCGGGAGTTAGTTTGAGGTGTTGAACAAGAGTGCCACCAAGTGCAACATTGAGAACTTGTTGTCCTCTGCACACAGCCAGAATTGGAATTTCACGTTCCATTGCTTGGTGAAGTGATGCTATTTCAAAATCATCAACAAGTTCATTGACGCCATATAAGCGTGCCCATTCAGTTGCACCGTATTTTGCGGGGCTGACGTCACCACCACCAATCATCAGCATTCCGTCACATCGAGCAATTGTCGCGTGAATAACCGAGCGATCATCGGTTGGTGGAATGAGGACCGGCAGTCCACCAGCACGATGCACTGCGTCAATGTAATTCTGTCCGCAACTTGTAACCGGTGTGCGGTGACCTGTTGCCTCAGGGCTCATGCGACCCGGAATTCCAATGAGTGGTTTGCTCATCCGGCTTCTACTTCGTCGGCCTCGTATCCGGCATTGCGTACTGCTGCGAGTACTGCGTCAGCATGCTCGCGGCCACGAACTTCAAGAACGGCCTGAACACCAGTTTCGCGAACGTGCAAACTGACACCTTCGCGCACGTGTTCGACTTCAACCAGATTTGCGCCAGTTTCTGCAAACAATGTCAGCAATCGTGCAAGCCCGCCGGGCCTGTCCGAGATACGAACAAACAAGATGAGTCTGCGACCGGCCTTTGTCTCGTTACGTCGAATGAGCCCGGGAAGCAATCCGAGATCTACGTTTCCACCAGACAAGACAACACATGTTGTGCCAGTGTGGGCTGGTTGTACTTGCCCGCTCATCAGAGCCGAAACACCAACTGCGCCACCGCCTTCGACGTATAACTTGCCACGGTCCATTAACAAAACCATTGCATCAGCAACAAGATCTTCTTCAACAACAATGATCTCATCGACATATCGTTCGACAAGTGGACGCGTAAAAGTTCCAGGTGTCTTTACTGCGATGCCATCAGCGAGCGTAACGATTGGTCCATCGGGTGGATTTGATCCGGCATACGGTGCACATGCTCGTACTTGAACAGCTACAACACGAATCTTTGGGTTGAAAGTTTTGAGCGCCATCGCAACGCCACCTGTCAATCCACCTCCGCCAAGAGGAATGATGACTAGAGATAAGTCTGAAATATCTTCGAGTAATTCAAGGCCAAGTGTTGCTTGTCCTGCAACAACTATCGGGTCGTCATACGGATGACAAAAATTCATTCCTGTTGCATCTGCGTGACGTTGCGCTGCAGCGACAGCATCAGACAACGTGTCTCCGCCTTCGCTAAGAATCGCGCCATACGAACGCACTGCTTCCATTTTCGATAACGACGCCCCGGCCGGAACAAAAATTTCACATGGGACGCCGTAATGCTTTGCCGCAAATGCAATTGCTTGTGCATGATTGCCTGCGCTTCCCGCGACCACTCCATTTTGTACTGCATCACCGAGCGACGCGAGTTTGCTCATTGCTCCGCGAATCTTGAAAGACCCGGTCCTCTGCAAATTTTCTGCCTTGAAGACAACGTTTCCGCCATAGCGCTCAGACAGAGCAGCGGACTCGGTGATAGGAGTGTGTTTGACTACTCCCACTCCGGCAAGGCGGGCCGCTTCGATGACGGCAGAGTCAATTGGTATAGCTGTCATCAGCCCCTACCGTAGTGGGCATGCGCGCTGTACTCATCGCTAATACTGAGGATGCTGATCCCGGATTTATTGGTCGCTCTTTGCGCCAGCGCGGGTACTCGTTCACTGAATTCCTTCGAGAAGACCATCACAATTGGCCCACTCTTGACGGATTCGACTTGGTCGTGGCGATGGGTTCAAACTGGAGCACCTATTGGGACCACGTTGCCGGCCCGGTTTTGGCAGAGCAAACCCTGCTGGCAGACGCCATCGCCCGGGGCATCGGCATTCTCGGAATTTGCTTTGGAGCCCAACAACTGGCCATGACCTTGGGAGGTGACGTCACCCGGGCAAAAACCCCTGAAATCGGTTGGTACCAAGTGTTTCCCATCGCTGAGGTGGCCGATGTGACCCCGGAATGCCTCACCCGGGGCCGCTGGATGCAGTGGCATTACGACCGGTTTAGTGTCCCCGCAGGTGCCACGGCCCTTGCCGATTCGCCTGTCGGACCCCAGGCCATGGTCTGTGGCAGGGCCCTCGGTCTCCAATTTCATCCGGAAGCAACCGAGTCGATTGTGCGATTGTGGATGTCTGGCGAAGGGGCGGACGAATTGGATGCGCTCGCGATGAGAGCCGAAGAGTTGGCCGACGAAACGACCGCGAGAGTTACTGAGGCCGAGCAGCGATGTGATGAATTGGTTGCCTGGTTTTTGGAAAATATCGCACAAAGGCACATGGCGTAACTAGCACTGCGTCTCCCGAGAAGTTGGGGCGATAGTGAGCGCCCGTAGTAGTTTTGGTCGTGATGTCCCCATTTCTTCGGTCCTATCTCACTGTCGTGTGGTTCGGACTGGCTTCCTTTCTAGTTGCTGGCTTGCTGCTAGGCATTTCGGCGCTTATTCGTCCGAATAATCCCAATGCAGAAAAATTGCTGACATATGAAAGTGGTGTGGATCCTGTCGGCGACGGTTGGTCGCAAAGCCAAATTCGTTATTACGTGTTCGCACTGCTGTTCGTAATTTTTGATGTCGAAGCTGTTTTTATTTTCCCGTGGGCAACTCAACTTGAGCGATACGCCGGATTTGGCCTTGTAGAGATGGGTGTTTTTGTCGCCATCCTGCTTCTTGGTCTTGTCTATGCGTGGCGCAAAGGCGTCTTGCGCTGGGTATAGGGACAAAGGTTTTTTATGGGTCTTGTAGATCGTGGTCGGTTGGGCAAACCGCTAACACAATTATTTAACCTCGGTCGTTCGTACAGCCTCTGGGTGTATCAATGGGGCCTTGCATGTTGCGCCATTGAAATGGGTGCCGCGTTTGGTTCTCCGCGTTACGACGTCATGCGTCTCGGAGTTATTCCTCTTCCTGCATCACCACGTCAAGCAGACCTTGTAGTTATTTCCGGAACTGTCACAGACAAGATGGCACCAGCTATTAAGCGTTTGTATGAACAAATGCCAGAACCGAAGTACGTCATTTCAATGGGTTCATGTGCGAACTGTGGCGGCCCATACTGGGACAGCTATTCAGTAACAAAGGGAATCGATCAAATCATTCCTGTTGATGTGTACATACCTGGATGCCCTCCACGCCCCGAAGCGTTGCTTGAAGGCATTGTGTTGTTGCAACAACGCATCAAAAACGAAGACATGGGCGCACGCTGGCGCGGTGAAGGAACAAAGTCGATGTACGTCGATGGAGAATCTGCAGAAAAGGGAGGTATCCCCGTTGTCGTCAACAACTGATACCCCAACTGACACTCCACGCGACGATGTTCGCGATGCTGAAATTGCTCGCGTATGTGCAGCGCTCGGAAGTGCTGTCGTTGACTCACTCGTAAAACCAAATGATGACATGTGGATTCGTGTTTCAGCTGACGCATGGCGCTCAACCGGTGAAACATTAAAGAGTCTTGGGTACACCTATTTCGGATTCATCTCAGCAATTGACTGGCTTCCGTCACCATTCGGTCGTGGCGAAGATGATCCAACAGCTCCGCCAGTCGAGCGAAGCAGCGTCGTTAAGCAGGGATACGCAGGCGGCGAGACTCGTTTTCAAGTGATTGCTCGTCTTGTCCAACCGTTCTCAACCCTGGGAATCAACGTCAAAGTCGATGTTGACGATTCTCTTATGGCTATCGATTCATGGTCACAAGTTTTTGCAGGTGCTAACTGGCATGAGCGCGAAACACATGAGATGTTTGGAATTGGTTTTAACGGCCATCCTGATTTGCGCAACATGTATTTGCCATCAGATTTTGAAGGCCACCCATTACGAAAAGATTTCCCACTTCTTGCACGCATGGTGAAGCCTTGGCCCGGAATTGTAGATGTCGAACCACTTCCTGGTGATGACAGTGAAGAGGAAGGTGACGCATCATGAGTCTTCTCGGCGATCGTCAACAACTTGCATACATCGCAGCGCAAGCTGCTGACGCACGTGTCAACGTAGAACTTGAAACTGAGGGCATGACTCTCAACATTGGGCCACAGCATCCTGCAACACACGGAACTCTGCGCATCATTGCTCGACTTGATGGTGAACAAGTTCTATGGGCAGACCCTTCATGTGGTTACATGCATCGCGGTTACGAAAAACTGACCGAAGTTCGTTCGTATCCTCAAGTCACTGCGTTGGTGAATCGTATTGACTGGCTCGGATCATTTGCTAACGAAGTTCCGTTTATTCTGGCTGCTGAAAAGTTGATGGGTGTTGAAGCACCATCACGTGCGCAACACATCCGCACCATCTTGTTTGAACTGTCACGCATTGCAAACGTCACTTTGTTCCTCGGCGATCTTGGTGTTCAGCTCGGCGCCGTTACGCCAGTGTTCTTTGCATTCCGAGACCGTGAGTATGTGCTCAACCTCATCGAAGGTGCAACAGGTGGACGCTTCCATCCAAACTTCGACCGCATCGGCGGATTGAAAGATGATCTTCCTGCCGGCTTCATTGATGAGACTCGCAATGTCATGAAAAAACTTCGTGGCTTCTGTGATCAAATTGAAGACCTGTTGTTCGGAAACGAAATTTTTCAATCACGTACACGTGGCATTGGTGTCATTCCGAAGGATGTTGCACTGCAATACGGAATGTCTGGTGCAAACTTGCGTGCAAGTGGAGTTGACTGGGATCTTCGTCGCGATCAGAAATTGCCACTTGCATACGACAAGGTTGATTGGAAAGTCATTACTCACCCAGACGGTGACTCGTTTGCACGTTGCTGGGTTCGCTTGCAAGAAGTTCGTGAATCAACTCGCATTGTTGATCAATTGCTCGACACAATTCCTGCAGGGCCCATCATGGCCAAGGTGCCAAAAATCATCAAGGTTCCTGAAGGTGAAGCATGGGTCTCAACGGAGAATCCGCTCGGTGAAATGGGCTACTACGTCGTCTCGCAAGGCGACATGGGGCCATTCCGAGTCAAGATTCGCAGCGCTTCATTCAACAACATCTCAATTACTCCGTGGTTGTTGAAGGGTGTGTATGTTCCAGACATCATCACCATCCTTGCGTCGTTGTATTTCATTCTCGGAGACATTGATCGCTGATGAATCTTGCGACCCTTCTTTCTGCCGACCTTCCATACTGGGTGCAGTCACTTCTTCGTGTTGTAGGTGGGCTTGTTGCCGTCCTGCTTCCAGCCGGAACAATCGTGTATTTGTTCTTGTTCAAGATGATGTCGTTCATGCAGTCGCGTCTTGGTCCAATGGAAGCAGGTCCTCAAGGATCAATGCAGCTTTTTGCTGAAGTAGGCAAGTGGCTTCAAAAAGAAGATATCTATCCAGCCCGTGCTGACAAGTTCATTTTCAAATTGGCACCGCTTATTGTTTTGGCAAGCACATTCCTTCTCGTTGTTGTCGTTCCATTTGGTCCAGATGCATTGTTTACAAACTTTGAAACCGGAGTGTTTTACTCACTTGCTGTTTCGTCAGTATCAGTTCTCGGAATCCTGATTGCTGGTTGGTCAAGCGCGAACAAGTACTCACTGCTTGGTGGTTTGCGTGCAGCCGGTCAGCTCATCGCATATGAACTTCCCATGGTTCTGGCAGTTGTCGGTGTTGTCATTCAGGCTGGCACCATGAACTTGCAACAAATCGTTGTGGCACAGAACTCCGGTTCAATGTTTGGTTTCAGTGGTCTTGGTAACCCGTACGTCATCACTCAGTTCATCGGATTCATTGTGTTCATGATTGCGGTTCAAGCTGAACTCACTCAAACTCCGTTCGACATGCCAATCGCTGAATCCGAACTTGTGTCCGGTTACATGACTGAGTATTCGGGCTTTCGATTCCTTATTTTCTTCATTGGTGAATTTGCTACTGCTGGCGTGTTCTCAATGATTGCTTCCATCCTCTTCCTTGGTGGTTGGGCAGTGCCATTCTCATGGTTCGGTTGGACCAGCATCGACAGCATCGACAACTGGATGAACGTCGTCGGACCTCTCATCTTGTTCACCAAGATGATCGTTGTTGTCTTCTTCATCATGTGGATTCGTTTCTCATACCCACGTTTCCGTGAAGATCAATTGCAGAAGTTTGCTTGGAAAGTTCTCATCCCTGTGTCGCTTGCGAACATCATGGTCACAGCAATTTTGAAGGTGGCGTTCTAATGCCAAAAGTTCCTGGTCTCGTCAAAGGTCTTGGTGTCACATTCGGCACCATGATGAAAACCTTCACAGAAGGTTCCAACACAGTTCAATACCCTCACGTGAAGGAAACACCACCGCTTCGTGCGCGCGGTGTTATTGCCCTGCATGAAGGCAACTGCACCTCGTGCATGCTGTGTGTGCGTTCATGTCCCGACTGGTGCATTTACATTGAGGGCCATAAAGAGATGGCACCGCCACGTCGTGCCGGCGGTGCTGCACGTAAGGTCAACAAACTTGATCGCTTTGATATCGACTACGCACTCTGCATGTACTGCGGTATTTGCGTCGACGTGTGCCCGTTCGATGCGTTGTTCTGGAGCCCAGAGTATGAGTACTCAGAGCCACGCATTGCAGACCTCTTGCACGACAAGACAAAACTTGGTGAGTGGATGGAAACAGTTCCTGAAGCACCAGAACTTGAAGCAGGCGCAGACAAGAAGGGCAAGAAATAATGTTTGCGTCTGATGTGCTCATCGCTCAAAACATTGGTTTTGCAATTATCGCTGCCGTCATGGTCATTGGCGCCTTGCGCGTAGTCACCACTAGCAATGTTGTTCACGCAGCCTTGTGGTTAGTGGTTGTTCTTGCTGGTGCGGCAGCTCAATACATTTTGCTGGCAGCTGAATTTGTTGCCATCACTCAGGTCCTTGTCTATATCGGTGCAGTGATGGTGTTGTTCTTGTTCGGAACAATGTTGACGCGTGCACGAATTGGCGCTGAGACGGATCTCAATAACAAGAATTGGTTTCTTGGTGTACCTGTTGCTCTCGCGCTGTTCGTTGCTATGGCAGTAGCGCTTGAAAATGGATTCGGTAGCCAGAAAATGCCAGCGAATCCTGCTGTTGCCACAACTCAGCAAATTTCAGACCAAATCTTTGGCCCGTATCTCTTACCATTCTGGGCTTTGTCGTTTGTCTTGCTGGCAGCTGTTGTCGGAGCCATCGTGCTCGCGAGGAGGGACTAATCATGTTGGTTAATCAATTCCTCATTCTCGCTGCAGTCTTGTTTTGTATCGGCGTCTATGGCGTTATTGCTCGAAAGAACGCTGTGCTCGTCTTGATGTCAATCGAGCTCATCTTGAACTCGGTCAATATCAACTTGCTGGCCTTCTCTATGCGCAATGGCTCGCTTGATGGACACACCTTTGCGTTGTACATCATTGCCATTGCAGCTGCTGAAGTTGGCGTCGGTCTTGCCATGGTTCTCCTTATGTATCGCAATCGTCGTTCTATTGACCTCGATGAACTCTCAGAAATGAAGGGCTGATCCGATGTTCGCTGAAGCCACAGAAGTAGCACTGAAGTCGGGGTGGTTCCTCGAGCATGCATGGGTCATTCCCATCATTCCTGCGTTGTCGTTCTTCCTCATTATTTTCTTCGGAAAGCGCATGCCAAAGAAGGGAAGCGAATTTGGTGTTGCTTCCATGCTTGGCGCTTTGTTCTTTGCTGGCGGTGCCGCGTACCAGTGGATCCAACGAGTTAACGGAGCCGCAGAAGGTGCGTTCGTTTCTCCAGTTGTCAAAACATGGACATGGTGGCAAAACAGTGGTGTCTCGTTTGGCATTGGACAACATGTAGACGGATTAACAGTGACCATTCTTTTAGTGGTTGCATTTATTTCCTCGCTAGTACAGATCTATTCGCTTGAATACCTCCGCGGAGATCGTCGGTACACACACTTCTTTGCTTCACTTACTTTGTTCTCTGCCGGGATGCTCAACATGGTGGTGGCAGAAAACATGATTCAACTCATCTTGGGTTGGGAAATCATGGGCTTGTGCTCATTCCTTCTGATCGGTCACTGGTGGGAAGAAGAAGCAAATAGTCGTGCTGCTCTGAAGGCATTCTTCACAACACGTACGGGCGATATTGGTCTTCTCACTGGTACGGCAATTTTGTTCTTCTCGGCCAATGCATGGACCACGAAGACTCTTGGTGTTTCCGGATTCTCAATTCGCGGTCTTTCAGCTTGGGCGTTGTCAGGCAATCCTGGTCATGCAGCTATCACCATGGGTGCAGTTGCCTTGTTCATTGCAGCAATCGGCAAGAGCGGTCAGTTCCCATTGCATACATGGTTGCCAGACGCCATGGCTGGTCCAACTCCTGTTAGTTCACTATTGCATTCATCCACCATGGTGGTTGCCGGTGTGTTCCTCGTTGCTCGTTTGTACCCCGTGTTCTTTAAGGGAATGCACATCTTGGGAAGCAGCGCCAACTTCATCGTTGTCATCGGTGGCATCACCATCGTTATTGCTGCCCTGCTCGCATTTGTGCAGACAGACATCAAAAAAGTTCTTGCATACTCAACAGTCAGCCAACTTGGCTACATGATGATGGGACTCGGCGCTGGTGCGTGGTTGCCTGCCGTCTTCCATATCTTCACGCACGCATTCTTTAAAGCTTGTTTGTTCCTCGGTGCCGGATCAATCAGCCATAGTTCTTCTCATCACTCGTTTGAAATGAAGAAAGACATGGGCGGACTTCGTAAGTTCATGCCAATTACTTTTGCGACGTGGATTATTTCTACTCTTGCTCTCTGCGGAGTATTTCCGTTCTCCGGATTCTTTTCAAAGGACGAAATCATCGACAACGTTGGCCACAATGGCTACAACGTGTTCATGATCGTCGGACTTGCTGGCGCATTCCTCACAGCTGCGTACATGACACGTGCGACGTACCTCACGTTCTTTGGTGAGCCACGCGGTGCATCTGCTGGCGAACATCATGAAGAAGAGAGCCATGACTCGCATGCTTCACATGATGACCATGCAGCTCATGGCCATGACACCCATGATTCTCACGACGCGCACGATGCTCACTCATCACACGGTCCTCATGAATCCGGTTGGCTCATCACTGTCCCGTTGATTATTTTGGCGACGCTTGCTCTTGGTTCGGGCTTCTTGAACGCTGCACCGTTTGGTGAGAAGTGGGAACACTTTAAGAAGTGGGTAGAGCCCAGTGCTGAAGTAGTCAGCCCAACAGGTATTGCATATGTCGTAGGTGGCGTTGGTGAGTCTCGCGTCGCTTCAGATACTCCAACAGATTCCACAATCGCACCTGAAGAGGCAGCCGTAGCTTCAACTGAAAGCAAAGCGATGCCGTTAATGGCTGCAGCGTCAGGCGAGATGGAACACGAGTCACCGTGTGGAACAGAGACACCAGCACAAGGTGTGTGCATGGCGCCACAGATTCATCATGCGCCTTTCAAGTGGTCGAAGGCAGCAACATCAATGTTGATTGTTCTTTCCGGATTCCTTCTTAGTTTGTTCATGTGCATTCAGTTGTACGAAAAGAAGAACAAGAAATTTGTGGGCCTCACGGAGCGCAACAAAGTGTTGGGCTTTGGGTACAAACTTCTTGTTAACAAGTACTACCTCGATGTTCTGTACGAAAAAATCATTGTTCGTTCGATCGCGCACCCGATTGCTGGCGCTGTGTACAAGTTCAACCAAAAGATTCTTGATGGCGTCGTTAATGGAGCAGGCACAACAGCAAAGGGAATTGCTGGTTGGGTATATCGCAATGTTGATCAACGCGTGGTCGACGGCGCGGTGAATGGCACGGGCAGTGTTGCCCAAGGTGCCGGAAGCGCTCTTCGTCCTGTTCAGTCCGGAAAAGTCAATCAGTATGGGGCGTTGTTGTTCGGCGCAGCCGCCATCGGCGCCCTCGTACTAGTCATCGTAAATACTTAGGGAGCTACCGCAATGGAAGTCATAAGCAACCACAACTGGGCTCTAACAGTCGGCACATTCTTGCCGCTTGTCGGAGTTCTCATCATGCTGTTCATACCGAAAGCTGAAGAGGCACTGATCAAGTCAGTTGCTATCGCAACAGCGATCGCCACACTCGCTGTGGGTATTTACACCATGACTCAGTTCGATTTCGGCCATGCCGGCACCATGCAGTTCGTGGCGCAACATGACTGGATCTCGGTCATTAAGTCGACCTATTACATCGGCATTGATGGCATCAGCCTTCCGTTGTACCTCTTGTCAATGGTCATCACTGTTCTTGTCATGATTTATTCATGGGATCATGTGCCGTCGCCAGGTAATCCCAAAGCCTTTTTCATCTTGATGTTGATTCTGCAAACAGGTATGGCCGGAACATTCATTGCGCGTGACCTCATCTTGTTCTTCGTGTTCTTCGAACTTGTGTTGTTGCCGATGTACTTCATGATCGGTGTGTGGGGTGGCGAAAATCGTCAGTACGCATCGCTCAAGTTTTTCTTGTACACCATGTTCGGATCCGCACTTATGTTGGTTGCGTTCCTCGCACTATTCTTCAAGACCGGTGCCGAGAGTTTTGCAATTCCATTCCTCATCGAGCACGGCGTTTCCATTTCTCGGACCACGCAAATTTGGATCTTTGCCGGAATGTTCGTTGGCTTTGCTGTCAAGGTTCCGATGTTCCCATTCCACACATGGTTGCCTGATGCGCATACGCAAGCACCAACACAAGGGTCGGTCATCCTTGCTGCTGTGTTGCTGAAGCTCGGTACATATGGTTTTGTACGTATTGCAATTCCTGTACTCCCAGAAGCAGCTAAAGCATGGGCGCCCTATATCGGTGGTCTTGCAGTGATCGGAATTATCTACGGTTCACTCGGTTGTCTTGCACAAACTGACATGAAGCGATTGATTGCATTCTCATCTGTTGCGCATATGGGTTTTGTGATGCTTGGTATTTCAACTCTCACGTCATTCGGTATGAACGCCGCAATGTTCGGAATGGTCGCTCACGGTCTCATCACTGGCATGTTGTTCTTTGTTGCTGGTTCAGTCAAAGAGCGCTACCACACGCTCGAGATCAAGCGTTTGTCTGGCATGTTGCTGCAGATGCCGAAACTCGGATGGATCTTTGGGTTCTGTGCAATGGCATCTCTTGGTTTGCCAGGCCTTGCAGGTTTCTGGGGCGAATTCCCTGCAATCTTGTCTGCGTATCATCCAGCCGCCGGACTTTCAGTCAACGTGTTCCGCGTCTACATGGTGATTGCAGCTATCGGAACTGTCTTTGCTGCCGGTTACTTGTTGTGGCTATTCCAGCGCATTGCATTTGGTGAACCTGCCGCAGAATTTGCTGCTGGCCATGGACACGACGAAGACATTCACGATGTCAATAAGTTTGAGTGGATGGCGTGGTCGCCACTTCTCATCGCGATTGTTGTTTTCGGTGTGTATCCACAATTGATGTTCAAGGTTCTTGACCCAGCAGTGGGCGTTACCCTCAAGGCTTTCGGAGGCTGACCCGTGCTAAGCACAATCGCCACCGCAGCGTGGTCATCACCATCAATTGATTACCACGCGTTAGCTCCCGAAATGATTTTGGGGGCAGGCATTGTGCTGCTTTTGTTGCTCGACTTGTTCTTGTCAGATGCGCGCAAATGGATGTTGACCTCGGTCGCAAGCTTTACGTTGCTCGCTGCATTTATTCCGGTGCTCACATTGGCACTGAGCAAAGCAGGAACTCGCCAGTTGTTCGATGGCCGATATGTCATTGATGATTTCAGCCTCGTCATGAAGGGCATGTTCCTTCTTGCCGGATATGTCGTTGTGCTTCTAGCGGCGGATTACATCCGAGAAGGCGACTATTACCAAGGTGAATTCTGGTTCCTCATGCTGTCCAGCATTATGGGAATGGTCATGATGGCATCAAGCCGCGACCTCATCTCCATCTTCGTGTCACTTGAATTTCTCTCAATTCCTGCGTACATGCTTGCTGCATGGCGTAAGCGTGATTCACGCAGCAACGAAGCCGGCATCAAGTACTACCTTCTTGGAGTCTTTGCTTCCGCAATCATGCTGTACGGAATGTCATTGCTCTACGGAGTAACGAACTCAACAAAACTTTCAGAGATTGGCTCTGCGCTCGGCAGCAACCTCACCTCAATTCGTGCACTCGCAGTGTTCTTCGTGGTCATTGGATTTGCATTCAAGATCTCTGCCGTCCCGTTCCACACATGGGCACCTGATACCTATCAAGGTGCACCAACTCCAGTTACCGCATTCTTGTCAGTTGCCTCGAAGGCGGCAGGTTTTGTAGCTCTCGTCACCGTTGTCTATGTTGGGTTCCCCGGTGCGCACGCCGTATGGCAGCCAGTTTTCTGGATTCTCTCTGCAGCCACAATGACTTTGGGCAACGTTATGGCATTGAAGCAGACGAGCATCATTCGCATGTTGGCCTATTCATCAATCGCACAAGGCGGGTTCATTTTGATGCCACTTGCTGTTGCTGGTGAAGCTGGTGTTGCACAGTCTGCATTGCGTGCAGTAGTCACATACCTCATTGTGTACGCAGCAACAAACCTCGGAGTATTTGCCATTGTTATGGTCGTTGCACGCAAGACACGCAGTGGTGAAATTTCATCCTATGGCGGCTTATTTTCGTACGCTCCTGGTGTCGCAGTACTCATGACTATCTTTATGGCATCGCTTGCTGGTATCCCACCACTTGGTGGTTGGTTCGGTAAGTTCGCTGCCTTCCAGTCGCTTGTTTCTGCTGGTACAACATGGGCCTATGTACTCGCAATCATCGGCGGTGTGAACTCCGTCGTTGCATTTGGTTACTACGGCAGCATCTTGCGTGAAATGTGGATGCGTCCCGTTCCAGACGGCGACACATCACCTGTTCCTGTGAAGTCATCTCTTGCGGTTGCTCTTGGTATCACTAGTCTCGCCACACTGTTGCTGGGTGTCTTGCCTGGCATCGTGATTCACTTCGGTGATCTTGCCGGTCTTGCCGGTGCCTTCGGCCGCTGATTCCATACGCGCTGCTATTGCAGCGTCGCAGGGGAGCATTCCGTTTTCTTTGTTTATGGACCTTGCGCTGTATAGCGAACACGGTTTCTATTCCACAACGGGACGCGCAGGCAGACGTGGGGACTTCATTACTTCTGCTGAAGTAGGGCCATTGTTCGGAGCAGTTCTTGCACGTGCAATTGACGACGTGTGGAAACGACAGGGAGAACCAGAGAATTTCCAAATCGTAGAAGTGGGTGCAGGCCCCGGAACTCTTGCCCGATCAATTCTTGCTGCGGCACCACAATGTCTACAGCGCGGTGAATACATCACGATTGAAACAAGCGCTGCACAGCGCACACTTCACCCCAATGGTGCGAGGTCTACTGACTCAATGCCATCGGTTATCGAACATGGTGTGATTATTGCTAATGAATTACTCGACAATATTCCCTTTGAATTGTGGGTGTACGACGACGGATGGCGCGAAGCGCATGTGATTGAAACGGGAGACACATTCTCTGAAATCTTGGTGAACTCTTCGGTACCCCCGTTCCTGCCAAGCAGGGCACCACATGGTTCACGTGCACCAATTCAGCGCGAAGCTGCACATTGGTTGGCTGATTCATTATCCATATTGCGTCAGGGGTCAGTAATTGCCATTGATTACTGCACGTCGCTTACCGCCGAGGTTGCATCAATGCCATGGCGTGAATGGTTGCGAACATATGCAAGCCACGAAAAGGGAACGCATTATTTGCGCAATCCCGGTGAGCAAGACATCACAACACAGGTGTTAATTGATCAATTGTCCGCCGTGCGTGAGCCTGATGCAGTGAGAACCCAAGCACAATTTCTGCAGCGATGGGGAATTGATGAACTAGTTGACGAAGGCAAACGGGTGTGGGCAGAACAGGCATCGGCGCCAACTCTTGCGGCTATAAAAATGCGTAGTCGCATTACCGAAGCTGAAGCATTATTAGATGAAACCGGACTGGGAAACTTCACCGTCTTAGAGTGGTCTCAGAAGTAGTTCGAAGTGGAATAGGGTGAGCACATGATCGTTGTCGAGAATCTCACAAAGTCGTACGGATCAAAAAAAGCGGTTGACAGCCTGTCATTCTCGGTGACACCCGGTCGTGTCACAGGTTTCCTCGGGCCAAACGGGTCTGGTAAAAGCACCACTATGCGATGCATGCTCGGCCTCGACAAACCTGACACCGGCATAACCACCTTTGATGGCCGTAAGTATGCAGATATTGAATCCCCGCTATCCCATGTCGGTTCCCTTCTGGACGCCGGAGACGCGCACAAAGGACGAACAGCAAGAAATCATCTTCGATGGATAGCCATGACCAATGGAATCTCTGCATCACGAGTTGATGCAGTACTGCAAATGGTCGGAATGGAAGATGCAGCACGTACCAAGGTCGGCAAGTTCTCTCTCGGTATGCGCCAACGACTTGGTCTAGCAGTCGCTTTATTGGGAGATCCCAAAGTCATAATTCTCGATGAACCTGCAAACGGACTTGATCCTGAAGGAATTCGTTGGACTCGTGAAGTGATGCGGCATCTGGCTGGTGAAGGTCGGTCGGTGTTGGTCAGTAGTCATCAGTTAGTGGAACTGTCGTTAGTCGCAGATGACTTAGTTGTCATTGGTCAAGGGAAACTTATTTCTTCCGGTCCAATTGGGAACTTTATGACACAGCATGCAAAGACATGGGTACGAGTTGTGTCTCCACAATTTGATGCATTGGCTGCGTTAGTTGCTGCCCAGGGGGGAACAGTGGAACGTACGGCAGAAGGTGGCGACTTCCACGCAGTATCTGCTGTAGTTGTTGGTGACATTGCTGCTGCCAACAACATTGTGTTGCACGAGCTTTCGCCACAAACTGGTTCGCTTGAACAAGCTTTCCTTGATGCCACGGATGCATCTGTTGAGTATCGCGGACAATCAACAACGACAAATGTGTGGGAGGCACCAAAACCATGATCGACGTTCTCAAATCTGAATTGTTTAAATTGCGTACTACTCGCGCAACAAAAATTGTCGTTATCTGCTCCATTGCTCTTCCGGCAATAATTTTT
This sequence comes from Actinomycetota bacterium, assembly GCA_037129095.1. Taxonomy (GTDB): domain Bacteria; phylum Actinomycetota; class Acidimicrobiia; order Acidimicrobiales; family Ilumatobacteraceae; genus UBA2093. The sequence continues at coordinate 5,176 of JBAXVL010000014.1, read as the reverse complement.
GGTCTTACATCTGTATTCGGATTCACGAATGGTGAGGTTGGTGATTCCCTGATTTCAATGGTGGGCAACTTTGCTCCACTATCCGGTCTACTGCTCGGTGTTGTGGGAGTTTTGTGCTCTACTCAGGAGTATTCACAAGGAACCATTCGAATCACCCTTGTGGCAACTCCGAACCGATTGAAAGTATTTGTCGCAAAGATTCTGACAACTTTGGTGGTATCGATCGTGTCGTCACTGCTTATGTTGCTGCTCTGCCTAGTGCCTTCACAACTGATTCTGTCTTCTCGCAACATCACTTTTGATGTGATTGGGTCAGATCTTCGCGTGCTGCTTTCTGTTGTAATCCTCAGTGCCTTTCTTTCAATTCTCGGCCTATCACTTGGACTGATCTTCAAGAGTTCACCGGGTGCTATCTCTGCACTGTTGTTGTGGCCCACAATTCTTGAAGGAATGGTGTTCGGATTACTTTCACTTGCCTTCAAGGACACCAATGTCTTCAAGTTCGCCCCGATTCAAGGCAACGGGTTCAGACTCATTTCGACATTTTCTGGCACAAAAGAAAACACGTGGCTTGTTTCGCTGACGTATTTCAGTACATTTGTTGCAGTCTTTGTAGTACTTGGCGCTGTTCTGTTCACTCGGCGCGACGCTTAAACACTCTGTTTGTCTGGCCGGCTAGTGAGCCATGCACCAATCAGTACGACACACATTCCGATAATCGCAAGAACTGACACCTTCTCGTTGCGAAACAGCAAACCAAGAATTGTGGCAACGACTGGTGTAAAAAACACGCCGATTACACCGCGTACTGCTCCAGCCCGCACCATCAACATGCCGTACATCACATACGCAAACCCGGTTCCCAATGCACCAAGTGCCATGAGAGCAAAAAACGCCGACCATGCAAAGTGGCTATCAAACATCGCAGGAATACCGAGTGGCAATGAAAAAAGCAAAGCAAAAAGTTCTTGCCACAACAGAACTGTGAGAGTTCCGTACTTCACTTGCATTTCGCGCGACAAGATGCTTGTGAATGCATAGCAACACGTTGCTGCGAGCAGAAAGAGCACACCGTGAATTGACGCACCTTTGCCATCACCAACACTGCCGAAAGAGATCAACGCGATTCCTGCGAATCCGATGACAACTGCAGTAATGCGTCGGGCAGATGGTCTGTTGCGCGTCAAGATTGCAGCAGCAACAACTGTGGTGATAGGTATCGAGCCATTAATCATTCCGGCAATGGAGGACGACACAGATTGCTCGGCCAATGGGTACAGATAAAACGGAATAGTCATGGCCACAAGACCAAGAAGTGCAACTCGCACAATGTCTGACCTATCGATGCGCTGACGAGCGGCGGGGAAGCAGGCGAGGGCAAGTGCACCAAAGCCAAGGCGGGCGATGGGCACAACACCAGTTGCCACATGGTCGATAGCTATGGCTATGAAGAGGAAAGACGCACCCCAGGTGAGGGCAACTGCTGAGGTCATGCCCCATTCCGTTGGCCCGAATTGCTGGGCGGTATCTCGCCCGAGGTTTGACTTTGTCACCTGTTCAGTCTTGCCGTTCGCCATGGGCATTCGAGGCTTCATTTCACTAGTGTCATAAGGACTAGCTGGGGGTTTCACATGGCAGACAACGAGAACCACGACACAATCGATGCTCTTCAATGGGAAAAGCGGAAGTTTCCGCCGTCCGATGCATTTAAGAAGAACACGCTTGTCGCCGGAACCTTTCTCTATGACGAAGCCAATAAGGACTACGAAGCATTTTGGGCGCGTCAGGCAAGTGAATTGGTGTCATGGGATACAACATGGGACACCATTTGTGAATGGAATCTTCCGTACAGCAAATGGTTTGTCGGCGGAAAACTCAATGTGTCGTACAACTGTCTTGACCGTCATGTGATTGCCGGCAAGGGTGACAAAGTTGCGTTCCATTTTGAAGGCGAACCCGGAGACACTCGCACCATTACGTATTCACAAATGCTTGATGAAGTGCAGAAGTTTGCAAACGTGCTCAAGGGTCTTGGCGTAAACAAGGGCGATCGCGTCAACATTTACCTACCAATGATTCCTGAAGCAGCAGTTGCCATGTTGGCCTGTGCGCGAATTGGCGCAGTGCACTCTGTCGTGTTTGGCGGCTTTTCATCTCAGGCATTGTCTGATCGCATCAATGACGCAGAAGCAAAAGTTCTCATCACTGCTGATGGCGGATATCGACGTGGGGAAGTTTTTGCACTGAAACCGCAAGCAGATGAAGCAGTAGCAAGTACTCCGTCAATTACTGCAGTCGTTGTTGTGAAGCGCGGGGGTAATAAAGTTGACATGCAAGCCGGGCGTGATCATTGGTATCACGAACTCATGGCAACAGCCGACGATGTATGCCCACCAGAACCGATGGATTCTGAACAGTTGCTCTTTTTGTTGTACACCTCAGGCACCACAGGCAAACCCAAAGGCATCATGCACACAACAGGCGGTTACCTCACGCACGTCACCTACACGCACAAGTATGTGTTCGACTTAAACTCCGACAAAGATATTTTCTGGTGTACAGCAGACGTCGGCTGGATCACAGGCCACAGCTACATCGTGTATGGTCCGCTAAGTAACGGTGCAACACAAGTGATGTACGAAGGTGTTCCGAACTATCCGGCGAATGATCGCATGTGGGAAATCATCGAAAAATACAAAGTCACGATTTTCTATACAGCCCCAACAGCAATTCGAACCTTCATGAAGTGGGGAGTTGAAGAGCCCGCAAAACATGACTTATCGTCACTGCGGTTGCTTGGAAGCGTGGGCGAACCCATTAACCCAGAAGCGTGGATGTGGTATCACGAGAATATTGGTCTCGGAAATTGCCCCATCGTTGATACGTGGTGGCAAACAGAAACAGGCGGCATCATGATCAGCCCGCTTCCTGGTGCAACCACCACTAAGCCTGGTTCTGCCACATTCCCATTGCCCGGAATTGGTGCCGAGCTTCTTGATGACGAAGGAAACGTGGTCACTCACGGCGGCGGTTATCTCACGCTCACTCAACCGTGGCCCGGAATGTTGCGCGGTATTTGGAAAGATCCAGAACGGTTCCAAGATGCATATTGGTCACGTTTTGCTGGCCGATACTTCGCTGGTGATGGCGCCAAGTTAGATGACGATGGTTATCTCTGGTTGCTTGGTCGCGTGGACGACGTGATGAACGTATCTGGTCACCGCATCTCAACAACTGAAGTAGAAAGTGCATTGGTGTCTCACCCAAGCGTCGCTGAAGCAGCAGTTGTTGGTGCAAATGACGCAACAACAGGTCAAGCGATCATTGCGTATGTCACTCTTGTTGGCGGCATGGAAGTGGACGAGCAGATTCTGCGTAATCATGTTGCATCAGAAATTGGTGCAATCGCTAAGCCAAAGACCATTTATTTCACACCGGATCTTCCAAAGACTCGCAGTGGAAAAATTATGCGTCGATTATTGCGAGATGTTGCTGAAGGCCGCAACTTAGGCGACACCACAACACTTGCTGATGCAAACGTTGTGAACGAATTACAGAAGCGCGCTGCCGAAGCACCGAGCGAAGACTAATCAGCGCGCAATAAAATTAGTCGCGGAAGTTTTCGAACTGCAATGGCACGCCGAGGTCTTCACTCTTTAGTAACGCCATCACTGCTTGCAAGTCATCACGCTTTTTTCCGGTGACACGTACTTGCTCACCTTGCGTTTGGCTAGAGATTCCTTTGCCAGCTTTTTCTTTGATCAACTTGTTGATCTCGCGTGCCTTGTCAGAAGAGATGCCTACTTTGACTGTGACTAGCTGACGGACGGTGTCGCCTGATGCTTGTTCAAACTTGCCCCACTCGATGCCCTTCAATGACATTCCGCGCTTCACAAATTTTTCTTCCAGCAATACGCGTACCGCGCGAGCCTTTTCTTCAGAAATAGTTTTGATGGTGATGACCAAGTCATTTTGGTCAATAGAGGAGTCTGTTCCCTTGAAGTCAAAGCGCTGGGTCATCTCGCGCTGGGCTTGGTCCACTGCGTTACGCAGCTCTTGGCGGTCGATGTCGGAAACAATGTCAAAAGAAGGCATGGGGTAGAAGGCTACATAGCCCGATATCCTTGCCATTCCATATGGGTCGGTGCCCGAGCGGCCAAAGGGAGCAGACTGTAAATCTGCCGGCACTGCCTTCGAAGGTTCAAATCCTTCCCGGCCCACCATGGTCACGACTGGCTAGTCGTGACGGGTATGTGACCCCGTCGAATTTCGGCGGGGTTTCATGCTGTCCGGGGACATTTCAGTGATTTTCGTGCAAAAGGCACTGCATCACGGCTACATCGAGCCATTTATTGAATTTTCGGCCGATTTGGCGCTCAATTCCGACTAATTCGAACCCGAGAGCTGCGTGCAGGGCAATTGAACCCTCAGAAAGAGTGGTAATTCGGGCCATCACGGCATGAAATCCGCCATCAGCAGCAGATTTCAATAAATGAGACAGCAAAATCCGGCCAATTCCTTGGCGCCCGAGGTCGCGGCGTATATAGATGGAATCCTCCACCGAGGTGCGGTAGGCGGCACGTTCCTTATATGGGGACAGGGCCCCGAAGCCAACGACCTCACCAGCAAGTTCGGCCACATAGACACAAAAGGCCCCTTCGCGGGCTTCTTGCCAGGCCAGTTGATCGTCGAGAGTCCGCGGCACCAGGTCGAAGGTGGCAGTTTCGTGCTCGACCTCATAGTTATAGATGGCCCGAATCGCCTCGGCGTCGGAGGGGGTCGCATGGCGGATGAGAACTTGTTGCACAGTCACAAAACCTAGTGCCGTTCGCCCTCTTGCACCGATAACCTTTTTAGTCCGGCTCGTGGGGGCTTTCTCCACGCGCACGCCCTCTTAGCTCAGTCGGTAGAGCGTTTCCATGGTAAGGAAAAGGTCGTCGGTTCGATTCCGACAGAGGGCTCCGCCATCTGGCTTGCTAGATGGTTGAACGACTATTACGCCAAGGCGGCGTAGCTCAGTTGGTCAGAGCATCCGGCTCATAATCGGAAGGTCATCAGTTCGATCCTGATCGCCGCTACGAAAATATAAACATCAAGAAAAAATCCTGCAAGGAGCAGACAATGAGCAAAGCAAAGTTTGAGCGTAATAAGCCACACGTAAACATCGGAACCATGG
>JBAXVL010000013.1:0-43561 GCA_037129095.1 Actinomycetota bacterium | reverse complement strand
AACGCGAACGCGAATCAATAGAGAAATTCTTAGCACTTGCGCCTGCTCTCACAGACCCGTTTAACGAACATGCAGATCTTGTGCACATCACTGCTTCAGCAATCGTGGTCACTGATGCCGGTGACAAAGTCGCGTTGCATATGCATAAGCGACTCAACATGTGGTTGCAACCAGGTGGTCATATCGAAGCAGGAGAGACCGCAGCACAAGGTGCATTACGTGAGGCAGAAGAAGAAACTGGTTTGCCTGTGCGTCATGAAAGTGACGGCGGAATATTTGTGCACGTTGATGTGCATGCGGGTCCGAAAGGTCACACGCATCTAGATCTGCGGTATGTGGTGCGAGCTCCTGATGTTGCGCCGGCACCTGCCGAAGGTGAGAGCCAATTGGTTCGTTGGTTTACGTGGGAAGAGGCAGAATCCATCGCAGATGTGGGTCTGCTAGGAGGATTGCACGCCACGAAAGCCTTACTGGGCTTGTAGCCCCCTTGTCTATACGAACATATGTTCGTATAGAATTGCACGGTGGGGTTCAATAATCCGGCGATGCCGTGGCACGAATTAGAAGCGCGTCTGTCTGATGGTCGAGCGCCGTCTTCAGTCGGCTGGAACGCAGGTGGTGATGGCCCTGCATTTAGTGCAACGCGTCAACCGTTTGAACCTGTGTTGTCACGACAGCAACCAACAGTGCCGTATGCAGAATTGCATTGCACATCTAATTTTTCTTTCTTAGAAGGTGCTGCACACCCTGAAGAGTTGGCAGAGGTTGCAGCTGCGCTCGGGTTGTCTGCGCTCGCTATTACTGATCGCAATGGTTTGTACGGAGTCGTGCGTTTTGCAGAAGCTGCACGTGCAGTGAACTTACCCACCATCTTTGGCGTGGAACTTGATTGTGCTGCTGGTGACATTGTGTTGTTGGCACGCGGACCATCGGGGTATGCACGCATGGCGCGAGCGATTAGCGAAGGGCAACTTGCCGGCAGCAAAGGTGCTCCTGTGTTTTCATTTCCCACGGTGGGGCAAACAGTGCGAGATCATTGCTTGGTTCTCACAGGTGGACGCACCAGTGCGGTGGTGCAGGCATTGGTGCAACATGGCCCAGCAGAAGCAGAACGATCATTGCGTTCGTTAATCGAACATTTCGGGCAACGCAATGTGTTGGTGGAACTGTGGGATCACGGCGACCCTATTGATGCTGTGCGTAATGACCAGTTGGTGCAGTTGGCAGCAATGCTTGATCTTGAGTGTGTTGCTAGCAACAACGTCATGTATGCGGTGCCGTCGCAACATCGTTTGGCAACAGCATTGGCGGCAGTGCGTAATAGGTGTGGTCTTGACAGTATTGATCATCTTTTGCCAGCTGCTGCAACGGCGTACTTGCGTTCCGGGGCTGAACAACAACGTCGCTTTGCGCGGTACCCAGGTGTTGTAGAGCGCACTGCAACGCTTGCGCAGGAAATTGCTTTTGACTTGTCATTGGTGGCGCCGCAGTTGCCACCGTTTCCGTGCCCTGATGGTCATACGGAAATGTCGTACTTGCGACAACTGGTTGCGCGCGGTGCACAACATCGATACGGCGAGAAGCCTGCTGAATCAAATGAAGATTTGTCGTTGCGTGCACGTGCGTGGCGCACCATTGATCACGAATTAGAAATTATTGAAACGCTTGGCTTTGCTGGCTATTTCTTGGTGGTGTGGGACATTGTGCGGTTCTGCACAGAGCAGGGCATTTTGTGTCAAGGGCGAGGAAGCGCGGCAAACAGTGCTGTGTGTTTTTCTCTGGGTATTACAAAAGCCGATGCGGTATCGCTTGGTTTGTTGTTTGAACGGTTCTTGTCACCAGAGCGCGACGGCCCTCCCGATATTGATATCGACATTGAAAGCGGTAGGCGAGAAGAAGTCATTCAGTACGTGTATGCCCGCCATGGGCGTCACCATGCAGCACAAGTTGCCAATGTCATTACATACAGGTCACGTTCAGCAGTGCGCGACATGGCACGCGCATTAGGGCACAGACCTGACCAGCAAGATTCGTGGAGCAAACAGGTTGACGCGTGGGGCACAGTTGCTATCACTGCTACCCAACGTGACCATGACATTCCTGACTTGGTGTTAGAGATGGCTGCCGAAGTGGAACATATGCCGCGACATTTGGGTATTCACTCAGGCGGAATGGTCATGTGTGACAGGCCCATTATTGAAGTGTGTCCTGTTGAGTGGGGGCGCATGGCTAATCGCAGTGTGTTGCAATGGGACAAAGATGATTGTGCTGCTGCAGGGTTAGTGAAGTTTGACCTATTGGGTCTTGGCATGTTGTCAGCGCTATCAAATGCAGTGTCGCTTATTTCAGAACATCGCGGGTATGAACTTGACCTTGCCACTATTCCGCAAGAAGACGATGTGTATTCCATGTTGTGTCGCGCAGACACGGTGGGCGTGTTTCAAGTGGAGTCGCGCGCACAAATGTCAACATTGCCTCGTTTGAAGCCACGTCGCTTTTATGACTTAGTTGTTGAAATTGCTCTGATTCGCCCCGGTCCTATTCAAGGCGGGTCAGTGCATCCGTACATTCGCAGGCGTAATGGTCTTGAACCCATTACGTATTTGCATCCGCTGTTAGAAAATTCTCTTGGCAAGACATTGGGTGTGCCGTTGTTTCAGGAGCAACTGATGCAAATGGCAATTGATGTTGCTGGCTTTACAGCAAGCGAAGCTGATCAATTACGACAAGCCATGGGGTCTAAGAGGTCGCAGGCTCGCATGGAACGACTGAAGATGCGGTTGTATCAAGGCATGGCGGAACGGGGCATTACTGGTGCAATCGCTGACGAGATCTTTGTGAAGATGGCGGCGTTTGCTAACTACGGATTTCCTGAAAGTCACTCGGTGAGTTTTGCGTATCTGGTGTATTCGTCGTCATATATCAAGTTGCATGAACCAGCAGTGTTTTGTGCTGCATTACTGAATGCACAACCAATGGGTTTTTGGTCGCCACACACCTTGGTACGTGATGCGCGGCGACATGGTGTGGTGGTGCGCACTCCGGATATCAATGCATCGGGCCACGAAGCAACGCTTGAAGTGTGTAGCGATTCAGAAACTGGGTTGGCAGTGCGACTGGGTATCGGTTCTGTGCGTGGCATTGGCTCTGAACTGGCCCGCGAGATTGCAACGCATCGGCCATACACATCAATTGAAGAACTGGTTGCACGTGTTCCGGCATTGTCGCGCAAACAAGTAGAGGCACTGGCCACTTCTGGTGCATTCACCGACAGTTTTGGTGATGATCGCAGGCACGCCTTGTGGGAAGCAGGTGCTCATGGTCATGGCGACGTTGCTCACTTGCAGGGCATCATGGGGTTGAATTCGCGACCCACGTTGCCTGGCATGGAACCAGTGGAAGAGGCCATTGCAGATTTGTGGGCCACAGGCATTTCACCTGACGGTCACCCCACAATTTTTTTGCGTGAACAACTTGCAGCAAAGGGAGTGGTTACTGCAGATGGGCTACCGGCAGTGCCACACAAAGATCGCGTATTGGTAGCGGGCATTGTTACGCATCGCCAGCGCCCCATGAGCGCACGAGGTGCCACGTTCATCAGTTTGGAAGACGAAACAGGCCTCATCAATGTGGTGTGTTCAAAAGGATGTTGGGCAAGGTATCGAAGCGTTGCGCGTGATGCGTCTGCGTTGTTAGTGCGTGGCAGGGTGGAATCAGCAACTGGTGTTATCAATATCGTTGCTGAACAGTTGTTGCCGTTGTTTGCGCCGGCCACTATTCCGAGTCGCGATTTTCGCTAGAACAATCTACGAATTATTCGTTTGGTGTTTCGCCAAGTCCATCATTGAACATGCGGTATGTCTCATAGATGTCTTTGCATTTTTGACACATCGGAACTTGCTTCGGGTCACGAGACGGCACCCAGACATGTCCGCACAATGCTTCGATTGGTGTGCCATTGATACGCGCTTCAAGAACTTTTGCTGCAGCATTTTCTCCGGGCTCGGTCTTCACGATGTGAGCAACAATTGGCTCACCAGCCTCTGGCACCAGTTCAGTCTCGGGTCGCGACTCGACGGGGCGAGTTTTGAGTGGAGTTGCCATGTCCAACAGTCAATCAGGTGAATGAGGTGCCGTACACTCAACACATGCCTTTGTATGAGTTTCGTTGCCGCACATGTGATTCCACATTCGATGAACGTCGCCCCATGGCAGAGGCCAATGCGCCTGCCACATGCCCGCAAGGCCATGACAATGCAGTGCGTATGTTGAGCGTGTTTGCCTCTGTAGGCGGCGGTTCCGCACAGTCAATGCCAGCAGCATCATCTGGCGGTAGCTGTTGTGGCGGGGGCTGCTGCTCATAACGCATGGCCATCTTTGTTGATGAGAGCAGATGGTGGTTTAAGGATCATCAGTGGTGCCACATGGTGAGCAACCATTCATTTGAGGAACTACATCTCTTTGCAGTCACACTAGAAATTCCACCGCGCGCGTTTCATGGCGACCATTACGACTTGCCTATGCATATTCGCGAACTGGCAATAGACCTCGGGGCTCACGTGGTCTCTAGCAGGGAGCTAGTGAGTCATTTGATTTCATCGGGTTTGCGAATGTCAGCAGCGCAACGCCGCAATCACAAACATGCAGGTGAAGTAGCCCATGGGTCTGGCATGTCTGCAATTGATCTCGGACAATAAAGTCCGCCGCGTCCAACAACCACCCAGTCAAGAAGATGTAGTCCGGCATTGGCCGCAACAGTTGATACATGACGAAGCAGTTCGTTGTCACTTGGGTTAATGGGAGATTGAGTGCGCACCGAAACCAGAACGACAGAATGTGCAAGAGGGATGTGTGAGCAGGCGCCAACAATATTGTGAATGGATTGATGGTCGAGTGAGGCATCACGAACCAGACCAAGACCACGTCGCTGTTGGTCAGTGACGAGTGCGAGGGTATGCGGTTTCAGTGGGTGCTCGAGTGCAAGGCACGCAACGCCCAAGGCTTCAGCAAGTGTGTAGATGGAGTCAATAAACGGACGCGGAATGTCGACAAGTGATGCGTTGAGCATGGTGAACTCCCAAAGAGAAATAAATCACTAGGGGAAGGTCTTTTCAGAATATGAAATGGGTGCGTCGCTACAAGAACACTGCAATGAACATCACAGCAGCTGTCATGCCGGCGATGGGTGCGACCCATGCAACCCATGGAGCTCTGTGATTCCAGCGTGGCTCGAGCATCGCATATCCGACGGCTGCTCCCATAACGGCTCCACCGAGATGGCCGCCCACTGATATTCCTGGAATCGTGAATGTGATGAGCAAGTTCAAGAGAAGCGTTGCACCAATTCCGGTTTTCATGGGGTTGACGCCTCGTTGATGGAGGCCAACGGCTGCTGCGGCCATAAGGCCAAACACTGCTCCTGATGCGCCACCAGTCAAAGCACTGGGGCTGAGTGCTAACGCGCCAGCAGACCCACCAAGCATCGCTGCGAAGTACAACAGTGCAAAACGTCCGCGATCAAGAGCGGGTTCAAGTAGTTGACCAAGTTGCCACAACAAGAACATGTTCATGCCCACATGAAGTAGTCCGTAGTGCAAGAACCCTGAAGAAATGAGTCGGTACCACTCACCATTGTCGATAAAACTTTGCGACAACGCCATGTTGAGTTCGCGACTATTGATTGCTCCGCCAGTGGTCAATAGTGACGAACCCATGCTCACCCAAAGAAAAAAACCAAAGTTGATTGCGATGATGGCTCGTGTGATCAGTAAGGGTTGTGATGCATTCCAGAAACGAATGCGCTCGCGGGCAGCAGGTCGAGAACTTTTGACACAGTCGACACAGTGTGAGCCAACGTCTACTTGTGTGAGGCATTGATTGCATGCGGGGCGACCACAACGTGTGCAGTGTCGACCAGTGGCGGCATTTGGGTGCCGCGTGCAGTATTCGAGAATCGGTGGCGGAAATGACATCAGCGAGGTACGGCCTCAGCAGCAGCACGGTTGGCGAGATACCAGTCCACGGTTGCGGCAAGACCGTCACGGAAATTCATGGCTGCTTTCCACCCGAGAAGTTGTTCAGCGCGAGTTGCATCGATGCGACGACGAGGTTGTCCGTCAGGCTTTGAGGCATCCCACTGGAGTGTGCCGGTGTATCCGACTACCGACGCGATGGTTTCTGCGGTTTCGCGAATGGTGATTTCACTGTCTGATCCGAGGTTGATTGGTTCTGTTCCTTCGTGAGATTCAGCTGCACGCACAATGGCTGCTGCTGCGTCTTCAACGTAGAGATATTCGCGGCTGGCAGAACCGGTTCCCCATACATCAATGTGGTCTGCACCAGATTCTTTCGCTTCAATACATTTCTTAATAAGAGCGGGAATGACGTGCGACACAGATTCATGGAATTTGTCACCAGGTCCGTAGAGATTTGTAGGTATGAGGTACGCAAATTTCTGACCGTATTGGATTGCATTCACTTGCGCATGAATGAGGTGAGCTTTCTTTGCAATTCCGTATGGTGCATTGGTTTCTTCTGGATAACCATCCCACAATGATTCTTCTTTGAACGGAACTGGAGTGAGTTTGGGGTACGAGCAGACCGTGCCGAGCAAAATAGTTTTCTCTGTTCCGGCAGCACGTGTTGCTTCGATGATGTGTGTGCCCATCATTAGGTTGTCTAAATACAACGGAGCTGGTGCGACTTGGTTGTATCCGATTCCCCCCACTCGAGCAGCCAAATGAATGACATGAGTGGGTGCGTATGTGGCCAACATTGCATCGGCAACGCCAGGAATGGTGAGGTCATACTCATCGTGGGTGGGGGCGCAGACGCGGGCTCCCAGTTCGGCAAGCCGGCCAACGACAACCCGGCCGAGAAAGCCGTTTCCTCCCGTGACCAGGACACTGCGATTTGACCAAAATTCCGACATAGATGCCATAGTACGACTGGAACGGTCAGAATGAAGGGGTGCGCATCGCCTACACCTTCGAACAATGCTGGCATCGGGTCCCAGGAGGGACCGGAATCGCCGCAATTGAAGTGGCTCGCGAACTGGCGCTGATCGATGATGTAGACCTGATTGGGGTAGCCGGACGTCATCGGAACCCGCCGACTGAAGGTTTTGTCCCTCCGATTGCAATGACCACTCTGCCGATTGGTGGACCATTGCTGTACGAATCGTGGCTTCGACTCAAGTGGCCGAAAGTCGAGTCTGTGGTTGATGATGCAGACCTTGTGCATGCCACAACCATCATTCCGCCCGCCACGTCCTTGCCTCTCGTGGTCACCATTCACGATGTTGCCTTTTTGCGTCATCCGGATTTCTTTACAGCGCGGGGTAACAAAGTATTTCGTCGCAGTCTTGACATCATTCGAGAAAAAGCAGCGATGGTGTTGTGCTCTTCGCAAGCGACACTTGATGATTGTCAAGCAGCAGGAATTGATTCCGATCGATTGCGTCTTGTTCCACTGGGAGTGACGTCACAAACTATTACCGATGCAGATCGAGCTCGAGTACGAGCAACGTATGACCTGCCCGAGCGATTTGTTTTGTTTGTAGGAACTCTTGAACCGCGAAAGAATCTTGCACGTCTTATCGCTGCTCTTGATTCCATGCGTGGTGCGCCACCGCTAGTCGTTGTTGGCATGGAAGGATGGGGCGATTACGCACCATCCACCGCGTACGACGTGCGTTTCACAGGGTTTGTGCCAGCGCATAATCTGCCTGCTCTGTATGAGGCCTGCACAGTTTTTGCCTTCCCATCAGTTCTGGAGGGGTACGGGTTGCCTGTCATTGAGGCCATGGCACACGGAGCTGCTGTTGTCACATCTCGTGGAACTTCTACTGAAGAAGTAGCTGGCGGTGCAGCGGTACTTGTCGACCCTCTTGATATTGCATCAATTGCGTCAGGTTTATCTGAGGCATTAGCCAATGTTGATCAGTTGCGTTCAAGCGGTATCGCGCGCGCAGCAGAAGTGCCATGGTCGATCACGGCTGCAGCAACGGCACGTGCATATCGCGAAGTGCTCGGGGTTCGTTCATGATTACGCGATATGCGGCAATGAATTTGTTGTGGTGTGTGCCTGGTGTTGGCGGCAGTGAAGAATATTTGTTACGCCAGCTTGACGGATTGTCATTGATTACGCATAACTATCAAGTTGACGTGTTTGCACCTCGTGGATTTTGTGAACGACACCCACGTATTGCAGCCGCATTCACGGTGTATGAAGCCCCCAGTTCATGCACACGACGCGTAGAGCGTATTTTTCTTGAACATACCTGGCTTGCATGGCACACACGTAAATATCAAGTCGTTCACCACGGCGGTGGTTCAATTCCTCGCTTTGGAAACAAACACACACTTGTAACCATTCATGATGTGCAGTGGATTGATTATCCACATTATGTAGCGCCAGTGAAATTGAAATATCTCTACAAGATGGTTCCGTCGTCATTGCAAAGAGCGGTTCGTATTGCTGTGCCATCACGTTTTGTGGCTGGCACTTTGGTACGTGCATTTGGCATTGCGCCTTCAAAAATCAGCGTTGTGCGACATGGGTTGGAAGCCACCTTCGACGGGGAAGGAACTAGTGAGAGTGCGTTACGTCGCACGATGAAGCTGGGTGACGGGCCAGTGCTTGTGTATCCGGCAATTACGCATCCGCATAAAAACCATGCGTTCTTGCTGCAACTGATGGCAAGCGGTCAGGGCAGGTGGGGAGACCCAGCACTGCGTCTGGTGTGCATGGGATCGAAAGGTTCAGCACATGAGGACGTGCTGCAAATGATTGACACATTGGGTCTTCGTGATCGCGTTCTGATGACTGGCCGTGTTTCGAATGATGATCGCAATGGTTTGCTGACAATGGCAGAAGCCATGGTTTTTCCGAGCGAATATGAAGGATTTGGGGCGCCAGTGATTGAAGCGATGCGATGTGGAACTCCCGTTGTGTGTAGCGATCGTGGCAGTTTGCCTGAAGTGGTGGGAGACGCAGGTCTTGTATGTCCGCTTGATACCGATGTATGGGTTCGCGCTTTAGAAGCAGTCATGGTGCGTCGAGATGAATTGGTAGCGGCAGGAAAAGATCGCGCACGGGCCTTTACATCAGAGATTTCTGCAACCGAATTGATAGAACAATATGACTTAGTACTCGCTGCAGCTCGAGGCATCAGATGAGTCCTCCGATAATTGTCTTGTGTCCGCATTTTGCTCCCGACACCGCACCAACTGGTGATGTGATTACACGGATAGTGCAAGAGTTCGTTGCAAAAGACCGCAGGGTTCATGTTGTGACGTCATTGCCGTGGTATCGAACTCATGCAATTGAAGAAGGCTTTACAGGACGCATTATCCGGCGCGAGAAAACAGCGTGGGGTTCCATTATTCGGGTTCATCCATTCCCGGGGAAGAGTAAATCGAATTTATTACGACGCGCTATTGGCTTCGGTGCGTTCAGTGCAATCGCTGGTGTGTGCACTCTTTTTGCCGGTGGAATTCATCGCCGCCCCGCCGCAGTGATTTCAATGTCTCCTCCGCTCACGCTTGGTCTGACGGGATGGCTTGCCAGTCGTATTCGCTGGTGCCCATCGGTGTTCAATATTCAAGATGTATTTCCAGATGCTGCAATTGAGACCGGCGCAATTACGAATACCCGAATTATTGCCGTGTCTCGATGGTTGGAGCGAGTGAGTTACCACCGATCAGATGCCGTAGTGGTGTTGTCAGAAGATTTGCGGGCCAACGTCCTTGCAAAAATTTTACCGAAGCACCATCACAAAGTTCATGTGATTCCGAACTTCGTAGATGTTGATCGCATCACTCCTCGTGATCGAATGACGTCGTATCGAACAGAACTTCGCATCGGTGCTGAAACAGTTGTCATGTACGCAGGCAATGTTGGTTATTCGCAATCTCTCACCATGATGATTGTCGCAGCACGCCAAATGCCTGGCGTCACTTTTGTGATTAATGGCGATGGTGCTGCACGTGCAGAACTTGAACGCGATGCCGCCGGAATTGCGAATCTTCGATTCTCTGGGTACCAACCTGCAGAGAGAGTGCCTGAAGTTCTGGCGACAGCGGACATTCATGTTGTTCCACTTCGTGCGGGGCTTGGTGCGGTCAGTGTTCCGTCAAAGACGTACAGCATCCTTGCGGCCGGACGGCCAGTCGTCGCCGCAATTGACCCAGGCACTGAAGTGACACGCATCCTTGCTGAAAGTGGGGCAGGGGTGTGCGTGCCTCCTGATGATCCGATTGCCTTTGTTGAAGCGCTTCGTGCAATGGTGAATTCGGGATCAGCGGCAGCTGAAGCTGGCGCCAATGGCCGTTCATGGGTGGAATCGCACGTATCTCCAGCGCGGGTGGCCCATTCGTATCTTGATGTAATCGCCTCACTGGGCGTTCAGCAGGTAGCCTCAATCCTTCGTGGCTAGTGGTTCATCAGCAAAAAAGGTCGCCCGTCTCGCACAGAAGGGCAAAGGCAAGAAGGTGCGCTTCCAAGGCGGCACTCTTTTCCCGACCATCATGGCAGTCGTCGTCATTGTCGGTACTGGCCTGATCTCGTATGCGCGTCAAGCGCCAGCAGCAAATGACGTTGCGCCAACATTGTCAGACCGTTGGCACATTCCATTTGGCATTTACCACTGCGATAGCTACTTGGCAGATCTCACAGGTGACATGCAAAAGGCAGACACTCCAGATCCGAATTTTGCAAAGTACGGAGTGTTCAGCCGTGGAGACGGAGTAATCCGTTGGTACCCACAAGTTGCTTCGTCAGGGAAGAAAGCCAAATTGGGCTTGTATCTCGATACGTATGGCGTTCAAGTGACAACAAAGGGAATTACTTTTCCGAGCAGTCAGAACAAAGGCGTGTCATATGCAACGAGCAAAGATCAGTGCAAGGATGCGTCAGGCAAATTAGTTGATGCTCAAGTGCAGGTCATTGTGTGGCCAAAGGCGAGCGAGAACTCAAATTCAAAGCGTTACATCACAGATTTCACGAACGTTCGAATCGTGAATGATGAAATGGCAATTGCAGTTGCTTATGTTGCCCCAGGAGTTCAGGTTCCATTGCCAGACTCAGCAGCGAAGTTGAAAGACATCGTTGCCTCTGAATTTGGTGGCGGCACGACCACCACTGTGGCAAAGTCCGCAGCAACGTCAACCACGGTTGCAGCCACCACAACAACCACTGGCGGCTGATGCACGCTGTTGTTCTTGTCGGGGGTTTCGGAACCCGGCTGAGGCCACTCACGCTGACTACTCCTAAACCGCTATTGCCAATTGCAAACGTTCGTCAATTGGAACATCTCATCACCACGCTTGGCGCGGCCGGAGTAACTGAAGTGGTTCTTGCAATCGGTTTTAAACCTGAACCATTTTTTGAAGCATTTCCTGATGGCATATGTGCAGGAATTGCATTGCATTATGCAGTCGAACCAGAGCCACTTGATACTGCTGGTGCTATCGCGTTTGCCGCACGTCATGCCGGAATATCCGACACGTTTATCGTGATGAATGGCGACATCATGTGCGATGTTGACCTTTCTCAACTCGTTGCATTTCATAAGAGCCAAGGTGCAGAAGGAACATTGCATCTCACTCCAGTCGCTGACCCATCTCAATATGGAGTTGTGGAAATTGATGAAAAAGGATGGGTGAAGCGCTTTGTTGAAAAGCCAGCTCCCGGAGAAACATCCAGCAACTTGGTCAATGCTGGCACCTATGTTTTGGAACCATCTGTCATTAGTCGCATTCCTGAAGGCCAACGCCTTTCTATTGAACGTGTTGTATTTCCTGCGATGGTCGCTAATGGCACACTCGCAGCAATGCCGACGGACGATTACTGGATTGATACTGGTCTTCCCAGCACGTATTTGCGAGCCAACCTTGACCTCATAGACGGTACGCGTACACGAATTTTGGCGTCAGTCGGACCACAAGCCCATGTGCATTCGTCTGCATCAATTACACATAGTGTCATTGGTGAAGCAGCCGTAGTGGAAGAGGGGTGTGTGATCATCGATTCAGTTGTGTTGCCTGGCGCTCATATCGGTGCTCGTGTCCGCTTGGAACGATCACTCGTCATGGGGACCATTGGAGACGAGGCATCGCTGACCGATTGCGTCGTCGGCGCCGACGCCCACGTCGCGCCGTTCACTCACGTACAAGGCACCAAAATTCCAGACCCAGGAGCCACTGTTTAGCAATGGCATCAAAAATGATCATGGTGTGTGGTGGCGCAGGCTTTATTGGCTCTCACGTTGTGGATCGGCTTATTGCAGAAGGTCATGAAGTAGAAGTTGTTGACAACTTGTCATCAGGGTCGCTGACAAATTTGGCTGATGCTCGCAATGCAACAGGGCGATTCAAGTTTCAAAACATTGGTATTGAATCTCGTGAGTTTTCTGAACTTGTCTCGCTGCGTCGGCCACAAATCATTATTAACCTTGCAACGTTTTCTCCCACGCATGCTCATCTCAATGGCGCGTTGTCCAGTTTGCAATTATCAGTCGCGATTCTCGAAGCAGCTCGTCTAGGCGGTGTCGAAAAAGTTATTACAGCTATGCCCGGCGGCTTGTTGTACGGCGAAGTTGCTGTGCGTGATCTGCCTATAAAAGAGGGCCACATCAACGACCCCCGCACTAGTGAAGAAGTGTTAGCTCGTGCTGCGGCAGATATACATTCTGTGTATCGAGAGCGTCATGGTGTTGAGTTCACCGTTCTTGCGATGGGCAATGTGTACGGATCACGTCAGCGCGCAGATGACGGCGTCGTTGCATCGTTTGTTGACGCTTTATCAACTGGACGTGCCCCAATAGTTCATGGCACCGGAAAACAAACTCGGGATTTCATCTTCATTGACGACACCATTGACGCAATTGCTCGCGCCACTGATCGTGCGGGCGGACTGGTTGTCAATGTTGGCACCGGAGTCGCAACGTCTATTGCAGACTTGTGGTCGGTCATGGCAGGCGCAGCATCCCCAGTCCCTCGTACAAGTGCTGCACGTCCACATGACCTAGCGCGTTTATCCTTGTCGCCAGTTCGTGCTCGCATTCAACTCGGCTGGTCGCCGTTTACGTCGTTAAAAGACGGTCTCGCAACATTGCGTTAGCGAAACAAGTCCTCGCTCGGGGGTCGGACTATCTCATCCATTGATGAGTCACGAAACCATGATGGATCTGAGCCACGAATCACTGCGACTGGGACACCATTTGACTTACCCATCACAAGTTCACCGGTACTCGCCAGTTCATCTGCAACACACACTTCTGTTACTTGCATCATTCGGCCAAGTGCATCTTCTGTGCCGCGAAGGTCAACAACACCTGCAATGCCTGCAACGCCAATTGCGATGTCTGTAAGTCCTTTTCGCCACGGACGGCCAAACGTGTCACTCACAATGACGCCCACATTGACCCCGAGTTTTGCCCGCACAATGTCTCTGATTCGGCGAGCGGAACGGTCGCTATCAAGTGGAAGTAATGCTGCGTAGCCACGTTCAACATTTGACAAATCGATACCGCTATTTGCACACACGAATCCGTGTTTTGTTTCGGTGATGATGAGGTCGCCACGTCGACGAACAATGCGCGTGGCTTCTTGTTCAACAAGAACTTTGTGTGACAACGGGTCATCGGGGTCGATAGGAACTAGTCGACCCTCTGCCTTTGAAACAATCTTTTGTGTCACGATCAACACATCGTTGTCGCGCAGCGGACCATTTGGCTCAGCTGAACACGCCTCCACAATGATGTCGCCAAGTTGTTGTCCTGGAACAATTTCACCGATTCCTTCAACGCTCCATGCCATGAGTCGTGCCATTAGTGGTCTCCTTTATTCGAAGGTGCATTAATTGCAATACGAGCAAGAGATGCTGCAACACCCGGTTTTGACATGATGGTGTCAGTGGTAATGCAACGCATCCCTTCGCGTTCAACTGCAGAAGCGAGATGTTCGTCCTGTGAATCGATAATCAACGTGCCGCAAATAGGTGCGTAGATTCGGGCGACACCAACAACTGTGGGCTCATGACCCAGTTCCACCAGCATGCGATCAGCAGGGCCCTTCAGGGCGGCACCTGCCACGATGGGCGAAATTGCAATGACACTGTCGCGACGCGACGTTAATGCCGCGTCAACGCCAGCCAATGCTCTGATGGGTGCAATGGAAACGATGGGATTGGATGGTGCGATCACGATTGTGTCTGCATCTGTGAGAAGTGAGTGATCAATAAATGTGGCGGTCTCTGCTCCGATAAATTCAACGCTCGTCACTGGCACATTGTGTTGAAGGCGTACAAAGTATTCCTGAAATGGGACAGGTCCATCTGCAAGGTGAACAATGGTGCGTACTGAATCATTCGACATCGGGACCACTGTGACAGACAGCCCAAATGCAATGCGCAGTTCATCAGTGATTTGTTGCAGTGTTGCACCCTCGCGCACTCGCGCAGTTCGATAAAAGTGCGTTGCAAGATCAGTGTCGCCAAGGTTGAACCAGCGTGGAGCAGCAGCAGACCCTTCGGGCCGCACTGAATCAAAACGTTCGAGTGCTCCCATTGCACGCCACGTTTCGTCGCGTAGACCCCATCCTCGCTCTGGGTCAATCGAGCCAGACATTGTGTAAATCACAGTGTCGATATCAGGCGAGATGGAAAGCCCGTGAAGTTCAGTGTCGTCACCTGTATTGACAACTGCCACCACATCTGTCGGATCAACCACTTGAATGAGCCCGGAGAGAAAACGAGCAGCTCCTACACCCCCAGCCAGCACCATAATCATGACCTAAGCGTAGGGGGTTTGGTTCCCAGAGGGTTCACCTGAACAAAAGAGCACAGTGGTACCGTTGACAAGTCCGATTATCGATCAACGAGGTCCAGTTATGCCCCGCGCATTTATCACCGGTATCACCGGCCAAGATGGCCAGCACTTAGCTGAGTTTCTCCATTCAAAGGGCTATCAAGTCTTTGGCATGTTGAAGGGCCAAAACAATCCTCGAGCCCTACAGATTCGCGACGAGTTCCCATATGTCGAACTGGTGCCTGGCGACTTGGCTGACCTCACCAGTCTGGTGAACGCCCTGGAATATGTTCAGCCAGATGAGGTGTACAACCTCGGAGCTATTTCATTTGTCGCGATCTCTTTTGGTCAAGCAGAACTCACATCAAACATCACTGGTCTTGGCGTGTTGCGCATGCTTGAGGCCATCCGTATGGTCGGCGGAACGCAGAATAACAAGATTCGCTTTTACCAAGCTTCGTCGTCAGAGATGTTCGGAAAAGTTCGTGAGGTACCTCAAACTGAACTCACTCCATTTCATCCACGTTCGCCATATGGCTGCGCAAAGGTGTTCGGTCATGACATCACGATCAACTATCGCGAGAGCTACGGCATTTATGCCTGCTCAGGCATTTTGTTTAACCATGAAGGCCCACGTCGTGGACTTGAATTCGTGACACGAAAGATTTCAAACACAGCAGCTCGCATCAAGTTGGGTCTTGAAAAAGAATTGGTTATGGGAAACCTTGATGCAAAACGAGACTGGGGTTATGCAGGTGACTACGTGCGTGCAATGTGGATGATGTTGCAGCAGCCAGAACCAGATGACTACGTCGTTGCCACCGGAGAGACCCACTCAATCGAAGAGTTCCTCACATTGGCATTTGAAGAAGTAGGTCTTGACGACTGGCACAATTACGTGCGTCAGGACCCTCGTTTCTTTCGTCCCGCAGAAGTTGACTTGTTGATTGGTGATCCCACCAAGACTCGTGACAAGTTGGGTTGGATACCGGAAGTCGATTTCCCTGCTCTTGTCAAGATGATGGTGAAGAACGACATGGAAATCGAAACTGCTCGGCTTCGCAAATAAAGCGTTATCCCTCTAGAGGGAAATCAAGCACGCCTTCAATCATTGATTCAGCGTCTGGAATTGCACCAGAGTTCATTCGAGCTCGCAGTGCGTAGGAAAAAATTGCAAGTGCCACAGTGGAACCTGCAACAAGTCCCAGCTCAACACGCAGGAATAAGTCATCAGATGCAAATGCAGTGACGACAAGAAAGCTCACCATCGCAGAGAGCCAACCAGCAGCAACGTATTTGTGGCCGTGGAGTGCAATAACTCCCTGAGACACGGCGACAGCAAGCATGTATAAGCCGCTTGCAAGTGCCAAGAGGGTGAGTGTGCGGCGATCAAGACCACCGTCGTACACCATCTTCAAAATTGGTGGACCAAGAATAAAAGACCCGACTGTGCCAAGAATTGCTACACCAGTTACCACTTTCAACAGTAGTGAAAATCCGCGGCGAAATTCGGTGAGATCGCCCTTTGCAGCAAGGCGTGCAAGTCGCGGTAATAACGCAGCTTGTACGGCTTGAAACAAGAAAAGGGGAACACGAGATAGCAATACTCCGTTACCGAATGCAGTGACCTTTTCGGCATCGCTCGAATTGGCAAGGAAATTAACGCCAAGGGGCCCAGCGTTCACTAATGCTGCGGCCATGATTGTTCCCAGTAATAACCAGCCGAGATTAGGAGTGATCTCGGCAAATGTTGCTGGTGGTCCGTCGTCGGTTTTTGTTTCCCCACGTGCAAACACGACACCCGCAGCAACAATGGGCGAAACGGCTACGGCCAGTGCGTATGCGCCAACATTTGTGACACCTAATTGCCACAAGATGACACACGCTGTAATGCGTACTAGTCCGTCAACTGCCATCACTGTTCCGTACGCTCCGAATCGCCCTGAGCCCGAGGCAATACCACGTGCCATGTGCATTGGCGCATAAGCGCAGAATGTCACGATGAGTGCAAGAGTGACGACCCAATGTCCGTCGAACATGTCAGATGTGAGCCATGACGAAGATGCAACAGCAATAACAACAAGAATGACCGCGAGCCCCAATGTCAATGGAAGCATGCGTCGCACGACTGGCCTGCCGCCCTGACCCAACGCGCGACGATGGGCAAGAGCGCGACCGAGTTCTTGTTCCACAGGCATAAAGAAGCCAGGAACAAGTGCAAAAGTGGTGAACCACAACGCAACAATCGGTTTGAAATCTTCTTTGCCGAGAGCAAGTTGGCCGACTTTAAAGAAGGCATATGACGTAAAGCCGGAAATAAATAAACCGACGCCCACAGGAATCGTGCCTTCGGGAAGCGGTATCCGCGAAGTTTTTTCTGTAGCTAGAGCATCTGACACAGTGAGAACACTAGTTCCACGGCAAGTGACAAAGCCTTTCTAGAAATGTCAGGCTGGATTTATTGAGCGGTGTTATTGCGCGACTTGATGGCGTCGAACAACTCAACACGGCGTACTTGCAGTTTTTGGAATCCGAGAACTGCGAATCCGACAGCGGTATAGCCAAGTTCTGTTGCTTGCTTCACAACTGGATTCTGAAGAAGTGCTGATGGGTTGATACGCGATAGGTCAAGAGCTGTGAGATCAAGTGAATGTAATGAGGGAATCGTGATCTTTGACAAGTCAACTTTTGGGAGATGTTCAATTCCGGGAATGGTGATGTGAGGAAGAGTGATGTGGGGGAACGAAATTTTGTTCATAGACCAAGAGTACCCACTAGTGCTTACTTTTGCAAGCATTTGGTTGGGGGCAGGAAAACGGTGCCACAAGAGGGAATCAGGTCAGGTGTGGCCCCACTGCCCATGGGGTGTGCGCCAGTGCCACTAGCCTCGCTACGGCGTGACAGAGCCTCAGGTTGTTTCTTCCCTTCCCCCAGTGGTGGCCGTCATGGTCGTTCACGAGAGGGGCGAGTGGCTAGCAGAGTCCCTTCAGGGCCTTGCCGGCCAGAACTACAACGCCCTGCAGGCCCTCGTGCTTGTAACCGGCGCTGAGGATGACCCCATCTCGCGCGAGATTCTCGATGTCGTGTCCACCAATATGCCAAGTGCGGTGGTGCGCTTCTTGGGCGGAAATCCGGGGTTCGGTGCTGCGTGCAACTCGGTTCTTACTTTGGTGGATGGCAACAGCGGGTTGTTTTGCTTCATGCACGATGATGTCGCGCTCGCACCTGATGCAATCAGTCGACTCGTTGAAGAGTTATATCGGTCGAACGCCGGTGCGGTCGGACCAAAACTTATGTACTGGGACCACCCACAAATGATTCAAAGTGTGGGGATTGCGGTTGACCGATTCGGAAATAGTTTGCCGATAGCAGAAGATGGTGAACTCGATCAGGAACAACATGATGCGGTGCAGGACGTTTTTGTTGTGTCATCGGCGTGCATCATGGTGCGTGCAGATCTCTTTGCTGCAATTAGCGGATTCAATCCTGATCTACCGGGTGCAGGTGCAGATTTGGATTTATGTTGGAGACTTCATACCGCAGCGGCGCGCGTGATGATAGTGCCAAGCGCTGTGGGGCGTCACCGTGAAAGCTCTTCTCAGTCCATCAATAACCCTCATGATGGCAATCACTTTCTTGAAAATGAAGTCGTTCGAATCAGAACTGTCGCGTCGCTGACGTCAGCTCAACAATTGTTGACCACTGTTGTTCAAATGTCGATTCTGACGTTGATACGTTTTTTCCTTTTAGTTGCAACTGGTCGAGTTCGTCGAGCCGTAGATGAGGTGCGTGCTTTATTGTCGCTTCCGTTCGGAGTTTTTAGCGTCCGTGAGCGACGTGATGCAATGTCTGGACATCGTGAGGTGTCAGGTATCGAGGTGCGTGCGTTGCAACTTCCCGGAAATGCATATTCCGCTCATTATTTGCGTCGTCGTGCAGCCAACGCCGGACAAGCACAAGCTCGATCTGCCGGCCAACTGCGAGAAGCAACTGCACGTAGTGCATATGTTTTGTGGGGTGTCTTGGCTGTGATTTTTGTAGTGGGTTCTCGGACGTTGCTTTTGCACGGAATTGTTGCTGTCGGTCAGATGGCACCGGCAACCGCGTCTATGGGTGAGTTGGTTCGATCGTATGCATCTGGTTGGTGGAGTGCGGGGTTTGGTCAGGTGTCTTCGGCTCCAACTGGTCTTGCAATTCTTGCAACAAGCGCACTGACAACACTGGGAAATATGGGGCTCTTACACACTCTCCAAGTGGTGTTGCTCCCAGTTTTCGGATGGCTCGGTGTGTGGCGTTTTGCTTCAGTATTGGGCACTCGCGCGGCACGCATCACTGCCACGGCAGCGTATGCAGCGGTGCCGCTTCCGTACGCCGCCATCTCTTCTGGACGGTGGGGTGCCTTGCTGATATACGCAACTCTGCCGTGGATTGTTCATTTGTCCCGCATGTTGGTTGGTCATGCTGATCTTGACGAAGGGCTCAGTGAAGAAATAATGGCGATAGCGCCAGTTGATCTGTGGCGCCGCTGGTTTGCGAGTCTGGTATTGCTAGTAGGTGTAGCGATCGCATTTGAGCCATCTGTAATTCTCATTGTTGCTGTAGTCGCAATTATTTTTACAGTGGTCAGCTTCGTGCATGGTACAAAAATCAATTGGTCAGTTCGATGGGTTGTTGTCTCTTCGGCAGCAGTGGTGTCCGGAATATTTCTGAATCTTCCATGGGCAGGTACTTACGTGCGCTCAGGATGGTGGGAAGCAATAACTGGTGCGCCAGTTGAGGCGGGGCGCAATATTGGGCTCGTTGGTTTGGCCACTTTTAATGTCGGTGGTTTTGTTCTTTCGTCAATCACCATCGCGTTGTACGCAGCGGTCATCGGCGCAGTGTTGTTGGTTCATGGAGTGCGTTCTGGTTGGGTCTTGCGCGGGGCGAGCCTTGTTGTTACCGGACTTGCCTTGGCAATCCTCGATGACTCGGCCCTTTTGCCGGTTCATTTACCAGAGCCAGCAATTTTGCTCACACCGGTTGCATTGGGTATTGCAATTTGTGCTGGAGCAATGGGGTCAACTCTTGTTCTTGATTTGCGTCGTGCACGATTCGGATGGCGCCAACCGATCAGTGCAGTAGTTGCATTAGCTTTTTTTGTGGGTGTAATTCCAGTAGCGGTGAATGCATTGAATGGAAGATGGAATCAACCGTCACTGTCTCTTTCCCAACTCTTGACACAACTTCCAGATGCAAAAGACGCAGGTGAATATCGCACAATGTTCATCGGAGATTCCCGTGTGTTGCCAGGGGCACCATTGAACTTTGGTTGGGGAATTGCATATTCAGTAGTGAATGGTGCTGCTCCGACTCTTGAAGAATTGTGGGAAATACCACCAACGCGAACACGAGACAATGCAGTTGCAGCTCTCTACGGAATTGTGCGTGGACAAACTGCTCGAGCCGGACGACTGCTTGCCCCCATGTCGGTTCGTTTTATTGTGGTTCCTATCATCGATGGGGGGCAATCCACTCGCGGTAACCCCATTGCTGCACCTCGCGGTCTTGTTGATTCGTTATCCCGTCAGTTGGATCTGCGGCGCCTCTATGCATCACCTGATCTTGTCGTCTTTGAAAATGCATCATGGGTGCCAGTTCGATCGGTCCTTACAGCAGCAGGTGCACAAAGCAGCACGCTGGCGGGGGCCACTTCCATGATTGCTACAGATATTGCCGGAGCAACACCGTTACCGTCTCCTGTGCGCCCTGAAGGAGCGATCGAAGCAGATGTGAAAGAAGGGACAGTTCATCTAGCCGTTCCATTTAGTACTCATTGGAAGGCAACGGTTGATGGAAAAAATATTGAGGTTCGGCCAGCTTTTGGATTAACAAATGCATATGACATTGTCACTCCGGGACATTTGCGATTGTCATTTGAATCAAGCCTCATCCACACACTCGCGGTACTTGCCCAGTTTGCTGCATGGTGTGTTGTTGGGTTCTTTGCATTGGTGCGACCGCGACGTAAACGGCGTGGACATGACGTTGCATCGTTAACTTCTGATGGTCCCGTCATGACGTTCACGAATCAGGTGACGACGTGAACATGGTGCGCCGCATTTTTGCTTTTATTCTCTTGTGTGCCATCAGCGTCGGAATCGTCCTTGTTGATCGTCATACCGGGTCTGAATCAATTGGCGCCACCTCAGCAATTGTCGATCTTGCAGGGTTTCCTCAGGTTCCAGACGGAACACGAATTAGCACCTCATGGTTTTGTCCTGGTGCAGCAGCCGGTGACGGAATAAGCAGTGCGTCTGTTGTCATAGTGAACCCGACAGAGGGGGACATGACCGCAACGGTGAGTTATCTCAGTGACGCTCCCGCAGTTTCTGAAGCCATCGTGATTCCAGCCCGATCACGTAAAGAAGTCGACATTCTTCGTGGACGCACCGTGGGAGTCGTAGTTCCCGTCGTTGAAATTATCGGTTCATCTGGTTCCGTTGAGCAACAGTTAACGTACGGAGCTGGCGACGTGACATCTCAATGTGTCTCACAAACTTCAAACTCTTGGTTCTTTGCTGATGGCTTTACAGCAGAAGGATCAACGCAGCGATTGGTCTTAACGAATCCATTTCCTCAAAGCGCAGTTGTGAACGTAGCGTTCACAACTACAAATGGTCGGCGAAGCCCTGCATCCTTGCAAGGAATTATTCTTGATGCACGATCTGCGCGCAGTATTTCGTTAGCCGACGTTGGCGCTCAAAATGAAGCACGAATTGCAGTGGATGTAGAAGCATCAACAGGTCAAGTTGTCGCTTCACGAATACAACATTATTTAGGTGCGGGTCGGCTCGGATATTCAACAACTGTAGGAACTCCGTCGCCACAACGTGAGTGGTGGTTTACCTCTGGTCGAACAGGGGCAATGTCTTCTGAGTTACTGATGGTGTTTAATCCTTCTGACTCTGCTGCGCAAGTGAATGTCTCATTCTTCGGAATCGGCATCACAAATGATCTTGCAGTTGATCAAACATCAAAGGCTGCTGCACCGTCGACTGCAATTGATGTACCCGCGGGCGCCATCGTGGCTGTCAATACCGATGTGGTGGCTGATTTGCCAAAAGGTGACCATGCAATGGTGGTTTCTTCGGTAAATGGAGTGCCTGTCATTGTGGAACACGTGTTGAGTCAGACTGTTGGTGGTAGTTCCTTTACTGCAATTACGAACGGCGTGCCAGGTGGACTTGTGTCTACGAAGTGGCGTATTCCAAGTGGTCTTTCGAATGGTGCGCGTAATGCTGTTTCAATTGTGAACACCACCGGAGTCGGCGGAACATTCACAGTGTCTGCAAGCGGGCCAGGAGGCCAAGTGGAATTACCATCGTTGATTAAAGTTGCGCTCGGCGCTGCATCGGTCATCAGCATTGACGTACCTGCTGATGTAAAAGATGGTGAAGTAACAATTACAGCAACTGTCCCGGTAGTGGTGCAGCGGCGTACAACGCGAGGCCATGGTCTAGTTGGTTTCGGAATAGTCGGGGCGCTTCCCATAAGGTCTCGGTAATGGTTCGCATTCTTACGGTCGTCGGGGCAATGATCATCGCTCTCGTGGTGTCATGGTTTTTGCGTCGTCGCCAGGTTGATGCACCAACGCAAGGCGGTTTCGAATTGCCAGTGCAACTCGACCGAAATGATTTCGCTTCCCCAGAGGCACCGTGGATTGTGGTTGTCTTTACCTCTGCAACATGTGGCACATGCAATGACGTTGCGACGAAAGCAGAAGTTTTAGCCTCGCGTGATGTAGCTGTTGTGCGAGTGGACTACACCACTGATCCGCAGATGCATGCTCGCTACAAGATTGAAGCAGTTCCCACGTTAGTTATTGCCGATTCGGTTGGCGTTGTGAAGTCAGGCTTCTTAGGGCCTGTTAAAGCACAAGACCTATGGGCAGCAGTAGCTGAATGTCGTGAACCGGGAACTTCTCCTGGTGCGTGCCAGGGGCACGCACACTAAGCCTGTACGTCGCTTGTTGCCGGTGCATCAAGTCCCTGCTGCACCAGACGACCAACAGTTGGCCCGTCGATTGTTTCTTCAACGAGAAGCGCTTCGGCGACAAGTTCAAGACCACGACGGTGGCGTGTCAGTACTTCATGAGCACGCACTTCTTGTTCGAGCAAGATGCGAGAAATTTCATTGTCAACGAGCTGTGCTGTTGAGTCGCTGTACTCGCGGCCGCTGGTCATGAGGTCTTCACCCAAGAACACTTGTTGATTTCCAGTCCACGCCATGGGGCCAATCTTGTCTGACATGCCCCATTCGCGCACCATACGGCGTGCAATGCCGGTTGCTTGTTCAAGATCGTTCGCAGCGCCACTGTTGAGGTGTCCAAAAATTATTTTCTCGGCTACGCGTCCACCCATTGCTTTGCAGATTAAGTCCTCAAAGAATTCACGTGAGTATGTATGGCGCTCTTCTGGCAAAGTCCACGTGACACCTAAGGCCATTCCGCGAGGAAGGATGGTGACTTTGTGTAACGGGTCAGAGTGGGGAAGCACTGTTGCAAGAACGGCATGTCCGCCTTCGTGGTACGCAGTTGCGCGCTTTTCCTCAGGGTTCAGTACTAATGATTCGCGGCGAGCACCCATTACAACGCGATCGCGTGCGTTTTCAAAGTCGATGCGTTCAATGGCAAGTGATTCACGACGGACAGCAAAGAGTGCCGCTTCGTTCACAAGGTTTGCAAGATCAGCACCGCTCATGCCTGGAGTGGCACGAGCCATTGTTTCAAGATCAATCTCGGTACCCATGCGCTTGTCGCGAGAATGCACTTTCAAAATGGCGAGGCGTTCTTCGAATTCAGGAAGAGGCACAACAATCTGACGGTCGAATCGTCCGGGACGAAGAAGCGCAGTGTCGAGAACGTCAGGGCGGTTTGTTGCAGCAAGAATCACAATGCCTTCGGTGGCTTCGAAACCATCCATCTCTGACAGCAATTGATTCAATGTTTGTTCGCGTTCATCATGACCGCCACCAAGTCCTGCTCCACGTTTACGGCCGATGGAATCGATTTCGTCAATAAAGATAATTGCTTTGCCCAGTTTCTTTGCTTGCGCAAAGAGGTCACGGACGCGACTTGCGCCGACTCCGACGAACATTTCCATAAAGTCAGAACCAGTGACTGAGAGGAATCCGACTCCTGCTTCGCCTGCGACGGCGCGAGCGAACAGAGTTTTACCGGTTCCCGGAGGACCAACAAGCAAAATGCCCTTTGGAACACGAGCGCCGATTTCTTTGAAGCGTTCTGGCTTGCGTAAGAAGTCGACAACTTCTTTAATTTCCAATTTCACACCGTCATATCCGGCGATATCAGAAAATGTGGTTGACGGTTTGTCTGCTTGGTATGCCTTTGCTTTGCTACGTCCAACCGACATAATGCTGCCGGCTTGACCCATAGCGCGTCGCTGCATCCACATGAAAAATGCGATGACGAATATGAATGGAAGAACAATGGGAAGCAAACTAGAGATCCAGTTGGCCTGCGGAGTCTTAAATGTGTAGTCAACTCCCATTTGCTTCAGCAGTTGTTCATCGGCATCACTGAGGGTCATTGCGCCAGTCGTAGTGAATTTCGCTCCCGACTGAAGAGTGCCAGAAATGACATTTGACGAGTTGTTAATGGTGACCTGCTTGACGTCTCCATTTTTTACCTGCACGAGAAACTCGGTGTATGTCAACTTGTCGCCCGTAGGCGTTGCGAACAGTTGGCTTCCAAAGGCGAGAACTACAACTGCCCCAACGATTGCCCAGATGGCCCATTTCGGCATGGGTGGCTTGCCGTCGGCGCCAGGTTTGACGTTGCGTAGCCCCTTCATTGGGTTGCGGCTTTGAGGGCTGCGTGGCGGTGGAGGGGGCGGTGGGATATCGCTCATCTGTTCATGCTACGGGCGCCATGTGTCCCTGTCTCTGCGGCATCGCCTATTTCGTTGCCCCCGGTGACTACCGTTTGAGATATGGCTAGGCAATGCACCCGACAAGGCTGTGTCCACAGCGCCACAGTCACACTCACGTATCAGTACGCACGGTCATTGGTCTGGCTTGACGACCTCAGCGCGGAACGTGACCCCCATTCGTACGACTTATGCGATCAGCATGCGAACCGCCTCACGGCTCCCTCGGGTTGGCACTTAGAAGACCGCCGTCAGCGAGTTCATGTGTACAGCCGTGGCCGCCTAGCCGGATAACAATTTTGGATCAGGCGACATCTCGTCAGTCACGAGCAATCCAAGTGCTGACCTTTTGGCTTGCCGCATTTGTCTTTGCAAACTTTGCGTCATTGCTTGTGGTGATGGTCACAGGGAATGCAGGCTCCTCGAGCAATGAAATGTCCACTTTGGATACTGCTCTGAGTGCCACTGCAATGTGGATTGTGTATCTCTTTTTCACTACGCAATTTCTGAAAGTGAAATGGACAGATTTTCGAACAACAATTGGTGCAACATTTACTCGGCGAGATGTCATTGTTGGTATCCCATTAGGAATCGCCAGTCAGCTGATTTTGGTTAATGCAGTTAATTGGCCACTGGCTCGATTTTTTCCGGACACATTTTCATTTCACGAGGTGTCTAAGCGCGCATCAGATCTTGTGGATATCGCACACGGCGGTTGGGTAGTCCTGCTCGGCCTCATAGTCATTGTGGGTGCGCCCATCGTGGAAGAGATCATGTATCGCGGGGTAGTTCAGCCTGGATTAGTTGCGTCATGGGGCCCCTCAGTAGGCATTGTGGTCACTGCAGTACTCTTTGCCGCGATTCATATGCAGCCAGTGGAACTACCTGGTTTGTTTGCTTTTGCGTTAGTGCTGGGGTGGGCTCGTCACTCAACTGGCACAATAGGGATGTCCATTGTCACCCATATGGCCTTCAACGCAACTGGCCTTGCGCTTGTCGTGCTTCTGTAAAGAATTATGAATACCGAAATTAACACTTCCGATATCGAGCAGGAACCTTCAGTCCCTTCCGAACGAGCACAAGAGTGGGCACTGACTTTTAAATCAATGAGCACAACTGCAGTTCTGTTGGGTGCAACATTGATGGTGCTGTCAGTTCTGCATCCAGATTTGATTTTGCGCAACAACACACCAACTGGCGGCGACATGGGTGCCCATGTATGGGGTCCTGCATATTTACGTGATGT
Organism: Actinomycetota bacterium; assembly: GCA_037129095.1. Lineage (GTDB taxonomy): Bacteria > Actinomycetota > Acidimicrobiia > Acidimicrobiales > Ilumatobacteraceae > UBA2093. The sequence goes on along the minus strand of JBAXVL010000013.1, from coordinate 17,577 downwards.
TCTGCTGCCCCACTGGCGTCTCACGGGGTGGAGCATGGATTGGTATGCCGGCTTGCCTGTATACCGCTTCTACATGGTTGTGCCTGCGTTATTGATTGTGGCTCTAAATCTTGTCTTGCCGTACGGCATTGCATTCAAAATTATTGCTGTGTCTGGTCTCGTTGCGTTTCCGACTTGTGTCTATGTCATGGGCCGTGTCAGCAAGTTGTTGTATCCACTGCCGGAGTTGATGGTCGTTGCCGCAACAATGTTCCTGTTTGACGAAAGCTTCACTATTTATGGGGGCAATATTGCCTCCACTATGGCTGGAGAGTTCTCTCACTCCATCGCATTAGCGTTTGCCATTCTGGGGCTCGGTTTTTTTGCTCGCGGCCTTGACGATGGCAAATATCGCGGCTGGGCTGCGTTGTTCATTGCATTGTCTGCGCTCAGTCATGGAATCGTTTTACTGTTTGTCTTCGGTGGCGCAGTATTGATGCTTTTGTTGCGACTTGACCGGCAACGTCTGAAATATGGGCTCACAACATTAGGTTGCGCATTTTGTCTCTCTGCGTTTTGGGTTATACCTTTCCTTGGTGGTCATGCATTCATGACAGACATGAAATACGGCTCTGAACCTGGTGGTGGCTCATTTAAAACAATGTGGGCCATGTATTTCCCACTGAATACGACTCTTGACATCATGTTGATGACCCTTGCCATCATCGGATTCATCGGGTCGATCTATCGCCGCCGTTTTCTTGGCATTTGGATGGGTGTCTACATCATCATTTTAATGATCGGTGTCAAAGTAGCCCAGGGCGGACTGCCGGTCATTGGGCTGTTGTGGAATCCGCGCATCTTGCCGTTCTTATACCTATTGCGCTACATGTTGGCTGCAATTGGTGCGTATGAAGCGGGACTATTTATTCGTCGCTCTATCGCTATTCAACGCAATCCGTTACAGATTCCATCTGAGCCAACAACGAATATTTCAACGTCGTTGTTATGGCTGGTGGCTACATTCTGTCTTATCGTCCTTGGTGTTCGATACCAAAGTTTGCCATTTGCGACATTGGAATCACGCGCAGCTGGGACTTCATATAAATGGGGCCCCATTTCTTTTCCTGCATCACGAGCTTTTTCTGATGGTTGGTCTCGCTGGAACTTTGAAGGCTACGAAGGAAAAAGTACCTTCAATGAATACAACGGTGTAGTTCAGGCAATGAAGAAACTCGGCGAAGACCCCGCTCATGGTTGTGGTCATGCGTTGTGGGAAAACAGCGGAGATCTGAACAAGTACGGCACAACGATGGCACTGATGCTGTTGCCGTATTGGACGCACGGATGTATCGGGTCAATGGAAGGGCTGTTTTTTGAGGCAGCCGGCTCCACTCCGTACCACTTCATTGCGGCGGCTGCATTATCTAAGCAAAGTAGTAACCCTGTTCGTGAATTGAGATACGACAACAATGACGCTGTGAAGGGTGTTGCGTACATGCGACTAATGGGTATTCGTTATTACATGGCGTATACCGCAGAAGCCATTGCAAAAGCAGATGAGCGTACCGAATTAACAAAGGTCGGCATATCTGGTCCGTGGCATCTGTACGAACTTGCTGATACCGCAATAGTTGAACCCTTGTCGATGCGGCCAGTTGTAATTAATGAACGACCTGGCGATAAGCGTGAACGCTGGTTAGAGGTTGGTACTTCGTATTTTCAGAACCCAGATGAATGGGCTGCATTGCCTGTTGATCACGGCCCTGATTCATGGCAACGAATTGATGTTGTTGCTGATGCTTCACGCAGTGTTGGCGAACCAGGCGGACCAGGACGACAAGTTGACATCGTGATTCCCAAAGAAGGCTCTACGGTGGCGGCAGTTCCCCTTAATCCTGTTGTTGTGTCTGATGTGAAAGTCAAGGAAGAATCTCTTTCTTTCACGGTTGACCGCGTTGGTATTCCGGTACTGGTCAAGGTGAGCTATTTTCCAAACTGGCAAGTGCGCGGTGCTGCACGTGTGTACCGAGCTGCACCAAACATGATGGTCGTGATTCCGACCGAAAAGAACGTGACGTTGTCGTATCAGCCCTCAACGCTTGATCGTTCGTCGTATGCATTGACATTGTTCGGAATCGTCATCGCAGTATTTTTCTTTCGCAGGCGGTTGCGTTATGGAGTGGGTATGCCTCCTCGTGTAGGCGTCACACGTGACCTCAATCCTGATGATGTCGTGCCGTCCGATAGCCTCACTGACTGATGACAACCGACCCGACAATCCTTGACCGCATCGTTAAGGCATACGATATTCGCGGTACTACTCCGAATGAAATGAATGATGATGTGGCGTTTGCGCTCGGGGTTGCTTTTGCTGATTTCGTGAATGCACCGATGGTGATTGTGGCCCGTGATATGCGTGTAACAGGGGAGGCGCTTTCGGCTTCTTTTTCACTTGGTGTGACATCGCGCGGAGTAAACGTGCTGAATCTTGGTTTAGCGAGCACAGACCTTGTGTATTTCGCTGCGGGAACGCTTGACGCACCAGGTGCCATGTTTACGGCGTCACACAATCCAGCTGAATACAACGGAATCAAGTTTTGTTTATCAGGAGCGCGCCCAGTTGGTATCGACACTGGTCTTGCTTCTATTCGTGATGCAGCAAAAGAAGTACTTGCCGGTAACGGTCCAGGTACTGCTGATGTCCGCGGTTCCGTCTCTACGCGCGACATGCTCGATGAATTTGCTGATCATGTGGTGTCATTCATAGATGTTGATGCATTGGTTCCGATGAAAGTGGTTGCTGATACGGCTAACGGAATGGGCGGCTTGATTGTTCCTGTTGTGTTTGCGCGTCTTCCCATGATTGAACTTGAAGTGATGTATCCCGAACTGGATGGAAGTTTTCCCAATCATCCTGCTGATCCCATTCAGCCTGCGAACCAGCGAGATCTGCAAGCACGCGTCATAAGTGGTGGTTTTGATATTGGTCTTGCATTCGATGGAGACGCAGACCGAGTGTTCGTCGTTGATGAAAAGGGTCGTGGATTGTCGGGCTCAACAACATCTGCCATTCTTGCGGCAGCCGTTTTGCGCACTAACCCAGGTGCCACTGTGTTGCACAACCTCATCTGCTCGCGTTCTGTTGCTGAAGTCATTCGCGAAAGTGGTGGAGTGCCGGTGCGCACTCAAGTGGGACATTCCAATATCAAGCAAGTGATGGCTGAAACCGGCGCAGTATTTGGCGGCGAGCATTCAGCTCACTATTACTTCCTGGATAATTACCGAGCAGACTCAGGCATTATTGCCACCATGTTCATGTTGCAAGAATTGTCACGTGCCAAAATGCCTTTGTCGCAATTGCGTCAACCATTTGAACGGTATGAAGCAAGTGGTGAGATCAACACCAGCGTGTCTGATGCCCACATTGTCATGGCTGCCGTGGCTGATGCATACAAAGCTCATCCACAAGATTGGGTTGACGGCCTCACCGTTGATTGTGGTGACTGGTGGTTTAACCTTCGTCCTTCAAATACCGAGCCTTTGCTTCGTCTCAACCTTGAGGCGGCAACTCGCTCAGAATGTGACGATCGTGTGGTCGAAGTGCTCTCACTTGTTACTTCTGTCTGACAGTGAAAGAATGAAATCATGACTCTTGACCCAACTCTGCTTGAAATCCTTGCTTGCCCTGAAGATAAGGGCCCATTGTTTTACATCGAGTCTGAGAACATTCTGTTCAATCCACGCCTCAAGCGTTCGTACGCCGTTGTTGAGAGCATCCCTGTCATGTTGATTGAGGAATCCACACAGGTCACTGATGCAGAGCTTGCGCGGCTTGAGTCACGTATCGCTGCAGAGGGCATAAAGCCCACCTTTACTCGCTGATTTAGATACACTGAGTCCGTAATCGGGCTGATCAGAGCGGTGCCAGTTGGCCCCAGCCTCGATTCATTATGTAACTCATTTAAGGAGCCTCTATGTCCTCTCTCGCCGATCGTCGTGATTTTCGCGTCGCCGATCTCAGTCTTGCGCCATTTGGTCGCAAGGAAATTCACCTTGCTGAACACGAAATGCCGGGCCTCCGTTGGATGCGCAAACAGTACGGTCCATCAAAGCCATTGAAAGGTGCACGTATCTCTGGTTCATTGCACATGACCATTCAGACTGCAGTTCTCATTGAGACGCTTGTTGAACTTGGTGCGGAAGTGCGTTGGGCAAGTTGCAATATTTTCTCCACACAAGATCATGCAGCAGCAGCAGTTGCTGTTGGTCCGAACGGAACTGAACAAGACCCACAAGGTGTTCCAGTGTTTGCTTGGAAAGGTGAAACCCTCGAGGAATATTGGTGGTGCACCGAGCAGATGATGACATGGCCAGATGGCAATTTACCGAACATGATTCTTGACGATGGTGGCGACGCAACACTCCTGATTCATAAGGGTGTCGAATTTGAAAAAGCTGGCGCAGTGCCAGATCCAACATCTGCATCAAACCCAGAACTGGCATTGATCCTCGGTCTCTTGCAGCGCACGCTCAAAACTGATCCTGCAAAGTGGACACAGATGGCAGCGTCTATTAAGGGTGTCACCGAAGAAACCACAACTGGTGTGAAGCGTTTGTACAAGATGTTCGACAAAAAGGAACTTCTGTTTCCTGCCATCAACGTGAATGACAGCGTGACAAAGAGCAAGTTCGACAACCTCTACGGTTGCCGTCACTCACTCATCGACGCAATCAACCGTGCAACTGACGTCATGATCGCCGGAAAGCTTGCAGTTGTCTGTGGCTACGGCGATGTTGGTAAGGGGTGTGCGCAGAGTCTTCGTGGCCAAGGCGCCCGTGTCATTGTTACTGAAATTGACCCCATCAACGCATTGCAAGCAGCGATGGAAGGCTATGAAGTCAACACCACCGAGTCAGCGTTGGCTGAAGCAGACATTTTTGTTACTGCAACAGGCAACGAAGCAATCATCACTGCCGAGCACATGGCCGGAATGAAGCACAACGCAATTGTGTGCAACATTGGCCACTTCGACAATGAAATCGATATGGCTGGGCTTGCTCGCAGCGGTGCAACTCGTGATGAATTGAAAGCCGGAACAGACTTGTGGACATTCCCAGATGGTCACGCAGTGATCGTGTTGGCTGAAGGTCGACTTGTGAACCTTGGTTGCGCAACCGGTCATCCATCATTCGTGATGAGTTGCTCGTTCACTAACCAAGTTCTTGCACAGATTGAGTTGTTCACCAACCTGAAGGCATACCCACTTGGTGTGTACGTGTTGCCAAAGCATCTTGACGAAAAAGTTGCGTTCGCGCATCTTGACGCATTAGGTGTGACGCTTACACAACTCACCGATGGACAAGCTGAATACATGGACATGAACCCTTCAGGTCCATTCAAGCCAGAGAATTATCGCTACTAAGTAGAAGTATTGAAGAAGGCCTCGGGTGTTTCACCCGGGGCCTTTTTTATTGCCCTACTGCTCTGACGCTTCGCCAGCCACGGCATCAAGAGAACTTCGAGACATCTTGAAGAGCCGAAGCGTTACTTGCACCATGGGGCCGATGCCGAGTGCAAACACAAATGTTCCGACACCAATGTGTCCGCCAAGGAAGATTCCGATAACCATCACGGTGATCTCCACAATGGTGCGCGCAATACGAACACTAATGCCGAAGCGCTTGTTGAGTCCCAGCATTAATCCATCACGCGGACCAGAGCCGAACTCTGCACCGATGTACAAACCAGATCCGGCCGCAATGATGCATAAGCCGGCGACCATAAATGCAATGCGAATGACCATGTTATGACTATGGGGGATGAGGTCTTGAGCCAGGTTTTCAACGAGTCCGATTTCGACTGCGTTCAGCAACGTTCCGAGACCTGGTCGAAGACGCAGCGGAATCCATAACAAGAGAACAAAAAATGCAACGATGATGAGCACTGTGCCAAGCCCGAGGCCTGTGTGCTTGGAAATTCCCTGGTGAAACACGTCCCATGGTGGTACTCCAAGTTCTGAGCGCACAAAGAATGCGATTCCCGTGCCAAAACATGCAAGCCCTGCCACACATCTGATCAGGCGTTCAGTGAATTGTTCGCGCAGTGGTCGAAGAGGAGCTTGAGCCATAGAACTACACAGTACTGAGGTTGCGTATTCAATCAAGGGAGCATTAGTTCCCGTGAACGTCCTTGGTGTTATGCCGCATGAAGGCGATATTCGAGACGTAGTGCTCGGATTAAAATATGGTAAGAAACGAAAGAATGCTCGATTGTTGGCAGACATTGTTGTTGCAGCAATTGATTGGACTGATTTCATCTGTGATGTTGTGACATGGGCTCCCACAACGATGAAGCGCCAGCAAGAGCGTGGCATGGACCATGCTGAACTCATAGCTCGTCATGTAGGAGTTCAGTTGGGCTTGCCCACGAAGCGATTGTTGAGGCGTGTCAACAAGGTTTCGCAAACAGGATTGGATCGCGATGAACGATTGGCATCGCCAGAATTTATTGCCCGACCACTAGGTAGGCGACGAAATGTTCTAGTCATTGACGATGTTGTAACAACTGGGGCCACATTTCGAGCGACGGTGTCGGCATTGCTGAAAGTTGATCCGTTGTCAGTGACATGCGCCGCGCCATCACGCACCGTGTGATTACAGAAGTGCTGTGAGGGCTCGGGCGGCTGCGATTGCTCCCGATGAGTCCTCTTCAACGTGAACTCCGTGCATGCCAAGCGCATTGGCAGCCTGGACATTGGCAAGTAGGTCGTCAAGGAATGCAGTTCGCGTCGGCGTGGCATTCAACCGAGACATAGTGAGTTCATAGATCGCAGGGTTTGGTTTGCGTATCTGAACCTCGTGGCTATCAACAATGGCGTCGAAGATGTTTTCGTAGTCCATTAATGGCCACCACATCGGACGAAATTCCTTCACATTGTTCGTGAGAATTCCAATGGGAATTCCTGCTGATTTGAGGTCATGAATAAACGCGACCATTTCTTCGTTGAGTTGGAAATTGAAAGGGTTGGCATGTGATGCGGGCGTGTTGGCGGGGACGGTTGCGACAATGCCAGCATCATCCAATTTCTGTTTTGTAATCGCACGACATTCATCGAGCGTGATCTCGCCACGTTCCACGCGATGCCACTGGTGGTCCGTATCTAGATGGTGGGGACCCATCACGATTTCAGCCACCACGTCAGGATCATGGTCGGGGTAGCGCCGCGTGAAGTCGCGAGGTCCGCCGTTGCGCATAATCACCCCTCCGAGGTCAAAAATCACTGTGTCAACTGCTCGAGAGGTCATATGGACGTCAAGTATTGCTGGGTTTTGGGTCGTGGGGCGAACTGGCTCTGGCAAAGGGCGCAGGTAGGCTTGGGCACTGCATGAAAGTTCTCGACCGCGTCCTTCGAGCCGGCGACGGCAAGCGAGTAAAAGCCCTCCAAGGTCTCGTTCCTGACATCAATGCTCTTGAGTCCGAGATGGCTGCATTGTCTGATTCGGATCTTCAGGCGAAGACTGGCGAGTTCAGATCCCGTCTAGATCGGGGAGAGTCGCTCGAAGATCTCCTTATCGAATCGTTTGCCGTTGTGCGCGAAGCGTCAAGCCGTGTCATTGGACAACGTCATTTTGATGTGCAGCTCATGGGTGGCGCAGCGCTTCACTTTGGTTGGGTAGCAGAAATGAAAACTGGTGAAGGAAAGACACTTGTGTCTACTTTGCCTGCGTATCTCAATGGTCTGTCAGGCAATGGCGTTCATGTCATTACTGTCAATGATTACTTGGCACGGTTTCATGCCGAATGGATGGGACGCATTCACCAGTTCATGGGGCTGAACGTCGGGCTTGTTATCCCTGGCCGTCGTGAATCTCCTGCTGAGAAGCGCATGGATTACGCCTGTGACATTACGTATGGCACAAACAATGAATTTGGTTTTGATTACCTGCGCGACAACATGGCTGGTTCATTAGACGACAAAGTTCAACGTGGTCATAACTTCGCCATTGTTGACGAAGTGGACAGCATTCTGATTGACGAAGCTCGTACTCCACTTATTATTTCTGGCCGTATTGCTGACGCAGCCAACATGTATTACAAATTTGCATCCATTGTTCGCATTTTGCAGCGAGATGTTGACTACGAAGTAGAAGAAGACAAGCGCATTGTTGTTCCTACCGAACTTGGAATTGAAAAAGTTGAAAAAGAACTCGGTCTTGACAACTTGTACGACGCGGTGCAGCAAAACTTGGTGCATCAACTGTCTGTGGCTTTGAAGGCTAAAGAGTTGTATCGCCGGGATAAGGACTACATCGTTGATGCTGGCGATGTAAAGATTGTCGATGAGTTCACAGGCCGAATTCTTGAAGGTCGCCGTTGGAGCGAAGGTATTCACCAAGCTGTAGAAGCCAAAGAAGGCGTTCGCATCAATGAAGAGAACCAAACTCTCGCAACTATTACTTTGCAGAACTATTTCCGTATGTACAACAAGCTGTCAGGTATGACAGGTACTGCACAGACTGAAGCTGCTGAATTAGTCAATACCTACAGTCTTCATGTGGTGCCAATTCCAACAAATCGCAACGTGGTTCGTGATGATGAAGCCGACCTTATTTTCAAGTCTGAAGATTCGAAATTCCGCGCAGTCATCGAAGACATTGTCACTCGCAATGCAAAAGGCCAGCCGATTCTTGTCGGAACAATCAGTGTGGAAAAGAGTGAGCATCTCTCGCGTGAGCTCACAAAGCGTGGCATCAAGCATGAGATTCTGAATGCGAAGCAGCACACTCGTGAAGCATTGATCGTTGCTCAGGCTGGTCGTCTTGGTGCTGTCACGGTTGCCACAAACATGGCTGGACGAGGCGTTGACATTTTGCTTGGCGGAAACCCAGAACTTCTTGCGCGTCAACAGGTGCTTTCAGAAGGTGTCAGTCCAGACCTGTTGGTTGACGATTTCGCATTGCCAGCACCGATTGCTGAAATGCCAGAAGAATTCCAAACTGCTCGTGCTGCAGCTCAAGCTCGTTACGACGAATTGTTGCCATTGCAGAAAACACAATGTGCAGAAGAGGGCAGCAAAGTTCGTGCGGTCGGTGGCTTGTATGTTCTCGGAACTGAACGCCATGACAGCCGCCGTATTGACAACCAGTTGCGTGGTCGCGCGGGACGTCAGGGCGATCCCGGTGCAAGTCGTTTTTATCTCAGCCTTGATGACGAACTCATGCGCCTCTTTGCAACAGGTGCACTCAGTTGGGTCATGGGGCGCGCACTTCCAGACGATGAAGCAATCGAAGCAAAGATGGTTACGAAGGCCATCGAGCGCGCACAAACAACGGTTGAACAACGCAACGGTGAAATTCGAAAGAATGTGCTGAAGTACGACGAAGTGATGAACGAACAGCGCAAGGTCATTTACATGCGCCGCGATCAAATTCTCTCTGGCGCAGATCTCAAAGTTGCAGCATTGGAATATCTTGCTGAAGCAGTCGACTCGCTGATTGAAACCCATTGTGTTTCAGAGGCGAGTGATGAATGGGATGTTGATGGGTTGGCTCTTGAGCTCACTAGTTATTGGCCTGCCAGCATCTCTGCTACTGCAATCGAACAGTGCCTCGGAACAGATGCCATCTATGACCTCGTCATGGCTGATGCTCAGAAGCACTATCAAATCCGCGAGGAAGAACTGGGTTCAGAGACCTTGCGACAGATTGAACGCCAAGTGATGCTCAGCATTATTGATCAACGTTGGCGTGAACATCTTGAAGAGATGGACTATTTGCAAGAGGGCATCAACTTGCGAGCCATGGGTCAAAAAGATCCACTCACTGAATGGCAACGTGAAGGGTATGAGATGTTTGGTCAGATGATGACTGGAATTGCTCAAGATTTTGTTCGCTATGTCATGCATGTACAGGTAGTAAATGAAGAACAGCCAGCCCTGCGTGTGCAGAACCTCACTGAATCAAGTAGCGACAATGTGGTAACTGACGGGTTCACGTCGGCTGCACGGGTCAGTGATGACGTTGATCAATCGCTGTTGTCGGCACCTGAAGAAGAAGTTCGCAAGCCCATTGTGAAAGATGCAAGCGACTGGTCTAACACACCGCGCAACTCGCCTTGCCCATGCAATTCGGGCAAAAAATACAAGATGTGCCACGGCTCTGCCGCTTGACTGCCGGATTCCGAGCAATAACTCGCCATGCGTGATTTCACCGCCGACCTTCGTGAACTAGCAACTCGTATTGCTGAATCACACGAGTACCTGCACATCGACCAGACGCGTGCTCGTATCTCTGAACTTGAAATCGAAGTGTCGCGCCCCGATTTGTGGGATGACCAAGATGTTGCCAAGCGTGTCACGGGAGAATATTCAAACCTTCGTGCTGACCTTGATGCATACGAGGCCATGCGCGCCGAACTAGATGATTTAGAAGTTCTGCATGAGATGGCGCGTGAAATCGATGATGCATCGCAAGAAGTAGACATTGCTGCAGGTATTGCTCATGTTGCAACTGAACTTGGAATTTTGGAAATGCGTAGTTTGTTTACCGGTGAACATGATGATGCAGACGCCATCGTGCAGATCAATGCCAAAGACGGTGGAGTTGATGCTCAAGACTGGGCTGAACTATTGATGCGTATGTTTACGAGGTGGGCAGAGCGTAAAGGTTTTGTTGTTGACGTAGACGATGTCAGTCCTGGTACAGAGGCGGGCATTATGTCTGCTGAATTCACCATCAAGGGTCGGTATGCGTATGGGCTCATGACATCAGAGCGTGGGACTCATCGCCTTGTTCGCATTAGCCCATTCGATAACCAGGGTCGTCGCCAAACGAGTTTTGCAAGTGTGCAGGTGTGGCCAGTCATGGATGCCCCAGATCTTGAAGTCAACGAATCTGAAATTCGAATGGAAGTATTTCGTGCGTCTGGTGCTGGTGGACAGCACGTCAATAAAACGTCGTCTGCAGTACGACTCATTCATGAGCCAACAGGTGCAGTTGCAACAAGTCAAGAAGAACGTAGTCAACTGCAAAACCGCGAAAAGGCCTTGACGCGTTTGAAGGCCATGATCGTTGCCAAGATTGAAGAAGAGCATCAGAACGAAAAAGATCGCATTGCAGGTAAACCTGCTCAAGTCGGTTGGGGAAGTCAGATTCGTTCGTACGTTTTGCAGCCGTATCAGATGGTGAAAGACATTCGTACAGAAGTGGAATCTGGCAACGTTGCAGCTGTGCTTGATGGCGATCTTGATTCCTTTATGGAGGGCTTTCTGCGGTGGCGCAGAGGGCAGGCAGAGTAATGCCTGTATGGCTTTCGTGCCTGCAACCACGAGGTAGTCGTGCGTTGCTAGGTTTGGTTAGTTCATGATTCGTCTCGAAAATGTTTCCAAGGTCTACGGCACCGATATTCCCGCAGTGCGTGATGCCTCTTTTGATATCCCTAAGGGTGAATTCGTATTCCTCGTTGGCCCGTCTGGCTCCGGAAAATCAACCTTGCTTCGACTAATCAACCGCCAAGAGCGACCCGAACGCGGCAACGTGTGGGTCGCTGGACGCAATATCAATGAGATTGCGAATAATCAGATTCCACAATTGCGTCGCACGATGGGAAATGTGTTTCAGGATTATAAGTTGTTGCCAAACAAGAGCGTGTTTGAAAATGTGGCGTTCGCGTTGGAAGTAATCGGTAAACCTCGTCACATCATTGCCCAGCAAGTTCCACAAGTTCTCGATCTTGTGGGTCTCGGGGACAAGCAAGATCGATTGCCACATCAGTTGTCGGGTGGCGAACAACAGCGAGTCTCCATTGCCCGTGCCTTCGTGAACCGTCCATTGATCTTGTTAGCTGATGAGCCAACCGGAAACCTCGACCCATCAACAGGCGAGGGCATCATGTCGTTGCTTGAGGCCATTAATGGCACTGGTACAACAGTTGTGATGGCTACTCACGACCATCGCGTCGTCAATGCCATGCGTAAGCGCGTGATTCAGCTTGATCGTGGAGTCATAGTGCGCGACCAAGAGCGGGGGGTCTACGAATGATTCAGCGCATCTCATACGCCTTTCGCGAGACCATCGCAAGTTTCCGTCGCAACGTCACGTTGTCCGTAGCCGCCATCATTACGTCTGCAGTGTCGCTGTTGCTAGTGGGTGCCACGTTTCTTATGCAGCGCGGATTTGACAACTTACTTGTGCAGTGGCGCGGCGACGTTGGCATGATCGTGTTTGTTCGTCCTGATGTGACCCCTCAAGCCTTGAAATTCATCGAACAGAACTTGAAGTCACAGCCAAATATTATTGATGTCACCAAACTGACCTATCTCGATAAGGCAGGCAGTTATAAAGAAGCGCAACGTGTCTTTGCTGGCGACTCAACAACTTTAAGTTTGTTATCAGTTGAAACTATTCCGTCTCAGTTCAAGGTGGTGCCCAAAACAACTGATCCTGAACTAGTGCGCAGTCTTGCAAGTCAATATCGCACATTGCCAGGAGTCGCTGGTGTGTCGTTGGCAGAAGATGAGTTTGATGTCATCTCTACCTTGTCGGGGTTTGTGCGCACAGTCACGATTGCTATGTCATTGGTACTGCTGGCTGTCGCTGTCATCTTGATTTGGAACACTATTCGTACTGCAATCTTTGCGCGGCGACGTGAAATTGAAGTCATGAAATTGGTAGGAGCTACCGACTGGTTTATTCGGGTGCCGTTCATTATGGAAGGTCTCATCCAAGGGCTCGTGGGCGCTATTTTTTCGTGCGTCGGTTTGTGGACACTCAACAGTGCATGGACCTCCGGTGTGGCTGGCTTCAAGGCTGGTACCGGCGTCAGTTCACTAGTCGTTCCTGATTCGTATCTCAATGGCGTCATGATTGCATTGTTGATCATTGGTGCAACCGCTGGTGGCGTCGGTTCAGGTGTTGCTTCCAGTAAGTTCCTTGACGTTTAGTCGAACTACCGACACATCTGCCTGTATCGCTAGGGTCGTGGTATGGATTTTCAAGACATTCTCTTTGATGTAAAAGATGGCATTGCCACAATCACTTTGAACCGACCTGACAAGTTGAATGCGTTCACTGGGCGCATGATGTACGAAATTATCGCTGCATTGGATATCACTGATGCTGACGACAATGTCAAAGTGGTCATCTTCACTGGCGCCGGACGTGCGTTCTGTGCTGGCGCTGATTTATCTTCTGGTGGAGACACTTTCGCTAAAGGGGGCAGTGATGTGCAGACAAAGCAAGGCGTGCCCCGCGATGGTGGTGGACTTGTTTCGTTGCGCATCTACGAAAGTTTGAAGCCTGTTATTGGCGTTATCAATGGTCCGGCTGTGGGCGTAGGTGTCACCATGACATTGCCAATGGACTTTCGCCTCGCCAGCGACACAGCAAAATTCGGTTTCGTTTTTGCAAAGCGCGGCATCGTGCCAGAAGCATGTTCGTCGTATTTCTTGCCACGTCTCGTGGGAATCTCTCAAGCCACAGAGTGGGTCTTTACTGGTCGAGTATTCCCGGCATCTGAAGCATTGGCTGGGGGATTAGTGCGCAGCGTTCATTCTGGTGAAGATCTGATGGCTGCAGCTATAGCCATTGCACATGAGATTGCCGACAATACGGCGCCTGTGTCTGTTGCAATGTCACGCAAAATGCTGTGGCACATGTTGGGTGCTTCTCATCCAATGGAAGCGCATCGTGCTGACTCGCGTGGCATTCAACAGCGTGGTCGCAGCGCCGATTCAAAAGAGGGAGTAGTCAGCTTTTTGGAAAAGCGGGCAGCTGTGTATCCAGACAAAGTCAGCGGTGGACTTCCTGACATTTTTCCTGGCTGGGAAGAACCAGAGTTTTTCTAACTCATGTCTGATGTGTCGGACAATAAGTCTCTGTATGAGATTGCGGGCCCCAGTTTCTTTGTCCACCTTGTCGATGCTTTTTACGATGGCATAGAAACTGACCAAGTACTTTTGCCGCTGTATCCGGAAGGAAGCGAGACATCTGCAGCACGCGAGCGCCTCGCGTTATTCCTCATTCAATACTGGGGCGGGCCCGATACGTACATGCAAGAACGTGGCCACCCTCGCCTTCGTATGAGACATAACCCATTTGTTATCGGAGCCTTGGAACGTGACCATTGGTTGATGCATATGGCGTTAGCAATCGAACAGACAATCCCAGAAGTTGATGAGGAACATCGAGAGCATGTCACCACAGAACTTGCGAACTACATGGTGAATGCTGCCGAGGCAATGCGCAACGTGTGATTATGTGGGAAGCGAATCAGGACCAAGTGCATGCATGGCGATTGCTGCTGCAGCACCCACATTGAGTGAATCAATTCCGCCGTGCATTGGTATGCGAACAACGTGAGTCGCCTCAGTGATGGTGTCTTGTTCCAGTCCGTCGCGTTCGCTGCCAAGGAGTAGTGCCGTCTTCTGTTCAGCAGTAACAGAGTGTGACGAAAGCGATGTCGCCGACGAGTCTGGCGTAAGGGCGTACGACACATAGTTATGTTGCTGTAGCAGTTTCCCGATGTTTTCGTCGTGGCGCAGTCGCACGAATGGAACAGATAGTCCTGACCCCATGGATACGCGAAGTGCTCTTCGGGCTAGAGGGTCCGCACTGCCTGCAGACAAAACAATGGCGTCCCACCCAAGCGCTACAGCACTGCGCACAATGGCTCCGAGGTTCGTTGGGTTATCAATCTCTTCTGCCACAACAACACGGGTTGCCTTAGCCAGCACATCGTGTGCTGACGCCAAGGCAGGCCTGCGAAACAGGCCAGTTGCGCGTAAGGGGACACCGAGCCCCGTTACGTCGCCACGTAGTTGTTCTGAGCCGATAAACACCTGAACAGATTCATCAACGGTTTCGGCAAGCCGAAGTCCGGTTAGTTCGTCACACAACAACGCAATGGCTTCGTAGCGCAGTTCAATTGCTCGATCCACTACCAAGTCGCCTTCAGCGACAAACATGCCTGCACCAACTGCATCAAGTCGATCAAGCCTGCTTGCCAATTGTCTGTCACGCCAACGAAACGGGTCTAGCCGTGGGTCAGACCCATCAGTGACATGAATAATCATCTAACGAAATGAATTAGTAGTACCAGGGAAATGGCGACCAGTCAGGTGCACGCTTTTCTAAGAATGATTCGCGACCTTCGTCTGCTTCGTCCGTGCCGTATGCAAGGCGAGTTGCTTCACCAGCAAAGATTTGCTGACCAACGAGACCGTCGTCAACAAGGTTGAATGCAAACTTCAACATGCGTTGCGCAGTTGGGCTCTTGCCATTGATTTCTTTTGCCCATTCAAGTGCAACTTTTTCAAGGTCAGCGTGCGGTACTACTTCGTTCACGGCACCCATGGCCTTCATGTCGTCTGCTGAGTATTCACGACCAAGGAAGAAGATCTCACGAGCAAACTTCTGGCCAACCATCTTGGCGAGGTAGGCAGAACCGTATCCACCATCGAATGATGCAACGTCTGCATCTGTTTGCTTGAAGCGAGCATGTTCGCGGCTTGCGAGCGTGAGGTCTGACACCACATGCAAACTGTGCCCACCACCGGCTGCCCAACCAGGCACAACACTGATTACAACTTTTGGCATGAAACGAATAAGGCGTTGTACTTCCAAAATGTGCAAGCGACCAGAACGGCCACGATCAACAGTGTCTTGTGTGTCACCGTCTGCGTACTTGTAACCATCTTTGCCACGAATACGCTGGTCGCCTCCACTACAAAATGCCCAACCACCATCTTTCGGTGACGGCCCGTTACCGGTGAGCAACACGCAGCCAACATCAGTGGTCATGCGCGCATGATCGAGGGCTGTGTACAGCTCATCAACTGTGTGCGGACGAAATGCGTTACGTACTTCGGGGCGATTAAATGCCACGCGTACGGTGCCTTGGTCTACCGCGCGGTGATATGTGATGTCGGTGAAAGAAAAGCCCGGCACTTCGCGCCATGCGGACGGGTCAAAAATAGGTGAAATAGTCACATCATCATTGTTCCACGCCAACGCCCGTATCGTAGAAACCGATGGCTACATGGGCAGAAGTTGAATCACGGGCGCCAGACGTTGCGGCAGCAATTCTTGCTCGATTCATGGGGCACCCTCATCATGTCCTCGGCACATTGAATCGTGACGGGGCCCCTCGACTCAGTGGAATCAATGTCATGCATAACGAAGAGATTTTGTGGTTTGGCTGCATGTCTTCGTCACGCAAAGTAAACGACATTGAACGAGACCATCGAATCTCTCTCCATTCAGCCCCACTCTTGGAATCGCTTGAAGGGGGAGACGCTGTCATTTCTGGGTTTGCGCGCTCACTAGCGCCAGAGAGGGTGCTAGCTTGGCGCCCTGAGACGCCTCAAAATGGTGTCTTTTACGAAATTGATATCTCCTTAATGCACCTTGTCGAAGTTCGCGGTGAAGATCTCATTGTCACAATGTGGGATACGGAGCATGGTGTCCGTAGCGTCAATCGGCAATGACAACACTTATTGCTTTCTCCGGCTCACTGCGTGCCGACTCGTTCAATACCCGCATTCTGAAGGCCCTTCCATCGCTTGCGCCAGAGGGTACAAATATCGCATTGTTTGACATTGCTGATTTGCCGATGTACAACCAAGACCTCGATGCAGACACGGTGCCGCCAATCGTTGAGGCATTGCGAGCAGCCATTGCAGAGGCTGATGGGGTCATCATTGCCGGCCCTGAATACAGCGGTTCATATTCTGGTGCTACGAAGAATCTCATCGACTGGGCATCACGTCCGTTTATGAAGGGTCCAATCATTGGCAAGCGTTCAATGGTCATTGGCGCAACACCAGGACCTGGCGGTGGTGCTCGTGTAGTAGAAGCAACAAGTGCGTTACTGACCGCTTTGGGCGGCACTGTGGTGGGCCGGGCTAATGCAGCAGCGATTCACGAAAAGATTGCGCCTGATGCACATGTGATTACGGACGAAGAGTTCGCACAACAACTACGCGACGGACTCGCTGCGTTCTAGTTACCAGGTGTCAACCATCGGGCGCTTTTTGCCCACGCGCTGACGCCATGAAGATCCTTTGCCGATAATCGACAAGATGCGAGTACGTGTCTCAGCGGGGTCAATGACATCATCAATCTCTACATGGCTTGCCATGTTTAATGCGTTGCCACGTTCGTAGGCACTAGCAATCAACTTTGCTTCCAGTGCGGCACGTTCGGCATCGTCAGTAATTGCTTCCAATTCTTTGCGATACCCAAGTCGCACTGCGCCCTCTAGACCCATGCCGCCAAATTCACCCGTGGGCCAGGACACGGTCATGGTATTTGCATGGAAGCTGCCACCGGCCATTGCTTGCGCGCCGAGGCCGTAGCCCTTACGCAACACAATGGTGATCCATGGCACCGTAATGCTGGCAGCAGTCACGAACATGCGACCAAAGTGACGCACCTGTGCAGTTTGTTCTGCATCTGGCCCCACCATGAACCCCGGTGTGTCACACAAACTGATAATCGGAATGTCATATGCATCACAGAGTTGAATGAACCGCGATGCCTTGTCTGACGAATCGGAATCTATTGCGCCACCAAGGTGTGCAGGGTTGTTAGCGATGA
>JBAXVL010000122.1:0-1023 GCA_037129095.1 Actinomycetota bacterium | reverse complement strand
CTTACACCTACGGCTGGTCATTCATGCAGATGCCCTACGCCGTAATAGTTGTCTCAGTGCTTTCAGCTCTAACCCCGCAACTTTCAAAACTTGCGAGTGATAAAGACTTTGCGGGATTCGCCGAACGTTTGAGATTTGGGCTACGTCAATCGCTCGTAATCATTGTTCCATGCACAATTGGACTGGTGTTGTTATCGCAACCATTGGTTGGAGTGTTGTTAAATCACGTGCACGCAGAGCATCGCCTTCTCGCCGGTTCAGTTCTTGCTGTTCTTGGAGCTGGTCTCCCAGGATTTACTGTGTTCCAAGTATGCATTCGAGGTCTCCAGGCCATGCAGCGTGCCCGCGATGTTTTTTATCTTTACGCATTGCAAAATGGACTTACGGTGCTTCTCGCTATGTCAATTGGCCGCCATTCAATGGCCGGACTCTGTGCGAGCGTCTCGATTTCTTACAGTGCCATTGCATTGGTGGGCCTTGCGAACCTGACGAGACATCAGGTGAGCATCAGCGCAACGCTCTGGTCTAAGCATGTACTTCGCAGTGTTCTGGCCTCAGTGGCCAGTGGAATTGTGATTGCCATGGCGTACGCATCGTCAACAGCATCCAGTGGTTTTGGTCTACTCACCCGTTTTGGCGCAAGCGCCTTTCTTGGAATGTTGATGTATTTGACTTTTATTGTTATTTGGCAGCGCAACGCCGTGCGAAACCGCAAAAAAAGTGTAAGGCTAGACAAGTTCTAAAGGAGCATCATGGCAAACATTCGAATAGTCACCGACAGCGCATGCGATTTACCTCAAGACGTAGTTGAAAGACTCAACATCGATATCGTTTCACTAAGCATTCGCTTCGGCGAAGATGAATTTACTGATCGCGTTGATCTAACGCCCGACGAATTCTGGGCCAAGTGCAAAGCATCAAAGACTCTTCCAGAAACCGCAGCTCCATCTCCTGGTGCGTTTCAGCTTGCTTACGAGCGTGCACTCAGTGCTGGATGTGACGGCGTGCTGGTTATTGCACTTT
>JBAXVL010000121.1:0-1044 GCA_037129095.1 Actinomycetota bacterium | reverse complement strand
ATGACAACGAATCCATCGGGAAGTACCGGCGCAACAGAACTCATGGCCGAACGCTACTCTGACAGCGGAGGCGTTTGAGTACCTGGTGGGCTTCGCTGTCTTCAAAACAGACGGAACGGGCGAACCCCGTTCGGCGGGTTCGATTCCCGTCCGCCTCCGCCATCACCAGGCTGAACCGGTTACGCGCACATCACCTTGGCGCTTTGTCAGCCCCACTTTGTCGAGGCAGTTGCCAAGTGGCAGCGCGTGCTTGCGGGTGATACCGAGCGCGTCTCGAAGGTTTGCCATTGTGAACCCCTCTGGATGTTGCATCCACAGTTGTTCCAAAGCGGGGCGCAATGACATCAAGGTGTCTACATGGAATGCAATGTTGTCATGCTCGAACAGAATCTTCTTCTGTACTAACTGTCGAATGATGTTTCGGTCAAGTTTGTCGGCATCGGGAGTTGTCACGCCAGCCTGCAAGAACTGCATGACATACGGATGACTCAAAAACGGATCAGATTCACCTCGTACGGCAATTCCGTTGTTGATGTGAACTCCGGCGAGTGTTGAGATCACATCGCGTTCGTATGAAGTCAACGTGGCTGTGTCAATTGATTGTGATGTCGCAAGTTGTTCTTCAAGAGCGGTCATGGTTGCGCGAAATGTTTCAGCGCTTGCCACCCAGTTCCCAACAATGGATGCAATGTCATGACCAGTTAGCTGACGCGCTTCGTCAACAGTTAGCCAGCCTCTGTCACGCAGTATCTGTTCGTCACTGCCATCTGGTACAACTTCTTTGACTCGACCACGTGGGTCAACATCAAGAATGACTCCGCCACCAACGGTGGCGCCAATTCCGGTATCACGTAGTAGAAATCGGTCGCCAGGAACTAGTGGTAGTGAATGCTCAAATCGAATTCGAACGAGACCAGATTGACCTGGGTCGATACTGTCCGTTTGCAGAATACGAACCGTTGCTGATTGCGAGCGTGTGCCGACATGCAGTGTGAAACTTCCGCGATGTGTGAGTGCATGTTTCAGCACTGGCAACACTGTGAT
>JBAXVL010000120.1:0-1045 GCA_037129095.1 Actinomycetota bacterium | reverse complement strand
ATTCCAAGTAGCAGGAATGAAAACGCCACGACAATGAACGCGGCCGCTGTTCCTTGGCCGGAGACCACTCGAAGAATCATTCCAACGGTTGTTGTCACAGAGGCAGCGAGCACGCCGGCCTTGAACGTCCAACCACCACGCTTGGTTTTAACTAAAAAGAGCCACGCAAGTAGCAGGCCAACCGCGAATGGCCAGGTGGTGCTGATGATTCCTCTTGTTGTCTCGCCATCATTGTGTTGAGCTCGACCAATGGTCACGAAAATGAGAACTACAGCAAAATCCAAGAAACCTCTGAGTGTGCGCATGTGTAAACACTACCGAGAAGGGTGCGTACATCGCCCCTTCTAAAGTGACCTAATTTGTCTCCATGACCAATTCAGACCGCGCCAGAAGTTTCGAGAAAACCAGCCGAGCAACAATTACGTTGCCAGATGGCAGAACCGCTCACCGCGACCACATTGCTCACTCTGAGCGACTCGTAAAGAAGTTCTACAACGTTCGACCTGGCGTCTGGTCTTTTGTCGGAAACGGACTTTCAAATCAGTCATTCATTGAAGGTCCTGAAGGAATTATCGCCATTGACACTGGTGAATCAATTGAAGAAATGGCTCACGCGATTGCCACACTTCGCGAACACACAAGTACGCCAATCGTTGCAGTGATGTACACACACTTTCACTACATCACCGGCACCAAGGCAGTTGTCACCGAGAACGCAGGCAAGCCATTTCCTATTTGGGGACACGAGCGCATCAAGCACAACCGCGAAGGCGCCACTGCAGAAATAGGACCAACATATACACGCGGTCTAGTTGAGCAGTTTGCAATTCTCATGCCCGAGAGTGGACCTGACGGCAACGTGAACGTTGGCCTTGGAAGATTCTGGCGTGATCCCATGCACGCTCCATTCACCACCGGTTTCATGCCACCGACAAACACATTCGGTGACGAACCAAGTACGCACACAATTGCTGGGCTTCGAGTTGACGTAATTCCGTCTCCTTCAGATGCCAACGACTCAGTGACCTACTGGTTCCCTGAACTC
>JBAXVL010000012.1:0-43615 GCA_037129095.1 Actinomycetota bacterium | reverse complement strand
TCTGACGAATCGGAATCTATTGCGCCACCAAGGTGTGCAGGGTTGTTAGCGATGACGCCAATGACGCGACCTTCAACTCGCATGAATACCGTGAGAATGCCGATACCGAATGTGGGTCGCAACTCAAGTGCTGTTCCGATATCGGCCAAAGCATCAATTACGGTACGTACGTCATACACGCGTGTGCGTTGCTCGGGTATCAGACCGCGCATTACGTCATCAGGGTGTCTGGTCCACGTTGACAATGGACCCTGAAAGTACGACAAGTACTGCTTGGCAGCTGCGACGGCTTCTTCTTCGTTTGCAACCCGAATATCTACAACACCATTTGCTGTTTGCACATTGATGTCGCCGATATCTGTGGGCTTTACTTGCCCAAGCCCGCCGCCTTCAATCATTGCGGGGCCGGCCATACCGATATTTGAATTCTCTGTAGCGATGATCACATCACAACATCCGAGCAATGCGGCGTTGCCAGCAAAGCAATAGCCCGATGTGATGCCAACAATGGGCACAAGACCAGACAGTTGAGCAAAGTATGCAAAGGCGAGGCAATCAAGGCCAGCCACACCAGGGGAGTCGGTGTCGCCAGGGCGACCTCCGCCACCTTCTGCAAACAAAATGAACGGCAAACGTAATTGTTCAGCCACTGCAAAGAGTCGGTCTTTCTTCTTGTGGTTCAGCGAGCCCTGCGTGCCGGCAAGAACTGTGTAGTCATATGAGGCGACTGCCACGCGTGAGGCATCTTCATCAAACAATGAACCGTTCACAGTGGCAAGCCCTCCGACTAGTCCGTCACCTGGGGTATTGCGAATCAGGTCGTCGAGGGTTCTGCGCTGGCGTTGTGCAGCGACGGCAAATGATCCGTATTCAATGAATGAACCATCATCAACAAGGTCTGCAATGTTGGCGCGAGCAGTGCGTTGTCCCTTGGCGGCACGTCGGGCAACTGCTTCTGGGCGAGCATCATCAGTAGTGAGGTGCCTACGGTCGCGGTATCGGGTGAGGTCGGCGCGTTCGCCTGCTGTGGTTGTGGCAGAAGCCTCTGTCGCAGTGACGTCTGCAATAAGGCCTGGTGTGATGTGAACCAAAACTTGACCAGCAGCAATGGTGTCACCTTCTGCAACCAGTACAGCTGCGATTGTTCCTTCAACACCTGCTTCAACGGGATGTTCCATCTTCATTGATTCGAGAATCAGAATCTCACGGTTCGCGCGCACCGTATCGCCCGGTTTCACGGTGATTTTGAAGACAGTTCCGAGAATGGGTGACGAGACATTGTGGGTAGTCATGGCTCATTGTCTCACACGGCCACTTGTCACATCATGTCGAGGGTTCACCTAAAAGTCATGTGGCGCAAACCTAAACAATGCCGTTGTGTAATTTCGGCATAACAACATTGTGCTTGTGAGGATCCACCCCCTGATCAGCACGATTGTTGGCGAGCGCGCCCTACGGCCGATTTCGGCCATCTCAGTTGTCTCTGGAATTGGCACTGTTCTCAGTCCGGCACTGTTCAAGGCGCCGCTTGTGTTGTCGCTACTGAGTCCTCGAATTCCGTTTCTGTTGCTAGCTGCTGGTAGAACAAATCCAGTTCTGTTTGTAACGCTCATCGGCCTTCGTTTGTCGATAACGGATTGGCACTGGTTTGATCTTGGTCGCCGTCGTGGTCGCGAGTTCGCAATGAAGTCTCGGATATCTCGAAAGATTTTGATGTGGAATCCTCGAGCACAGAAGTTTGGCGTTGTTGCGCTTTTAGCTATTCGTCCAATCTCGCGACACTTAATGTTGTCGGGCATGGTGGGAATGAAATCCCGTACCGTTGCCATAATTGACGTCGTTAGTACCGTGGTGTTTCTGGTTGCCATCATCATGACGGTGAAGGGTCTTCGCTAGTAGATTTCCACGAGTGCTTACTCTTGTCATTGGTGCTTTTCTACTGGGGTGGCTTGTAAAAACAATTCAACCAGTACCTGTTGCGATGACTGCGTGGGCTGACAAGTATGTGCTTCAGGTGGCGCTGCCTGCTGTCATCATCGCAAAAATCAGCAAGGTCACATTCGATGCTGATGTCGTACTGCCAATTGCTGTTGCATGGTCGGTGATGTTCACTGCGATTATTGCTGTGCTGATTGTTTCTCGAATATTCAAGTGGAATCGATCCATTACCGGAGCACTGCTACTTGTTGGAGTTCTCGGTAACACGAGTTTTCTTGGTCTAGGCATGGTGGAGAGTTTGCTAGGCACAGATCACCTTGCATCAGCCATTGCATACGACCAAGTCGGGACGTTTGTAGGACTCGCACTGTGGGGTTCGTTTATAGCAAGCACGTATGGAGCTGGCGAGAGCGGTTGGCGACCAGTGTTGAAGCGACTCTCGCGCTTCGGTCCGTTCTTGGCGTTGCTCGCAAGTCTCGTCTTTCGAGTTATCGACCTTTCGGCCGATGTGTATTCCATTCTTAATGGCATCGGAAAAACAGTTGCCCCCGTTGCAATGTGCGCACTGGGTTTGCGCTTCACACTAAGCGTCAGCCGTTCAGTTCAGAAACCTGCACTGATTGGTTTGATATCAAAGATGGCGGTGCTCCCAGGGCTTGTCTATGTCGTTTCGACTGTCTTTGGTTCACCTCATGACCTTGCATGGTCAACGTCAATTCTGCAGGCCGCCGCGCCTCCAATGGTCACCGCAGGTGTGGTGGCGGTTGGTGCCGGGCTCTCGGCTGAACTGGTTGCCTTTATGGTCGGAGTAGGCACGCTTGTTTCGTTTATGTCGCTTCCGCTGCTGTCTCTCGCGCTGTAGCCCTTCGGTGGCGACTGCTCGCCAGTGATGGGCTAGAACTCATTGCATGATTTCGTTTATTCAACGTTTGGAAGATCTCACCGCTGAGGCGCCACATGCACCAGCAATCACATGTGCGGGTGACTCAATGTCGCGGGTTGATTTATTGAAAGCCGGCTACAACCTTGCGATGTACTTGCATGAACGCGGAGTTGGTGAAGACGACATGGTCACAGTCGCCGTTCCGAACAGTATTGATTTCTTCATTGCGTACATTGCAGCGTGGCGGCTAGGTGCAACTCCGCAACCCATTTCCTCGCGGTTACCGCAACGAGAACTTGACGCGATTATTGAACTTGCTAATTCGTCAGCAGTAATTGGCGTAGACGAAGGTTCCGTTGCTGGCCGTGTATGCGTGCCAACCGGGTTTCGCGCACCAGATGCCGATGCATCTCATCTCCCGTATCTGTTATCGAAGGCATGGAAGGCTCCAACATCAGGTGGAAGCACTGGTCGTCCGAAACTGATCGTTTCTGGAGACCCAGCGGCACTTGACCCAGAAGCACCGTTGCCCTTGATGATGCAAAAGGGTGGTTGTTTAGTGATGCCAGGGCCGCTGTATCACAATGGCCCAGCCGTATGGAGCTGCCAAGCATGGCTGAACGGATTACACGTTGTGCTGTTGCCGCGTTTTGATGCAACAGGAACATTGGAAGCAATTCAAAAATACAAAGGCACTGTTCTGTACATGGTGCCCACCATGATGAAGCGCATCACTCGACTACCAGAAAAAGAACGACTGTCGTATGACCTTTCTAGTTTGCAAGTGGTGTGGCATCTTGCTGAACCATGTCCCGAATGGTTGAAGCAGGAGTGGATTGATTGGTTGGGTGCTGAACGAATTTTCGAACTGTACGCAGGAACTGAAGCACAAACTGCAACAGTGATTACTGGTCATGAATGGTTGGCTCATCGTGGCTCCGTTGGTAAAACAGTTCCTGGCACAGTGAAAATTACAAACGAAGACGGTGCAGAACTCCCTGCAGGCGAAATGGGTGAAGTGTGGATGCGCAGTTTGCGCGAAACACCCACGTACAAATATGTCGGCGCTACTGCTCGCACATTAGAAGGCGGATGGGAGTCGCTAGGAGACATGGGGTATCTCGATGCCGAAGGGTATTTGTACTTAGGTGACCGCGCAGCAGACATGATTTTGTCTGGTGGCGCCAATATTTACCCAGCAGAAATTGAATCAGCTATTCAAGAACACCCAGCCATCAAGTCGTGCGCTGTTATCGGATTTCCTGATGATGACAAGGGCAATGTGATTCACGCAATTGTTGAAGCTGATCCGTCTGAAATCAACGAAGCAGACTTGAAGACGTTTCTCGGCGAGCGGTTAGTGATTTACAAAGTGCCACGCACGTTTGAATATGTGGATTTCGCTCTCCGAGATGATGCCGGCAAGGTGCGTAGGTCCGCGCTACGGGCCGAACGCCTACCTACATAGTTAGGACGTTGGCTGTCAGTCGAAGAGCGTTAGCGCCCAGCACTTTTTCAAGCACATCAGTAGACAAGTTCATGTGTGTCAGCCACGCAATGCAATCAGAAACACTGATTGCGGTGTTGGGGCAATCTGAACCGAACAAGATGCGGTCTGGGTGCCGCTCAATGTGTTCTGTTGCAATTGTTGGATGTTCGGTGACAACCGGAGTCAGATCTGCATACAGCGAAGGGTGTGAATCCATCAGCTCAATAGCTTCAGGTGCTGCATGGTGTCCGCAGTGGGCCAGTATCAAGGGCATGCCTGGATACTGATCAGCAACGTCACCGATTGCAGGAAGTTCTTCAGCATCGGTGCGTCCGTTGACATTGTGGCCTAGGTGTACCACAGCAGGTAGGTGGCGCTCAGAAGCAAATGCAAACACAGGCTTTAGGCGCACATCATCAACTGCAAAGTTTCCAACTGAACAATGCAATTTCAATACTCGCAGGCCGAGCACGTCTACTGCGCGACGAACTATGTCAACGGGGTTCTCGTCGTCGGGGTGAACAGTTAATCCGCCAACCACGCGCACCGGCGAGTGCGCGAACTGTGCAACAGTTTCAGCAGATGCGATGTTGAGTCGGTCAGCGACGCCTGCTTTGTGGGCATAAGGCAAGGTCCAAATGGCATCAACGCCTTCGCGTGCCAATGTCTCGATGACAACCGGATGATTATTGGGGTAGGCCAGTGTGAAGCTGGAACTCACGCCTGCGTCAAAGAAGGCGCGCACCTTGTCCCCGAGGCGTCCAGGTAAGAGATGCACGTGTGAATCCACCACTGTCATGCCGTTTATTGCCATGCGGTCACAGTAGTCACTTCACACCGTGCGACAATGAGTCATGCCAAATGTAGGTCTGAATCATGACGCGAGAGTGACTGACCAAACAGATGTTCCGCAAGGGAAAAAACTGGTTGCGGTAGTGGCGTTTCTTTTCTTTAGTGCGTGGCTAATTTCTCTCGGCATTCACAGCAAAACCGGAATTTCGTATGTCGATCAGTCGGTGTGGCAGTTTTTTGTTGATCATGGTTCAACCCGCGTGCACTCACTTGCTCGATCAATAACGTCCTTTGGGGTTCTCAGTTTCTTGGGTCCGTTGTGCGTGGTTCTCGGGGCATGTCTATGGGTGAAGACACGCTCTGTCGCGGTAGCAGTTGCTCCATGGATATCTGTGATGGTCTGCGGAGAGATCGTTTCAACATTGAAGAAGTCAACGAATATTGCTCGGCCACCATTGCAGTATCAAATTGCACAAATTCATAACCCCAGTTTTCCGTCAGGGCACGCAGCAGATACCACAGCATTTATTGTTTCATTGCTGTTTATTGTGTGGTGTGCGCTTGATATTCCGCGTCACGTCAAAACCTGGGCTTCAGTTGTTGGGGTATCAGTCTTTGTTGCAATGGGTCTCACGCGACTCGTGCTCAATGTTCACTGGCTGTCTGATGTGCTTGCCGGTTGGTGCATAGGCGCAGCAATAGGGATTGCAGTTACTGGTTTGTTAATGGCGCGCCGGCCGCAAAAATTATCTACGCAGTAGTGCGTGAAGGGTATGGCAACCAGGTTGCCGCTTCGAAGTCGTACAACTTGCAGGCCTTCGTTGCTTGCAGGTACGCCTTGAGTGAATACTTCGAATAACGCACTGTGTCAGGGAAAGCTTCAGCAATTGCGGCTGCTGCTTGTGGCAACTTGTGGAATGGAATGCGCGCATCGACGTGGTGAGGCACATGAACAAAAATGTTGTGAAACCAGAGGTAGTTAATGATGCGTGGTGTGTGGAGAACGGTGGTTGATTCCATTTGTCCGTTGAACTGGGTCCACTCTTTGCGGGTCCACCAACGAATGTCGGGAGCTACGTGGTGAACATACACAGTCCATCCGATGATTTGCGTGAACAATAAAAACGGAACGACCAAGACCTTTATCGGCATCCAAACGGCTGTTGCGATGCCACCGGTAAGTGCGCCAATGACAACTGTTGCTGCAATGGCTACAAGCAATGCTGAGCCCAATGTGATTTTGTCGCGCACGATTTCATCGTGACGCTTGCCGGGCGCATTGAAACGCCACATTTTTAGCCACCACACTTCACGAAAGAAGTACGCGCCAGAACCGATGCATGACCATTCAAGACGATGGCGAAGTTTCTTCATTCCACTGAGTGCTTCGTAATCAGCAACGGTGAGAGGATGCCACACAAAGTCAAAACCTTGACGAGTGGTGTACCCGTGATGAATACGGTTGTGTCCGAGATCCCATGCAGATTCAACGTGGACACTTGGCCCCATGCACAACTGAGCGATGATGCGATTCGCCTTACGTGAATCAAGAAGCGCATTGTGCGATGCATCGTGACCAAGAACAAAAAGGCCAGAGACAGCAAGGCCAGCAAGTAGCCACCAGATGCCAACTGCCCACCATGTGTTGGTAAGAACTAATGCGACTGTTGGGACTACGTACAACACAGTTGCTTGGACAAGAGCACGTGTTGCGCGCAATGGTGACCGTTCATAACAAACGGCAGGGATGATGGCGCGCACGTCATTCAGAGAATTTTCGCGAGGGGCTGGCATGGTTGGTGATTCAATACTCACCCCCACAGGATATGTCCCTACCTACCGTTAGGTAGGGACGCTGGCGCAGATTTCAGTCACATAGAGAGAAAACGGTCTATTTCAGTCGATTCCGAAGCTGTACGAATACTTCTGCACCGACGATTTCAGATAACTCATCACCCAAACTGTCGAGAACGGATGAGTCACCCACATACGCATCCGTTCCCTCAGTGCAGCACCATGCCATCTTGGTGCCATGGTCTCCCCAGTCGGCACGTGACCATCTGCGCACGGTGGCCACTTCCACATTGTCTTCGCGCATCTCCCAATCAACCTTGATAGGTAATTGCCAACACACAGATGGTTTCCAATCCATAGGAGATTCATCGAAATATTCAGCGGCCAAGTGCAATGCGCATCCTTCACCGCCGGCAAAACCATTGCGGTTATGAAAAATACAGGCACCATCAATAACGCGTGTTGCTGAATAAATCTCATCTGCAAACACAGTGCCTTCGTGTGCTTCAAGGTGAAACTGAAACAAGTGAGAGGGGATCATCGCAGCAGCAGCCGACAGATTGCGCGCCTCGTCAATGCCATCAAGTTCAGCCCCAAGCGAACAACATCCGTGGCCAAGCGTGTCAGTCGTGGCATTTATTCCTTTACACCCCTTGCCCCAGATACATGTCCAGTTGGAAGCAAGGAAATCACGGTCGAATCGCCAGACAGTCTCGCCGGCATCAATTTCTTCGTAATTGCTCACGAGCCCACGATAGGACCAGGTTCTAACTATGTGACAATGGTCTCGTTATACAAGGATGAGTACATGATCAACCATTACCGTGCTGCCCGTGCCGAACTCGATGCGCCAGGTTCACCTTTTGCCACCACGATGACTGAGGTTCGTGGGGTGAGTATGAAGACATTCGTATCTGCTCCGCCAACAATGCGAGTTATTTGGGAAAACTCCATTGGTCATGCCGACAAGGACTACATCGTCTATGAAGACGAGCGGTACACATATGCAGATATTCATTCGCAAGTGCGCAAGCTTGCACAGTACTTAGTAGAGCACGGCGTGACGCCTGGTACTCGCGTTGCGCTTGCAATGCGTAACTATCCGGAATGGGTTGTTGGCTACTGGGCAATTCTTTCAGTGGGTGCAGCAGTCGTTGGCATGAACGCATGGTGGACAACGCCAGAGATGGAATACGCATTGAATGACAGTGCGCCAGTTGTTTTGATTGCAGATGATGAGCGCCTCGAGCGATTTGAACAAATTGACAATGCGCCAGCAGTGCATATTCTTGGCGTGCGTACTGATCGTGCGTTGCCAGCAGGCAGTGGTCGTTGGGATGACGTTCTTGCAATGGCAGACCCAGGCGTATTGCCAACAGTTGAAATCGATACTGACGATGATGTCACTATTTTCTACACGTCTGGAACTACAGGTTTTCCTAAAGGCGCACAGTTAACGCATCGCGGATCAGTGTCAAACATCTTCAACATGTTGACAATGACAATGGCTGCTAACTCAGCTGAAGCTAAAGGTATTGCGGCCGGTGATATTCCTGCACCAACAACTGTGCCATCGGCCTTTCCGGCGGCATTCATGGCGCCAACGCCTTTGTTTCACGTGACTGCGTGTAACTGCATCCTGCATCCTGCAACTGTGATGGGTGCGAAACTTGTTCTGACATATAAGTGGGAACCGGGTCGCGCACTTGAACTCATTGAACGTGAGCGAGTCACCACATTGTCCGGAGTTCCAACAATGAGTCGCGAACTGTTGCTGCATCCTGATTGGGAGACTCGCGATACATCGTCCTTGCAAGGAATGGGCGGTGGCGGTGCGCCACTGCAGCCAGATCTCGTGCACAAAATTGCAGGAGCATTGAAAGGTGGTCAGCCCTCAACTGGTTATGGCATGACAGAAACCCACGGCATTATTACTGCAAACTCTGCGCGTTGGCTTATCGCTAAACCCGCATCGTGCGGGCCTCTAGTGCCGACACTTGAAGCAAAATTTGTTGACGAAGATGGAAACGATCTTCCGTCAGGTCCAGACACCGTTGGAGTGTTGTGCGTGAAGGGTGCGGTCATTATTAAGGGGTATCTCAATAGGCCAGAAGCCAATGCCGAGACAATTCAAGATGGTTGGCTGAATACAGGTGACATCGCTCGCATTGATGAAGACGGTTTCGTGTTCATTGTTGACCGTGCGAAAGACATGGTGTTGCGTGGCGGTGAAAACGTGTACTGCAGTGAAGTGGAAACAGCTATTTATCATCACGAATCAATTGCAGAAGCTGCTGTCTTTGGTGTGCCCGATGAACGTTTAGGTGAAGAAGTTGCAGTTGTTCTCGTCTTGCGCCCCGGAAAAACTTTGGCTGAAGATGAACTGCGTACGTTCCTTGGTGCAACTCTTGCCAAGCACAAAATTCCCGCAAAGATTTGGTTCCGTGATGAGCCGATTCCCCGTAACGCAAGTGGCAAGTTCTTGAAGCGCGAACTGCGCAAAGAACTTATTGGGGAATAAGAACTCCGGCCACCTCGGCCAAAATTTCAATTGAGCGAATTCGTGATGGTGTGCTGTCCGCATGATGCGCAGTCATAATTTCATCTGCATTTGTCAATGACTGAAATTCATCGAGACGCGCCTTGATGGTCGATGCAGTTCCGATTGCTGAATACATAAACACTTCATCAAGGTACGAAGCTTGTGGCGACAAAAGCGCCTCATCAACCTGTTCATCTGTCAGTGGTTGCCCGGGACGGCCAAAGATGCGACGGGCAAATGACCGCTTACGTCGTTCAAATTGTGCTGCCGCTGATTCTTCGGTGTCGGCAGCAATCACGCTCATGCTTGCAATCACATAGGGCTTGTCTAATTGCAATGAAGGTGTGAATCGTTCGCGGTAGATGCGAATCGCATCCAAAAGAGATGCAGGAGCAAAGTGCGAAGCAAATGCGTAGGGGAGTCCGAGGACAGCAGCAAGTTGAGCGCCGTACAACGATGACCCCAAGATGTACAGCGGGATATTTGTGCCACGTCCGGGAGTTGCGATGACGTCTGCAACTCGCGAAGTGTCGCTGAGGAATCCCTGCAACTCTTGGACGTCTTGAGCAAAGTGTTCTGCTGCTCGTGGGTCACGACGCATTGCCTTGACGGTTGTTTGGTCTGTTCCAGGTGCTCGACCAAGTCCAAGATCAATACGACCGGGATGCAGAGTGGCCAATGTCCCGAATTGTTCGGCGATTACAAGAGGTGAGTGGTTTGGCAACATGACACCACCTGAACCCAAACGGATTGTCTTTGTGTTTGCTGCGACGTGTGCGATGAGGACTGCAGGAGCAGATGAGGCAATAGTTTCTGAGTTGTGGTGTTCTGCGTACCATACGCGCTGATATCCAAGTCGTTCTGCAGCTTGTGCTACCTGCACACAGCCTTCAAGGCTTTCGCGCAGTGATTCCCCCGCACCAATAGATGCAAGATCAAGAATGGACAGAGGAACTGTGGACATCGAAAACTATTTCGGCTCACTAATGCGCTCGAGAACAACTCGAACGCCGCCCATGTCGGGACGTGTCCAAATCATGTGGCCATCTTCGTCAAGCTTGCGAACAACCTCTATGCCAGGCATGCCGACGGGGCGTAAAACAAATGCTCCGTCTTCAAAAGTGGCGACTACATGAATTGGTGTTGTGTAGTCAAAAACCGAAACGTCATGAACGGCATTTTCTTCTGTGCCGTCTGCACGAGCGTCGGCGATAGTGCCGCCACCACAATCAACGATTCGGTTTCCGCATTGTTCAATGCGCTCGGTATATGACATTAAGCGATCATCAGCCGGAACAGGCTCTCCACCGCGGGTGGCGCTGATGGTTTTCCAAATGCCACGTAGGTCTGGTGCGCCAGGAGCCAAAGGCTCGGTGCAGCCACCAAGGATGAGAGGAGGAAACGATGCGCCGTACCCACCTGC
Organism: Actinomycetota bacterium; assembly: GCA_037129095.1. Lineage (GTDB taxonomy): Bacteria > Actinomycetota > Acidimicrobiia > Acidimicrobiales > Ilumatobacteraceae > UBA2093. Next base: position 32,754 of record JBAXVL010000012.1, on the reverse strand, counting down.
TGGTGTGTGGGCTACAGGAATGTCATTGGCGTTCGTCATGGACCCTCACCCTACAATCACGCGACACTGACACGGCCTATTCGGCCAACTGCAGTGCTCGTATAAAAGTCCCGTTCAAAGCCAGGGGTGTACCACATGCCCATCGGCATGAAACATCCGGTATCTGCACGACCTCGTTCGTTGCCGGTTTCGATGTCGAGAACAACAGCATCCCATTCGCCCATTTTGTGAACGTGGTCGACAATGAGTTCGCCAGTGTCTGCATAGAGAGTGAGTTGATTTGCGTTCCGCCAATCTTTTTTCCATAGAGAAATGTAATTTCCGGGTCCTTCGTATCGCCATGCTCCAATGCCGCCGTTCTGAGAATCAAATGCAACGAGGATGTGTCGATCTTGGTCGTAGAGAGGGGGAGACACGATGTGTCCAGATGGAGTTCCGAATGGAATGAATGATTCACAATCTGATGAGTCAATTGTTGATACGCGCCACACACGCACTGGTGCCGAATGAACTGGAGGTGCAAACGGCGTGGCTTGTCCGGTGCCGGTGGGAGAAGCAGCCAACATATTGATTGTGGATTGGCTCTCGCCGTTATCCATAAACCACGCGCAATTATCACCGATTGAACTGTCCCATGCGTAACCCGAATCTTCTCCGGGCACTTTGTATGAGGCAGACCAGGAGTCATCAAGTGTCAAGCGACCGCTGTTGTACTTCAAGCGGTGAATAACGTCGTTACTTGTGACATAGAGATAGTCAACGCCATCTTGGCGATCAGAAGAGAAACGGCCGACACTGTTCCATGGACATTCAAAAACGTCAACAATGTTCAGTTCCGGATCAAGAACAGTAAAGACAGAACGTTTAGTCACATCGTCTGAAATATCTTTCGTCACAATATTGCCATCACTCAAGACAACATGTCCGTTGTGTGCATTGTTTGCAGCAAGACGATGTTCTGCGATCACTTCTAAATCTGGAGAGAGTCGATGAACATAGGTTCCGTTCACTACGTAGAGGTCGCCGTTCTCATGAACACAGATCGCACCGCACCATTTGTGTCCACCAGATGGCAAATCAGGCGACCGGCGAATTGGCTCTAACGAGATCGGGTCAAGTTGCTCGACCCACCCCGATGTATCTTCGGACACGCCGAATGATGATCCACCTTGTAGGTACAACTCGCCCATTGCGCGTTGTACAAACATGACGGGCCAGCGACCTGGTTCCAATATTCGGGCATGAGCCACGAGGTGTTCGTCGGGCTGAATGTTTAGTCCAGGAGAGCTCACGATTTTCTGGCGACGCGGACCAGCGCATTCTGCAGGCCATACCGATGGGTAGTACCCCGAGAGTTGGGAGAGATAATCGCTTGCTGTCATGATGCCCCCATCGCGGTTTCTGTAAAACGCACCGTACAAGTCCTGAATCTACATAGACGAGGCAGATGGGCCGAGAGTGCGTAGCGTATGTGTTCTTATGTCAGTTCTTCCCAACGCCGCATTTTCAATCGCACTTGACTGTCAACTCGACAACGTCCCAGGCACCCTTGGTCGGCTGTGCGCCGCCATTGGCGAGGCCGGTGGCAACATTGGCGCCCTTGATGGTTTTGACGTGCGTGGGCCAGTGCTTCGCCGCAGTCTTGTCGTTCATTGCCGCGATGAAGCACACCAAAAGACAGTGGTCGGCGCAGTGCAGAAACTTGATGGTGTCACTGTTCTTGATTGGTGGGACCGCACGTTTCGCATGCATGAGGCAGGCAAGGTTGAAGTCATCACAACAGCTCCGGTGAATGACCGTGATGACTTATCAATGGCGTACACCCCAGGTGTTGCGCGCGTGTGTACCGCAATTGAAAATGATCCGTCGCTTTCACATAAATACACCATCCGTAAGAACACAGTTGCGATTGTTAGTAACGGAACAGCCGTTCTTGGTCTTGGCGACATCGGCCCTGAAGGCGCAATGCCTGTTATGGAAGGCAAAGCACTCTTGTTTAAAGAGTTCGGTGGCGTCAACGGTTTCCCTATCTGTATTAATGCACGCACTGCTGATGAAGTAGTTGATTTTGTACAACGCATTGCACCAACATTTGGTGGTATCAACCTTGAAGACATCAAGGCTCCTGAGTGTTTCGAAATTGAAGAGCGCCTTCGCGCAAGTCTTGACATTCCCGTCTTTCATGATGACCAACACGGAACTGCTGTTGTCACATTGGCAGCGTTGTGGAACTCATTGAAGATCACCGGCAAGAAGATGGAAGACCTCACAGTGGTTATCGCTGGTGTCGGTGCAGCAGGCGTTGCTATCGGCAAGATCTTGTTGAACGCCGGTGTTGGCGATGTCATTGGATGCGACCGTGTCGGTGCTATTTACTCAGGTCGTAGCGAAATGAACTCAGCGAAAGAGTGGTTCGCTGAACACACCAACTCATCACGTCGAATGGGCACAATCAGCGATGTTATGAAGGGCGCTGATGTATTTGTTGGCGTTAGTGGTCCAGACCTCATTACGCAAGCAGATGTTCGCACCATGGCAAAGGACCCCATTGTGTTTGCAATGGCGAACCCGAACCCTGAAATTCGCCCTGAGCAAGTTGATGGACTTGCAAAAGTTATGGCAACTGGTCGTAGCGATTATCCGAACCAGATCAACAACGTTCTTGCATTCCCCGGAATTTTCCGCGGCGCGCTTGATGCAAATGCAACAGATATCACTGAAGGCATGAAGCTTGCTGCGGCAATCGCAATTGCTGAATCTGTAACGGATGCGCAATTGTCACCAGACTTCGTGGTGCCGTCAGTGTTCGACCGCACGATTGTTGAGCGTGTTGCACCAGCAGTAGCTGCAGCGGCTGTACGTGACGGCGTTATTCGCAAGAATTAAGTAGCGCCTGCGCTAACGCGCAGACCTATCAGTGGTGGAGCTGGGGGGAATCGAACCCCCGTCCATCAGGCGCTATTCGCCAGTGATACGACCATCCCCGTTGTAATGCTGACGCAACATCATCGACGGGTCGATTGTTTTCTTACGAAAACCGCGTGTCGTCTTTCCGGCAGGTCATTGGTCTTTCCCAACGTCAGCTGTCTTTCTCGCCGTCATCCTTCGCTTCTGTTGCCGGGCTGCGATGAATTGGCCCCGTGCGCCATTGCTGGTCACGATGTCTCTCTACAACCTAAGAATTAGGCTGCGAGAGCGAACTGCTCGTTGGCAATTCTGTTTTTTGCCCCGTTTAACGAATCTGAGCAATTCGGGTCGCACGTACGAACAACGAAACTGGTGTCGAAACCTGTCAGCCCCATTGTTTTTGGTGAGGGCCTCAGTGTAGGCCACCGGTCTGCCACAAATACACGGGGCTAGATCATGCCTTTACGTTGGCGGCCGAGAGAGCGTTGCATTTCACGCTGCACATCGCGTTCGGCAATGACTTGACGCTTGTCGCCTTTGCGGCGACCACGAGCAAGAGCAAGTTCAACTTTGACTTTGCCGTCAACAAGTTTGATGGCGAGGGGGACAAGCGACAAGCGTTCGCGTGCAACTCGATCATGTAGCCGTTCAATTTCGGAACGATGCAATAACAGTTTGCGAGCCCGGTCTGGGTCGTGTGCGCCAGCACCCACAGCGAATCGATACGGGGAGATATGTACTCCATCGAGCCACATTTCGCCATCGATCACTCGGGCATATGCATCAACTAGCTGCACCATTCCTCCGCGCAGGCTTTTCACTTCGCTGCCGAGCAGCACAATGCCAGCCTCGACTACATCGAGAATCTCGTAGTCGTGCCGTGCCTTGCGATTGGTCGCCAGATTGGTGTTAGGGCTCTTTGCCATATGGGTACCGAAGCGTACCGCTAGCCTTCGCAGCGATGTCTGAGTCTCTTTCTCCGCAACTGTTTGTCCCGTCCGGTGCCATCAAGGCCATGGCGGCACACGCATATCACTGCTTTCCTGAGGAAGCGTGTGGTTTGCTCATTGGCGATCGCGCATTGAATCGCGTGGCCCGCTTTGTTGCGTGCACGAATGTGGCCCACAGCGCCAAGGTGTACACCATTGATCCGAAAGAGCATTTACGTGCCGAACTGGCAGCTGAAGCTGAAGGGTTCGACATTATTGGGTGCGTCCATAGCCACACCCATACAGACCCGTATCCGAGCCCAACCGATGTGGCTCAGGCGCCAGATCCGGACTGGCACTACATCATTGTCAGCCTCAAGCGGGGAGCGCCTGAATCGCGGGCCTACCGCATTGTGGGTGAGCAGATCTCTGAAGAGACCATCGTTCCCCTGTGATTGCGGGAGTGACAAATAACTAAGTGGGTGACAACTCCAGAATCAAAGGGTTACAATTCTGACCAGAGTTGTCGGGAATAGCCCGAGAGCCCGATGGGTTGCATGAGTATCCCGACACAGCCAGAGGAGGCGCACATGTCCATTGCTGATGTTCGCCGAAATGGTGGTTCAGTTTTTGTTCTTCAGAATTCGCTTGAACTCGTGGGCAATACCCCGATGGTCGATGTGTCAATCCTGTCGCCAAACCCCAATGTGCGCCTCGTTGCGAAATTGGAAAGTCAGAACCCTTTTGGTTCTGTGAAAGATCGCATTGCAAAGTCGATGATCGAAGATGCAGAACGCACTGGTCGTCTGGTTCCCGGGCAGCGCATCATTGAACCGTCATCTGGTAACACCGGAATTGCATTAGCTGCTATTGCAAAAATGAAGGGCTATCCAATCACCATTCTTATGCCAACGTCCGTGAGCATTGAGCGTCGTCAGATGCTTGAAGTGTTTGGCGCAGACATCATTCTCACTCCTGGTGAAGAAGGCTCGAATGGTGCAGTTAGTCGTGCTCAAGAGATGGCAGCACAACATCCTGAATGGTGCTTCTTGTATCAGTACGCAAATGACGCAAACCCGCGTGCACATTTTGAAGGCACGGGCCCAGAAATTTGGCGTGATTGTCCTGAAATTACTCACTTTGTTGCAGGCCTTGGTACCAGCGGAACCTTGATGGGTGTCGGCACGTATTTGAAGCAACAAAATCCCGACGTGAAGATTATTGCGGTTGAACCGCCTCTTGGTGAGCGTGTTGAAGGATTACGTAACTTAGAAGATGGCTACATTCCGCCAGTGTTTGACAATTGGCACGGCCGTGATGTTCTTGACCGCAAGCGTGTTGTTCGTCCTCGTGAATCTCTCGAGTGGACACGTCGCTTGGTGCAAGAGTGTGGAATCTTTGCAGGTATTTCTTCAGGAGCATCGCTTGCTGGCGCTGTGAAGGTTGCGGGTGAAATCAACGAAGGAACCATTGTGTTCATCGTGTGTGATGGTGGCTGGAAGTATTTGTCAACTGGTGCGTACACAGCAGATCTTGATGAAGCTGAAGCAAACGCTGAAAAAATTATTTACTTCTAATTAGTTTCTATCGTCCAGCGATGAGCACGACGAGCCCGACAACTACGACACATGCTGCAAATACACGACGTTTCATGTCTTTTTCGCCAAGATAACGAGTGCCGACTAGCGCAACAATGACAACGCTTGATTCACGGATTGCAGATACGTATCCCACAGGTGCCTTTTGTACCGCAATCAAAACCATCCAATATGTGGCGACGGAGGCAACCCCGGCGACGCAAAATTTCTTCCATGAACGCGCAAGTGCATGCAGCATGTCTACTTTTCGGTGAGTAATAACACCGAATGTCGTGAGAGTAATTGTTGTGCCCACAAAGAGAAACAACGGATACAAATTGCCGCCCATCTGACGCGACCCTTGACCATCGATGACTGAATACGTACCGATAGTCAATGAAACAAGCAACGCCGCAAATACATGAGTGTTGTCGGCGGGACCTGCGATCAAGACGATGCCAAGCACGGCGATAGCGATACCAAGAAGCATGAGCGGGGACAAGGTGTCAGAGAGGAAAACAACGCCACCTATCGCCGCAAGCAAAGCACCGGTGCCACGAGCAATGGGATAGGTGACTGAGAAGTCTCCAAGGTTGTAGGCGCGTGCGAGCATCACGTAGTACGTCAGATGCGTGAACGAGGTGGCAATGATTGGCCACCAGGTGATGTTGTTGGCTCCACCAAGTGCCACGAGGACGATTCCGCACATAATGCCAGCACAAAAAGTTTGACCCCACAAGGCGATCCAGCGGTCTTCGCTCTGCTTCACCCACAGGTTCCAGCCCGCGTGTAACACTGCTGCGGCAAGGGCGAGAAGTGTGGCAGCAAGCATGAGATACGACACTACGCCTAGCCTGAAGAGATGACCGGGACTGACAATCGCCCAATTGGGATGTTCGACTCCGGCTTCGGAGGGCTCACTGTTGCTCGTGCCGTGATTGATGTGTTGCCATCGGAAGACTTTGTGTACATCGGAGACACTGGCAGGTATCCGTATGGTCCGAGACCTGCGAGCGAAGTACGAGAGTTTGCACGCGAACTTGCGTGGAGTTTGGTGAACGACCACAACGTGAAAGCAATTGTCGTGGCTTGTAACACGGCATCAGCTGCGGCGTTTACAGAATTATCTGCAGAACTACCTGTGCCGGTTGTGAGTGTTGTTGAGCCAGGTGCACACGCTTTGTCGTTGACGTCGCAATCAAAGCGAGTGGGTGTCATCGGAACTGTTGGCACTATTTCATCAGGTGCGTATCAGCGTGCTCTTGCTGACATTGATTCTTCGTTGTCGTTGACTGCGTGTGCATGTCCTGGATTTGTCGAATTTGTAGAACGTGGTCAGACAAGTGGCGACGAAGTGATGTTGTTGGCAGAACGTTTATTGGCGCCAGTTGTTGCAGCCAATATTGACGCGTTGCTTTTGGGGTGCACCCATTACCCATTTCTATCTCGGGTCATTAGTGAAGTGATGGGGCCAGAAGTAGTGCTGGTGTCCAGCGCAGACGAAACAGCATTCGCTCTTGCGGCCATGCTCGATTCAAGCGATCTTCGCTCGACCTCGCGCAGTGCTGGAACACATACCTTTCTGTCATCGGGAGATGTTGAATGGTTTGCAGATTTCGGCCGCAGATTGCTCGGACCCGAATTATCTTCGGCAAGTCCGTGGAAACGATCAAAAACCGACTAGACATAATGCGCCCACTACAAAGGAACACGCCATGACACGACCAGACGGACGCACAGCAGATCAACTGCGACCCATTTCATTTCAACGCGATTTCACAGACATGGCTGCCGGTTCTGTCTTGGTGTCATTTGGTCGTACTCGCGTTTTGTGCACGGCGTCTATTGATGAAGATGTTCCTCGTTGGATGAAGGGTTCTGGCAAAGGATGGGTCACAGCGGAATACTCGATGCTTCCTGGTTCATCACCTGAGCGCGTTGATCGTGAAGCTGCCAAAGGTAAGCAAAGTGGTCGCACAGTAGAAATTCAGCGCCTGATTGGCCGCTCATTTCGTGCGGCATGTGACATGCGTGCGTTAGGCGAGCGTCAAGTTGTTGTTGACTGCGATGTATTGCAGGCCGATGGCGGAACACGTACCGCAAGTATCTGTGGCGGTTTCATTGCTTTGCACGATGCGATGACACGTTTGGTGCAAAACGGTTCCATCAAAGAAAATCCACTTCATTCATATGTTGCTGCAATCTCAGTGGGTATCTGCAACGGTGTTCCAGTTCTTGACCTGCCATACATTGAAGACTCTTCTGCAGAAGTTGATATGAACGTTGTGATGTTGCGTCCTGCAGCTGGTGGCGAGCCAAAGTTTGTTGAAGTGCAGGGCACAGCTGAAGGCGTTGCGTTTTCTCGTCCTGATCTTGATCAGTTGTTGGGGCTTGCAGATATCGGACTTGGACGAATCTTTTCGTTGCAGTCAGATCTTTTGGCAGAGGCACCTGTGTCTCGCCCAATCTCGCGATAAGCAGCGCTATGCGGATTGTGTGCGCGAGCGCTAACCCGCACAAAGTGGAAGAGTTTGCGCGGATGTTGCCGTCGTGGGTTGACCTTGCGCCGCGCCCATCAGACATGGGTGACATCGATGAAGATGCTCCAACTCTTGAAGGCAACGCCATCATCAAGGCAGTGGAGATTGCCAATCACGCATCTGAGTGGGCAATTGCCGATGACACTGGTCTAGAAGTTGATGCATTGAATGGTGCTCCAGGTGTGCGAAGTGCGCGCTTTGCTGGAGAACATGCGACCGACGCTGAGAATCGTGCGTTGTTGTTATCGAAACTTGATGGATTGACCAATAGGTCTGCACGATTCAGAACTGTGGTTGCACTGGTGTCATCAAAGGGTGACATTCATTTTGTTGGCGGCGAATGCGTGGGGACTATTGCTGAATCGGAACGTGGTGACGGCGGGTTTGGGTATGACTCTCTGTTTATTCCTGCAGATGGCGACGGACGCACATTTGCAGAAATGACAGGTTCAGAAAAAGATGCCGTGTCACATCGAGGTCGTGCAATTTCACAGTTACCAGAACTATTGGCACGAATTTTCGGGTTACCAACCCCGTAGATCAATTGCCCATTCATCAATGACCACATCGTTGTCAACGACGTACGCAAGAGAATGCATAGCCATGGTGGGGTCAACATGTGCGGGGGTGACACGAATGCGATCGCCGACCTTTGGAGTTGCTGTGCCTTCACGTGGAGCAATTGTGGTGTGTTCATCTGAACAGAACCACACGCTGTACCCGTCAACAGTTGGGTTGCCGTGGTCCATTCCGAGCGACTTCAAACCAACATCGATAACTGCCCATGAGGCGTTAACCGAAATCACAGTGCCAAGAATCCATAGCGATTGCGCAAAAGGATGCTCGAGCTGTGCGTATTGAGAATCCATCAGTGCATAGCTTCCTGCTTGCACCTCATTCACTTTGGTTCCAGCGAACATGTCATATGTTCCGGTGCCACCAGCGGACATGATGTCGCCCCCAACATCGTTGTGTGCATGCGAAAGCAAGGTCATTGCTTCATGCACCTTGTCTTGCTTTTCTTGACGATTAGTGAGCATCATTAGGTGGCCTTCATAACCCATCACGCCGCGAACAATGAGGCCAAGTGAACGTGCCGCATCGGCAAGTGATCCTGCTTGCTCTGGCATGCAACCGCAACGTGGCAGCCCTACGTTGACATCAATCAACACATTGCGAATTCCGGCAGTTGATGCAGCCTGAATTGTCTCGAGCGAATCAACCGCCACAGTGATGAGCGCTGAAGATTGCGCATCGGCAAGTGCTGAGAGGCGAGCAACATCAACAGTTTCGTTTGCAAGCAAAATGTCTTCACCGACGCCTGCGGCAACAAGGCCGAGAATTTCCCGAGGAGTCGCACACGTAAAAGTGGTGTGACCTGCGGCAACTTGTTCGGCAGCGATTGCTGTGCACTTGTGCGCTTTGACATGGGGGCGCAATGATCGCCCCGGATGTATGGCAGCCATGGCAGCGATGTTTGAGCGCATCACGGACAGGTCAATTACGGGGCATGGCGTCGGAAGACGAGAAATATCCATAGTGCCGACGGAGGGACTCGAACCCTCAACATCCAGGACCTAAACCTGGCGCCTCTGCCAATTGGGCCACGTCGGCGACATGAGAAGGGTACCGCTATGTAAGAGAGGTCGACGGGCTCAGAGGTGGCAAACTGTCAAGGTGACCGTTATTAACAACCCCACTCTTGATTCCACCCTGGATGCCTCTGTTCTTGAGGAGCAGTTGGGGCTTGCAGGCCATGTCCTGGACGAAGGTTCTCTGCAAAACAGTGTGCAGCGATTTGCTGAGCAGAAGATTGTTCTTCCAACATTCGGAGAATTAGCCGAACCAAGCCGTATCGCGAATGACATCACGAAGGGTGTTGACAAGAATGCTGCTGACCCACGCAACTTGTTTCGCGTGCATTGGTACAACAACATGGCAGGCGACAAAGTTGCCGTACCAGAGCATGTGGTGTTGCCGCCATCGTTGACTGGTATTGAGTCGCCAATCATCGTTGTCTTCGGTGACAGGTTTCCAATGATCACGGCGCACAAGGTGCTTGCTGCGTATTCCTGTTTCGTGCCGCGCGTCATCACTGGTCAATTTGACCCAACACGTCATCGCGCTGTGTGGCCATCAACCGGCAACTACGCACGTGGTGGAATTGCTATTAGTCGTCTTATGGGTTCGCGCGGTGTTGCGGTTCTTCCAGCAGGTATGTCACAAGAGCGTTTTGACTGGCTTGATAAATGGGTTGTTGACAAAGCAGACGTGGTGCGTACACCCGGCACTGAAAGCAACGTGAAAGAGATCTACGACGCATGTAATGAAATGGCCAAAGACCCCGGAAACTTCATTCTCAATCAGTTTTGCGAATTTGGAAACCATGTTGGTCACTATGAAGTCACTGGTCGCGCTTTGGCGCACGCCTTCGAACATGTGAAGGCAAATGGACATTCAGATATTCGTCTTGCAGCGTTTACGTCTGCCACTGGCTCTGGCGGCACTATTGCAGCCGGCGACCGTTTGAAAGATATTTATGGCACGCGCATTGTTGCTGTAGAAGCTCTTGAGTGCCCAACCATGTTGGAAAACGGATTTGGTGAACACAACATTCAAGGAATCGGCGACAAGCACATTCCACTGATCCAAAACATCATGAACACGGACGTTGTGGTCGCAGTAACCGACAAAGCAACTGATGAGCTTGATGTGTTGTTCAATACCCCTGCTGGTCAGAAATACTTGGCAGAGCGCCACAATGCGAGCCCGGAACTTGTTGAGGCACTTACGCATTTTGGTTTTTCAGCAATTTGCAATGTTCTTGCAGCAATTAAGACAGCAAAGTTGTTGGGCTATGGCGCTAACGAAGCAATTGTCACAATTGCCACCGACGGTAGCGACTTGTATCCGAGCGAACGCAAAAAGACAATCGCTACTCGTTTCCCGAATGGCTTCACTGAGATTGACGCTGCAGAAGTTTTCAGCGAGCATCTTGGTTCTGTCAGCACCGACAACATGATCGACTGCACCGAACGTGAACGCAACCGTATTTTCAACCTTGGCTATTACACCTGGGTGGAACAACAAGGCACTCCGCTTGCAGTGTTTGAAGCGCGGCGTTCACAGTCGTTCTGGCGCACAGTGCGCGGGTTTGCTCCGGTGTGGGACAACCTCATTACTGAGTTCAACCAACGCGTTGCTCGCTTCACTAAGTAGTCATTCATGACAGGCGTGGTCACTGGCCTCGTATGTGCAGTGTGTGGCACACATGAATCAATCGCGACTCCGCTGTCGTGGTTGTGCCCAAACGCCTCGCTATCAGACCGACACCATGTGTTGCATTTTGAATCATTAGTCGAACCATTTCGCCCCACAGATGATGTCAACCCATATCTCGCGTTTCGGCGGTACTTGGCCGTTGATTCGTTAGGAGAATCTCTCGGACTTACTGATGAGCAACGCGTCTCAATCATTACGTCAGCAAATGACGCTGTCTCTCGAGTAGCGGGCACCGGATTCGTGCGCACACCACTGACGCGCAGTGACGAATTGTCTGAAGCTCTTGGGTTTTCTGCCACTGGCGGCATTTGGGTCAAAGACGAAACCGCCAATGTGGGTGGTTCACACAAAGCTCGACACATTTTCACTGAGTTGCTTCACTTATTGATGGTGGAAGCTGCTGGTCGTGCGCCGTGGACTCCAACAACGCGTCCGTCGCTTGCAATCGCATCGTGTGGCAATGCAGCAATTGCGGCCAGCACGTTGGCAGCTGCAATGTCGTGGCCTATTGCTGTACATGTTCCACCAACAGCTGCACCAGCTGTACTTGAAACACTAAAAACTCTTGGTGCAACAATTGTTGTGTGCCCGCGACGTGACACTGATCCACCTGGTGACCCATGTGTCTTGCGTTTCCGCGAAGCCGTAGCAGCCGGAGCAATTCCATTCGGCGTGCAAGGCACAGAGAACGCATGGTGTCTTGATGGTGGTCGCACGATTGGGTGGGAAATCACAGAAGAGTTAGGTCATTTTGTAGACCGCATTTTTGTTCAAGTAGGTGGCGGTGCGTTGGCTGCATGTGTGGGTGCGTCGTTACGCACTGCTGGTGTGCATCCGAAATTGCATGCGGTGCAAACCCAAGGGTGTGCACCATTGGAGCGTGCATGGAAGAATGCCATCGCTAGTGGTGGTGCCCGCAATGCCGGGCCTCGTTGGAACGAATGTATGTGGCCATGGGAAGAAACCCCAACGTCATTTGCAGACGGCATTTTGGATGACGAAACCTACGACTGGATCAGTGTGCTCGATGCCATGGCAGATACGGGTGGCTCTCCAGTTGTTGTGTCAGAAGATCAACTGCATCATGCGTACGACTTGGTGCGCAATGTTGGTGGTTTTAATTCGTGCGCAACAGGAATCTCTGGCTGTGCTGGCGTATTAGCAATGCGCGACAGCATTTCTGACGATGAACGCATCGTCGTCATCGTGAGCGGTGTGTCTCGCCTTTAGGGAACGTGACGAGGATCTGAATCAACTTCAAGAAGTTGACCAGTTTCTACGTCGTAGACAAAACCACGAATGTTGTCTTTGTACACAACAAATGGACTGTGACCAAGTCGATTCATGGATTGACGAACTGAGTCATACGGATCTTTGAAGGCTTCGATAGCCCAACTGGGCCGAATGCCACAGTCGTCTTCGATCTCTTTTTTAAATCCATCATCTGAAATGCTTTGTAGTCCACAGTTCGTGTGATGAATCAGAATAATTTCTTGTGTGTTTAATAAGCGTTGGGATACCACCAGCGAGCGAATGACGTCGTCAGTCACAACGCCACCTGCGTTGCGAATGATGTGGGCGTCACCATGGGCAAGGCCAAGCATCTGGAAAATATCCATTCGGCTGTCCATGCAGGCGACGATTGCAAGATGACGCTGAGGCGCAAGGGCTAGTCCGGCATCACGAAAGTCGGTCACAAATTGGGAGTTATTGGCAACCAGTTCGTCGGTGTTGGGGGAGAAGTCAGGGGTTGATGGCACGGCTCTATTCTTGCCGAGCAGGTAGCCTTTATCCACTATGAGTACTTCTGGACTTCCTGTCAGCCCAATGGCCATCGATGCTGGCGGCGATCCTCGCTCCGACATTTTCACGAGATTGCTGAAAAACCGCGTCGTCATGCTTGGCACCGACGTCAATGACGACATCGCCAACCAGATCTGTGCCCAGTTGCTCTATCTCGAGGGTGAAGACGCCAATGCTGACATCTGGTTGTACATCAACAGCCCTGGTGGTTCGGTCACGGCCGGAATGGCCATCTACGACACCATGCAATTCGTTAGTTGCGACGTTGCAACAGTGTGCATGGGTCTTGCAGCTTCCATGGGGCAGTTCCTTCTCACCGCAGGTGCTGAAGGCAAGCGTTACACATTGCCAAACTCGCGCATCATGATGCATCAGCCACTTGCTGGTTTGCGCGGACAAGCTTCCGACATTGCAATCCAGGTTGAGCAGTCACGCTTTATCAAGTTGCGCATGGCTGAACTCATTGCACATCACTCGGGTCACACCGTTGCAGAAGTGCAAGCAGACAGCGAGCGCGACCACTGGTTCAGTGCAGAAGAAGCTAAGAACTACGGACTTGTTGACAAAGTAATCGTAAAGCGCGGAGAAATTCGCTAAACACTTTTACGGGGCAATGGTTGTAACCGCAACAGCCTTTGGCGCCGCGGTCGTTGTGGTCGCCGCGACAGTTGTTGTTGGCAGTCGTGGTGGAGCAATGGTGAGTCCGGTTGAAATATCAACCGCACATGTGCTTTTCACCCAATCACGCACATTCAATGCCGACTGATTTGCCGCATACGTTGCGTCTGCCATCTTCTGAAGAGCTGTTTTGTCTAATGAGTTCACGTGCGACGCATCCTGGAGCAGCCCAGTCAAAATTGCGAAATCTCCTTCAATAGAGAGTGGCGCTCGTTTAAGAAGACGTTCGTATCTGTGCACCATTGCTGTGACGTCGGCGCTTGTGACCATCGGTTGACCAATTGCGGGCACTTCTTGTCCCAGTTGCGCGCAAAAACTTGAACCTGTGCGTGCCGGCGAGGCACAACCTGACAGGGCAAAAACGAAACCGATGGCCATTGCCATAACTGCTGGTTTCTTTGCACACATCTAGTCGATTATCACAGACTCGCACCCAAAGGGGACAGCACATGTATGCAGCCATCAGATCCGCAACGCTTTTGGGTACGCACGGCAACCCCATCAGTGTGGAAGCGCATGTCGGAAAGGGGCTTCCTGGTTTCACTGTTGTTGGTCTTCCCGATGAAGGATGTCGTGAATCGCGTGACCGAGTTCGAGCTGCAATGTTGTCTAGTGGGTTTGAATGGCCAGTTCGCAGAATCACTATCAATTTGGCTGGTGGTGCGGAACGTAAAGGCGGTGCCGGCATGGATCTGGCAATTGCTATCGGGCTTTTGGTTGCAGAAGGAATCGTTCCCCCTGCAGCAGTTGAAGACTGTGCGTTTATAGCTGAGTTAGGTCTCGACGGATCATTGCGTCCGACTTCAGGAATGGCACCGTTGGTCGACGCAGTTTCTGAGTGCAATGTTGTTGTCGCTTCTGATGCTGCTGCAGAGTCGCTTTTGGCGCGGCCAGACAGATTGCGTCCCGTATCAACACTGGCTGAACTAATCAGTGTGTTGCTAGGAGACATGCCGTGGCCTGATATCGACGCGCCACGCGCACGCGTCATTGTTGATGACATTGCAGATATGTCAGATGTTCGCGGGCAATCTAATGCACGTCTTGCATTAGAAGTTGCAGCTTCGGGCTTTCACCACATGTTGATGGTTGGTCCGCCTGGTGCTGGTAAGTCGATGCTTGCTCGACGGTTGCCCGGACTTCTCCCACGACTAACAGATGATGAAGCGTTTAGTTGCGCAATGGTTCGCAGTGCGGCCGGAATGCAGGTCAGCAGCGACATTGCATCGTCTCCGCCATTTCGCTCTCCTCATCACAGTGTCTCCATGGTTGCAATGGTGGGTGGGGGTTCTGGACATCTTCGACCCGGCGAACTGAGTTTGGCCTCACATGGTGTCCTTTTCCTCGATGAGATGGGTGAATTTGCTCCCACTGTTCTTGATGCATTGCGTCAGCCGCTTGAAGAAGGTGTTGTCAATATTTCTCGAGCGCATTCATCAATCACGATGCCTGCTCGATGCTTATTGGTTGCTGCTACAAACCCATGTCCTTGTGGCGAGGCATCTCCACTGGGGTGCATGTGTCAAGTTGCAATACGTCAGCGCTACATGCGCAGGTTTAGTGGCCCACTCATTGATCGTTTTGATATTCGCATCAAGCTAGTGAAGCCATCAACTTCAGAACTCACCGGAAGCGTTCCCGGCGAGAGCAGTGCTGTCATCAAAGAACGTGTGGCTCGCGTGCATCAACGAAGTCTCGAACGACAAGGTTGTTTGAATTCCGCAATTCCTGCCGACATGCTTGACCACATTGCCCCACTATCGAATAGTGCCATGTCATGGTTGCGCGAGCGACTTGATGAAGGGCGTTTGTCTGGTCGCGGGTATCACCGCGTACGTCGTGTGGCGCGAACTCTTTCTGACATGCACAGCACTGAAGAGGTGATAGATACCGACTGGGTTGAAGCGGCATTCAGCATGCGTGTCCCCATCGCAACATCAGTAGATCGGCACTAGAGATGTCACCGAAATTTCCTCAGTGGGCATATAGCGCTGCACTTGCGGCACTGCCATTACAAACACCACTTCGTTTACGTCGTCTAATTTCGCTTGATAGCCCCGCGCACGTGTGGGAGATGTTGCAAGCAGGTGAGCGACCGCTCATCGGAATGAATGACGCTGTCTGGCGTGCGTGGCATGGCGTATCAGAGTCTCTGTTAGTGACAACAGCCGAAGCCTGTCTTGATCATTCAATAACTGTGGTATCAATGCGCGACGCACCGTATCCACCCTCGTTACTTGGTGACCCTGCTGCTCCGGGAGTGCTATTCATGATCGGTGATGCGGGTGCGTTCCGTCATCGTCGCGTTGGAGTTATTGGCACCCGCCATGCCACCCAACGTGGAAAATATTTTGCTCAACGTTTGGGCAAACAATTATCAGCAGCCGGCGTCAGCGTGGTGTCTGGGCTAGCCCGAGGCATCGACGTTGAATCACATGTCGGAGCACTCTCGCTCAGTGCCGACGATGGTTGTCCGCCAATTGCAATTGTTGCATCAGGTCTTGACAATGTGTATCCACCAGAACACGAACGCATTTGGAGAGAGATGGGCCGCAGGGGATTGCTCATCAGTGAAAGTCCACCCGGCACCGCACCTGAACCTCATCGTTTCCCTATGCGTAATCGAATTCTTGCTGCACTGAGCGAAGTGTTGGTGGTTGTCGAATCTCGCGCCACCGGCGGGTCGATGATCACGGTTCGTGAGGCGATGAAGCGAGACATAACAGTTCTTGCGGTGCCTGGCGCGCCTGGTATCGCTCCATGTGAAGGTACGAACAATTTGTTGCGAGATGGGTGTGGTCCTGTCACTGATGTCACCGACGTGCTCGTCGCTCTCGGGCTTGACCACCGCCACATGACCGATTGGTGTGAGGGGCGACCCGCGCTACGTGACGACGAGCGACAGATCATCGCAACTATGGGCACGGCACCTCGCAGTATCGATGAAATCGCTCTCGGGGCGTCCGTTCCCGTGGTGCAATTGGCCGTCGTCCTTGGTCGATTGGAAGCCAAAGGATGGGTGGCGCATACGAATGGATGGTGGGAGGCACTCGTGCCATAGCGGTGGAGGGGTACCGTTAGATACATGAGCGCCGTTGCACAGTCACGCGTCCACGCTTCAGGGTTGGACCAATTTGAACTGTCGCGCTATCTCAAAACTCTCGCGGTTGCTGAATCTGTGCGAATGGGTCGCCTGTCAGATCTGACCCATGCAGTTTCATTCTTCATCAAACGAAAAGCCACAGCTCCTGTTTCGGTCACCGAACAAATGGTGACCGACTATTTCGATCAGCTTGAAGCTGATGGGTATTCAGTTGAAACTGTAGAACAGCGAATCTCGGTGGTTTCTTCGTATTTCGCGTGGTGTGTTCGCACATTGAAAGTGGCGCGCGGCGCTGAACCATTTATTAACCCGACTCGGGGAATTGTGCCGTCGCACTCATCGTCATGTGCGCATTGCCATGAGTCCACTAGCAATAGCTTGAAAGGTGATTGCGCAGTTCGAAATCGTCGTTTAAAGAAATGGTCGATTGCACAGTTCGAGTCATCATTGACAGCATCGGCTGCAAATACCAGAGCTGCGTATCGACGAGACATTGAACTGTTTGCCGAGTGGTTGCTTGATACAACACCGTCTGTTGTTCCGAAAGATGTAGAAAAAGAACACATTCGCGAGTACCTGGCAATGCTTCATGACAGAGGTGCGACCAGTCGCACTGTTGCTCGACGAGTTGCAGCATTGCGTCGATATTTTGCGTGGGCCATTCGCACCGGAACAGCAAAAACAAACCCGACAGATTCGGTGCACACGCCCACAGTGAAAGGTCGATTGCCTCGACCACTCGATGCTGAGACAGTGGCACGTCTTGTGTCGTCAGAAGATGAAGACGCTCCAGAATGGCGCAGAGCTCGTGACCGTGTGGTGTTGGAAATTTTGTATGGAAGTGGTCTTCGTGTTTCTGAAGTGTGTTCGCTCACCATGCAGAGTGTTTCGTCAGATGGTTCATCATTGCGGGTAATGGGTAAAGGCTCGAAGGAACGTATGGTGCCGCTCAGTGCTCCGGCCACCGACGCAATTCGACGATGGATGACAGTGCGTCATGAACTGGCAGGTGAGAAAGCTGGTTCTTTTCTCGTCTTGTCTGCTCGTGGAAATGCATTGAGTCGTCGTGACTGCACTCGAATTCTTGATGAAGCATGCGAGCGTGCAGAGATTCCAGGCGGCACGCACCCTCATGCTTTGCGCCATTCATTTGCCACTCACCTCATGGACAACGGGGCAGATACTCGTTCTATTCAAGAACTTCTTGGTCATAGCGATGCTTCAACAACACAGCGGTATACGCACGTCAGTAAAGAACGTCTGCGGTTGGTGTATTCAGAATCGCATCCTCGCGCATGAACGCTCGACCACTTCGCTACACAATCGATTCAGCATGGGAAGCTTGGCATGCATCGCAAGAAGGCACTGCTCGTGACTGGTTAGTTGTGCACTACGCGTCCTTGGTGAAGTTCGTTGCTGGTCGTCTTGCCGCCGGTCTTCCTCGGTCTGTTGATACCGGCGACTTGGTCAGTGCAGGTGTCTTTGGGTTGATGAATGCCATCGACAAGTTTGATCCGTCTCAAGGTGCAAAATTTGAAACGTATGCGATACCGCGAATACGTGGAGCGATTCTTGACGGTCTCCGTGCGCTTGACTGGGTGCCACGTTCGGTGCGTTCGCGTTCACGCTCGGTACAAGATGCCATTGCAGTGTTAGAGCATCAACACGGCCGCACGCCGACTGACGAAGAAATTTCTGCTGAACTTTCCATCACCACTGATGAGTTAGAAAAATGGCTGGGCGATATTGCTGCCGGATCAGTGGGGCCGCTTGACCACGTGGCTCTTGATTCGACGCCAGATGAAACCAATGCACACCAACAGCCTGGTCGAGCAATGGAAGAAGGCGAACTGCGCTCAGCGATGCGTGCTGAAATTTCACGGTTGCCTGAACGAGAACAAGCAATTCTGATTCTGTATTACGACGACGGACTGACTCTTTCTGAAATTGGTGAAGCACTGGGTGTGACTGAAAGTCGCATCTCGCAAATTCACACCAAAGCTGTGCTGCAATTGCGGTCTCGCCTTGCTGCAGCCGGCATGGGATAAGTATTCCTTCACCGAAGTAATTGCGCACACATTTCACATGTGTTCAGGTCTGTATTTCAACCGTTCGTGTTGGCTCTGCTTACAGTCACTGCGCCTGTGCCACCAGTGAACGGAACAGTGGTCGATGGTTTTCGTGCGCCAGCGTGTCAGCGGTGTGTTGGCCACCGCGGTGTCACAATTGCCACAGCGGCCCCGTCGCCGGTTCGCGCGGCGACCTCGGGCATCATCGTGTTTGTCGGCCAGGTGGCCCGCGTTCTCTATGTGGTGGAAGACATCGGGCAGGGAGCCAAAATCACATATGGGCGTCTTCAAGGAGCCAGTGTCGCTTTCGGGCAGGTAGTGGCGGCAGGGGATGTGCTCGGCGTTAGCGGGCCAGAGCTATATCTCGGGGTGAGAGTGGGGGGTCGCTATGTAGATCCTCTGCGGTTTCTCGGTTTTGCCAGAGGACATTTGGTGGGGCCAGGCTCGGTCATTGTGGGGTGATGAGCCCTCCCCGATAGGCTTTCAGAGTCCAACAGGCATATTTCCGTGCCTGGCGTTCCAAACAAATACCTTGCACATTGGCCATCTGCGGTCGCTTCGGCGTCGGTCCAGTGTGTGGAAAACCGCAGAAGGAGAAAATCATGGCTGTCGTATCAATGCGTCAAATGCTCGAAGCAGGTGTCCACTTTGGTCACCAAACCCGTCGCTGGAATCCAAAGATGAAGCAATTCATCTTCGGAGAGCGCAACGGAATCCACATCATCAACCTCGACCAGACGCTTGAGCGTATTGAGGTTGCTTATGCGTTCATTCGCGATCTTGTCGCGAATGGAGGAACTGTTCTGTTCGTCGGAACAAAGAAGCAGGCACAAGATCCAATCCGTAGCTACGCCGAAAAAACCGGCATGTATTACGTGAACGAACGTTGGTTGGGTGGAATGCTCACCAACTTCGAAACCATCTCAAAGCGTGTCGCAAAAATGCAAGAGTACGAGCGCATGATGGCTTCAGGTGAATTTGAAGCCATGCCAAAGAAGGAAGCTCTTCTTCTTACTCGTGAACTCGACAAACTGCAGAAGAACCTTTCAGGTATCTCGCACTTGGCTCGTCGTCCGGATGCAATTTTTGTTCTTGACACCGTCAAAGAGCACATCGCTGTGACTGAAGCAAACAAGTTGGGCATTCCTGTTATTGCAGTTGTTGACTCAAACGTTGACCCAGACCTCATTCAGTTCCCAATTCCTGGAAATGATGATGCGATTCGTTCAAACGACCTATTAACTCGTGTTATTTCAGAAGCAATTATTGAAGGTCGTTTCATTGCTCAGAAGCGCAATCCAGCCGGAGCAGCAGCAGCCGAGGTCGTTCCTGTTGAGCGCACCGCAGAAGAGAACGCAGCATTCGAAGCTCAGCAGGCAGACGCTCGCCGTCAGGCAGCAGAGGCTCAAGCATCTCGCGAAGCTCGTTTGTCAGCACCAAAGCCAGCCGATCAACCAGCAGCGGAGTAGTCATGTCTTACACAGCAAAAGATGTCCAGAGTCTTCGCCAAACAACTGGTGCAGGAATGATGGATTGCAAGAAAGCACTTGAAGAAAACGGTGGTGACATTGAAGCCGCAAAGCAGTGGCTTCGTGAAAAAGGCCTTGCCGCAAGTGCAAAACGTGATGATCGCGAAAATGCACAAGGTGTTGTCTCGATCATTGTTGAGTCAACACGCGCTTCAATCATCAAATTGAAGTGTGAAACTGACTTCGTAGCGTCAAGCGATGGCTTTAAAGCCGCAGCTGATGCCTTGGCTCAGTCAATTCTTGAAAAGGGCGAAGCTGGTCTTGCTGATCATTCAACAAAAATAGACGACTTGAAAATCACGTTGAAGGAAAAAATTGAAGTGGGCGAAACAATTCGCTTCGAGGCTGCATCTGGAAATGTCCTTGATTTTTATAACCACATTCAAGGTGGACGCGGCGTCAATGGCGTCATCGTTGAAATGTCTGGCGCAACGCAAGAAGTAGCGCACGATGTTGCAGTGCATATCGCGTTTGCTCGTCCTCGTTACTTGCGTCGTGAAGATGTTCCAGCAGACGTTGTTGAAAAAGAACGAGCAACACTTGAAATTGTTACTCGTAACGAAGGCAAGCCTGAACAGGCAATTGCAAAAGTTGTAGAAGGTCGTGTCAACGGTTTCTTCAAAGACATTTGCCTCCTTGAACAGCCGTACGCCAAAGATGACAAACTCAGCATCGCTCAGTTCATCGGTTCTGCTCAGATCGTGCGATTCGCACAGGTAGAGATCGGCTGACATGTCCACTCGGCCCGCTTGGTCACGCATAGTGCTGAAACTTTCGGGTGAAGCACTTGCAGAACCGTCGGGTTTTGGTCTTGACAGCAACGTTCTTGCACAAGTTGCAAACGAAGTTCGTGAAGCTCGAGAAGAACTAGGAACAGATATCGCCATTGTTGTTGGTGGTGGAAACTTCTGGCGTGGTCTCAAAGGTGCTGGCCAAGGAATGGATCAGGCACAAGCCGACTACATGGGAATGTTGGCAACAGTCATGAACGGACTTGCATTACAAGACGCTCTCGAACGTGCCGGTCAACACTCTCGCGTCATGAGTGCAATTGAGATGCCAAAGATTGCCGAACCATATATTCGTCGTCGTGCGGAGCGTCACTTAGAAAAGGGTCGCGTCGTCATTCTTGCTGGCGGTACCGGTAACCCATTCTTTACAACAGACACTGCAGCTGCCCTACGTGCGGCCGAAATTGATGCACAAGTGATTCTGAAGGGCACCCACTCGGGAGTCGATGGGGTCTACACCGCGGATCCGAAAATTGATAAGACAGCGACTCGATATGACCGCATTAGCCATATGGACGTCATCACCAAGGGCCTCAAAGTCATGGATTCCACTGCCATCACCTTTTGCATGGACAAGAACCTTCCCATTGTTGTGTTTGACCTTCTGGCGCAGGGCAACGTGAAGTCCATTCTCCGAGGCGAACAAATAGGTACGCTAGTCGGGTGATCGAAGACGCCACTCTCGAAGCCATCGACAAGATGGAAAGAGCTTTGGAGCATGTCCAGTCTCAGTTCTCATCGGTTCGCACTGGTCGTGCCAGCCCGAGCCTTGTTGAAAAGCTTCTCGTTGAGTACTACGGGTCGACCGTGCCATTGCAACAACTCGCTGGTTTTCAGGTTCCTGAGGCTCGCACTCTCGTGGTGAAGCCACATGACCGCGGAGCTCTCGGAGCAATTGAAAAAGCAATTCGCGAAAGTGATCTCGGCCTGAATCCGTCAAACGATGGTGTCATTATTCGGCTCAGCATTCCGGTCTTGACCGAGGAGCGGCGCAAGGAATACGTGAAAATTGTAAAAAATATGACCGAGGACGGTCGAATTGCTGTGCGCAACATTCGTCGTGATGCTCGCAAACATATGGAAACTGCAGAAAAGAACTCCGAAATTTCGAAAGATGAGTTGGAGAGAGCTGAAAAAGAGCTCGATAAGTTGACGCAGGATCACATTGAACTAATCGAAAAAGCATTTGCCCGCAAGGAACATGAGCTGCTCGAGGTATAGAAACGATGGCAACTACTGTTGCCAGCGAACGCCCGAAAGGGGAACAACATGAGTGATGACATTTGGCGCCGCCGCGATATCACCGGCAGCAATGAATCGTCTGAATACGGAACCGATTTTGGATCTGATTTTGGGACTGTGCAGTTTGCTGACGACCCAACAGCAGAACCCGTTCTCAGCTTTGGTGATGCCGACACTGGCAACCTTCCACATTGGACAGAGCCAGCAACTGGTGAATTACCTACCACTGAAGACGACACCGATGTGTGGGGCACATTCCAAGAACCAAGCGAGCCAACTCGCCGCCCGGACCACATCACCATTGGAAGTGACCCAACAGATGAACGTCGTCGTGCGTCTCGCGATGCGACTGGCGAATTCGGTCTCGATCCATCTCGCGACATCACAGGTGGCATTCCTCGCGGTCGCGCACCTCAAGTACGTCGTTCGGGCCCTCGCGGCACAGGTGGCGGCACTGGTCGCGACATGCCAACAGCAGTCACAACAGGTCTTATCCTGCTGGCAGTATTCCTCGGGGCAATTATGTGGCGTCCTGCAGCAGTGATGCTGATTGTCGTTGCGGTTGTCGGACTCGCGGCCGTCGAGTTCTTTAGCAAAGTAACGGAGAAGGGTTATAGGCCTGCAACATTTGCCGGCTTGGTTACCTGTATCGCAGCACCCATTGCTGCCTATTGGATTGGTGATGCGTCATTGCCATTAGTTTTCGCTTTTGGATTCCTTGCAACCTCAATTGGCTATATCGGAAGCAGCAGTGTTCACAGTGGACCAATGCCCAACGTTGCTATTACCAATATGGCAATGACCTGGATCGGTTTGCTTGGCTCGTTTGCTGCATTGATCTTGCGCTACTCAGTTAATGGTGGTGCAGCTCATGCTGGTACAGACACTTTGTTCATGATTGTTATCGGCGTCATTGCTAATGATGTCGGTGGTCTTTTTGTTGGTGCGTCAATTGGTAAAACGCCATTGCGTGAGTGGATCAGCCCCAATAAGACCATCGAAGGTGCAATCGGTGGTGCTATCGCAACACTGGTTGCTGTTATTGCGTTCGGTTCACAAAATGGCACGTGGAATTCCATGGGTGAGTGGATTGCTTTGACCATCGTTATTGCAATCATGGCGCCCGTCGGTGATTTAGTCGAATCAATGTTCAAGCGCAATCTTGATGTCAAAGATTTTGGCACCATCGTTGCGGGGCATGGTGGCGTACTCGACAGGTTCGACGGTTTCTTCTTCGTTCTGCCTGCGGTGTACTACCTCATGCTGGTTCTTCGTCCTTGGGCGTAACTCGCGTTGCAATTGCCGGATCATCAGGGTCCATTGGCACACAAACTATTGATGTCGTTCTGGCAGAGCCAGACAAATATCAAGTCACTGCATTAGCGGTCGGGTCCTCGGCAGAAGTTGTTATTGCTCAGGCACGAGAGCTTCATCCGGAGGTCGTTGTTGTTACCGATGACGCACAGCGTCAGATTGTTGCTGCGGCTTTACCCGGTGTGTTTGTCACGGCATCGCTGACCGATGTTATTGATGTTGCTGACGTTGTGATCAATGGGGTTGTCGGTTTTGCCGGGCTGTCAGTCACTCTTGAAACACTGAGGGCTGGAAAGACACTTGGCTTAGCTAACAAAGAAAGCCTCATTGCAGCCGGACCAATCGTGCAACCTTTGCGTGCAACACCCGGCGCGCAATTAGTTCCCGTTGACAGCGAGCACTGTGCAATTCATCAGTGTTTGCGTTCGTCATCACGGCCAGCATCAGAAGTGGCTCGCATAGTTCTCACTGCGAGCGGTGGCCCGTTTAGGGGGCGCACTGCACAATCACTTGCATCTGTAACGGTGAATGAAGCTCTGGCGCACCCCACATGGAAGATGGGCCCGAAGATCACAATCGACTCTTCAACTCTCATGAATAAAGGTCTTGAAGTAATTGAAGCACATGAATTATTTGGCACTTCGTTCGACAATATAGATGTTGTCGTTCACCCGCAGTCGGTCATTCACTCAATGGTTGAATTCACGGACGGATCCACCATCGCGCAGTTGTCTATGCCAGATATGAGACTGCCCATTGGTTACGCCTTGGGTTATCCGCATCGCATAGCAACTCCCTTTGGCCGAATCGATTGGACAACATTGTCGCGACTTGACTTTGAACCACCAGACCGCGAAACCTTTATCTGTCTTGATTTGGCATACGCAGCTGGACGGGCAGGGGGCACCGCACCCGCGGCGTTGTCGGCAGCAAACGAAATAGTTGTCGAAGCGTTTCTCGCAGGTCATATCACATGGGCTGAGATAGGAATATTTGTTTCTCGGGTGATGGAAAAATTCGCAGTGAGTGTGCCAACATCGGTTGACGATGTTCTTGCGGCAGATGCCGAAGGTCGTCGATTAGCTGCAAAGGAGCTTGTGCGATGAGCGATTTTTATCACCGTTTTCGCTCTGAGATAGCTGCTGGTGGTGCAGTCGATGAATCTGACTCACTAATGGCAACCCGCAACGGCAAAATCACCGGTGTTGCCATGATCGTGCTTCTTGGGTTTTTAGCAACAAAGAGCCCGTGGACATTTCTCTTCGTAGTTGGTCTTCTTTTTTCAGTCTTCATGCATGAACTTGGTCACTATTCCACGGCGCGATTGACCGACATGAAAGTCACTCAATTCTTTATGGGTTTTGGTCCGCGAGTGTGGAGCAGAACAAAGGGTGAAGTGGAATTCGGAGTTCGTGCATTGCCTCTCGGTGCATTCGTGCGAATCATCGGCATGAACAACGTTGACGAAGTTGACCCAGCTGACGAATCGCGTGCATATCGGTCACAAACTTTTCCGCGGCGACTTTTGGTTATCACTGCTGGGTCTTTGATGCACATGTTGATTGCGTTTGTCTTGTTCTTTGGTGTGTACACATCAGGTGGGCGCCAACAAAATACGGGCATCTCCACCATTCGTGGTCTTGACACGATGAGTAGCCCGGCATCAAAAGCTGGGCTCGTGCAAGGTGACACACTCATTTCTCTCGGCGGCCTGCACGTCACGGATTACAACAGTGTCGCAAATGCCATTCAAACCTTTTCGGTCGGTGAATCAATCGCTGTCGTCTATGAACACAATGGAGTTCGTTCGTCACGCAATATTATTTTGGCCGCACATCCCACAAAGCCAGGTCGTGCGTATTTAGGCGTAATGGCAGATGACTGGGGATGGAAACATCTTGGTGTTATTGAATCGGTTGGGCAGTCGGTCTCAGATATTGGACACACAATTACAAGCTCAGTAAAGGGCGTGGTGGTTGCACTGAATCCACTGAACTCCATTCGCCATCTCACGAAATCTCCGCAAGCAACTCTTGAAACTCGGCCTACCACGGTGGTGGGGGTCAGTGAAGTGAGTGGCTCAATTGGTCGGTCTGATGGGTTGAAGGGTGTTCTCATTCTTTTGGCCAGCGTCAACGTGTTCGTTGGAGTCTTCAACATGTTTCCGTTGCTTCCTTTTGACGGCGGGCATGCAGCCATCGCTATCTACGAACGGGTGCGTTCTCGCAAGGGCCGTCTGTATAAAGCAGACATCAACAAGATGGTTCCTTTGGCCACGTTGGTGGTCGGACTTTTGTCACTCCTGCTTTTGACCGGTTTATACCTCGATATCACTCAGCCACTCGGGTAAACGGCCGCGGAACTGACAGACTGAGAAGCATGTTCGAGCGTCGCGATACTCAGCAAATCATGGTGGGCAAAGTTCCCGTAGGTGGGGGATCGCCCATCACTGTGCAATCAATGACCACAACGAAGACTGCAGACGTTGAAGGCACATTGCAGCAGATTTATGCATTGGCTGCGGCGGGGTGTGACATTGTGCGATGCACATGTAACGACCAAGAAGCTGCAGAAGGTCTCGCACAAATTGTTCCGCGTTCGCCAATTCCGATCATTGCTGACATTCATCATCAGTACAAGATGGCTCTTGCTGCAATGGAGGCCGGTGTTCACGGACTTCGTTTGAATCCCGGCAACATTCGCAAACCAGAACATATCAAGGCAGTTGCATCTGAAGCTCGTGATCGCAATCTTGCAATTCGCATTGGGGTCAACGGCGGTTCTCTTGATCCATCGTTATATGAAAAGTACGGTGGTCTCACTGCCGCAGCAATGGTTGAATCTGCAATGCATGAAATTGCATACTTCCAAGAAGTCGATTTCAACCTCATCAAAATTTCTGTGAAAGCAAGCAATGTGCCGTTGATGGTTGAGGCCTATCGAATGTTGGCGGACACCACAAATATTCCGTTACATCTGGGCGTTACCGAAGCTGGTCCACCACCGGCTGGCCTTATTAAAGCAACAGCTGGTATTTCCACGCTTTTGCTCGAAGGTATTGGTGACACCATTCGATACAGCCTCACGGCTGACCCTGTTGAAGAGGCACGTGCTGGTCGACAACTTCTCGAGGCGCTCGGCTTGCGTGAGCGCAAGAATGTTGACCTCATTGCATGCCCTAGTTGTGGCCGTGCTGAGATTGACGTGATTGATATTGCGAACAAGGCCCTTGCTGCTTTTGAACATAAGAAGTTGCCATTGCAGATTGCTGTCATGGGTTGTGTAGTTAACGGACCTGGAGAGGCCCGCGAAGCTGACCTCGGTATCGCCGCTGGCAACAAGCGGGGACATCTTTTTGTAAAAGGTCGCAACGTTGCCGTTGTTCCAGAAGACCAGATGGTGGAAGCGTTAGTGGAATGGGCAGAGTTCATCAACGAACATGGCACTGATGCTGCAATCGCCCGTGCTGATACAAAACTCGCCGAGAGAGAAGCTGCAAAAGATCGGTCTCAACTCATGGATGAAAAGGGCGAAGACGCCAATCATTCAGCAGAAAAAATTGTGGAGATCCGAAAGACTGTCGGCCACTAGTTCTGAGTGAACATCCAGGCAACATTGTGCGTGCCGGGAACTGTTGTGAAGTTATGAGTTTCGCCGGCGGGCAGCCAGATCATGTCGGGGATTGCATTATCTCCAACTGGACCAAAGAAGAATCGGTGGGAACCACTTGCTTCTATGGTGTGCAGATTGTCCCACGACGTTGACGCAACAGAGAAAGCTGATGACGGAGAAAAGTATTCCATCCAGTGGCCATTCGTCGTTGGTGAAGAAACAGGATGCTGAAGTGGAGTGGTATCAACAACTCGTAGGAGTTCGGCTACATCAACATGCTTTGACGTAAACCCGGCGCGCACCACGTTGTCTGATGATGCCATAACTTCTATGCCTGCTCCGTGCAAATACGCGTGCAGATTTCCCGCGGGGAGAGATATTGATTGACCTGGCTCCACAACAACATGGTGCAACAACGGAGCAACACGTAATGCGCAATCTGTTGGGTATGCATCACTGAGCCGTGCCATCCATCCGGGCACTGAGTCCATCGATGGTGTTGTTCGTTGATCAAATGCCCACAGCAAGTAGCCATCGATTCCGTTTTGATCAAGAACATCTGCTTCTTCATTCCAACCGAACTGCTGAAGGCGGGTGACAGAAGAGTCAATGGTGTCAAAACCACAGAGTGCTTCAAAGTTTGTCAGTGCAATCAATAGTTCAGGTTTGTCAGATGGGTCTCTGTAAATGCGTTTTGGATCAGTGAGTGGAATACCAGCGGCATTCTCACGGGCGAAACCGCGTTCAGCCTGTTGACGTGTTGGATGCGTTTGTAACGAGAGCGGTGATGTGCACGCAAGCACCTTGACAAGCATGGTCATTTCGCCGATGTCGTCTGACAACAGCGGACCATCGGCAGTATCGAGTCGTGATGGCGCACCCCGGTGAGTGCCAAACCACATTTCTGCCCATGGTTGAGTGTCGACCGGAAACTGGAAGAGCTGTGGAATAAATGTGGGGTCGCCCCAGTCGTAGTGCTGTGGCGCACCTATGACTCGGCGGAACATGGTTTATCCTTCGCGCACCAATGCAACAATGCGTTGCACCGCATTGGCAAGTGGGATTGCTTCATTCGTGCCGGCGTGGCGGTCACGCAATTCGATGTTTCCTTCGGCCAGGGATTTGCCAACCACAACGATGGTGGGGATTCCGAGTAATTCTGCGTCTTTGAACTTGACGCCCGGTGAAACTCCATTGCGATCGTCGATAAGGACTTCTAATCCCTGAGCTTCAAGTTCTGCGCCAAGTTTTTCACCAGTAACTGTGATGTCGTCACCGTTCTTTCCCGTGACAACAATGTGTACGTCGACTGGAGAGATGGCGCGAGGCCATTTCAAGCCAAGATCGTCATGAAACACTTCAGCAATTGATGCAACAGCGCGCGAGACGCCGATGCCATATGACCCCATTGTGACGACAACCTGTTTGCCATTTTGGTCAAGCACCGTGAGCCCAAGCGTGTCTGCGTACTTGCGACCCAACTGAAAGACGTGGCCAATCTCAATGCCGCGTGCAATCTCTAATGGTGCGCGACATGACGGGCATGGGTCACCGGCTACTACTTCGACAGCTTCAATGGATCCATCGGCATTGAAGTCTCGTCCGTTGACCAAATGAAGCACGTGAGACCCGGCAATGTTTGCACCCGTGACCCATTCGCTTCCAGCAACAACAGAAGGGTCAATTAGGTAACGAATATCAGTGGCACTAGTAGAGCCCAAGACCTGTGGTCCGATGTATCCACGAATAAGACCAGGATGCTTGGCAAATCCTGCGTCATCGAGTGGCTCTACTTCGGACGGCGAAACTTGCGCCTCGATTCGTTTGATGTCAACTTCGCGGTCTCCAGGAACGCCGACAACTAACACGTCAGTTGAGCCATCAGGGTGTCGCAATTGCAGTACAACATTTTTCAAAGTGTCAGAAGCGGTCCATGCACGATCAGTGCGCGCATGATTGGCGTTGAGGAAATCAACGAGCGATGCAATGGTGGGGCAGTTCGGTGTCTCCACCACAGTTGAACTGTCATACGAAGAAGTATCTGGTTCCAATACGGCTGTAGTCACTGCTTCGGTGTTTGCTGAGTAATCACATTGTGTGCAACGAACGAATGTGTCTTCGCCTACTTCGATGGGGGCCAAGAATTCTTCGCTTGCAGAGCCGCCCATGGCGCCGCTCATTGCTTTCACAATCACGTATGGCAATTTCAGACGAGTAAAAATTCTTTCGTACGCGTCGCGGTGCGCGTTGTAACTTGCCGTCAGTCCTGCATCGTCGATATCGAACGAATAGCTGTCTTTCATAAGGAATTCGCGGCCGCGCAATAACCCAGCACGTGGTCGTGCTTCGTCGCGGTACTTCGTTTGAATTTGGTACAGCGACACGGGAAGATCTTTGTAGCTGGAATACAAATCTTTGACGAGCAATGTGAACATCTCTTCGTGGGTTGGTCCCAACAAGAAGTCGGCGCCCTTACGATCTTTCAGTCGAAACAGGTTGTCGCCGTATTCTTCCCAGCGTCCCGTCAGCTCATAAATGTCGCGGGGGAGCATTGCTGGAAAGTGAACTTCTTGCGCTCCCATCGAATCCATCTCGTCTCGCACAATGGCCTCGACTTTGCGCAAGACCCGCCAACCAAGGGGGAGCCATGTGTATCCGCCTGGGGCGGCACGGCGGATATAGCCAGCGCGCACTAGCAATCGGTGGCTGGGGACCTCGGCGTCGGCCGGATCATCACGAAGGGTGCGAACGAAGAGTGTGGAGGAACGGAGCATCGGAGCGAAACCTTACTTTGCTTGGATATGATTGTCCCCGTCCTTTGAAGTTCGGTGAACCTGAGGCACGGGCTTACCCCCGTGCCTTTTGTTCTGTTAGAGCCAAGTTTTTGGCGGGAGAGGTGAGTCATATGTCGATCAATGTCGTAGAAGCAGTGACAGCCATGGTTGCTCCCATCTTGGCCGACCTTTCCCTAGAGCTGTACGACCTTGAATTTGCCGGTGGCATTTTGCGTGTCACCATCGATACCCCGACTGGCCAAGAATCCGGCGTTGATGTCGATCAAATCTCACTCGTCACGCGCCTTCTTGGCCGCGAACTTGAACACGATGATGTTGTGCCCGGCCGTTTCACTCTTGAAGTCACAAGTCCAGGTCTCGAGCGCACGTTGCGCACCCCTCACCACTTCCAACGCGAAGTCGGCAAGAACGTCACCATTCGACTCGTTGCCGAACTTGATGGCCGCCGTCGTTTCGCTGGTGCACTCATCGGTGCCACTTCTACAACGGCAAGTGTGCGCCTCGAGAATTCTTCTGACACCGTCGAAATTCCACTGTCACTCATTGAAAAGGCGAAAACCGTTTTCGTGTGGGAATCCCAAGCCAAACCCAACTCTCCAGAGGCACGTGCTGCAAAGCGCAATGCCGCTGCCCAATCTGAACCCACCAACAATCAGGAGGTCAACGCACAATGAGCAACCTAGATATGTCCGATGCAGTTCGTCTGCTCGCAGAACACCATGGCATCAGTATTGATGCTTTGTTGCAGGTACTAGTAGAGGCTCTTGCCACTGCGTACAAGAAGCGGCCAAACGCTGCTGATGAGGTCATCGTTGAGGTGAACCCTGAGAACCTCGACATGAAGTTCACCGCCTATGACGTTGACGAAGACGGCAACTGGGTAAATGAGCGCGACGACACTCCGAACAAACATGAACTTGGTCGTATTGCTGCTGCAACGTTCAAGCAAGTGATGAGTCAGCGAATCCGCGAAGTAGAACGCGATCGCAAGTTCGAAGAATATGCAAACCGCGAAGGCGATCTTGTCACCGGAATCATTCAGCAGTCAGATGGCCGCTATGCATTGCTCGACCTTGGAAAAGTGGAAGCACTGTTGCCACAAGCTGAGCAAGTGCCATACGAGCGTCCAGAAACTGGCGCACGTCTCAAGGCCTACATCGTTGAAGTTCGCAAAACTGCAAAGGGCCCACAGATCGTTGTGAGCCGTACGCACCCAGGCCTTATCAAGCGTTTGTTCGAACTAGAAGTACCTGAAATTGCTGACGGTGTTGTCGAAATCAAGTCATGTGCTCGTGAGCCTGGCCACCGCACAAAGATTGCTGTTCTTTCAAACGATCCAAACGTTGACCCAGTGGGCGCCTGTGTTGGTGCCCGAGGTGGACGCGTGCGTATGGTCGTCAACGAACTTCGCGGCGAAAAGATCGACATCGTTTCCTACTCAGAAGATCTTCATGATTTCGTGTCAAAGGCATTATCGCCAGCAAAAGTAACTGAAGTTCGTCTCAGTGAAGACTCAACACAAGCAGACGTCATCGTTCCTGACTTCCAGTTGTCATTGGCAATCGGAAAAGAAGGACAGAACGCTCGTCTTGCAGCGCGCCTTACCGGTGTTCGAATCGACATCAAGTCTGAGACTCAAGCAGTCAACGAATCAAACGGCATTTTTGAACCACGTCAATCACCTCGCAAAACTGAATACGCAGAGGGCGAATGGCGCAAAAACGACGAGACAGGCGAAATGCAGTTCCACAACACCGATGGCTCAGTTATCAGTGAACAAGAGTGGGCCGGTTCGACGCCAGCGACAGCCGAAAACACGGAGGCCTAACCCTTGCCAGTCAAGAAGATCCGAATCGCCGAGCTTGCAAAAGAGCTCGGTCTCACGAACAAAGAAGCACTCGATCTTTCAAAGACGATGGGCATCGACGTCAAGGGCGTGTCGTCCTCGATGGAAGAAGCGCAAGCTGACCGAGTTCGTCGTAAGGCTGTCAAGGACGGGTTGAAACGTGATGTTCAACCTGAAGAAGAAAAGCCTGCAAAGAAAGCTGCCGTTAAAAAAGCTGCTGTCAAAAAAGTAGATGCTGAAGACGGAAGCGCACCAGCTCCTGTCAAGAAGGCTGCAGCAAAGAAAGCACCTGCTAAAAAAGCCGCAGCTACAAAAGTTGATGCTGATCCTGTAATTGATGCACCTGCTCCTGTTGTCGAGGCTCCTGCACCAGTAGTTGAAGCACCTGCAGCTGTTGTGGAAGCCCCTGCACCTGTTGTTGAAGCACCTGCAGCCGTGGTGGAAACTCCAACGCCTGTCGCAGAAGCTCCCACCGGAGAATCACGTGTGATCTCAAGTGGTCGTCCGACTCCGACCAGTTCAATTCCTCGTCCGCCGATTAATCCGATGCCGTCAGCGCGCCCAGCGCCGTCGACGCGCTCAACTCCTCCAGGCATGCCACCCACCGGAATGCCCCCACGTGGACCAGGTGCTCCTGGCGCTCGTCCTATTCCGCCTCCTCCTGGCCCAATGTCTGCAACTGGTCGTCCAATTCCTCCACCTCCAGGTGGTCGTGTAGCCCCTGGTGGTCCACGTCC
>JBAXVL010000119.1:0-1053 GCA_037129095.1 Actinomycetota bacterium | reverse complement strand
ATTGCAATACAGCGAGGGAATTGAAATTCAGCGTTCAGGGTTGCACGACAGTGGTCCGCTACTAGGCGCCGCACTCGTAGGGTTTCGAGGTGCACAGTGAAGAAATACTGGACACCAGGTCTTGGTCGGCATCTATTTCTGCACCCTGCAGATGGCGTAGCTGTGTTACGTGCGGGGCTTCGACTCCGCAGAAAGAATTGGTGGCGTCGAGCACCATTTCTCCCGATCCCTGATGCCAAGTACTGGGAGTTTCGGATGTCAACAGTAAATGGTGTTTCGGGTGAACTGACGCCAAAAGATGTAGTTGTAGCGGCGAAATGGTCACTTCAACAACCGGTGGGGAACTAGGTTTTTCCTATGGGGCGAGTGCTTCTTCTTAACGCCACATTTGAGCCGTTGCAACTCGTCAGCGAACGACGTGCGGTGGTGCTGATGCTTGCTGGCAGAGCTGAGCCCATTGCTACTCCAGAAGAGCCAGCAGTGTGTCGCTCCGCGAGCATGGTCGTTGAGATTCCTTCAATTGTTCGACTTCATGAGATGGTGAAGATTCCAACGAAAGTTCGAACACCTCCTCTGACAAGGAGATCGCTTCTCCTTAGAGATAACAATAAGTGTGCGTACTGCCTCGAACACGCTGACACAATTGACCACGTGATTCCAAGGAGTCGTGGGGGAAAACACGAGTGGACAAATGTTGTTGCTTCGTGTCGTCATCACAACATGCAAAAGGGTGACCGCTTGATTGAAGAAATCGGTTGGTTTTTGCACTTTCAACCACGTGTTCCTGACGGCCCGTGGTGGCGTTGGCGTCACGTTCCAAATCCAGATCCACTCTGGGCACCGTTTCTACCGCGGGCGTCGTGATTGAAGTTGAAGAGCTGTACGACTACGACGTTTTGCGTCGAGTTGAAGAGCCAACAATGTTTGTTGTTCGACTCGCTAAGCCCACGTTGGTGCTTGGTTCGAGTCAGTCGGCAGATCTTCTTCAATTAGAAAATCCTGCTGAATATGAAATCCGTCGAAGACGAGGCGGGGGAGGCATTGTCTTATTGC
>JBAXVL010000118.1:0-1068 GCA_037129095.1 Actinomycetota bacterium | reverse complement strand
GAAGTAATTGCTACTATTGTCACCAAACCAGTGATCTTTATCGCTGGTGCCAAGTTCGGTGCTCATCGTGCGAATCTCACCGACTTCGATAGCAATGTCCAAAGTTAGCGCAGTTGCGCCAGAACGATCATCAGCGTAGTCATCACTCAACACGCAAAACCATTCTAATATTACTGTATTTATCGTCTCAACCACCCCACTCTCCACCTCCAGCACCCAATCCCCACCAAGCACCGCTGAGCCCGTCACATCATCCGAAGCCGCTACATCAGCACCCGTAAGCGTTGCAAACGCATCAACAAACGCACGTCCATCATCACCAGCACCAACATTGCAACCATAAAGCAACAGGTCTCCGCTGTCGGTCAACGCGTGCCCAATATTGTCGAGCTGTAACTGATACTGCAAAAGGTTGTTCGAGGTAAAAACCGTACTGCCAACAGTTATTGCCCCCGCAACGCCATGCGAAATGATCTGTATCGAACTGTAGTCGTATTTGCCCGCAAGCGACTCTTCCATCTGGAGAAGCCCGTCATAACTGGCATCAAGGACGTTGTACTCCGTTCCTGCGTCAAATTGCGAGACCAACAAGTCAAGATCATTAACCCGACTGTCGATGAATACCATTGTTTTTGCCATGATGCAGATCCGTTGAAGTGATGATACTGTAGATCCTTGCGAGCAGGTTGACTCTCTGGTGAGGCTTGATCACGAGGATTGTCTCAAACATAGTAAAATGTTTGCAAAAAATTGTGGGTAGATGACGTTTGTCGTGTTACGCGGGCATTTGTAGTGGCGTATAGCACAATACGCTCCTACAAATTTGGTAATACAAAAAATTGGGTGGTAATCGGAATAAATGGCAGGGATACGCCGTAGAATCGCCGGGTTGTAAGGACACACTGTGGCATGTCCCTATTCTGCTACAGCACTCTCGACAACACACAGCAATCCGGCAGCCTCCGCCTTCAGAATAATATCATCCACGGCGGTTGTCATTGACACCGCCTGCCCGTCAATCATTGTCAACATCACCGGCGGGTGCGCTTTCTGGTGATCGGTCATGAC
>JBAXVL010000117.1:0-1100 GCA_037129095.1 Actinomycetota bacterium | reverse complement strand
AGTCATGAAATACCAGGACTTGGCCATCAGTGTCAGGCCCGGCACCAATACCAATTGTTGGTACATCGAGCGCTTGGGTGATCTGGGTGCCAACAATTGGCGGCACCGCTTCAATCACCATTGAAAAAACACCGGCTTCTTGCAGCACGAGTGCGTCTTCCATCAACAGCTTCGCCGCGTCGAGGGTTTTGCCCTGAACTTTAAATCCACCAAAGGCGAGGACACTTTGTGGGGTAAGTCCAATGTGTCCCATAACTGGAATCTCTGCATCGAGCACTGCGCGAACAACATCGCGCCTGACTGAACCACCTTCGAGTTTCACACTGTGTGCACCAGCACGAATCAATGCTGCTGCGTTTCTGACGCTTTCACGGTCATTGATGTGATAGCTCATCCACGGCATGTCAGCAACAATGTGTGCGTTTGGTTTCGCTGCAGCAACGGCGCGAACGTGGTGACACATCTCTTCGACTGAAACATGAAGCGTGTCGCTGTGTCCAAGTACAACGTTTGCGACCGAGTCACCAACAAGCAACATGTCAACACCAGCCGCGTCGCAGTAACGAGCGCTTGGCTCATCGTACGCAGTCACCATAACTATTGGTTCGGACCCACTACGACGTTTGCGAATTCGAAGTTGTGGAGCACTGATACTCATGAGCGAGCCTTCTTTTGTGCAACCGGTTGCGATTTGCGTTGGCGACGATCGCCCGCTTTCCACTTTCTTACGAGGTGGTGGAATGAACATCCGGTGCAGACTTCAACCGCGTAACACTGCACTGGATCTTCGCGACGTTCGAGTTTTAAAAGTTCTGCACGTGACGTTGGACACGTGCCACCAGCTGGAAGTCGTGCACCAAATACATAGGTGACTTCAACCAGTTCAGTTTCGCTGCACACTGGACACGTCTCGCCAGTGGTTCGACCTATATTTTTTGCTGCACGAAGTAGTTCAGGGTGTGCGTCACAAATGTCTTCGTGGCGAAGTGAACCATCGGAAAGTTTTGCCAGCAGGGCGTGACGAACGAGGCCAAACTCAACAACCGCTCCGTCGGCGGTACTGGTGCGAAAGCTCTTATCCATTAGGGGTGACATTACCG
>JBAXVL010000116.1:0-1110 GCA_037129095.1 Actinomycetota bacterium | reverse complement strand
CTGGCGCCACGTACCACACCGGTGAATGGCCACATGAAGGCGTTGACTTCACCGGTAAATCAGTTGGACTCATCGGAACCGGGTCTTCTGCCATTCAGAGCATTCCCATCATTGCTGCACAAGCCAAACACCTCACTGTGTTTCAGCGCACAGCAACCTATTCAGTGCCTGCGCGCAATGACTCCATCGACAAGGACTACGTCAAAGACGTAAAGGCCAACTATAACGAGTTCCGTGAACTGAACAAACAACAGACAGCAGCATTCGGTTCACGAATTCGACGGGGCGAACAATCCGCACTAGAAGTTTCAGATGCAGAACGACGTCAAGAATTTGAACGTCGTTGGGAAGAAGGCGGCTTTGCATTTCTTTCCTCGTATAACGACTTCTTGCTGAACCACGATGCGAACGAAACTGTTGCAGAGTTTGTTCGCGAAAAGATTTATTCAATAGTGAAAGATCCTGAGACTGCAAAGAAGCTCCTCCCTCAGCAAGTCATCGGGTGCAAACGCTTGTGTCTCGACTCTGGCTATTACGAAACGTTTAATCGTTCGAACGTCTCCCTCGTTGATGTTGGTTCAGACCCCATCGAACGCATCACAGAACATGGGCTAGTCGCTGGCGGAGACGAGCACACATTTGACGTACTGGTGTATGCAACTGGCTTTGACGCAATGACCGGTTCGCTCCTAAAGATTGATATTCGCGGCCGCGAGAATCAACCACTTGCAGAAGCATGGGAGGCAGGCCCAGTTACGTATCTCGGTCTCAGCACTGCTGGTTTTCCGAACATGTTTATGGTGTCTGGCCCCGGAAGCCCATCAGTGTTGACAAACATGATCATGTCTATTGAGCAACATGTTGAATGGATCTCGGATTGCATCTCGCACATTGTCTCATCGGGTAAAACCACTATTGAAACCACAGACAAAGAACAGACCCAATGGGTTGCCTTTGTCAATGCTGTTGCAGACATGACGTTGTATCCGTCTTGCAACAGTTGGTACCTAGGCGCAAACGTTGCGGGCAAGCCTCGAGTGTTCATGCCGCTCCTTGGTTTCCCTACCTATGCAGACAAATGTTCAGACGTTGCTGCAAAGGGTTACGAGG
>JBAXVL010000115.1:0-1119 GCA_037129095.1 Actinomycetota bacterium | reverse complement strand
ACCAATTTCCTTCGCTACTTCTTCACCGCGTGCGTCATTGAGGTCAGCGACAACAACTTTTACGCCGCGTGCTGCAAGTGCACGAGCAGTTGATTCGCCAAGTCCTGATGCGCCGCCGGTGACGACTGATGAGGTGTTCTTTAGTTCCATGATGGTTACTCCTGGGGTAGGTTGCCTTGTAAGACCGTAGTAGAAGTAGGGGGTGCTGGAGCGCGGGCTATTCCCATCTAGCCTTAAGAGATGCCATCTGCCTATGAATACACCAAAGAAGAACTGGCAGAGCAGCTCACGGGCGAGCCTCGCTACCGTGCGGACCAGGTATGGCACGGCCTCTGGACCGAGGGTCAGGCCCTTGATGAAATTACGACCATTCCAAAAGCACTGCGCTCAAAACTTGGAGAACAGTTTCCTTCAAGCCTGGAAGTTGCGAACTTTGTTGAAAGTGATCTTGGTTCTACGCAGAAGTGGGTATTTCGTTTAGCTGACGGTGCGACTATTGAAACAGTTCTCATGGCGTACGAAGATCGCGTAACTGTTTGTGTTTCAAGTCAGGCCGGTTGCGCAATGGGTTGCACGTTCTGTGCAACTGGACAAGCTGGTTACTCACGACAACTCACAATTGGTGAAGTTATTGAACAAGTTATGTTCGCAACACGTGCAGCAGCTCCACGACGACTCTCAAATGTTGTCTTCATGGGTATGGGTGAACCACTCGCAAATTACGACACAACAGTTGGTGTTGTAAAACGACTTCATGAATACAAGGGGATGTCTGCACGAAATCTCACAGTGTCAACAGTGGGCGTGGCTCCAGCAATTGAGAAGCTCGCACATGAAGGGCTTCCGCTCACACTTGCGGTGAGTCTTCACGCTGCGAACAATGAAACGCGAAATGAACTTGTTCCACTTAACAAGCGCTACAACCTTGAGCGCCTCCACGAAGCGTGCACTATGTGGATTGCGACAACGGGCCGTCGACTCAGTTTTGAATGGGCCCTCATTGACGGTGTGAACGACACTGATCAAGCCGTCGAAGAACTTGCTGACTACGCGCTGTCACTACGCGCACACGTAAATCTCATTCCACTTAATCCAACACCTGGATACTTGGTAATGGGA
>JBAXVL010000114.1:0-1134 GCA_037129095.1 Actinomycetota bacterium | reverse complement strand
AAGCAGAAAACTGCGGAAAAATTATTGCTGTCACACTGAGCGATGAAATTCCACCGATGGTTGATCAAATCAGATTCTTTGCTAGCGCTGCTCGACTCCTTGAAGGTCGCTCCGCTGGCGAATACATGTCGGGCATGACAAGTTATGTCCGTCGTGAACCAGTTGGTGTGTGCGCTGCAGTAACTCCTTGGAACTATCCACTCATGATGGCTGTGTGGAAATGGGCACCAGCCCTCGCTGCAGGAAACACAATGGTTCTAAAGCCAAGTGACACGACACCGGCTTCAACTCTGCTCATGGCAGAGCTCATGGCACAAGTACTTCCACCGGGCGTACTGAACATTGTTTGTGGCGACCGCACTACTGGTCGACTACTTGCAGAACACCACATTCCCGCAATGGTTTCCATCACTGGATCAGTTGGAGCCGGAATGCAAGTTGCGGAGTCTGCTTCAAAGACACTTAAGCGTGTACACCTCGAACTTGGGGGAAAGGCTCCAGTGATTGTTTTTGATGATGCTGATATTGCATACGCTGCAGAGAACATCGCAATGGCTGGTTACTTCAACTCGGGCCAAGACTGCACCGCAGCGACACGTGTCCTTGTTGCACCAAAGGCGTATGGAAACTTTGTAGATGCAATTGCCGAGCAAGCTAAGAACATGGTTATCGGTGCTCCAGAAAATGCGGATGCTTTCCTCGGACCAGTAAACAATGTCAACCAGTTTGAGCGGGTTACAGGTTTCATAGGCCGTGCTCCGAAGCACGCCAGTATTGCTGCTGGTGGTGTGCGAGTTGGTGACGTGGGCTACTTCATTTCTCCGACTGTTATTGCCGACATGCAGCAAACTGATGAAATGATTCAGAACGAAATCTTCGGTCCGGTTATTACCGTTCAAAAGTTCAATGACGAAGCTGAAGCGCTTAATTGGGCTAACGGTGTTGACTACGGACTCGCATCTTCAGTCTGGACCCAAGATCACGGACGCGCTATGCGATTTACTCGTGACTTGGACTTTGGATGCGTGTGGGTGAACACACACATTCCGATGGTTGCTGAAATGCCACATGGAGGCTTCAAGAAGTCTGGTTACGGCAAGGATCTTTCGGTGTATGGATTTGAGGACTACACCC
>JBAXVL010000113.1:0-1149 GCA_037129095.1 Actinomycetota bacterium | reverse complement strand
GTCACCACGCCATGATTCGCGGTGTTGATCACTTAACGGGCACCACCGTTCGCGCCACCGACATTCGTGCCTGTGCGGCACTCACACTGGCGGGACTTGTTGCTTACGGTGAAACAACCATTGAAGGTCTCGAACACGCTGAACGTGGGTACGATGACTTTGTTGGTCGGCTATCGAGTCTCGGTGCCGTGGTTGAGAGGTATGCATGATTGCGCGTGACCCCGTAGTTTTGGTCGAACAAGCAAGGGCTGGATCACGTACCGCGCTCGCCAGGCTCATTACCTATGTGGAGTCTGGAGGGGCCCAGCATCGCCAAACTGTCTCCTTGGCTTACCAAGCCCCATCTCCTTACGTTGTGGGCATTACAGGCCCTCCTGGGGCCGGAAAATCGACCCTGACGGACCAGCTAATTACGACCGCTCTAGAGCGTGGATCCTTTGACGGAGAGCACCCCTTTAGCCAGGTGGGCATTCTCTGTATTGACCCAAGTTCGCCCTTCACTGGTGGGGCCATTTTGGGAGACCGCATCCGCATGCAAGACCACGCCACCAACGAGCACGTCTTCATTCGCTCCATGGCAACACGAGGTCACCTTGGTGGACTTTCACTCGCCGTTCCAGACGCAGTG
Source organism: Actinomycetota bacterium (assembly GCA_037129095.1). Lineage (GTDB taxonomy): Bacteria > Actinomycetota > Acidimicrobiia > Acidimicrobiales > Ilumatobacteraceae > UBA2093. Next base: position 521 of record JBAXVL010000113.1, on the reverse strand, counting down.
CGCGTACTTGGTGCTGCAGCGTTCTCACTCGCGCTCGTAGAAACAGTTGGTGTTGGACAAATGGAAGTGGACATTGCTTCTGCTGCGGACACGACAATTGTTGTCACGAACCCCGGGTGGGGAGACGCAATGCAAGCCAACAAGGCAGGGCTCTTAGAAGTTGCTGACATCTTTGTCATCAATAAAGCTGACCGCGCTGGCGTTCGTGAAACCAGGCGTGACCTAGAACAGATGCTTGACCTTGGTGGGATGCACGAATGGCGACCAACAATTCTTGAAACTGTCGCAAGCAATGGCACCGGAGTTGAAGCACTCTTCGAAGCAATTTGTGAACACCGACGTCACATTGAATCTTCCTCACAAAATGCGCACATTGAAAAGCGCACCAAGGCTGAACTCGAGAAGGTTTTAGCGGCGATGCTGCGCGCAAGAGTTTCTGGCATTAGCAACGGATCTCGTTACGAAGAACAAGTTGCTGCCCTAATTGCTGGCACTACAGACCCCTACAAGGCCGCCGAGGC
>JBAXVL010000112.1:0-1161 GCA_037129095.1 Actinomycetota bacterium | reverse complement strand
AGATGCCGGGACGTTAAACGGATATGAAACAAATCAGCCTTGCCACCACCGGATTTGAGCTTGTCACCAAGCGCACCCGCAAACGTGTGTTCCTCGACGAGATGAACTTGGTTGTACCCTGGACGGAACTTATAGGGTTGATTCAGCCCTATGCGCCCAGTGGTACCGGCGCAAAAGGTGGACGCCCAGCGTTCGCCGTGGAAACCATGTTGCGCATCCATTTTCTGCAACAGTGGTTTGGCTTGTCTGATCCGGCGATGGAAGAATCGCTGCATGACACGCCGCTGTACTGTGAATTTGCAAGACTTGATCCTGGTGCCACACGTCTGCCCGATGAATCCACCATTCTGAGATTCCGTCACCTTCTTGAAACCAACAACCTGAGCCTGCAGATCATGGCGGCCATCAACGCCACACTGATCAAGAGGGGTTTGATGCTCAAGACCGGAACGGTTGTCGATGCCACCTTGATTGCAGCACCGAGTTCTACCAAGAACAGTTCGGGTGAGCGTGATCCCGAGATGCATCAAACCAAGAAGGGCAATCAGTGGCACTTCGGAATGAAGGCCCACATTGGGGTGGACGCTGACTCGGGTCTGGTGCACACCGTCATCGGCACAGCGGCAAACGTCAACGACGTGACCCAAGGCCACGGTCTGCTGCACGGGCAAGAGTCTGTCGTCTTCGCTGATGCGGGATACCAAGGTGCAGCCAAGCGCTTGGAAGCCACTGGTGTGGACTGGCAAGTGGCGATGCGACCAGGCAAGCGCCGGGCGCTGGATAAGAATTCTGCGTGGGGCAACTTGCTCAATCAGGCCGAACAACTCAAGGCCAGTATCAGAGCCAAGGTGGAGCATCCCTTCAGAGTTCTCAAATGCCAGTTTGGCTTCACCAAGGTTCGCTACAAAGGGTTGATCAAGAACACCGCCCAACTGATAACACTGTTTGCCCTGAGCAACTTGTGGATGGTCAGGAAGCGGATTATTCAAGGGTCTATGGGATGAGTGCGTCTGCAAAGCGGGAAATAGCCCGCCAAACAGGCAAAAAGGCCCCGCATCCTGGCCAATTTGCGAAGAATTTCGATGAAATCTTGTTTTGTGATTCATTGAATAACTGTTTAACCGCTAACTTTCGCTTTGGCGGGGGTTGTGCAGACCATCC
>JBAXVL010000111.1:0-1165 GCA_037129095.1 Actinomycetota bacterium | reverse complement strand
CATTGCCTGTTTCATCAGCGGGTCCTGCAGATTTAGCAGTGCGAAACCTTCTGCGCTCATCACAAGTTGGGTTACCAAGTGGTCAAGATGTTGCACGTGCGATGGGTATTCGTCCATTGCCCGACAATCAAATTCTGATTGGGAAAGCCACAGGCGATGCCACCGAGGCAACGCCCATCACTTCCATCTCTTCGTCCTTTGCAGGCAAGGCACCTTTGTGGGCATACATACTGGCTGAATCAACTGCACATGCCTATCGCATTGAGAACGGCGCAATAGTCGGTAGTCAGAAAGCACCGTTCACGCTTGGCCCTGTTGGGGGTCGCATTGTCGCAGAGACATTTGTGGGGCTGCTGTTGTCAGATTCGAATTCACTATTGAATTCGTCAACGAAACCGGAATCACAACACCCAACGTCGATTAAGGCGCTATTTGATTCAGTGCAACGCGGTGTTGACAAGCGTCAGCCGCCTGCACCAAGGTCGCTATTGCGCCCCAGGAATCCAGTTGCCGTGGAACCCATTCGGTACGCGCGCAGGTAAGTGCACCACAGCAACAGGGTCAGCAGTAATGGCAGTTGCATCAAATAGCGCAAGGTCAGAAGTCTGCGTTTGGGAATCAAGACGTAACGCCATCACCCAACCATCATCTTCTGCAGTTGCACCATCACGCGGAATGAACACAGGCTCGCCGTATCCATAACGGGCAGTGTCTGATCTGGCTTCCGTACGTCGAGTCTCAAGATCAATTTTGATCAACGTGTCTTGTGCAAAGTGTTTGCCAACGCCTGCTGTGTAGCCGTACTTGTTTGGAAGACCAATGAGTGATTCGTTGATACGTGGGAATTCTTGTGGACGATCATCAATTCGCTCTTGCTTCACTTTGCCTGTGACTGTGTTGATACGCCATCTATCGAGAGTGGGAGATCCTTCGCTTGGGCCGCGACGTTCGCGATCAAACATTTTCGGGTGACGTGCTGCATCTAACACCACGAAATCGCCATCGTCGTACGCATTCATTGGGTGAAAGAAGTAACACGGATCAATACTGAACCACTTCACGTCTTCTGCATTTCCTTCACGCGGTAACAAGCCAATGCGTGCGTCATAGTCGTGATCCCACAGGTATGGAAGACCAGCACCAGACATTGCAGCTTCAAGGTTGA
>JBAXVL010000110.1:0-1167 GCA_037129095.1 Actinomycetota bacterium | reverse complement strand
CTCACCTTACGCAGTACATACGTGCAATATGAACATGTGTGTGCAACATTACATTCCTGGCATGGCCTGAAGTTCTTGTAGGGAATCAAATGCAACCCGTATGGCCCGTGCGTACAACGTTGCTTTCAGGGCAAAGTGGTTGAGTTTGGTCGTGATCTTGAGTCGCTCAAGCTTGACGTATCCGTCAAGTGCGGCGAAAAAGTGGTTGGTTTGGGTCGTGACCGTATGGGTGGGCGAACGTTCCAGGGATGCATTCTGCTTCAATGACGTGTGATACGGCTCCACGTTCCATCGTTTACGATAGATTGCGGTGATGTCGCCATACGTGCGGCGGATATCACTGGTCACCAAATACACGACACCGGTGCTTCCATCTCCGTTTACGAAGAGTTGCTTGACGAACAAGAGGGGAAACTCCACCCCTTCACGATAGATTTCGCGCACGGTATCGGGTTGTAGGTCGAGTGTGTTCAGTTTGACGTAGCGACCTTGGCGTTTATCGGCGACGCTGAGCGCAATTTTGCGATTACTTTTCAGGGGCATCACAAAATCTTTATCAACTGTCTGTTTCATGAACCGCATATTCTCGGCAGACGCAAACCATACATCATTTAACACGTAGCGAAACACGATCTGATTGATGACTACTTGTTGAATCATATCGCGGAAATAGACATTCTTTTCGGTCGGTGATCGTCGTTTTTCTTTTCCGTCTTTTTTATCGCTATAGTGTTCAGTTTTTGCAATGAACGTAACCCCAACCGGCAATGAGACACCGTCTGCATGGTACAGCGCCGTAATGAAGTTACTCCCTTTGACCGTTCGTTCCTGTGCGTGGTCGTAATGCCAGCAAATACTATCGTTTTCGTCGGTATAGGGCTTCTCCGCAATACTATCGTCAAGGATCAGGACGCCATCATCACGTGCGATCTCCCGCACATACGGCGTGACCCGTTGCCATAGATCGACCGAAGTGCGCTCCGTCCCGGCTAAAAACCGACGGATACGATCGTGGCTGATCTGCCCACCGAGCAATGCCGACAACCCCGTTGCCGTTGTTTGCCCAAATGAACTAATCAGGTAATCACTGTAGAGGTCAAGAATCTCGTCGTTTGTCATAGAGTAGAGTGTCGCACACTATGCGATTCGCTGGTGCGTAAGGTGAGT
>JBAXVL010000011.1:0-46298 GCA_037129095.1 Actinomycetota bacterium | reverse complement strand
ACGTCGGCGCCCAAGGTACCTGGTGCTCGTCCCGCCGGCCAAATCGCTGACCCCAACCGTAAACCCCAAATAGGTGACACGCGTCCATCGGCGGTGCCGGCTCCCTCTGCGCAATCACAAGGTGAATCGTCGGGAAATAAAAAGCGTCGTCGCAGTGGTCGTGGCAAGTCCCGTTCTGGAGGCGGTCAAGCGTTACGCGGACCAGAAGTGGACGCCGAAATCATCGAACGTCGCAAAGGTCGCGAGCGCAATGGTCGCCCAGTTGGTCGGTACCAGATGTGTGTTCAAGTCCGAGATGGCGTCACACAGGTAGCGGTCATGGAAGGTCGCAGCCTGATGGAACATTACGTCAGCCGCCCCGCAGACGATGTTGGCCAAATTCACGGAAATATTTATCACGGTCGGGTTCAAAATGTTCTTCCTGGTATGGAAGCAGCCTTTGTTGATATCTCAACTCCGAAGAATGCAGTTCTCTATCGCGGTGACGTGCAATACGACCCAGAAGATGTTGAAACAAAAGACACCGCGCGTATTGAGCACATTTTGCGCTCTCGCCAAATGATCTTGTGCCAAGTTACGAAAAACCCTATTGGTGCTAAGGGTGCGCGCCTAACGCAAGAAGTATCACTACCAGGTCGTTTCGTTGTTCTGATTCCTAACTCAAAGACATACGGCATCTCAAAGCGACTTGCTGATACGGAACGTCGTCGCCTGCGTCATATTCTCGATCGCGTGAAGCCTGCGCATCATGGCGTCATTGTTCGTACTGCAGCAGAACATGCAACAGAACATGAGCTCACTGCCGACATGACTCGCTTGTTAGAAGAGTGGGCCACAATTGAAGAGAAAGCTGCCGCGTCAACTGGTCCAGAATTGTTGTATCGCGAACCAGAACTTGCAGTGCGCACAATTCGTGAAGAGTTCAATGCTGAATACCGCAGCGTTCTCATTGATGATTGGGCTTTGTATGAAGAAGTGCACGGATACGTATCTGCCTTCAACCCAGAACTTGCAGATCGAATTGAATTCTTTGATCGCGAAGTAGAACCCATCTCGTTGTTCGAAACTCAACACGTTCATGAACAACTTCATAAGGCACTTGATCGCAAAGTGTGGTTGCCATCTGGTGGGTCGCTCATCATTGAACACACCGAAGCTCTCACAGTTATAGACGTCAACACCGGCAAGAACGTCGGCACATCAAACCTTGAGCAAACGGTGTTCCAGAACAACCTTGAGGCTGCAGAAGAGGTTGCTCGTCAATTGCGACTGCGCGATATTGGCGGAATCATCGTTATTGACTTCATCGACATGGAGATCAAGGACAACCGTCGAAAAGTTATTGATTCGTTCCGTCAGGCGCTCAGTCGCGATAAGACCCGCACCCAGGTGTTTGACATCTCCGAGCTTGGGCTTGTCGAAATGACCCGTAAACGAATCGGGGAGGGCCTCTCCACTGCCTTTGCCATCGAGTGCCCAGAATGTACTGGCCTTGGCTTCAAGGTCGATTTCGGCCTTCTCGACTAACTTTTTCCCCAATCCCCCGAAAACATTGGTTCCGCGATTGTCGGAGCCCCTTCCCGCAGATAGGTTTAAACCCGCTATGTACGCAGTAATCGCCTCAGGTGGCAAACAAGAAAAAGTCTCTCAGGGCCAAAAGGTCCAACTTGAGCTCTTGCATGTCGAAGACGGTACCGAGGTCTCCCTCATACCCGTTCTCCTCGTTGATGGCACCACGGTGCTCTCAACTCCCGACCAGTTGAAGGGTGCATCTGTCAAAGGACGCGTCATCGGCACCGAAAAGGGAGTGAAGATCAACGGCTTCACGTACAAAAAGCGCACCAACCAGCGTCGTCGCTTTGGTCACCGCCAGCAATATTCTCTTGTTGAAATCACATCCATCGCGAAAGGCTGATCAACCATGTCAAAGACTAAAGGCGGCGGTTCTACACGTAACGGCCGCGACTCAAATGCACAACGACTTGGCGTAAAGGTGTTCGACGGAACACTCATCACAGCAGGCACCATTCTTATTCGTCAACGCGGCACTCGTACCCACCCGGGTAAGAATGTTGGCATTGGTAAAGACGACACATTGTTCGCAATGGTTAACGGAAACGTAAAGTTCGGCGAGCGCAAAGGCCGCAAAATTGTTGACGTTCTTCCTATTGAGCCAGCTGCTGAATAACTGAGACCTACATATTTTTCAAAAGGCACACCTTCGGGTGTGCCTTTTGCGTTGACGGGGTCTAATTGCCAGCGAGCAGCGTGTCGATGCCTTGGGGCAACTTGTCTGCTGGGTAATCAAGAAGAGTGACGGCTTGGCGACACGCGAATCGGTCGGTCATGCCGCCGACATACGAGACGGCTTCGGTGATTGCTGTTGGGGAACCTGGATCGAAAGGGCTCTCGTTCCATGCAGGAAGTAGTAGCGGTGTATCGATGTAGTGGTCGATGAGAGAGCGCAACATGCTGATAACGCTGCTGGCCTGAGCTTTCGATTCCGGGCGATTATAAATTCGCTCGTAATTGAATTGACGAAAAAGTGAAAGCGCTTCGGCGATATCAGGAACCATGCCAATGCGACCTGTTTGGGCGGTTGCATTAATCATGCCTGTAATGAATGCGCCCAGTTGTTCGCGCCGCGTACTACCGCAACGCTCACGTACAAGTCGAGGCAATTGATCGGGGGTGACAATGCCGGCGTCAACTGCGTCTTCAAAGTCGTGGCACACATAAGCAATGCGATCAGCCCAACTGACAACTTCGCCCTCGGCTGTTAGCGGAGCAGGACGTGACCAACTGTGGTTACGAATTCCGTCGAGAGTTTCGGTGCATAAGTTCAGCGGCACGAGCACTTTGTCTGCACCCCACACGGCATGGTCGTAACCGCCATCGATATAGGGAGATAATGCATCTTCGCTTGCGTGACCACCTGGACCATGTCCGCAGTCATGACCCAAGGCCATGGCTTCAGTGAGTGCAACATTGAGACGGAGAACACGGGCAATGGATACTGCGACTTGGGCAACTTCCAGTGCGTGAGTGAGCCGTGTGCGTTGATGATCATCGGGGAAAACAAACACTTGCGTCTTTCCGGCGAGTCGACGAAATGATGATGCGTGCAAGATGCGGTCGCGGTCGCGTTCGAAACAGGTGCGATATGGGTCAGCTTCTTCAGCGATAGCTCTGTGGCCCGGACCAACTGCGTGAGTGGCTAATGGGGCCAAGGCGCCAGACAGCGCTTCTTCTCGTGATGGCCGATCTGCGATGTCAGTGGTGCCGATACCTGCCCAGGAGTCTGCGTGGGCCACTGTGATGCCTAAAGCAGCATCAAACCCCGACATGGTGGACACCCACGTCACGCCTCGGTCTGTTGGTGATTCCTTTTCCACACCTCCACGATAGGTGAGTCGTGTGTCGCCGAGATGGACGACATTGCGCCAGTAGCCTTGAGACAGTCTTATGAGTGTTTTTGTCGACGAAGCCCAACTAAATGTCAAAGGTGGACAGGGCGGAGCTGGCTGTGTGGCGTTTCGCCGTGAAGGTCCAGAGGCCATGGGTGGCCCAAACGGCGGTGACGGAGGCAAAGGTGGCGATGTCTGGCTTGTGGCAGATCGCAATGTTGCTTCACTGTTGGCGTTTCGTGATCACCCGCACCGGCGCGCCAAAGACGGCGTGCACGGAAAAGGAAAAGACCTGCACGGTCGTCGCGGTGAAGACCTGATCATTGCAGTGCCTGAAGGAACTGTCGCTCGCGATATGTATTCGGGTGAAGTACTTGCCGATCTCGTGAATCACGGAGACAGATGGATGGCGTCTCCTGGTGGTCGTGGCGGCCGAGGCAATGCAAAGTTTTTTAACAACCGTCGTCGTGAACCAACATTTGCAGAACAAGGTGAAGAAGCAACAGAGCGTTGGTTAAAACTTGAACTGAAATTGATGGCAGATGTTGCTTTGGTTGGTTTTCCGAATGCAGGTAAGAGCACGTTCATCAGCACCGTGTCTGCTGCAAAACCAAAGATTGCTAACTATCCATTCACGACGTTGGAACCACATCTCGGTGTTGTGCGCATTGACGACACAACAGAGTTCATCATGGCTGACATTCCTGGTCTTATTGAAGGTGCAAGTGAAGGTCGCGGATTAGGGCACCAGTTTCTTCGACATATCGAGCGTGCGCGTGTCTTGTGTTATCTCATTGATCTCGTTGCACTTGACGGCATTGCACCCGACGAACAGTTGCGTATTTTGCAGCACGAAGTTGGAAATTATCGCCCGGACCTTCTGGAACGGCCTTTCATCATTGTTGGCACAAAGACAGACAGTATTGATGCAGACACTCTTGCTGCGTGGCCGCATCCGTCTATGTCAGCAATAACCATGACCAATGTGCGAAGCATCATTGGCTCACTTGCTCAGCAAGTGAAATATGCCCGTGAAGCAGAACCCACTGTGGAAGCCACCATCATCATGCGCCCAGACACGGAACATGCGTGGGTGGAGCAGATGGGCGAGAACGAATATCGCATTCATGGGCGCAATGCCGAGCGGGTTGTTGCATTGAACGACGTGACTACTCCAGTTGCTTTGAACTACATTGACGAAAAATTCGCCAAGCTCGGAATCCCCAAATTGCTCTCAAAAGCTGGGGTTCGAGAGGGTGACGTCGTCTGGGTTGCACAATTCAGTTTTGAATTCGTGCCAGAAGTGTGATGCTGTAGCGATGCGCGTCGTCGTCAAAGTCGGAACTTCCTCCCTCACCAATGCAGAGGGGCATATCAAGACTGAAGTCATTCAGTTGGTGTCACAACAATTGGCTGCTGCGCGTGCCCAGGGCCATGAAGTGCTGCTTGTTACATCAGGCGCAGTTGCGTCTGGAGTAGCCGGACTCGGTTTGACAGAACGTCCCAATGATGTTCTGTCTCTTCAAGCCTTGTCAGCTGTTGGTCAGCCACAGTTAATGGCTGCATATAACACTGCTCTCAAACAGTTCTCGTTGATTGGTGCACAAGTGTTGCTTGTACCACACGACTTTGTTGATCGCCAGCAGTATCTACATGCTCGTGACACCATCAGTCGACTGTTGGAGTTGGGATGTGTTCCCATCATCAATGAAAATGATGCAATAGCAAACAATGAAATTCGTTATGGCGATAATGATCATCTCGCTGCGTTACTCGCTCACCTTGTGTCTGCTGACATGTTGGTGTTGCTCACTGATACGGCCGGTCTGTACACATCTGACCCTCGAACCCATTCTGATGCAACAGTGATTTCCGTTGTTGCTTCTGATGATCCTTTGTTGTCGGTATCGGCTTCAGGTGCAGGCTCTGATAGGGGCAGTGGTGGCATGGCCTCGAAACTTGCAGCTGCCCGAATCGCCTCATGGTCTGGTGTTACAGCTGTCATAGCTTCTGCTGAATCAGAGTCTGCCGTTATAGCGGCAATCAACGGAGACACCGTAGGCACTCGCTTCTTGCCACATGATCGTCAATTGTCTGCTCGAAAATTATGGATCGCTTTCGCGGCTGAAGTTGAGGGATCAATTGTCGTTGACGCTGGGGCTCGTGACGCAGTTGTTCTTCGCGGTACGTCATTGCTGCCTGCGGGAATTGCAACTGTCAACGGCTCATTCGACGCTGGCGCTGTTGTCGATGTCGTCGATGAATCGGGAGAACTGTTGGCTCGCGGCTTGAGTGCAATGTCATCTGCAGTGATGAATCTCAGCAAGGGCAAGCGAACTGCAGACCTCGTTGATTTGGCTGTTGTTGAAGCGGTGCACCGCGACGACCTTGTTGTGTTGATCTCGTAGTTACTACAAGTTCTTTACAGAGTTGTTTCGTGGTCACTGCCGCGAGTGGGCATGACGGACGCGAGGTCGTGCATTTCGGGAACTTTCAGTGTGTACAACGCGACGATGTAAATAATGAGTCCACCAGTGACACATAAGAATAGTTTCGCAATCTGAGACATTCCGGAATGTGGATGCAAAATGTATTCAAGCCACCACACAACGCCACCCATAACTGCGCTACCCAGGACTGCACGCCACAAGAGCGACAAGAGGCTTGACCACTGCACTGCTGCGTATTTCTTGTGAAGCAACCACAACACAAGAACCGCCGAAACCATATAAGCAATGCCGAAAGACAGTCCAAGGCCAAAGACGCCGTGTCGCTTCACTAAGAACAAAGCCAAGATGATATTCAGGCCGTTTTCGAAAACGTTGATCCAAAATGGAGTACGCGTGTCTTCATGTGCATAGAAACCACGGAGGCAAAAAATATAAATTGAAAATCCGGCAAGACCAATCGAGAACCCAGCTAGTGCACGCGCAGTGTTATGTGAAGCATCAGAGTTGAAGTGGCCATGTTCCAACATGGCACTGATAATGGGGTTGGCAAGAATGACCATGGCGACCGATGCAGGAATTGTCAGAATGCTGATCCATCTGACGCCGGACGTCAACCACGATTTAAACCCTGCTTTATCGCCGGCGCGCACGCGTCGAACTAGTTCGGGCACAAACGTAGTGGCAATAGAAATGGCCAAGAGGCCATGGGGCAACATAAAGAATGTAAACGCTTTGCTGTATGCGTCTTGATTTCCACTTCCTGGTTGCGCAAGGTTCTTAATGACCACAAGTGCCACCTGGTTTGTCACTACGTATCCAAAAGTCCACGACGACAATTTCACCATGGTGCGCACGGCTGGATGTGAAAAATTCGGTGTGAATCGAAGAGAGATGTCAGCGCGTTTTAATGCAGGGATGAGCACTAGCCCCATTGCCATAACACCAGCAGTCGCTGACATGGTGAAGAGCCAGAAAAAAGTATGGTCCGTGAGCACAGTTTGAAGACCAGGCGTTCCATCACGTGTGAACGGGATTATGAGGAGCATGGTGATGGTAATGACATTTGAAAGAACAGGGCACCATGCAGCTGCAAAGAAATGACGGCGTGAATTCAGCAACGCAGATCCGATGGCAGTGAGGCCATAGAAGAAGATCTGAATAAGAAAGATTCGCGACATCACTGTTCCCACATGACGGAACTGATTTGGGTCAACGAGTGGACTGACATGAATGGAGAACAAGCGGAAAATAAGTGGAGCTGCTGCAATTGCAACAACTGTGGCTACAGCGAGAACGATGAGCGAAACTGACACAACGGCATTGGTTGCTTCGTCATCTTCGTCTTCAGCGAAACGCGTGAACAATGGAATAAGACTTGCAGCGAGAAGGCCGCCAACTAGTAGTTCATAAATTGAGTTCGGGGAATTATTTGCTCCGTCAAAGGCGTCAGCGAGGGCGGTTTGTCCGATAATGATTCCAAAGACCACGACCCGCAATAGCCCCGTGAGGCGGGACATGGCAGTCCCAATTGCGACGATCAATGTGTCCTTGAACATGAAAGGAAGGTTAGGTGCTGCGACAAGATGGGAGTGGGTACATGCAGCTTTCGCCCAATGCCTCTATTTCGTAGACCCCCCACTAGATTGGAGAACTTATGGATAACCGCTTCGAATCTGTTCAATCTGTCCGCGACGGCCTCAAGGACGTCAATTACCTCGCAGACGACGGGATTTCCGGGGTCGTATTCCTGGCTGATCGCCTCGGAAAGCCAATCCTTGTTGAAGGACCAGCTGGAACAGGTAAGACCCAATTGGCCAAGAGCGTTGCCGAGATGATCGGCGCAAAGCTCATTCGCTTGCAGTGCTACGAAGGACTAGATGAGTCGAAGGCGCTCTATGAGTGGAACTACAAGAAGCAGTTGCTGCGCATTCAAGCTGACCGTAACTCTGATGCCTGGAGTGATATTCACGAAGACATCTTTGGATCTGAATTCCTGCTCACACGACCTCTGCTTGAAGCAATTACGTCGAAGGAACCAGTAGTCCTCTTGATTGACGAAGTTGACCGCGTCGAAGTTGAAACAGAAGCTTTATTGCTTGAAATTCTGTCTGAATACCAAGTATCAATTCCTGAACTTGGCACTATCACTGCGACTCAAATCCCGTTGGTTTTTTTGACCTCGAACAACACTCGTGAATTGTCAGAAGCGTTGAAGCGTCGTTGCTTGTTCCTACATGTGGACTATCCACAGATGGAACGCGAAAAGGAAATTGTTCTTACAAAGGTCCCTGGCGTGACAGAAATGCTTGCAGATCAAATCGCACGCATTGTTCGCAGCATTCGCCAAATCGACCTGAAGAAGGCTCCTTCTGTCAGTGAGACAATTGACTGGGCCCGCACCCTTGTATTGCTCGGACTCGATTCAGTGAATGCTGAACAGGCCAAGGAGACTCTCCACGTGCTCTTGAAATACCAATCAGATATCGCTAAGGCAGCCAAAGAGCTGTCTGACGACTGAATCGAACGGCGCTAACGCATGCTCGAGCTTTTGTCGGGGTTTATCGTTGAGTTGAGAAATGCTGGGTTGCCAGTGAGTCTCACGGAGAACTTGGACGCCATGCATGCCATTTCGCATATCCCCTTAGAGGACCGCGAGGCATTCAAATACGCATTGGGTGCAACCCTTGTCAAGAACAATGCCCATTGGCGTTCATTCGAGACTGTGTTTGAGGTGTACTTCAGTTTGCGCGGTCCTGAATATTCCATCACTGATGGTGACGGCGAAGGCAGCATCGACGACTTGTTGCAACAAATGCAAGAAGCCCAGATGAAGGGCGAAGGCAACGGCGGTGCTGGCGGTATGGATTCATTGACGCCGGAAGAGCTCATGAATATCCTCATGAACGCTCTGATGAATGGCGATCAAGCACTCATGCGCGCATTGGCTCGCCAGGCAGTACAGAGATTTGCCGGAATGGAACCAGGTCGCCCTGTCGGCGGTACCTACTACCTGTATCGCACATTACGAAACCTTGATCTTGACGGCATGCTCGACAAACTCATGGAGGCGAGCAAGAAAGAAGCGGGCGGGGATCTAACAAAGCTCGAAGAGCGTCTTGAAAAAGATGAGTACAACGACCGAATTGAAAAGTTCAAACAAGAAGTTGAAGCAGAAATTCGCCGTCGCTTGGTGGCAGATCGCGGTGCTGAAGCAATGGCAAAAACGTTGCGTAAGCCGTTGCCAGAAGATGTGGAATTCATGCACGCCAGTCGTGATGAAATGCAAAACTTGAAAAAGTCATTACAGCCATTGACTCGTAAACTCGCAGCTCGTTTAGCGCGCAAGCGTCGTCACGGTCGCAAAGGGCCTCTTGATTTCCGCAACACCGTTCGTCACAGCCTTGCCTATGGTGGTGTGCCGGCTGAACCGAAGTTCAAATACCCGCGCCCTGCAAAACCAGAATTGATTGTTATTGCTGACATCTCGGGCTCGGTCGCAGCGTTTGCTCGATTCACTCTGATGCTTGTGTATGCGATCTCAAACCAATTCTCGAAGGTTCGCGCTTTTGTTTTCATTGACGGAATCGATGAAGTGACCGAATACTTCAAAAAGACCGAAGATATTTCTGAGGCAATTCATCGCATCAACACTGAAGCTGACGTCATTTGGGTTGACGGCCACTCTGATTATGGTCATGCTTTTGAAGTGTTCTGGGATAAGTACGGAAAAGAAATTAATCCGAAATCAACTGTTCTGTTGCTGGGTGATGCTCGCAACAACTACCACGCGTCTCAAGCGTGGGTTATTAAAGAAATTCGTCAAAAGGCGCGCCATGTCTATTGGCTCAACCCAGAACCACGTTCGTATTGGAACACTGGCGATTCGATTGTGGGCGAATACGGCACCCATACTGACGGCGTCTATGAATGTCGCAACTTGCGCCAATTAGAGGCATTCGTCGAGAAACTGGCGTAATTCGTAGTGTCGAACACTCGTCTCGTCCTGATTCGCCACGGTGAGTCTCGAGCAACTGTTGAACGTTTCATCGGCGGTCCGCGCACGTGTACTGGTCTGACGGACTTCGGTCGACGTCAAGTAGAGGCATTGCGTGACAGGTTGGTCAGTGGCAGAGATGTCTCTGCTACAGCTTTGTATTCCAGTAACTTCCCTCGAGCTGTTGAAACTGCTCAAATCATTGCGCCTGCTCTCGGCTCAATGCCTATTACGGTTGAATCGGGCTGGGGAGAACACGACCCAGGCCCCGATCTTGACGGCATTTCATACGATGCATACGTGAGCAAATATGGAGAACCTTCGTGGGGGGACCCAGACGAAGATGTTTTTCCTGGTGGTGAGACAGTGGGGCAGTTTCATAGTCGCATCATCAGTACTTTGCGTGAAACTGTTCGAAGTAATGAAGGTGGCACTGTAGTCATTGCCTGTCATGGTGGCGTAGTTGATGCAGTGCTCCGACATACTTTGCATATGCATCCCACGGGAAAATTTGAATTACACACACTAAATACTTCACTGACTGAACTCGTCCATGTTCAGGGAAGTAAATGGCGTCTTGTTCGATATAACGACGCTGCACATCTCTCTTCATTGCAGCCACCTGTAATTCGCGACTCCTCGGTTCGATAGATATGGCAACTCACTTGCCAATAGTTGTTATTGGTGGCGGATCGGCCGGATGCACTGTTGTGTCCACGTTGGCTGCAATGACCAGTAACCCAATAGTTCTTATTGAGCCAGGTCCGATCAGTAGCCATGATGATGTTGCTCCGTTTTTTGATGTGCTTGCTGAAGAGACGTTGTCTCGTTCGCTTCAGACAACATTGATTGATGGTGGTGACGAACAGCCCTATATTCAGAGCAATGTGCTCGGCGGTGGTAGTGCCATCAATGGCTTGCTGTTGACGGGAGATGAACCTGCATCGCTTGTTGGCCTCACTCGCGTAGCAACAGAGGCTGATTGTGGTCGAGTAGGGCGTGCGTTACTGGCAGAAAACGGGCGATTCTCACGATTGTGGTGGAATGGCGGGCGCTGGAATCCGGGACGGGCGGTGAATCATCTCGTCGAAGAGGGTCGCGTCACCTTGGTGCAAGACACCGTGACTTATCTTGAACATTCCCAGCGCGTCATTACGGTTGCTCACACCACCCATCAAGCTGTGGAAGGTTCATTGTTCGTTCTGTGCGCCGGCGCATTGATGACTCCGGCAATCATGTTGCACTCATCTCTTGAACGTGCCGTGTCGGGGATTGGTGATGGACTGCAGAATCATCCCACTATTTCCTTCACGCTTCGTTTGCGCGAGACAGGTATATCTCGTTTTGATACATCAGTGGTTCGAGAATCGCAGTCATCGTCTGGGGCTGAGTTTTTAACAATTGCGTATGAGCGGACCACGCCTGGTGATACTTCATCAGCGATGGTGTCAGTCTCTCTTATGAATCCTGATTCTCGAGGTGGTGTATGGCGTTCGAATACTGCAATGCACAATGACTTCAATATGTTGGCCTCTGTTCGAGATCGTTTGGCCATGAGAGAAGCCGTACGCGAATTGATAGCAACAACAATGAGCGACTCTTTCTCTTCTATTGCTAGTCAGGTTTTTGTAGATTCTGAAGGAACCACAGTTGACGTACTGGATGCCATGAATCACGGTGCGCTCGACGAATGGATTCAGAGTCATCTCGTTCTGGTGTCACACGCCTCGTCGTCTTGCAACGAGATTGTTGATGAATCGGGAAAAGTGCGAGGAGTTGGAAATTTGTACATCGCAGATGCGTCTATATTGCACAGTGTGCCGTCGTGTTCGCCAGCAGGACCTGTTGTCGTCGAGGCATCACGAATAGCCCGAGGAATAGGGGAGACATTGATATGAGTTACACACTCGGATTACACGAATTAGGTGATGGCTGCCACGCCTACCTGCAGCCAGACGGCGGCTGGGGTTGGTCGAATGCCGGCCTCATCGTCGGTGATGGTGCTTCGCTGCTGGTGGACACTCTGTTTGACCTGAAGATTACCCAACGCATGCTCGATTCAATGGTGGGTGTAACGCGGGATGCTCCCATTTCTACGGTCGTGAATACACATGCAAATGGCGATCATTGCTACGGCAATGAATTAGTAGTGGGTGCCAATATTGTTGCCTCAGCAGCAACGGCTCATGAGATGGCAGAAGTCCCGCCAGCTATGTTGGCTGCGCTCAATAGTGCACCGGGAGAAATCGGTGATTTATTTCGCCACTTCTTCGGAGAGTTCGACTTTGATGGCATTACGCCTGCGCTTCCCACGACTACCTTTTCGGGCACATATCAACTTGAAGTGGGTGGTCGAGCAATTGAACTCGTCGAAGTGGGTCCTGCCCATACACAAGGTGACACTTTGGTGTTTGTGCCCGATGCCAAAACTGTTTACACGGGTGACATCTTGTTTATCGGCGGTACACCTGTTGTTTGGGTGGGACCACTCGACAATTGGATTGCAGCATGTGATCTGATCTGCGCGTCAGATGTTGACCACATCGTGCCTGGTCATGGTCCTTTAACTGATAAAGCCGGAGTCACTGCAATTCGCGACTACCTAACGTTCGTGCAGAGCGAAGCAACCGAACGGTACAACGGAGGTATGGATGCATGGGATGCGGCTCGCGACATTGCACTCAACGGCTTTGAAAAGTGGGGAGAATTCGGACGTTTGGCGGTCAATGTTGACACTGTGTATCGCACTTTAAGTTCCGAACACAAAAGTCCAGATGTAGTCGAGCAATTTAGGCGGATGTTTGCTCTTGAGTTGAAGCATTAACCTGCAGGATTTTTCGTCTGACAACTACTACCCATGCGGTAAATGCCACTAAACAAAAAAAGAACCATTGCAACGCATATGACAAGTGCGGTCCTTCATCGAGAGGTGGAAGAGCAACCTTGGCTGGCCACTGAGAATTCGCTGGTGGTGATTCTTCAATGAGTTGCAAGAACATTGGTTCGACCGTTCCACCGACATGGGCAGAGATAAGTGGAATATCAAAACGTTGGAACTCGGTATTGCCAGCTGCGACGGAGTCGATTGCCCCGAGGGCTGACCGAGATTGCGATGCGCGTAGATATCCCACTATCTCTCGTTGTTCTGTTGGAACTTCTGGAACTGGCATCGCGAGCGGCACAAAGCCACGGTTAACAAGAATCGTTCGATGATCAATGGATGTAAACGGCACTACTGAATCAAAACCTGCCGACCCATCTTGGGACCTGTTAATTACGGTGACGGCTTTTTTCCTGTCGTACGTGCCGATAATGCGAACGCGGAGCCATTCGCTAGTTTTTTGATTCCACCCTGAAGGAACTGCTTGGTCAAGGGTCTGCAGTGGGGCGCTCGTGTGTGATCGCAAGACTGCATTAAATGTTTTCTTTTCATCCAGTCGGCGTAATTGCCAGAAACCAAGATTGATCATGAGAAAGATGAGCAATGCCACGGCGAGGTGAGTCAGTATCCAACGGGGGGAAAGAAGTGTGCGCACCATGCGATTGCAACACTATCGGCGCAGGGTTATACGGCTACGGTAAGTGGCGTGGGGCACAGGGAATACACAGAAGACAGCATTGACTCAGAGTTTTGGCACGAGGTTTTTGGAGTGCCGGTCTTGGCAAGTGCTCCGAAGCGAATAGGTGAAGGTCAAGTTGGGATGAACTTGCGTTATGTCTTGACGTCTGCTGATCCGACTGTGCCTTCTTCAGTAGTTGTCAAAATGGCATCACCTGATCCAACGAGTCGAGCAACAGGAATTGCTCTTCGAAATTACGAACGCGAAGTCAAGTTTTATAACGAAGTCGGCTCGTCGCTTGATGTGCGCAAACCTCATTGTTATTTTGCAGACTGGAACGAAGCTGGCGGAGATATTGCAATTGTGCTTGAAGACATGTCTCCTTCAGAACAAGGTGATCAGATTCGTGGTTGCAACATTGACGAGGCACGACTTGCCGTGACGGAGTTGAGTCGTTTACATGGGCCTCGGTGGAATGATCCCACTTTGTATGAGATTGATTGGATGCAACGTCGTGACGCAGAAGATGCAGTACGTCTTCACGGCTTGTATTCAATGTTCAAACCAGGATTTCTGGCTATCTATACAGATGCGATTCTTGCCGAGACCGGACAAGAGGGACTGGACTTTGTGAACCAACTTGAAAGTTTGATTCCTGTCTACGTTGCTGCAAAAGATGAACCGTTCACGGTGACTCATGGCGACTACCGTCTCGACAACTTGTTATTTGCGACAACCCCTGATGGTGTTCCATGTTCCGTTGTCGACTGGCAAACTCCAGGTCATGGAAATGGTGTTGGCGACCTTGCATATTTCATAGGTGCCGGATTATTGCCACCTGACAGACGCAAATATGAATGGGAATTGGTGGACCTGTACATCGCAGGCATTGAATCGTACGGACATGTGATCGATCATGAGTGGGTGAGAGATCATTATCGACGCGAAGCAATTTCGGGTCTTGTGATGGCAGTTATTGCATCGCAAATTGTTGGTCGAACTGATCGCGGAGACAAGATGTTTGAAGTCATGGCCACTCGACACATTCTTCAAGGCCTTGAAAACGGAGCACTCACGCTCTTATAGGGTGCGTTGCTCTACTAACTGCTTGACTAGTTCGTCCAGTGCGGTCACGTCCTGATTCATCAGTTCTTTGGACTCGGCAAAGGCAGGCGGCAATAGCGCCAACAACTGAGTCCACGTGGTTGCGGGCACGCCGAGAAGTGCACTGATCGTATTGCACAGACTGCCTACAGGGTCGGCGTCGTAGGTCAACATCAACGTTTCGACCTCTTTCTTAGTGAGCATCCGCACGACCGAATCGTAGGCGGAACAACCCGCTCGCAGGGATTCCTATTGGGCTTGCTACGGTTCACAGAAGCAAATCGAACTTTGGGGGCAAAGAGATGGTTACTTGGAACTACGGCGTCATGTGGAAGGGAATTGCGAAAGCAGACCCAGCACGTCCAGCACAAATGTTCGGCGATGTTGTGTATTCGTGGGGTGATTTTCACCAACGGTCAAATGCTCTTGCTGCTGACATGTTGGCTGCCGGAATGGGCAGTCAATCAAAAGTTGCTCACTACCTATACAACTGTCCCGAATATCTTGAAGCGACATTTGCATCATTTCTCACAGGATTTGTGCCGGTCAATACGAACTACCGTTATGGACCAGAAGAAATTACGTATCTCTTTGACAACTCTGACGCAGAAGCCGTTGTCTTTCATGCAGTCTTTGCAGATTTGTGTGCCCAAGTTCGGCCTGCATTGCCGAAGGTGAAGCGTTGGTACATGGTTCCTGACGAGTCAGGAACAGCGTTGCCGTCGTGGGCAGTCGATTACAACTCTGTTGTTGAAAAGACCGTGCCAGACATCGTTGCGCCATCACCACTGTCTGATGACGACATGTTGTTTCTGTACACCGGTGGCACAACGGGCATGCCAAAAGGTGTCATGTGGCGCCAGGAAGATCTGTTGCAGGTACTCGGTAGAGGTGGCAACGCCATTTCGGGTGTTGCAGCAGCTGAATCTATGGAAGAAGTCATCGGTCGCGTGAAGCCAGGGGACATGGGAATACGCACGCTTGTTGCGTGCCCACTGATGCACGGCACCGGCCAATTCTCGGCGTACATCAGTCTCGCAATGGGCGGTTGCATAATCACAATGCCGAATCGCAATTTTGATCCAGCATTGTTATGGCAGACTGTGCAAGATCGCAGCGTCAATACAATTGTCATTGTCGGACAAGCGTTTGCCGGACCAATGCTTGAGTCACTTGATGCCAACCCCGCTCGATGGAATTTGTCCAGTGTCGTACAGATGGGTTCTTCAGGAGTCATGTGGAGCCAAGAGAACAAGAACGCACTTCTAGAGCACATTCCTCAAATGTTGATCACCGATAGTTTCGGGTCGTCTGAAGCTGTGGGCATGGGTATGTCTGTTGCCGCTAAAGGTGCTGCACCGAAGACTGCTCAATTTGCACTTGGTCCCAACTGTGTTGTGTTTACAGAAGACGGCAAACGTGTCGAGCCAGGCTCGGGCGAAAGTGGCCTCGTAGCAGTAGGCGGAGCAATTCCGGTTGGTTACTACAAGGACGAAGTGAAGACTGCGCAAACGTTCCGTACGTTCGAAGGTCGTCGTTGGACCGTGCCTGGTGACTGGGCTGAAGTAAATACTGATGGCACATTGCACCTTTTGGGTCGCGGCTCTGTCTGTATTAATACCGGCGGTGAAAAGGTGTTCCCTGAAGAAGTGGAAGAAATGGTGAAGACCCACTCATCGGTGCGTGATGCAGTGGCAGTGGGCATTCCTGACACCCGCTTTGGAGAAACAATCTGTGTGGTTGTGGAAGCTGAACCTGGTGAAACGCCAACACTCGAAGTTCTGTCGGCGCATGTCAAAGCCCGACTTGCTGCATACAAGGCTCCACGTAATGTCGTCATTGTGTCAACAATTGGTCGCGCACCAAACGGAAAAGTCGATTACAAGCGATTAAAGCAACACGCGATCGACACGCTCGGCACGAAGTGACTCACGCTGACACGTTGCGAGCACGCCTTGCAGGCGGCGAAACAATACTGATGCCTGGCGTGTGGGACCCGCTCTCAGCACTGCTGGCAGAGAAAGCCGGTTTTCACACTGTGTTTGTCTCGGGGTTTGCTGTAGCCGGAACGTTGCTTGGTGAACCC
The DNA here is from genome assembly GCA_037129095.1 of Actinomycetota bacterium. Lineage (GTDB taxonomy): Bacteria > Actinomycetota > Acidimicrobiia > Acidimicrobiales > Ilumatobacteraceae > UBA2093. The sequence continues at coordinate 29,697 of JBAXVL010000011.1, read as the reverse complement.
GATATCGGAATTCTGAATCAGGCACATATGGCTGACGCGGCACAACGTGTGTGTACTGCTGTGCCAGAGATGTGTGTGATTGTCGATGCTGATACTGGGTATGGCGATGATAATGACGTTCGTCGGACAACTGAACTGTGGGAATCTGCTGGAGCTGCCGGAATGTTTCTGGAAGATCAAGTGTGGCCAAAGAAGTGCGGGCACATGGACGGCAAAGAAGTTGTGCCTGTAAATGAATGGCTCGCAAAGTTAACAACAGTCCGTACACGAAGTCCTGGCATGTTTCTTACTGCACGTACTGATGCTAGAGCCGTGACTGGTCTCGTTGACGCTCTAGAGCGTGGCCGCATGGCGCGCGATATGGGAGTCGACGCTGTCTTTGTGGAGGCGCCACAATCGCTTTCAGAACTAGACGAAATTGCGGCAGCACTACCCGACGTTGTCTTGGTGGCCAACATGGTGGAGAAGGGAAAGACTCCACTGTTGACGCCGAGCGAACTACACGATCGAGGCTTCTCGCTCATCGTGTCACCCTTGTCAGGGCTGTTATCGATGTCGAAAGCTGTCGGTGATGCGTATGGCCGACTACGGACAATGGGCACCATGCGTGACCACTTAGACACGATCACGGCCTTTGACGACTTCACTGATGTAGTGGGTTTACCAAAACACCTCGCTAACGACGCCGAACAGCGATAGTCTCAATCTCACATTAAGAGAGACCAATTGGTCCGGCAACCGGGGTGACAAGCGCACGGTGCCTCCTCATCGAGAGATGGGGGATGTGGTTCCGCAATCCAGCGGAGCAACAGGCCATCGGTATCTCTTTCGTACACATATTTTGTACCGGCGAAAGGGGACACGTGAATAAGCCATACCGTCATGATTCAACGCCGTACCCGGCTTCTGGTGGGTGGACTCCTGATCAACCAGTTGGTCATCGTCAGTTTCACCACTTCGCCCAATCTCGACCATTTTCGTTGGAAGGCGGTGGATCACTTCGCGACGTCACCATTGCCTACGAAACGTGGGGCACTCTAAACGCTGACGCATCGAATGCAATTCTCGTGTGTCATGCATGGACTGGCGATAGTCATGTCACTGGTTCTGCAAGTAAAGGCCATGCAACACCTGGCTGGTGGGAAGGCGTTGTAGGGCCTGGTCATGCAATCGACACTGACAAGTATTTTGTGGTGTGTTCAAATGTTTTGGGAGGTTGCCAAGGTTCAACTGGTCCAGCGTCAGCTCATCCAGACGATGGAAAACCATACGGTTTGAGATTTCCCGTTGTCACAATTCGCGACATGGTGCGCGCGCAAGCATCGCTCACTGATGCACTCGGCATCAATACATGGCGTGCTGTTGTTGGCGGCTCAATGGGGGGCATGCAAGCACTTGAGTGGGCCATTACATTTCCCACCAGAGTGCGTGCACTCATTGCTATTGCAACATGCGCAGAAGCAAGTGCGCAACAAATTGCGTGGGGTTCTATCGGGCGACGTGCTTTATTGATGGACCCTGCGTATCGCAATGGCGATTATTACGAAGCTGGTGAAGATGGTGGGCCTTGGAACGGATTTTCTGTGGCTCGCATGATTGCTCAAGTAACTTTCCGAACCGATTCAAAGTTCAATGAAAAATTTGGTCGGCAACTAAAAGATCAAAACTTCAATTCTGATGGCATTGACCTTTTCTCGCGTTTTGAAGTCGAGGGGTATCTTGACCACCATGGTGACCGTCTCGTTCGTCGCTTTGACGCCAACAGTTATCTATACATTGGCAAGGCGATGGATTTACACGACGTGGGTCGTGGTCGCGGCGGACTTGATGCAGCCCTTGCTCGAATAAAGGCACCCACTCTTACTGTCAGTATCGACTCCGACATTTTGTACCCTGCGTATCAGCAACAGTTGATTCAGTCACATTTGACTAACAATGATCCTCGAAATACACACGGTGAGATCAACAGTGTTGAAGGACATGACGGATTCCTCATCGAAGTGGTGGCAGTCGGGCGCCATATCTCAGATTTTCTCGCCGCCACCCAATAACAGAAGGCAGACAGGCGGGGAGACACGCATTCTGTATGAGTGCGTGAAAGAATGGCACCTGTGACTTTCGCTCTCCTTATCGCCTCCAAAATGTCGGTGAACATCATTGGCGGCGGACTTGTGGTGTTGGGCGTGTTGTTGTTGTGCGCCACGTTGGCCTTTTGGAGAGCGGCGGTCGAGGACCCTGCTGTCCTTGCACCATTAGAAATTATGGCTGACCGCTCATTTGCTCGCGCTGACGATTCCAAACGTCTTGAGATGTTAAATCAGGTGCGTCCAGAAGGTGCGCTGCCAATTATTGAGCATGTTGCTCCAGCTGTACTTCTACGTGAACCACTATCGGAACCCGAGAAACCATTTCGTGATCCCTTTCCTCACGATGATGATGCTGTCGATGTCTTGCCGTCCATTATTGATCCGTTACTTAGTCAACACGTACCAAAGGAGTAGCCATGGCTGCATTTGACCCCAATGAAATGATCGCGCGTTACCGCGACAGAGCAACTGCTGTTCGCAAACGCCCGTTGCCGCCAATCGCAGGAGAAGAGCGGCAGTTGTTTATTGCTAACTCCGAAACGGACTTTCGAGACTTTGCAATTATCGGTGACGCAGTTGCCACGTTAGAAGATGGAATTCTGACATTGCGTATTGATCTGAACCCACCTTCTACGTGAGTTCAACGAAATCTTCAGGCAAGAGTTCTTTTCGTGAGCGAGAAGATATTCATGTTCTTGCCGCACTTTTAGCAGTTACTGCTTGGGGTATTGGCCCCATCTTTAACAAGGCGTTGTCGGTCAGTACGTCGAGCATCGTGTTCTATCGAATGCTTTTCGGACTACCAATCATGATTCTGATGGCGTATCTAAATGGCGGCAGTTTAAATATGGCAGTCATTCGCAAGGCTGCTCTTCCAGGAACCATCTTTGGTCTGTCTTTCATCACGGGATTTGCTGCGGTAAAAATGACGTCAGTTGCGAACGCCACAATGGTCGGCACGTTGCAGCCGGTATTGGTGCTGTTTGTTGCGCCAAAAATATTCGGCGAAAAGATTACGAAGAAAAAATTGGCGTTTTCTGTCAGCGCAATGCTTGGAGTTCTTGTCGTTGTCATGGCAGCTGCGTCGACAAGTGGTGCTCATCTCAATGGAGATCTTTTGGCCGTACTGAATGTTGGTATTTGGACCACATATTTTGTGATTTCAAAGCAACGCCGCAACGAAGGAATTCATTCGTGGTCTTTTTTGGCAGCTGTCTTTTTCTGTGCAGCGATCATTGTCCTTCCATACGGGGCGATTACAAGTAATGATCTCGGCGCGATGCACGTCAGTGATTGGTGGTACATAGTTGGTATGGCGGTGGGGCCGGGAGTTGTTGGCCACGGAATGATGACATGGGCCCAAGGTCACATTGATGTCTCGCTTGCCAGCATGCTTGGGCTCATCAGTCCGGTTATTTCTTCAGTCTTGGCCTGGTTCTTTTTTGAACAATCCCTGACCCCACTGCAATTGATGGGTGGGGTCATTGTGTTGGCATCTCTCACCGCCCTGGTGCGTATGCAGGGTTCTGCGTCCGCAGAAACCCTTGTAGTCCACGAGTCGTAAGGCCTGTGGCACCAGCTGCCCACCTCGCTATGCTGTAGTTCCACGCGGATGTGGCTCAGTGGTAGAGCATCACCTTGCCAAGGTGAGGGTCGCGGGTTCGAATCCCGTCATCCGCTCCAAGAGATTAAGGCCCCCTTCTTTGGGGGCCTTTGTCGTATCTAGAGGGGGCTCAGATGGTTCAGTTTGGGGTGCACTTGGGTGCACAAAATGCAACCGTAGAAGAACTGCGGACATTGTGGAAATGGCTTGACGCCGCAGGGAGCGACTGGATCTCTTTATGGGATCACTTATACGAAGCTCCTCCAGCGGGGGGAACCCAGCCGCACTTTGAAGCGTTCTCCATGTTGGGTGCATTGGCGGTCGATACTCAGCGCGCACGTATTGGTTGTTTGGTGTTCTGTTCGCAGTATCGCAATATTGGCGTACTGATGAAGGGTGCAATATCTGTAGATCATCTGTCTAGTGGTCGATTCGAATTGGGTATGGGCAGCGGTTGGCATGATCAAGAAGCCACCGCATTTGGAATTGATTTCCCAACGCAAGGACAACGCTTCACAGTTTTGGAAGGACAACTGCAAGCAATCAACAAATGGAAAGCCAGCGAACGTGTTACCCAATCCACGCCTGGCGTTGAATTGCGCGATGCATCGATGGTTCCAGGAATTCGTGGTCGCATGCCGTTATGGATTGGTGGTCTTGGTCCAAAGCAGACCTTGCGAATGGCGGGAAAGTATGCAGATGGTTGGAACGCCGCATATGCAAGTCCCGCGCACTATCAGGAACTCAACGGAATTCTTGATGACTGGTGCGCAGCGGCAGGACGTGAACCATCTGCAGTGGAACGCAGTATCAACTTGTCATTCGGGCTCAGCAACGATGACATCGGTGAGGTGAAAGAACAGCTGCGCACGCAATGGGGCACTGCGGCAGACCGCATTATTGCGGGCTCATTATTAGGACGTCCTGAAGATGCCATGGAGCAGATTGCCCCATTCGTTGAGGCTGGTGCTCAACTCATCAATATCGCAATTCGCCCACCCTGGGATAACGACATTATTGCTGAATATTTCGAAACGATTGTGCCGATGATGAGAAAGGAATGGTCGTAGTATTTGGCTATGAAAATAGGTGTACAACTTCATCCTCAGGCAACAACAGTGAAAGACATGCGCAACGCGTGGCGTGCAGCAGATGCAATGGGTGTCGACTCGCTGTGGGTATGGGATCATTTCTATCCGTTGTACGGCGACCCAGAAGCGCCACACTTCGAGGCGTACACACTGCTCGCAGCAATGGCCGCTGATACATGTCATGCCACAATCGGTGCGCTAGTCACGTGTTTCACATATCGAAATGCACAATTGCTTGCTGATATGTCGCGCACCATTGATCACATTTCTGATGGTCGTTTCATTCTCGGAATCGGATCTGGTTGGTTCGAACGTGATTACACCGAATACGGGTACGAATTCGGAACCGCTCCTGAACGCTTGAAACTTCTTGCTGCAGGTATTCCGGTTATTAAAGAGCGCTTGTCAAAATTGACTCCAGGCCCTGTGAACGGCCACATTCCGTTGATGATTGGTGGAAGCGGCGAGAAAGTCACATTGAAGTTGACGGCTCAACATGCAGATGCCCACAACGCATTCGGGCCAGTCGATAATTTCCGTCACAAAATGGAAGTGCTCGACCAGTGGTGTGAAAAGTTGGGTCGCGACTCTCGAGAGATCGAGCGCACTGTCGGAATTAACGCTAAGGATCTTGTTGACGCAGCCGCGTATGAGGATGCGGGAGCTGATCACCTCATCGTCATGACAGGGTCACCATTCGATTTAGAGCCCATCGAAAAGTATTTGGCACAACGCTAAGAGTCTTTGGCATTTAGACGCCTCGCCATAAGGGCTACTGTTCGGTGTATTCCGAATGTGCCGGGGGGCGTATGAATCTTGAAACTGTTTTGTATGACGTTCGTGATGGTGTTGCCACTATTACTTTGAATCGTCCTGAAGCGATGAACGCATGGACACCACAACTGAGTGATGAATTGTCTTTAGCGATGGGTGCAGCAGATGCAGACGATGACGTGCGTGCAGTTGTACTGACAGGTGCAGGAAAGGCTTTTTGTGCCGGTGCTGATTTGAGTGCTGGTGAAAGCGGATTTCTTTCCGGTGAAGCAAGCGCCCAAAAAGGTCCGCGCTTGATGCCATACAAAGTGCGTAAGCCAGTGATTGCCGCAATCAATGGCCACGCAGTCGGAGTCGGAATTACATATCCGATGTTGTGCGACATTCGAATTGTGTCTGAAACCGCAAAAATTCAATACGCAATGGTGCGTCGTGGAATATTGCCCGAACTCGGATCCCACGTTTTGCTTCCACGCGTGATCGGGTTTTCTCGCGCAGCAGATTTGTTGCTCACCGGTCGGTTGATTTTGGGAACAGAGGCGGCAGAAATGGGGCTCGCATCTCGGGCAGTTCCCGCTGATCAGGTTCTTTCTGTGGCTACAGAGATGGCGCGCGATATTGCCATCAACGTTTCTCCTGTGTCTGCGGCTCTCGCAAAACAGTTGATGTGGGACGGAATGAATACCAGCGTTGATCACATGATCATGACTGAAGGAAAACTTTTGCCAAGTCTTACTGCTGCACCTGATTCCGGCGAAGGCGTGCGCGCATTTTTTGAAAAGCGAGTTCCACTATGGCGCTCTCGAGTCTCGTCTGACATGCCCGTCATACCGAAGTAAGGTTTAGATATGCAAACAGCTCACATCAACGGTATCGATCTCGCTTTTCAAGATTCAGGTGGTAAGGGTCCAGTTGTCATCCTTAGTCATGGTTTCCTCATGGACCACACCATGTTTGATAAGCAAGTCGCTGTACTTGCAGCGACGCACCGTGTGATTACCTGGGACGAGCGCGGCTTCGGGGGCACAGCGGCTACTGGCGATTTCACGTATTGGGATTCAGCCAATGATGTGCTTGGTCTCATGGATCATCTCGGAATTGAATCGGCTGTCATTGGCGGGATGTCGCAAGGTGGTTTCCTGTCGCTTCGCGTTGCGTTGACGGCGCCATCACGCGTACGTGCGCTGGTGTTGCTTGATACGCAAGCAGGAACAGAAGATCCTTCGACAGTAGAGCCATATAACCAACTGCACGCTGCGTGGGTAGAGCATGGGGCAGTCGCGGTACAAGACGTTGTTGCGAGCCTCATCCTTGGGCCCGGTGAATGGTCTGACTGGTTCGCAAAGTGGGGTGCCATGGTTCCCGATCAATTCACGAAAGCATTTCACTGCCTGATGCATCGTGACGACATCACGGGCCGCCTCAGCGAAATTACCTGCCCTGCTCTCATCATTCACGGAACTGCTGATATGTCCATCCCGATGGAAAAGGCAGAGGTGCTGCGTGACCGTATTGCCGGCCCTACCACATTGGTGCCGATCGAAGGTGGCCCTCATGCGGCCAACATGACTCATTCTGAGCCGGTGAACAAAGCGATTGTCCAGTTCTTAACGGCACTCGACTAACTGGAAGACTGGTGTCCTACACCTTGGGGAACACATGCCGTTAGAACTAGATCTAGGACCTGCTGCACAAGCATTTCGTACTGAACTTCGCGAGTGGTTGAAGGCCAACGTTCCGAAAGAGTTGGTCGGAGTATCTGCTGATTCTCTAGCGCGAGGCAATATGACAGCAGCCGGCAAAGAGTGGGTCAAGAAACTGACAGAAGCTGGTTACATGTGTGTGTCATGGCCAAAGGAATATGGCGGTCGTGGGCTCACGGGCATCGAGGTAGCAGTGATGAACGAAGAGTTCTCGCGCGCAGATGTTCCTCGCGTTACTCGCGGAATGGGTGAGTGGCTTGTAGGTCCTTCCATCATCGTGTGGGGAACTGACGAACAGAAGAAAGAATTCTTGCCGCGCATTATCGACGGCACCCACCGCTACTGCCAGGGTTTCTCCGAGCCTGATGCTGGTTCCGACCTTGCAAGTTTGAAGACTCGCGGAATCATCGATGGTGACGAAGTGGTTATCTCTGGCCAAAAAGTGTGGACATCGGGAGCAACCGAAGCAAACATGATGTTCTGCTTGTGCCGCACGGATCCAGATAGTCCGAAGCACCAAGGCATCTCGTATGTTCTCTTGCCAATGTTTACGCCCGAAAAGAAATCAAACGGTATTGAGTTGCGCCCAATTCAACAGCCACACGGTGCATCACACTTCACTGAAACATTCATGACAGAGTCCCGTGCTCCCATCGCAAACATCATTGGCGGCATGAATAACGGTTGGCGCGTCACCATGACAACTCTCGGGAATGAACGTGGAGGAAATGCAACAACGCAGCATGTTGAATTCACTCGTCAGTTCTGGGATGGGGTAAAGCTTCTTAAAGACAAGGGCCTCACATCAGATCCGGTTGTTCGTCAAAACTTGGCATGGGCGTTTTCTCATGTTGAAATCATGCGCTTCCAAGGTCTCAAGTTGTTGTCCGAAGTGCTCGCTCGTAAAGAGCCGGGACCAGCTGCATCAATCAACAAGATGTTCTGGTCAGAGTACGCACAGAAGTTCAGTACGTTCATGGTGAATGCACGCGGTGCTGATTCCATGCTGATCGAAAATGACAAAGACGGCAAGTACGAAGTTGATCGTTGGATTGGTTCAATGTTCCAGCATCGTTCTTCAACCATCTGGGGCGGAACTGCTCAAGTGCAGCGCAACATTGTTGGTGAACGTGTGTTGGGCCTACCCAAAGAGCCAGACCCAACAAAGCCCCGCCCAAACCCGTCCTGATAGTGGGTGTCAACGCACTGGTAGTGGTGATTAACGAGTGCGGCGAGCTTCGGTCAATGCGCCGAAACGAGCGATGTCTGCATCGAGATCAAGGGCCTTCGTGGTGGGCGTATCGGTATCGGTGAGTAGTTCCGTCGGCATGACCCACGTCAATTCGAATTCAAGACCATCCGGATCGCGTGCGTAGAGAGCTCGAGTTGTTCCGTGATTGCTCGCACCGGTGAGGGAGCCTTCTCGTGAGAGCGTTTGGCCGAATGTCACCAAATCAGCGAGAGTCTCGACTTCCCATGACAAGTGGTACATGCCCACTGTCGATACTCCCGCGGCTGATGCGCCGGCATTGTCTCCAACACTGAATAGCCCGAGGTCGTGGTCATTAGATGACTTGCTTGCACGAAGAAACGCGGCCCCATGTATTCGTGGCATTTCTCCGGTGTCGTCAAGACGACGAAAACCGAGAACTCGGCAGAAGAATTCAGCAGACCTGTCAGCGTCTCGAACATATAAAACTGCGTGATTGATACCCCTAATGGCCATGATGTCACCGTATCGCCGCGAGGGCTACCTGATTCGAGATGATGGTGAAAGTAGGGTAGGACGGTGGTCACTTCAGCCTTACGTCAACTTGATACGCGGCTTCATCGGGACCGAAGCGTTGTGCCAACGTCCTGGCACGTGCGCATAGCGCTCATTGCAGCAATCGCATGTGGGGCGTATATGACCAGCGTTGCTCTGCGACTCGCAGGACCAACTGTTCATCCCGACGAATGGGGTTTTTTGACTAACGGCCAGGCGCTGCTTGGTCATGCAGAGGCGCCGATACCAACAGGAAGTTTTTACCCAGCTGGGTATGGCGTTGTCACTGGGCTCGGAGCTGCAATAACGGGCTCGTTACATGGTGCATATCGATTTTCCTTGCTCACAAATGTGGTGTTAGCCATTGTCACTGCTTGGTATGCCGGCCGTGTTGCTACACGTGGCTTTGGGGCCTCAGCCTTGATGGGGCACGTTGTAACCGCCCTCGTTTTCGTGATGCCGGGGACGATTGTGACAGCAATGTTCGCTTGGCCAGAAACAGCATCACGATTGATGTTCCTGATTTTCATTTCATTCGTGATGAATGTGGCTAAACAACGAACTATGTGGCGAGTATTAGGTCTCGGTCTCTTTACTGGCCTGATGCCGGCTCTTCATGGTCGCTTCACGTTGCTTGTGGGTGTGGTGTGTCTGTTGTTTGCTTGGTGGGGATTCACATCAGCGGTCCCTCGCCGTATCGCTGCGTTAGCGATTGTTGTCACAATTGGCGGATATGAAATATCGCATGTCCTCAACAAGTTAGTAAAAGATCGCTTGTACGCAGAATCGTTTGATCAAGAGAGTCGACTTCTGAAGCGTCTGTTTGACCCATCCGTTTGGCCGGCTCTTCTTCGTACCATGGTGGGACAGACCTGGTATCTCACTGCAACTTCGTTTGGTTTAGTAGGTGTTGGAGTTGTGTATGCAATTCACCGCGTGCGATCTGATGGTGCAATTCGAACTGTGTCGACCGATTCACAACGTCTGGGGTTGCTCGTATTGCTGAGCAGTTCATTTCTAGTGGTGTTCACCGGTGGGTTGCAGTTGTTGTACGGCGCTCGCGGGGATCATTTGATTTACGGGCGTTACGTTGAAATTTTGGTGCCAGCGCTTGTCGTGGTTGCGTGCGTAGGCATTGAGAAATCTTTTGTTCTTGCTCAAAGGGCGTGGGTGTTGACCGGAATTTTTGTTGCAGTTGTAACAATCGGATACGTCGTAATCGATGGGGGTGATGCTGTGAGACGGGGTTTTAATCGCAACAACATCGTGTTCCCAAATATCATCGGCACTGATGCTCTTCAGTATCTTGTGACTCCCGGCATGATTTCTTTCGGGTCAGTTTTTGTTGTTGCAACCTTGGTACTCTGGACTATTTCACGACGACATGGCTCATGGTCTGTTGTTGTCTTGACTGTTGCACTTGCTCTGGGGTCGGCGTATTCAGGAAGTCACAGTATCTTGACTCGCACTGGTGACTTGGTTGCAGCAACCAAGACTGTGTCATTGGTAAAAGATTCCGGAACACATCTGGTTGGGTTTGATATGGGAGTCGTCAATGACAGGTCGTATTACTATTTGCGTTACAAATTGCACCCAATCCAAATCGTCCGTTTTGATGTTTCTGGCCCTGACGCCATTATTTCTTCCAGCTATAACTGTCTCTACGGCACTCCCGACAAACCCCCGACTGATGGGGAATGGGCCGTTGTCGCAGACGAAGTAGTGCTCCAACGGGTACTGTTTCAACGGGTCGGAACTACCCATTGCTAAAGAGAGAGATGTCTACACAATGACCTATAGCCCTGACCAATGCGACATCAGTGTTGTTCTTCCTGTCTATAACGAAAAAGGACACCTTCGCGCCGAAATTGATCGTGTTCGCGCAGCACTTGTTGCTTCTCCGTATACCTTCGAGATCATTGTTGTCGACGATGGGTCAAGTGATGGTTCGGAAAAGGAATTACCCACAATCCCTGACATCACTCTGATCCGTCACCGCCAAAACCAAGGAAGTGGTTCGGCTCGACGAACCGGAACGACGGCGGCGCGTGGGCGTGTCGTTGTTTGGACAGATGTTGACATGACCTATCCGAACGATCTCATACCTCAACTGGTAGATGCCATGGAAGGCTATGACCACATCGTTGGTTGGCGTCAGACCGAAGAAGGAACTCTAAAATTTTTGCGCACTCCGGCCAAATGGATCATCCGAAAATTGGCGAGTTATTTATCTGAAACTGACATCAAGGATTTGAATTCTGGTCTTCGAGCTTTTCGTCGCGACGTGGCCATGCAGTATGTGCATGAACTCCCAAAGGGCTTTTCATGCGTGACTACATTAACGATGTCCTTTCTTGGGAACGGATACAAGATTGCCTTTTTCCCCATTGAATATTTTCCACGTGCTGGAAGCTCAAAATTTCATTGGTTGAAAGACACCCGTCGTTATATTTTGCAAGTTGTCAGAATGACGTTGTCGTACAATCCATTGAAAGTTTTTTTACCAATTGGGTTGGCTCTATTGGGTCTCGGGTTCGTCAAATTAGGCTTTGACTGGATTGGTCGCGACTTTAAATTGGCTGCTAACACTCTGTTGGTTTTCTTTGCGGCATTGCAGGTCATAACAGTAGGTCTGCTCGCAGACCTCGTGGTCCGAGCAACCAAGTCACCCACCTCTGTTCCTCCCGTCTAGGTGGCAGTGGTAGTGCCTCAGTCCACACGTGTAGCGATTATCGGGGCTGCCCTATCGGCAAATAAGGGCGCTGCAGCCATGGTCGAGTCTGTAATGACTCGGTTACCTGATCAGTTGGGCCCATGTCACTTTGACATCCTCACCACATACCCGGAAGCTGATGCGCCACGTGTTCCCGCTGGAACTGATGCTGCAATTGTTGGACTTCAGCCATTACGTCTCGCTCTTGTTGAGTTTCCTATTGCTTGTCTGGCGCTAGTGATGCGCACTGTGCGGCTACCGCTGTTCTGGGTGCGGTCGCGTGGGTGTCGCTCAATGTTGGATGCAGCGGTCGTGGTTGATGTTGCAGGTATCAGTTTTAGTGATGGCCGCGGATTCGCCATTGTTGTCTATAACGCCTTGATGACCGGAGTTCCGTTGCTATTAGGCGTGCCCACGGTGAAAGCTGCACAGGCTCTTGGACCATTTCAGAGTTTTCCAAATAAATGGTTGGCTCCATTGGTGCTGAGAAAAGTGCGGACAGTGTGCGCACGTGGAGTTAGCACGCGTGAACATCTTGATTCATTAGGTGGCGTCAATGCCATAGATGTTGCAGATTTAGCGTTTTCACTTGATGAAGCCGGAAGTTTTCCGGATGCTGTCAATGCTGCGCTTGAAACAATCCACAAGGATTTCATTGTTGTAATGCCGAGCGCTGTGGTGCGTGGAATCTATGAGTCAACCGGGGGTAATTACGTTGCAGCCATGACATCTTTAGTGGCAGATATCCGAGCCAAGACCGGCCGCAGTGTTGTTATCGCTGCGCATTCGTATCGTGCAGGCTTGCCCGAAGGCCGCATGAATGACGGGCCCGTGTGTCGCGAAGTATTTGCAGCATGTTCAGGTGATCCTCAGGTGCTTGGGCTTGACTTTGATCTCACTGCTGGTGAATTACGACATCTTGTTGCACTGAGTTCTGTTCTTGTCACTTCGCGATTTCACGCCATGATCTCTGGACTCGCGACGAGTACGCCAACGGTCGTTGTTGGGTGGAGTCATAAGTACAAAGAAGTTCTCGATGATTTTGGGTTGGCATCGTTAGGTCTTGATTCGTCAGCATTGGATACACCGAATGAAGTCGCGGATATTGTTGTTGGGGTTTTAGCAACGCGAGACGCTATATCTCAACAGATATCTGCGGCACTTCCTGCAGTGAAAGATCGCTCACTTCGTAACTTCTCAGTAATCGCAGAGGCTGTGACCAAATGAATGTAACAACGGACCTATCCGGAGTTATCGCATCGGGAATGTGTATTGGCTGTGGCGCATGTGAGATGGCTGATTCGACAGTGCGGGTCTCGCTGAATCCAAAGAAGTTGATCTTTGAGCCCGAAACACCTGGTTCGAAAGCCGCCGCCGATGTTTGCCCTGCAGTTGCAGTTGATTACGAGGGATTGCAGAACTATTTATTCCCCGGAGCCGAGATTGGCGCTTATGGGGTAGTTCGGTCTGTTCATTTGTCGCAAAGTACCAATAGCGAGCGAAACATTGCTGCAAGTTCCGGTGGTCTCATTAAGGAAGTGTTGCGCAATCTCTTAACGGTGGGGGATATTGACGGCGTCATTGCGCTTGATCATGTAGCAGGTGTCGACTTTGCGGCGCGTTTGGTGCGTACGCCTGATGATGTCGACACATTGCCGGGCTCGATCTACCACAATCTAAAACAAACACCTGCGCTGCAGATATTGCGTGATACGCCCGGTCGTTTTGCTTTAGTTGCAATTCCGTGCCAACTCGAAGGTATGTATTCGTGGATACGTGCTCAGGCTCCCGAACTACGCGAGAAAATCGTTTTGACAGTAGGGCTTCTCTGTGGTTGGCAATATTCTCATCACAGCATAAATGCGATGGGCGAGTATCTGGGATATGACCCTTCAACTATTACTGATATCTCATACCGAGGTGGTGGACCAGTTGGAAAGTTGACTGTCACTACGACTGCTGGTGCGGTGTACACCGCTAGTCGTCGAGTCGATTTTGGATATCAAGTTGCTTTCGACAGACATTTCAACACCAACCGTTGTCATGTGTGCATTAATCATTCCAATTTCTTGGCTGATCTGGTGGTGGGCGATGCATGGTTGCCAAGCACTGTCTTTACTAAGACTGGAGTGAGTCTTGTTGTTTGCCGCACGGAATATGCCGAGAGAGTGTTGCGACGCCTGGTCGACAATGGATCATGCGTATCTATTGAGGTGGGCGAAGACGAAATTCGAGAGTCTCAAACAGACCGAGTGATCTTCGGTGAATTCGCTTATGCGTATGCGGCGTTCTTGCAGAACCTAGGTCTGCATACTCCACGACTCATTGGGCCCAATCATGGTTTCGGAACCCTCAAAAACGAACGCCAAGTTGCATCATTCCATCGGGAACTTGTGCGCAAACAATCTCTCATGGCTGCTCGCCGTTATCGGTATCTGAAGTGGCGCAAGGGCACACGCGAATTGCGTGGCTACATCATGCGCTATGTGCGTTGGTTTCTTGTGCGCATTCTTCGCGTAAAGAGTCTGAGCGGTCAACGTAAAGAGATCGCAAAAGATCGCTTCTCAGGTTTTCACTGATTTATTCGTTCGAGAAATGACGCTTGACACAAGCGTGCCTGTGAGATCCACTGCGATAAAAACAACTCTGCTCATCAGTGCCAGAGATACTGCCATTGGAGTTCCGATTATTCCACCGGCAAGTGACGTGAATACCGCCTCACGAACTCCGATTCCGCCGGGTACACCCACAACGACAAAGCCAGCGAGCCATGAAGTGGTGGTGATGAAGAGCATGTCGGCAATGCCAATATGAGCACCAAATGCTGTTGCCGTTACTGAAGTAGACAGAGACATCAGTAACCAAGCTGGTACGTGCATCAGTGTTAGTCGGGCCAAGCGTTTCGGATCTGTGAGGGATGATGCTGACGATGAGACGCGCGACGCAATGCGGATGATTACGGTGCGAAGTGAGGGCTGTGCGAACGCGATGTACACGGTAATGAGGCCGAGGGCAATCAGTACTGCGATGAGACGGTGGCCTGAGGTAGAAGCAGCGCCAATTCCGATTGCAACAACAGCAGCAGCGTACGTAGTGACAAGAGAGAGGCCAGTAGATGCGTATGCATCACGACGAGGGATGCCGTTTCGTACTGCAAGTTCGGCGCGACCCACTATGGGCCAAATGCCTCCCGGGACATACTTTCCTAACTGCCCAGTGAAATACCACGACATGGCATTGCGGTGTCGAACGTTGTGTGAACGGGCAATAATCATCGCTACCCAGATCCAGCCAATTGATGTCATGGCTGCAAGACCCAGGAGAAGGCTCAGAACTAAATTGATGGCGTCTACTTGACTAAATGCGTTACTGACTTCATCCCACTTTGACACCAAAGTTTTTGCGACAAAGGCGACACCTGCGATACCGATGGTGACGCCCAATAGTGAGCTGAAGCGAGCGAGAAGTGGACGTGATTTCATCGGCGGTCCTGCATGAATGGAAATTGGGAGCGAACTGACTGTACTTCTTCAGTTGAAATCTCTGCGTACAAGATTGTTGGTTGGTCGGCGGAATCGGCGATCACTTCTCCGAGTGGATTGATGATTCGGCTGTCCCCTGAATAGGTCAAGCCTCCGCCAGTTCCGATGCGATTGCACCCAATGACGTATGTCTGATTTTCCATTGCGCGCGCCCGCAATAACGCCATCCAATGTTCACGGCGACTTGCTGGCCAATTACCAGGCACGAGGTAGACGTCTGTGTTGAAAGCAGTTCTCCAAAACTCATCGGCAAAGCGAAGGTCGTAACACACAAACAGAGTTACTCGAACCCCGTCAACATTCACTGTTACAAAATCGGAGCCTGGCCGAAAGTATGTGTCTTCGCCGCCAAACGTGAACGGATGAATTTTGTGATATCGATGCTGCACGCCTTGTGGGCTGACGAGAACAAATGAATTGAATGGTCGAGCATCATCAGCTGTTAGTTCTGGACAGCTGCCACCAACCCAGACGTTGTGTTGAGTTGCCATGCGAGTGAGGAATTGTGACGACACACCGCCTTCTGGCTCGCCGATATCGTTCCTATCCACAACAAAACCTGTCGAGAACATTTCTGTGAGCAAGATAAGCGAGGCACCGTTTTTTGCTGCGTCAGAGATGAGGGGAGCGAGTTGAGCAAAGTTTGCATCCCTGTCCATCCACACGGTGTCTACTTGAACGACAGCTACCTTCATCCCCATGCCCGCAGTTGATCAGATGCTCGGGAGATGGTGGACAGCTGTTTACAAAAGGCGAAGCGAACCAAGTGGCGACCTTCTGCTTCATGTCGTGGGTCGTAGAGAACTGAAGCTGGGATAGCAACAATTCCTGCCTGTCCAGGTAGTTCGCGACAAAACGCCATTCCATCTCCATCGGGACGCCTGTCGCGAATGTCGGCTGTTATGAAGTATGTACCTTCGGGGGTGATAGGTCGTAGTCCGCACTCATCAAGTGCTTTCATGAGAACGTCTCGTTTGGTTTGCAGATCCGCTGCAAGAGCAACAAAGTACGAATCGGGCAGACGTAACCCTGCAGCAATTGCTGGTTGAAACGGTGACCCGCCAGCAAAGGTAAACAATTGCTTTGCCATACGTGTGGCGTTGATGAGGGGAGCAGGCGCACATGCCCATCCGATTTTCCAGCCTGTTGTATTAAATGATTTTCCACCAGATGAAATAGTGATGGTGCGCTCAAACATTCCCGGCAATGTTGCGATAGGAATGTGTTTCTTGTTGTCAAAAACTAAATGTTCGTACACTTCGTCTGAGATAACTATCAGGTCGTGTTCTATGGCTATTCCTGCAATGGTCTGAAGTTCTTCCAGAGTAAACACAGAACCGGTGGGGTTGTGCGGCGAATTCAACAAGATCATGCGAGTGCGCGGTGTCACTGCTCGTCGTACTTCATCTGCATCGAATTCGTAACGACCAGACTGTTGAGGTCGCAGCGTGATGGGCACAATCTCAGCTCCTGACAATGCAATGCATCCGGCATACGTATCAAACAATGGTTCGAACACGATCACTTCATCACCATCGTTGAGTATTCCAAGCAGTGCGCCCGCTAACGCTTCGGTGGCTCCCATTGTGATGAGAATTTCAGTCGCTGGGTCGTATGTCAGTCCCCAGAAACGGTCTTCATGGCCACTGACAGCAAGTCGAAGATCAGCCATTCCGATACCGGGTGGGTATTGGTTGTTGCCTGCAGAAATTTGTTCCTGGGCAATTCGAAGAACGTCGGGTGGTCCGTCATAATCGGGAAACCCTTGACCTAAATTGATGGAACCTGTTGAGACGGCCAACGCAGTCATTTCAGCAAAGATTGATGCCCCAAAGCCTTGCAGGCGATTGGTGAGAGGCGATTGAGCATTCACTGCCGCAAGCGTATGTGATGAAGGAGCTGTACTAGGCAGTCCAGCCTGCAAAGGCATCAATCATTGCTGTGACATCACCCAAGGGGTACAAGATGGGGCATGTTGCGCCATCTTTGATGTACTCGCGCACTTTTGCACGAGCTTCATCTGGTGTTCCTGAAGCAGTCAGCATCTGTACGATTTCGTCAGGTACGAGTTTTGATGCTGCTTCTACTTGTTCGTGAGTAGCTGGCCATGTCAGCACTTCGCCAACTTTGTCCAACAGTGACTGTGGAACGCCAGATGCCTTCATGATGTGTGGTTGCTGGCCAAGATATTGCGTCACCATCATGCGTGCCATATCAAGGGCAGTTTTACGATCTTCGTGAACGCTGCACACGACAAGTTGTGGTCGGTCAATATTTTCCCATGAACGACCGGCCTTGTCAGCGCCAATAGCGAGGTGCTCGAGTGCCTTTTTGTTGTAGTCGGGAGAGACGAGATAGTTCAACACGACACCGTCTGCAATTTCACCGGCTAGCTCCATCATTTGCATGCCAGTTGCACCGAGGTAGATGGGAACATCTTTCGGACGACGCTCTTGGTACACGTAATCAAGTTCAACACCGTCGAGATGCACGAACTCGCCATTCATGGTGACTGTTTCATTTGCAAGCAGCGCTCGAACCGCCGTGATGATTTCACGCATTGCACGAAGTGGTTTTGCGCGCGAGATGCCAACCTTTTCGGCAAGTGGATCCCACCATGCGCCGATACCCAAAATCACTCGGCCTGGAGCTAAGTCGTCAAGTGTCGAAAATGTTGCGGCGAGACGAGCTGGGTTGCGGGTCCAGCAATCAACAACTCCCGAACCAATCTTTATGGTGTCGGTAACGGCTGCAAATGCTGACATTGGAACGATGGCATCACGCACGAGACGGCTGTCTGCTTGCCACACAGCTTCGAATCCTTTTTCTTCTGCGTACTTTGTGTACTCCATACCTTCGGAAATCGGATGAGCATCTTGTAAGTAGAGAGCTGCGGGGCTTGTCATGTTGGGTCCTCGTTTGAATCTGAGTTCTTAGGTTTCATCGGTAATTTTGTTCGCCAGATTCCGTCTGCTGCATGAAGTGCTGCGGCAACAGCTGGAGCAGTGGGGACGAGGCCAATCTCGCCGACGCCCTTAATGCCGTACGGACTGCGTGGTTGTGGGCATTCCACCATGACGACGTCCACAGCGGGCATGTCTTTAGGACGAATGATGCCAAGTGACCGCAATGTCATATTCGTGGGGTAGCCCAATTCATTGCTCGGAAATTCCTCGGTCAATGCATAACCGAGTCCCATGTGAACTGATCCTTCGATTTGCCCTTCACACAAAGTGGGGTTGACTGCGCGACCCACATCATGTACTGCCACAACTTTGTCAATTTTCTGAGTCTTTGGATCCATAATCACCATCTGTGCCGCATACCCGAATGCAGAGTGAATGATCGGGTTTTCAATTCCAGGCTCGCCTAGGTGGTGAGTCCAATCGATGACATATTCGCCGGTGTAATCGATTCCGGTTTTACATCCGTCTTCTAACGCAGCTGCACATGCACGTTGCACACTTGCTGCAGCCATTAGCGTGCCACGACTACCTGTGGTCTGACCGAAGCCCAGCTGGCGAGTTGTATCAACGATGACGCGAATAGATGATGCTTCGATGCCTAGTTCTTCCACTGCGACTTGGAGCGCAACTGTGTGGACGCCTTGACCCATCTCCGTCCAACCGTGGCGAACTTCGACAGTGCCATCGGCACAGAAATGAACAACAGCGCGCGCTATTTCACGAAATCCGTTTCCTAGGCCAGAGTTCTTTAAGCCGAGTCCAAGTCCGACTGCTCGTCCTGCACTTACTGCTGCGTCGTATGCGGGCTTAATGGCATCGAGACACATGTCTGCACCTGCGCATCCATCATCCATTATTTGTCCTGGTCCCCAGACTTGCCCAGGGTGAATCACATTACGTTTACGAATATCCCAACCTGAGATACCGAGTTGTTCGGCAAGACGGTCAAGACACCCTTCCATCGCGAACTGAGCTTGATTGGCACCGAATCCGCGGAACGCGCCGCACACAGGGTTGTTAGTTCGAACAGCAACTGAAGCAACGTCAACGTTCGGAACGAAGTATGGACCAGTTGCATGTCCGGCCGCACGCTCGAGAACTTTCATGCCGACCGATGCATAAGAGCCCGAGTCGCCAATCATTCGTGCGCGAACAGCAGTGAGTTTCCCGTTTGCATCACAACCAACTGAGTACTCCATGCGAATGGGGTGACGCTTTGCATGCATGAGAAAGCTTTCTTCACGCGACAATGTGCAACTAACAGGTTTCTGTAAAAGCCAGGCTGCAAGTGCTGTTTGTCCTTGGTTCGACATATCTTCTTTGCCACCAAAAGCGCCACCATTTGATACAAGTTGAACGGTGACTTTGTCTTTAGGAATATTCAGGATGTCACAGATTTGATCTCGGTCGTCCCAAACACCTTGCCCACCGGAATACACATGCATGGTGCCCGCATCTGTGTTCGGTACTGCAAGAGTTGATTCAGGTTCTAAGAATGCATGCTCAATTCTTTGAGTTTGGAATGTCTCTGTGACGGCGAACGCACTTTCGCCCAGCGCTGCGGAAGTATCACCACGTTGGTATTCACTACGAGAAAGAACATTGCTGTCGGTTCCCCACACTGCAATGTCAGGGTCGGTGATTGCAGCCTCTGCATCAACAATGGGTCGCAGTGGGGAATATGTGACTGTGATGAGTTCAGCTGCTGCCCGTGCCTCGCGGCGCGTGCGAGCAACGACGATGGCAAGAACGTCTCCGGCATACGACGTGCGCTCTCCGACGCCAATGAAGACTGGCCAGTCTTTGTAGATGATTCCGACTCGAATATCGCCTGGAACATCGGCAGCAGTAAAGACTGCTTCGACACCTGATGCCTCTAGGGCAGCAGATGTGTCTATTGCAAGGACGTCGGCACGAACATGTGCAGTGAGGTGCAAAGCGGCATGAAGCATGCCAGGGACTCTGATGTCGTCGACATATCCCCGGTCACCGAGAGCCAATTCTGCTGATTCATATTTGGCTCCCCGCGAACCGATACCTCCAGGAAGTGAAACGGCAACTGGAGTTCCTTTGGCGACAACATCAATGGCATCAAGAATTTTTACGTAACCGGTGCAGCGGCATAAATGTGCTCCGAGGTGGCGCGCCATGTCTTCTCGTGTGAGGTCGGCACCCTTTTTGTCGATTTGAGATTTTGCACGCATCACAATTCCTGGAATACAGAAACCACATTGCAGACCTCCGCATGCGGCAAATGCATCGGAGTAAGTCGTGCGTTCTGATTCGTCGACCCCTTCGAGAGTTGTGATAGTGCGACCTTCGGCTTTAGCGACGGCGTACTGGCAAGACACTTGGGCTTTGCCATCAATCATGATGGTGCAGCATCCGCATTGACCGCTAGGAGAACAACCGTCTTTGGGCGATGTGATGTTGAGTTCGTCTCGCAATGCAGCGAGCAAATGTGGATGATCGGAAGCGACTGAGACGTCATGGCCATTCACCCGGAAGGACACGCGTGTGGAGGAAGAGGCAAGGTCAGTCATTACGGAACAACTTATACGAAAAGTAAAAGTAAAAGCCATAAATTTCCTGGGTTTCGTAGGGAGAGAGCCAGGAGGAATAGGGTTCTCATATGAATTCCAGTTGGGTACGCCGCCCCATCACAGGGCTTGGGGTCTTGTTCCTTGCAATTGCCCTCACGGTCACACTTCCGCTGTGGGCTGTCCTCACGATGCTGGTCGATGCAGTGCGTGGGAGATGGCGTTTTCCCATCTCGCGCCTCATTGCCTTTGGCATGTTCTGGGCATGGCTCGAAACATCAGGAGTTGTTGTTGCCTTGTTCTTGTTTTGTACAGGACGTGGCCGAAGTGTGTCTGCCCATTACGCGTTACAAACCTGGTGGTGTCGTAGTTTGATTCAGGCTTTGGGCTTCACTGTTGGTCTGCAAATTACAGTGAACGGGGCTGAACATGTTGGTCAAGGTCCATTTGTTGCTCTCTGTCGCCATGCAAGTCTCGCTGATTCAATAATGAGTTCATGGGTAGTTGCGTCGCATGTCGGTTTACGGCCGCGTTTCGTTTTGAAAAAAGAATTAAAGATGGATCCGTGTCTGGACATTCTCGGACATCGTTTGCCAAATTATTTTGTTGACCGCGAATCATCGAACATCGCCGGAGAATTGCAAGGCATCGAGCAGATGGCAGCGGGGCTCGGAGTAAAAGATTGTGCTGTGATATTTCCCGAAGGCAGTAGAGCGAGCGACAAGAAGCGAGTTCGCGCTCTTGAACGTTTGCGTGAGAGAGCCCCACATCGTGCAGAGGTGCTTGCCGGACTGAAATATCTGATTCCGCCGAAAGCAGCTGGAGCAAATGCATTGTTGTCGGCAGTTCCAGAAGCAAATGTTTTGACTATGTGGCACAGCGGTTTTGATGGACTAGACACATTCTCAGGAATTTTGAGTCACTTAGGCCGCGCGAAAGCACACGTGCAAGTGCATGTTGAAGAGATCAAGCGTTCTGCGGTTCCCTCGGGGGAGGCCTTTGTGCAGTGGCTTGATGACAAGTGGGTTGAGATGGATAATGCCGTTCGAAACAAGGTAGAAAAAGCATCGATAAATATTTCGGGAGTTGTTCATGGGTAAAGCAATGGCAGTAGCCGCAATCACAATCGTCATCATCATGGTGGCTACATGGCTTGTGAGTTTGGTGATGAAGAATGCATCAATAGTTGACATTGTGTGGGGTCTCGGTTTTGCAGTCACATCGTGGGTTCTTGCGCTCACAATTGATGGCGATCCGACTCGCCAAGCATTGCTCGCTTTCATGGTTGGTCTCTGGGGTGTTCGTCTGGGAAGTTATTTGGCGAAACGCAATCTTGGTCACGGTGAAGACTGGCGATATAAGGCGATGCGTAAGAAAAAGGGTGCAAAATTTGGCATCGTTAGCTTGATCACGGTTTTTGGTTTGCAGGGTGCCTTGATGTTCATCGTGTCATTGCCTGTGATGTTCGGCAATTCAGATGCGACTCCTGGAGTTGGCCCCATTGCCGTTATCGGAATCATGGTGTGGGCAATCGGCTTCTTGTTTGAGGCTGTTGGTGATTGGCAGTTGGCACGATTCAAACGTGACGCTTCAAACGCTGGCAAAGTTATGCAAACAGGTTTATGGAGCCTGACTCGACATCCCAACTATTTCGGAAATGCTCTTCTGTGGTGGGGAATCGGAATTGTTGGTGCTGAAACCGGTAGCGGCGTTATCGGTTTCATTGGTCCAGTAGTGATGACGTACTTCTTGCTCAACGTGTCTGGTGTTCCAATGCTTGAGCGTTCGCTCAATAAGCGCCGCGAAGGATATGCAGAGTACGCAGCGCGTACCAGTGGGTTTATTCCGCGTTTGCCGAAGAAGGCGTAAAAACTACAACGCAGCCAGCGCGCGGTGAAGGTCGTCGACGAGGTCGTCTGCGTCTTCAAGTCCAATAGAGAATCGCAATAAACCTGCTGTGACTCCCATAGTTGCCAGTGCTTCTGGTGAAAGCCCCACATGTGTGCTGGTGGCGGGATGGCATACCAAGGTTTCTGGGCCACCGAATGATGTTGCGATTCGTACAAGTTGTAATTGTGAAACAAGTGATTGGCACTCATCGAGACCACCTGCAATTTCAACCGCAATAACAGTGCCACCGAAACGCATTTGTTCTCGGGCCAATGTGTGTTGAGGATGCGATTCCAAAAACGGATGGGACACTGAAAGAACTTTGCGGTGGCTTTCTAACGAGCGAGCCACAGTGAGCGCGTTGTGGTTTTGTCGCTCAGTGCGAACTCCGAGGGTGCGAATACCTCGTAAGGCATTGGCTGCGTCGTATGGCGAAGCAACCGAACCGTGCATGACCGCATAACCCCATACAGAATCGATCAGATCTTTTTCGCCAGCTATTACTCCGAGAAGAGCGTCGTTATGGCCCCCGATACCTTTTGTGGCGGAATGCAAGACAATGTCAATTCCGAAATCAAGAGGGCGTTGACCCATTGGTGTCGCAAGAGTGGAATCGACAACGGTGAAAGGGCCGCGAATCGCGCCAAGTTCAGAAAGATTTGTGATGGCGAGTCGTGGATTCGATGGTGTTTCGCCAATCACCAACATTGTCTTGCCAGGGATGACAGCTGCAGCAAATGAGCCGGGAACCGTGGAGTCCACAAATGTTGTCTCTATTCCGAAACGGGCACATGGTCCTTGTAGGAACGACAACGTTGCACCGTACAGATTGTTCTGGGCCACGATGTGTGAGCCAACTCCGCAGAACGACAAGATGACTGAAGCGATTGCTCCCATGCCTGATCCAAATGCCAATGCAGATTCTGCGCCCTCAAGTTGAGCAATGGCATCTTCGAATTGGGTCACTGTTGGGTTGGAGAAACGAGAGTAGAAAGTCTCTGACCGAAGACCAGTGGCACGTTTCGTTGCATCGGCCAGGCTGGTCGATTCCCAGACTGTGCTTGGCCAGATAGCAGGGGATAAGGATTGAGACATGTCACGGCCTGCGGTTATTGCGTTGGTGTTTGGCTTTTGTGGCACCTGCCGATGCTAACGAAAAGCGGGCAATGTTCAGCGTCCATTTCGTAAGAGATGGCTCTTAAAGTTCAGATTGTGTTAACTTTTGCTTCATGTTCTCTTATTTAGACGCCGCGAGCGGCAGCATGATTATCACCGCCATTGCTGGTGGTATGGCCGGCCTTGGTGTCGCAGTCAAGATGTGGTCAGCTCGCATCAAGTCCAAAATCACAGGCAAGCCAATGCCTGAGTTCGACTCCTCGGACGAGGACGACTCCGCCTCAGCTCACGACTAACTCATGTCGGGCATTCTTCAAGATCCAGGCTCTTTTCGTGACCCCTTGAGCAAGGTTTTTGTTGGCGACGGCAAGGTTGTCAGAGCATTCACCGAGATGGGTGCTGCAGATATTGACAAGGTCTGGAAGAAGAAGTCCATTCAACGGGCACTTGAATCGGGCGACCTGATTTCTTCCTCAATTGTTGAACCGTCTTCTGTTGGTCTTGGCGCTCCGTGGGTGACTGCAATGACGCATCCGTTAGTTCCATTTATTTCGTATCCGTTCGAGTGGACGTTTTCAATGCTGCAAGATGCGGCCTTGCTGCAGTTGAAACTCACTCGTGCAGCACTTGTTGATGGTGTCGGCGTTAAAGATGCAACTCCGTACAACATTCAGTTCATTGGGTCACGTGCACAGTTCATAGATGCCGGATCTTTTGAGGTTCGGAAAAAGGGCGACCCTTGGTACGGGTACCAACAGTTTTGTGAGATGTTTCTGTATCCGCTGATGTTGCAGGGTTACTTGGGTGTGGGCTTTCAGCAGATGTTGCGTGGTTCCGTTAACGGAATCTCGATTGACACAATGCGTAAATTGCTTCCGGCCAGTATTCGTAAGCCACGCAAAGGTCGTCTTACTCATGTGGTTCTCCATGCGGCAGCGCAAAAACGTTATGCAGATTCGAATGTGGACATGAACAAACAAGCTGCGAAGTCTGGTCTGAACGCACAAGTACTCGATGCCACCATGAAAAAGCTTGAAGGTATTGTCTCCAGCATCAACCTTGGTGACAAAAAGTCCACGTGGTCTGAATACTCAGAGCGTGGTCATTACATCGAATCAAGCCTCGATGAGAAGCAAAAGTTCGTTCGTGATGCTGTTGCCTCGTCTCCACGATCACAAGTGTGGGACATCGGTTGCAATGATGGAATCTTTAGCCGTATCGCATCTGCACATTCTGATTACGTAGTTGCCATGGACGCAGACCCGCTTGTCATTGATCGTCTTTACAACACCCTCAAGGCAGAGAAGAATAAAAAGATTCTTCCGCTCTATGTGGATCTCACAGATTCAGGGGGTGGAGTTGGCTGGCGTGGGCAAGAACGTCCTGGCATCTTTAATCGTGGTACGCCCGACATCGTGATGGCGCTTGCAGTCATTCATCACATGGCAATCACGTTCCATGTTCCACTTGCGTCGCAACTCGACATGTTCCGTGATCTGACGCCAGAACTTGTTATTGAAATGCCCCACGCCGATGACCCAATGGTCCGCAAATTACTGACAAATAAGCGCGACGGGATTCATGATGACTTCAATTTGGATGAGTTCGAGCGATTGTTGAACGAACGCTTCACAGTGAAGTCAAAAATGTTGTTGTCGAGCGGTACTCGCACCATATTTCACGCTGTCCGTAAGGGCTAGCCGAAGGGGTGGCGACCAGTTCTCGCCGATAACATTGCAGGGTCGTGGTGCTTGCACCTCAACTGGCGACGTGGCCGAGTGGTTTAGGCAAGGGCCTGCAAAGCCCTGTACCAGGGTTCGATTCCCTGCGTCGCCTCTATTTTGTGCTTCAGATTTTTCTGAATTACTTCGCTACAAGTGCTGTGAACTCTCTAAACGGAATCGTAACGCCGACAGACGAGTTGAATTGTGTTGCCTGTTTAGATGATGAAATGCTGTAGGAGGCTTTAGCTCCCAGTCCTTTTCCAAAAATCCAAGCGAGGATTTTGCTGTTGGCTGACTTGACTAGGCCATCTTCGGGACTATCTGGTGTAGACGTCCAAGCAAAATCAATCCTTGTTGGTGGGATATCTCTAGAGCCCGAGGCATAGGAGCACTCCACAGATATCGGGCAGTGCTGGTACTTCGGATCGCTCAGACTCTTTAAATCTATTGATAAACCGCATTGGTTCTTGGATGTTGCATCAAGTCTTTGAAGATTTGTAGCGGTGGTGCACAGAAGTTTCAACTCATCACGTGAAGGTATGAAAAGTTCCTTGCCCATCATTGAATTATTCTCCTGATTCAGAACCGCATCACAAGGTAGACCGGACGTATTGTCATTGCGCATCAACTCAGTACTGTCCCTACCGCTGAGAGCGTCTTGGGTAGATCGTCCTAACCGAACAAAGTCACCGCACCATGGGCCAAAATGTAAAAACTCCGGTGAAGTCAAAGCTTCAAAGAACTTAGTTGGTGTCTCGGGTTTGTTAGTTGTTTGCAGCACAATTCCGCCGTACGGGCCAAGATCGCCTGTTTTGCACGGACCGCCGACGGCACATGCCCGAACTGTTGACCCAAACGATCTCACAGGGATAACCCACACCTCATGTTTCAGACTAGATACTGCGCGTTCGGTGAAGCATGTTGGTGCTTGAACTAGATACTGATGTGAAGGATAGAAAAATGTGGAACCTAATCCACAGTTAGTACTGGATGTTAAATACCTTTCAGAATCTTTGAAACTGTTTCCTTTCGCGAATCGTGAGCAATTAGAAGGACGACATCCTTGGAGAAAATCAGTTACGTAACTCATTTCTTCATCTCCGGGAATGTACCAATCGTCAGAGAAGTCTGATGATTTGACGCACTGTGAAGTGAAAAGTTCTTTGGTGCGATCGATGCTGTTGGAAGCATTGCTGGTGAGAATTCTGTAATTTGTCGGACTGAGACCGTTACATGATGTAATTTTCTTCGGGAGGCCCATTTCTAGAAAATGGTTCGCTACTGCGGGGTTACTTGTCGCAAAACCAGCTTCGCTGATGCCAATGATGGCCCCTCCCTTGGGACCTTTGTCTTTGTTCTCTCTGGAGATGGTGCACATTCCTCCAGTCCCACATCCACCCTTACTAAAGGCATCCTTGAATGACTTGGCAATTGCTTCTGAAACCACTGACGGAACTGTGGTAACTGGTGCCGCAGTTGTACTCGTTGAAGTGGTTACTGGAATGAGTGTTGGTAATGTCGTCGAGGTAGCTACGTTTGCGATTGTGGTGGGCGCAACGGTTGGAAGCGTTGTCGCACCCGGAACTGTGCTTGACCCCGCACCTGGCACCGACGTGGTGTCTAAAAGGCCATTTCGGTTGCGAGATGAAGAATCGGACGATCCTGCGCAGGCAGAGAGAGCAATGAGTGCCATTGCAAGCAGAGAAGCACGAAGTTTCATAAAAGTCCAGACGTTAAAGCAGAAGTGGACAAAGTGTACAGTATCCAATTGCCGTTGTTGGCATGGGTGTTAGAGGAGCGGGTTCACTCTGACTGGTGTGCAACAGTGCGGCAATCGGGACACATGATGCCCTCGGTGGCGTCAACACAGTCTTGGCAAAAAATGATTCGCACTCTGCATGTGGGCACGTCGCAGTTATAGAACTGATTCGACGGACCACTACATGTTTCGCAGATTCCTAACACCTTGGCGTCTTTGCTGAAATCAACTTTGAGACGGCGATCAAAGACATAGAGCGAGCCTTCCCATAGACCATCATCTTTGTAGGTTTCTCCGTAGCGAACAACGCCGCCGTCCATTTGGTACACCTCATTGAAACCACGATTCTTCATCAGCAATGAAAGAACTTCGCACCGAATGCCTCCAGTGCAATACGTGATCACGGGTTTGTTCTTTAAATGGTCGTACTTGCCACTCTCGAGTTCACGTACGAAGTCCGGAGTGGTGCGCGTATCAGGAACAATGGCATCCCGAAATTTTCCGATGCGAGCTTCGAATGCATTACGTCCGTCAAAGAATGCGACATTGCCCCCATGCTGTTCGACTAGCGCATGAACTTCGTGAGGCTTCAGATGTATGCCGCCGCCCACAACGCCCGATTCGTCAACGACTAGTTCGTCAGGTACACCGAACGTGACGATCTCTTTTCGAACGCGCACTGCAAGGCGAGGGAAGTCTTCGCCAATGCCATCCGACCACTTCCAGTCGATGTTGTGAAAGCCGGGGTATTCGCGCGTGATGCGACGGTAACTCTTTATTGCTTCTAGTTCGCCGCCAACAGTTCCGTTGATGCCGTCTTTGGAAATGATGATACGACCTTTGAGTCCCAGACTTTCGCAAAGAGTGCGCTGCCACAGACGTATCGCATTAGGGTCCACTAACGGAGTGAACTTATAAAACAGAAGAATCTTAATCTCGCTAATACATCTAAATGTATCGCCATCATTGAGTGAATGACTCAGTGCGCGGACAATGGACTAGTGAGAATTCTGCTGTTACTGTCAGAAGTACGGACAAAAACTTCGTCCACTAAGGAGCTCGATCATGAGCAGATTACGTTATCGTTTCCTAGTCGCAGTAGCGACATTTTCTCTTGCTGGATTTGTTGCAGTAGTCCCTGCAATTGCAGACTCTCCGGTGGGAACCTGTAACTCCGGCACAGTAGTCACCGCAACGTTGAAAGTTGACGGGGCGGCTGTTGTAGTGAACGCATCGGGTAGTGCATATGCGCTCACGGTGTGTCGAGTGACAAGTAATAGTTACTACACAGTTCAGGTTGGTTTGTATGACGGTGGAGTTCTCAAGGAAGACCTACTTGCAACAAATCTCGAAAAGACGTTTGAAGTGACTTTTGCGCCGACGGCCGGCGATACACCGACAGTCGCCGATTTTTATGGACGCATTCAGTCATATTCGGTGGGAACAAATGTAGTCGTGTCTGTTAAGCCAGTTGCGTTAACCAAAGTCAATTACTCGTTGCCTGCGAACGCTGCTCTGAATTGTGGAGGCAAGGAGTTCACTGATGCAGCATGTATTGCACTGGCAGGTGTTGACAAGGCAGCAATGGTGACCGGAAATGTTCGTTTTGATACGTCTGCGCGTGCGAGCAGTTATTCAAAGTTGGCCGGAGCGACAGTCAGTGCATCGGCCAACTTGTACGACATCAGTTTGTCAGGTCCGTGTCCGTTGGCATCGTCGAGTTATTCCGGAAATGATGGCGGAGGAAGTCGGCCATCATCAGAGACCACGACATTGACCGCAAAGATGGTGGGCCCTCACTTCAAAGAAAATGGAACGACATTGAATACCGGTTCTCTTGAGGTGTTTATTCCGAAAGAAACCATCACGGCATGCTTCGGCGGTACTGCGACAGAGTTGGCTACGACACTAGGCATCACGCGTACTGAAGCTGGGGTCACGGCTGACGTGGTGAAGACCAGTGGAGCGCCTTCCACTGGGCTGCAATACACAACCACTGTTATTGGTGATGCACTGAAGATTTCAGTGTCTGCCGTGTCGTTCTCTGATCCCACGTACAACTTGCTCCTTCACAAAGCTGCAGTGGCTTCAACCACAACTTCCTCAACCACGGTTCCATCAACGGGTGTAACAACGACCACAGTTCAGACAACTGCAGCGTCGGCGACACAGTTGTCTCGTACTGCTAGTAGGACTGCTAAGTCTCTTGCAGTTCAAGCCAAACTGGCGGTAGCGGCGGGTTCGGTTGTGTCGATGAAAGTTGTTGCTTCAACGTCAAAGTATTGCAAGGTGACTGGGTCAACTATCAAAGGTCTGAAGAAGGGCTCGTGCAAGGTAACGGTGACAGTGAAGCCTAAGAAGGGGATCTCACGCACAAAGACGTTGACCCTAAAAGTCTTGTAAGCAGAATTAGAGGTTGAGAAG
>JBAXVL010000109.1:0-1177 GCA_037129095.1 Actinomycetota bacterium | reverse complement strand
AAATAATGCGGTCGTAGATTTCGTCGTCCATCAGCCCTGCTCCAACGTCTGCTTTGCAAGTTCAGCCAACATAGTGATGTGAGTAGGGAATTCACTCACACTTCCAGTGTCGCCTGCAGTTGCTCCAGCGCTGTAGCGAGCAAAGACTCCCTGCAAAATGCACGCAAGTTTCCAGTACCCGAATGCTTGGTAGTACGAGACGTGACTCACGTCGAGTGAAGTGTGCTTCGCGTACGCTTCGAGAACGCCGGCACGACCTATGAAGCCGTCAGCGGTTGTTGGAGCTGCGCCAAGAAGTGCAGCTGATGCATCAGAGCGCTCTGACCAGTACACAAGCAGTAGACCGAGGTCTGCCATTGGATCTCCGAGCGTGCAGATCTCCCAGTCAAGGATTGCCTTCACTCGACCGTTCTCATCGAGGACTGTGTTGTCGAGTCGGTAGTCACCGTGAACAATAGAAACACGCTGCTGGGTTGGAATTGATGCCGCTAGTTGTGCACCAACAGCTTCCACGAGACCACCGTGTCCATATCCTTCAACCTGCATTTGGTCGAACTGAGTTCTCCAGCGCTTCAGCTGGCGCTCAATGTATCCGTCGTGTCGTGCAAGGTCACTAAGCCCTGCTTCGTTGATGTCTACTTCGTGAAGTCGGACAAGTGTTGATGCCAGGTTTGCACCAATTGAAGCTCGAGTTGTTACATCGAATGCATTTTCAGCATCTTTTCGATCACGAAGGATCGCACCCTCGACGAATTCCATTACATAGAAAGGTCGCTCATTAACTGCCTCATCAGTGCAGAGACCGAGTGGTGTTGCAACAGGAATGCCTTGCGGGTGCAGTGCCTTAATGATGGTGTGCTCACGAACCATGTCGTGAGCTGTTGGCAGCACGTGGCTTGTTGGTGGTCTGCGAAGTGCGAAGAGTTTTCCAGTGGCGTCAGTGACACGGTAGGTAAGGTTTGATCGACCACCGGCAATAAGTTCAAAAGTGAGTGGGGCAACAGCACCTACATTGCCAACCATCCACGCAGTGACGTTGTCGGCGTTTATTCCAATTACGTCATTTCCCATAGACGCCGAGGATAACAGTGCTGGAGCACCCTTCGAGAAGCCCCAAACACCGTTAGGCTGACCAGCGTGTTCGCAAAAATGGCCCTCTAATGCAGGTATTTAAACC
>JBAXVL010000108.1:0-1190 GCA_037129095.1 Actinomycetota bacterium | reverse complement strand
TCAATTGATGAAGGATCAAATGCTGCACCACTGTGCGCTTCTTCAACAACTAGTGCAAGTGTTCCAGTGGTCTGTTCATGTGGCTCAGTAATAGGTGACGTCGAAGCCACAATGGTGAATTCCATTCCAGCGTCTTTGTGTTCGTGCGAATCAACAAAGTCTGGGCGACGCTGCATCTCCATGAACTTCATGCGTGTTGGGTACAACACCACCGCAATGCGGTCATAGAGTGGCTCCCCTGCAGTTTGCTCCATCACTTCACCAAAGAACACAATTCGTGCCCCGAGGTCTTTAAGAATTCGCATTGGGTTGTATTCGTCGTCGGCCTGTGAGCCACTGATGTCGCTTTCACGACCATCGGCGTAGACGGCCTTCTTGCGATACTTCATGAGGTTAAGTGCATAGAACGGACCGTCGGTTTCGCGGTCCATTTCTAGCCAGCCACGAATCATCTCTTTGTTTACTTTTCCGTAACGCGGGTTGTCTGAAGACATAGTTTCTCCTTAGGCGGTCTGAATACTTAGAGCGGTGTTATCAACGTAATCGGGGTTTCCCTCAAGGGTCATGAGCATGACTGAGATGTGTGGTGACAGTGCAGCAATTTTTCGCACATCCACTTCACCCTCAACTTGAATCTGGTGCCACGAGCGAAGCACTCGCCCATCTCCCATGATGGCGCCCTCAACATCAAACGATGCAACCAAGTGTGAGTTCGCAACTGACGTTGGATCAAAGGCAGCGTCAGTACTTTCGTGCTCAACAATGATTACGGTCTGACCTTTGTCCACAACTACGCCAGGTGAACTTGGTGTCGTCTGCGCACAAACAGTGAATTCCATTCCGGCGTCTTTGTGCTCGTGTAGTTCAATGAAGGCAGGCGTTGCAAACATCTTCAAAGTCTCTTTGCGTGATGGATAGCGAACGGTTGCGATGCGGTGCCAATCTGGATTGTGGCTTCCCGCTTGATCAACAACAACGCCGATGTAGGCCACCATGCCGCCCATTTCATCAATGTTGAATGAAGGGTTGTAAAGGTCATCAGCTTCCATGCCGGTGATGTTGGTGACTACCCCATCGTCATAAATCGCAAACGGGCGGTACTTCATCAAGTTAAAGAACCACACGGTTCCGTCATTCTCGAACTTCTCTTCAAACCACTTCATAACGAGTGGTGTGTTCATCGTTCCATA
>JBAXVL010000107.1:0-1224 GCA_037129095.1 Actinomycetota bacterium | reverse complement strand
GCCACTTCGAACAACTCCAACAACCTGCACTAAGCCATCGAGACGCAGTTCATCAAGAGTGCTGTTATTAACTATCGCTGGCGCAGTAGATGCGAGTGTTACTTCGATGAGTTGCATCTTGCCGCTGGCAAGAGACATCAAGTTGATAATTGATCCAACTTCTACGGCTTCATCAACCAGAGAAGTGATTAGAGCAGGTGTTGAAACAGATACATCAACACCCCATGACTCATTAAAGAGCCAGGTGTTTCGTGCATTGTTAATGCGAGCAATAACGCGAGGAACAGCGAATTCCTGTTTCGCGAGCCAGCTAACAACCAAGTTGTCTTCGTCGTCTCCGGTTGCTGCGATCACTACGTCAACTGATCGAAGCCCAATTGCCGAAAGGCTTGCGTATTCGCAGGCGTCAGCCGCAACGACATTGATGCCTGGGTGCTGCTGCTTGATCTTTTCAGCGACAGGGTTTGACTGTTCCATCAACGTCACGTCGTGGTGACGATCAATAAGGTCAAGTGAAATGGCAATACCAACTGAACCGCCACCGGCAATTACAACCTTCATGACTGTCCTCCTTCAAGAACAGCTTTAAGTTTTGCGAGTCCGCTAGTTGTCACCATGCACTGAATGATGTCATCTTCTTGTGAGAAGAGCTCATCAACGTCAAGACGACCTGCGCCGCTTCGAACAACTCCAACAACCTTTACGTCATCTTCGTCGTTGAAAAACTTCATAGGCTTGCCGGCTAGGTGATCGGGCACGACTCGCTCAACCAAGTGAAGTGTGTCGGTGCCATCACTCCACTCAATGGCATCATCCGAAGGAATAATCCAGCGCTTTACCTGCTTGGTCGTCCATAGTGAAGTAGCAACTGTTGGAATACCGAGTTTCATATAAATGCCGGCGCGCTGCGGATCATAAATTCGTGCAACAACATTTTTGATTTGATAATTGTCACGTGCGATTCGAGCACAAAGAATGTTCGAGTTGTCACCGCTGGTAACTGCTGCGAGTGCGTCAGCGTGACTGGCATCTGCTTGGAGCAAGATTTCACGGTCAAAACCTGAGCCAACCAGTGTTTTGCCACTAAAACGCGTTAGGCGACGAAATGAATCACGATTTTTGTCAATAACAACTACTGAATGACCTTCTTCAGATAACTGCATTGCGAGTTCTGATCCGACTCGGCCGCAGCCAACGACAACGATGTGCATTAAGCCAGTTGAC
>JBAXVL010000106.1:0-1250 GCA_037129095.1 Actinomycetota bacterium | reverse complement strand
CAGCGAGGCTGTGTGGAAACACTTCGGCGTCGTGTCTCGCAACAGATCGGGGTCGCAACCTATCGCAGAAGCTTCAAACAGTAGTGCTTCGACACAAAGTACCGACTTCGTTGACCAAATGCGTGTTTGATGGCCCCTGTGGGGTGTTTTGAATTCAAAAAAGAGCCTATGCACCCACCAACCGGATTGCCTTCATCATCTGGGTAATGCCAAGGATGTTGAGTACCCGTTTGAAGTTATAAGCCAGTACGCTCAGACTCATTTCCGTTGATACGTTCTCCATCCCACGCGTCAGAAAGTGAGTCCAGCCCATCCAGTGCTTGAGCGTTCCGAAGACGTGTTCCACGGTGCGCTTTCTGAGCATCATTGCATCGGGCTTTTGCTCCAGGCGCTGCTGTACCGCGTCGGCAACCTCTTCATGTTCCCAGCGCCTGATGCGCCGGTATTTGCTGGTTGTGCATTGGGCCTTGATCAGACAGGTAGGGCAAGCGCTGCACAAGTAGGCTCGCATCTGCAGTCCATCTTCGGTTGTCGTAAATCGATAGGTCACCCGGTTTCCTTGCGGGCACTGGTACTCGTCGACGCTTGCGATGTAGATGAAGTCGTCCTTTGCGTATCGCCCGTGTGCCTTGGCGGTGGAGGTCATCGGCTTGGGTACGAAAGTTTCGATTCCAGCGTCATCGCACGCCTTGATTTCCAAGCTGTTGTAGTAACCGCGGTCCGCAAAGGCTTGCAGTTCGGGTGTGCCGATGGCCTCGCGTGCGGCCAGTGCCATCTTGCTCAGTTGTGAGCGGTCGCTGCCGGAATTGGTCACTTCATAGGCCACGATCAGATGATGCTGGGCATCCACCACTGTTTGCACGTTGTAGCCCACCATCGCGGTGCCCTTCATGCTGTGGGTGGTCATCGCCCGTGCATCCGGATCAGTCAGCGAGATTTGTCCATCGGGCTGAGCCTGAAGTTGCGCTTTGATCTCTTGCAGGTCTTTCATCTTCTGGCGTAGCCTGGTGATCTTGTCGTGCAGCCGATCTGTCTTGGCCTGCAACTCCACAGGTTGGGTGCGGTCTGCGGTCTCCAGCGCATCCAGGTAGCGTTGGATGTTCTCCTCAAGTTCGCGTTCGCGTCTCTCGATCTTGCCCTGGGTATAGTTGCGTTCCCGGTTGTTGACCGCCTTGAATTTGCTGCCGTCGATAGCAACGACAGACTGCGTAAACAACTTCAGTTCTCGGCACAAACCGACGAAACGGTTG
>JBAXVL010000105.1:0-1358 GCA_037129095.1 Actinomycetota bacterium | reverse complement strand
TGGTCGACATGGCCAGCTGTGGCGATAACCGTCATGGTTTACCGCAGTGATGTGAGCGCAGCAACAACGATGTGGTCATCGGCGGGAGAAACACTACGCATATCAAGGTATGTCACCTTGTCGAATGTGCGAGCAATGACGGGAATGCTGTGATGACGTAATGCCTCGCGATAGTCACCTTTGAGTGCAATGCCAAACGATGCAATCGTGGAGCCAGGAGCAGAACCAGCACCCACCAGAGAATCCACGTGAACAACAGTTCCTATTTCAGCTTTAGCAACAATGGATGTTGCTCGAGCCTCTAGATCTGCCGACGACATTGACACCATTTGCCAAAAGGGAATGTCAGTGCATGCAGTTCGCGCACTGTACGAAAGCAACGCTGATTGCAGCAAAGTCAATGTGTGTCCGCCGGGACGAAGTGCTCGCATCAGTGGGTGTGATGCGCATGCATCAATAAGGTCAGCACGACCAGCAATGATTCCGCATTGGGGCCCACCGAGAAGTTTGTCCCCGCTGAATGTCACAAGGTCAGCACCGTCAGCAAGTGCTTGGCGTGCTGCAGGTTCTCCAGTAATCCATGAAGGTACGTTGTCTGTGAATCCGTGAAGCCATGGGGCAGTGTTATCCAAAAGACCAGAACCAATATCTGCGACCACCGGAACTTCAAGCGTTGCTAGTTGTGCAATTGATGTGTCTTCAGTGAAACCTTCAATAGCGAAGTTCGACGGGTGCACCTTCATTACTAACGCAACGTCATTACGGCGCGAGTCAATTGCGCGCGCGTAGTCGCGCAGTCGCGTGCGGTTTGTTGTGCCCACATCAACAAGTCGTGCTCCGGACTGCTCCATGACATCAGGAATACGAAAACCGCCACCAATCTCAACGCTTTCTCCGCGTGACACAGCAACATCGCGCCCTTCGGCAAGCGCGGCCAGAACCAACATCACTGCTGCGGCATTGTTATTGACAACGATTGCATCTTCAGCACCAATGAGATGAGAGGTGAGAGCTGCCGTTGCGTCTTGACGTGAACCACGTTCACCTGTTTCAAGATTGAACTCCAGATTTGTTGAGCGCCCACTTGAGTGAAGCGCCAGTGGTGCACGTCCCAAATTGGTGTGTAGTAAAACACCCGTTGCATTGATGACATCTTGATGAAGTGATGTTTCGAATTCGCGTACCAAGTCTTTGGCGGCAGCGACGGCGTTGTCTGAGGCATCAGTCACTGCACGCCGTGCGCAATCCACAAGGATGGCGTGCGGAAGTGACGAAGCCGAAGCTAATTCCCGCGCAATGGCATCGATAGATGGCGGGTAAGTCGCCTTAGTGTTCACGAATGTCAACCTAGTAGTTTT
>JBAXVL010000104.1:0-1359 GCA_037129095.1 Actinomycetota bacterium | reverse complement strand
GTGGACCCTATTCAACAGCGACAGTAAGTGCCCCAGACTGCGTGACAGCTAACGCTTTTGCCACCGCAGCCCTCCTATGGGGAGAAGACGCTGGATATCACATTGCACAATCAGGGTGGTCAGCACGTTTGGTGCGCAACAATGGAACGGTGGAGTTCATTGGTGGTTGGCCCGAGGATAGCGAATGATTGCGTTCACCTCTACTTATTTTTGGTACACAACTAGAGCAACAGGCATTGTTGCACTGCTACTACTGACGTTGGTTGTAACGCTTGGAACACTCGTTGCAAACCGTATTGGTGGAACATTTGTGGGTCGCTTCGAACTCAACGAATTGCACCGTTCCATTTCAGTAGTTGCAATGTTGTTTCTCTTTATCCACATCCTCACTACCGTTGTCGACAGTTACGTCTCAACCGGATTAATTTCCGCATTTATTCCAATGACTTCTGCTTACAAAACAATCCCAATTGCAATTGGTGCAGTTGGTTTCGATCTTCTGCTTTGCGTGTGGATTTCAAGTTTGCTGAAAGTTCGAATCAAAAATGAGTCATGGCGATTCATTCACTGGTTCAGCTGGTTGGCCTACGCCTCTGCAATCATTCACGCCTACATGTCAGGTAGCGACACGCATTATGGGGCCGGGCTGTTGTTGGTCGCAGGTTGCGCTGGCATTGTTCTTAATGTTGCACTGTGGCGTTACTTCGGGCGTCCAGAGCGCGCAGCCGGTCGTACTGCACTTTCACCAATTCCTCGCGGCAAGACCATCCCCCAGCGAACCGATTCGTTCCCTCGTTCAGCACCAACTCAGAAACCTCGTCGTCGCTAATGATCAATGCTGGCTCGCTACCACGTGTGCTTCATGGCTCTGAGGGACGCCCTCTTTCTTTAGCGCAGCACGAAGAAGTATTTAATGGTGCAACGTCTTTTAACGTCATGCATGAGCTCGAGAATTCTGGGCTGACTGGACGCGGCGGCGCTGCTTTTCCAACGTTTAAAAAAGTTGATCTACTGCGCTTGCAGCGAGGAAGCAATAAATCCGTTGTGGTGAACCTCATGGAAGGCGAGCCAGCTGCGCACAAAGAATTCGCACTCGCTGGTGCCAACCCTCATCTGATACTCGAAGGGGCCCAAGTCCTGGCAGGTCTCATTGGGGCCAAGCGAATTCTCGTCTGCGTTGCTAGAGACAATCCAACTGTTGTTAATCACTTAAATCGCGCCATCCACGAATTAGAACGGCGAAGCTTGCGAGGTGCAACGATCGAGCTGCACACTCCACCTTGGCGCTACGTCGCAGGTGAAGAATCAGCACTCGTTCACTGGCTAAACGACAATGAATCACTCCCCCAGTACCGCCCG
>JBAXVL010000103.1:0-1363 GCA_037129095.1 Actinomycetota bacterium | reverse complement strand
GCACTTGCGCGCGCAGCCATCTGAGCCATTTTGCCCATTCCCCCTGGAAGGTTTGGCATTCCCCCACCACTCATCTGGCGCATCATCTTTTTCATGTCACCAAACTGCTTTAGCAACTGGTTCACTGCGTTAACGCTGGTTCCAGAGCCATTGGCAATACGTGTGCGACGTGAACTGTCGAGGATGTTTGGATCACGGCGTTCTTTTGGCGTCATTGAACGAATGATTGCTTCAACGCGATTGAGTTGGCCGTCGTCAACATTGTCTGCGGCTTGACGAATTTCTTTGCTCATCCCTGGCATCAGTTTCATGATTCCACCCATTGAGCCCATTTTTCTGACTTGGTTAAGTTGCGCCATGAAATCATCAAGTGTGAATGTACCGCTGAGCATGCGACCAGATGATTCAGCAAGAACGTCTTGGTCCATTGTTCGCTCTGCTTGTTCAATGAGTGACAACATGTCGCCCATTCCCAAGATGCGAGACGCCATGCGGTCTGGGTGGAACAAATCAAAGTCAGCAATCTTTTCACCAGTCGATGCAAAGACCACGGGCTTTCCAACAACACCTCGTGCTGAAAGGACTGCACCACCTCGTGCGTCGTAGTCAAGCTTGGTGACAATGATTCCCGACAGTGCCAATGTTTCGTGGAACGAACGAGCGGTGAGCACCGCGTCTTGTCCGGTCACCGCATCAATTACCAAGAATGTGTAGTGAGGTGATGTGGCGTCACTAATTGAACGCACTTCTTTCATGAGTTCTTTATCAATTGCGAGACGACCTGCGGTGTCGATGATCACTACATCTCGACCAATGCGTTGCGCCTCGGCGAGACCTTGCTTAGCAACTTTCACAGGGTTTGAAGTGTCGCTATAAACGTCAACACCAATTTGCGCACCGAGCACGCGCAGCTGTTCAACTGCGGCCGGACGTTGTAAGTCTGCTGCAATGAGGTAAGGATTTCTTCCCTGTTGCTTAAACCATGAAGCGAGTTTTGCCGCGGTGGTTGTTTTACCTGCACCCTGGAGACCAGCGAGAAGAATTACCGTTGGCGGTTTTGAAGCGTACGTAACTTTTAGAGGAGTTCCTCCAAGCACTTCAATGAGTTGCTCGTGAACTGCCTTGATGACTTGCTGGCCCGGGGAGAGACTCTGACTTAAAGCAGTGCCACTTAGACGCTCACGAACTGCGTCAAGGAATGCACGGACAACACCAAGTTCAACGTCTGCTTCTAAGAGTGCACTTCTAACTTCGAGCAGAGCCTCATCAAGGTCTGCGTCAGAAAGTCGCCCCTTTGAGCGAAGTGAGGATCCGAGTCGTTCTAGGCGTTCGCTGAGTGCATCAAACATGCTTGAAGGCTACC
>JBAXVL010000102.1:0-1410 GCA_037129095.1 Actinomycetota bacterium | reverse complement strand
GTAAACGACCGCATGCAGCTGGCAACTGCAGAAGTTGCCATGCGAGAGCGAATCAATGAGCGATGGATGAAACGTGGGGTAACGATGTGGGATCCCGCCCAGACGTACATTGACGCCGACGTTGAACTTGCACAAGAAGTGTCACTGCTACCGGGAACTGTCCTAAAGGGCAAGTGCGTTATTGCCAGGGGCGCACAAATAGGCCCACACGCGAGTCTGACCAATGTGATGGTGGGTGAAAATGCCCACGTTGGAACCGTCGATGCGCAGGATGCAAAAATTGGCGCTGACGCCACAGTGAGTTCGTATGTAGTTCTTGGCTCTGGTGCAGAAATTCTTTCGGGCGAGTTTGTGGCTCCCTTTCAGCACCGGAACCGCTAGTGCGCAGGTAATAAAAGAACTACGCTGGCTACGTGGAGTCACTCGCTAAGCGTCGCCTTGTCATCGTCTCGGGTCGCTGTCACCCCGCCCTGGCAAAAGACATTGCTGGCAAATTAGGTGTTGATTTAACCGAAGCCAACGTTCGAGAATTTGCCAATGGAGAAATTCACTGTCGCTTCGATGAATCAATTCGTGGCGCACACGTCTTCATTGTGCAGACGCACAGCTCGCCGGTAAATGACGCAGTGATGGAACAACTCATCATGATTGATGCAGCCAAGCGCGCATC
Source organism: Actinomycetota bacterium (assembly GCA_037129095.1). Lineage (GTDB taxonomy): Bacteria > Actinomycetota > Acidimicrobiia > Acidimicrobiales > Ilumatobacteraceae > UBA2093. Next base: position 740 of record JBAXVL010000102.1, on the reverse strand, counting down.
TGCAAAAAGTATTACTGCGGTAATTCCAAACTACGGATACGCACGTCAAGACCGAAAGTCAGCTGGTCGCGAACCAATCACGGCGAAGCTGATTGCCGACATGCTCCAAACCGCTGGCGCCACAAGAGTTCTTTCGGTGGACTTTCACTCTGGCCAGATTCAGGGATTCTTCGACATCCCAGTTGACCACTTGGTTGCGGCTCCAGTTCTTGAGGATTATCTAAAGGCGAATGCGGATCCTCGATCACTTGTTGTTGTTGCTCCTGATGCAGGTCGCGTAAAAGTTGCCGAGCGTTACGCTCAACACCTCGGATGTGATCTTGCACTTGTTCACAAAACACGTCCAACAGGAACTATGAACACGGTTGAAGCTCGACACATCATTGGTGATGTTGACGGGCGACACTGCGTGCTTATTGACGACATGATTGATACCGCCGGAACAATTGTTGCGAGTTGCGACCTTCTAAAAGAGAGGGGCGCATCTGAAATCTGGGTGATGGCCACTCACGCAGTCTTCTCACCACCGGCTGTGGACCGCCTCTTTAACGCTCCGGTAAGTCGCGTGATCGTGACCGACACCTTGCCACTCGGCCCCGAGCGCAGGTTTGAAAAGTTGGAGATTCTTTCAGTTTCATCCATCATTGCCAACGCAATTTCCGCCATTTTCGAGGATGCATCAGTCTCTGACATCTTCGGTGGCGAGAACCTCCTGTAGCCAAAAACGCCTATCTGGCCTA
>JBAXVL010000101.1:0-1423 GCA_037129095.1 Actinomycetota bacterium | reverse complement strand
ATGTATGAATTTGAATCCAACGCGGAAGGTGTTTTGAATGCTTTGCTTCCGCGCTATGTAGAGGCAAGAGTTTTCAATGCGATGTTGCAGTCTGCAGCTTCTGAACATGCTGCTCGCCGCCGTGCAATGAAGTCAGCGACTGACAACGCTGATGAATTAATCAAGTCACTTACCCGACTTGCGAACGCGGCCCGTCAAGCCGAAATTACCCAAGAGATCAGTGAAATTGTTGGCGGCGCAGATGCGCTTGCCTCAGCTAGCGCAGGGAGCGAATGATGTCCGAGAAAACAACACAAGTAGCAGGCAAGAACGGTCGCGTGGCCCGAGTAATCGGTCCGGTGGTGGATATTGAATTCCCCGCAGACTCAATGCCAGCCATCTTCAATGCGTTGCATGTGGATGTGACACTCTCTGGTGAAAAGCGCATGCTCACGATGGAAGTTGCCCAGCACATTGGTGACAACGTCGTGCGCGCGATCTCTATGCAGCCAACCGATGGAATGGTCCGCGGAGCATCAGTGACAGATACAGGAGCGCCTATTAGCGTTCCAGTTGGTGATGTCACAAAGGGACATGTATTTAATACTTTGGGTGAATCACTCGACGTTCCAACATCATCGTTGGATATTAAAGAGCGTTGGCCAATTCACCGCACGGCCCCTGCCTTTGATCAACTTGAGTCAAAGACAGAGATGTTTGAAACTGGAATTAAAGTTATTGATCTACTTACGCCTTATGTACGTGGTGGAAAGATTGGCCTCTTTGGCGGCGCCGGAGTAGGAAAGACAGTTTTGATTCAAGAGATGATTTATCGTGTAGCTGAAAACTTCGGTGGCGTCTCAGTATTCGCCGGTGTTGGTGAGCGTACCCGTGAAGGTAACGACTTGTTCTTGGAAATGACCGAGACTGGTGTTATCAATAAGACCGCTTTGGTCTTTGGTCAGATGGATGAACCACCTGGAACTCGTCTTCGCGTTGCTCTATCAGCGCTCACAATGGCTGAATATTTCCGCGATGTACAAAAGCAAGATGTGCTCTTGTTCATCGATAATATTTTCCGTTTCACACAAGCAGGTTCAGAGGTATCAACACTTCTTGGCCGTATGCCATCAGCTGTGGGATACCAGCCAACACTTGCCGATGAGATGGGACAGCTTCAAGAGCGCATCACATCCACTCGTGGTCACTCGATTACATCTATGCAGGCAATTTATGTTCCTGCCGATGACATCACCGACCCAGCTCCTCACACCACATTCGCGCACTTGGATGCAACAACAGTGTTGTCTCGTCCAATTTCAGAACTTGGTATTTATCCTGCTGTGGATCCACTCGACTCAACATCACGTATTTTGGATCCTCGCTACATCGGTGAGCACCACTTCCGTGTTGCAAACCGCGTAAAGCAGATCTTGCAGCGTTA
>JBAXVL010000100.1:0-1426 GCA_037129095.1 Actinomycetota bacterium | reverse complement strand
CTGGAACAGGGCATCAAGAACCTTGACGTTGAAATCAAGGGACCTGGTCCTGGACGTGAGTCCTCTGTGCGCGCATTGGCCGCACTGGGCATTCGCATCAACATGATTGCTGACGTGACACCGGTGCCACACAATGGTTGCCGCCCACAGAAGCGTCGTCGCATCTAATTCATTCACAAGCCCACCGCCACCATCTCTGGATGGTGGCTCCCGCATTTCCGTGCGGCAGATGACATAAAAGGAAGTTCAAGTGGCACGATACCTAGGCCCCAAGGCCAAACTCTCTCGCCGTGAAGGCACCGACCTATTCCTGAAGAGCGCCCGTCGCGCTATCGGTGACAAGGCCAAATTTGATTCCAAACCGGGTCAGCACGGGCGCACTTCGGGTGCCCGCACTTCTGACTATGGTCTGCAATTGCGTGAAAAGCAGAAGGTCAAGCGCATGTACGGTGTGCTGGAGCGTCAGTTCCGCCGTTACTTCGAAGAAGCTGACCGTCGCCGTGGCAACACCGGTGCAAATTTGCTGTTCCTGTTGGAATCGCGTCTGGACAATGTTGTCTACCGTATGGGTTTCGGCTCGACACGCGCTGAAGCGCGTCAGTTGGTGTCCCACAAGGCCATCACCGTGAACGGCAGTTCTGTGAACATCCCTTCCTACATGGTGAAGGCCGGTGACGTGATTGCACTGCGCGAGAAATCGAAGAAGCAGAACCGTGTCGTCGAAGCACTGCAATTGGCCGCACAAGTTGGCATGCCAGCTTGGGTCGAAGTCAATGCCGACAAGGCCGAAGGTGTGTTTAAGTCTGTGCCTGACCGTGATCAATTCGCGGCCGACATCAACGAATCCATGATCGTTGAGTTGTATTCACGTTAATTCGTTTGAATATTTGAATTCGTTCCCTGGCTTGAGCGCGTCTTTTCCGTCACGTATCTTGTCAGGGTGCTTCACCAGCCTTACCGATGTAACGAGTCGGGGGTATTGAGAGGAAGTCTGCATGCAGAACAGTTTGCTGAAACCAAAATCCATTAGCGTAGAACAGCTCGGTACCAACCGTGCCAAAGTTGCTTTAGAGCCCTTTGAGCGCGGATACGGACACACCTTGGGCAATGCGCTGCGCCGCGTGTTGTTGTCGTCCATGCCAGGATTTGCGGCAACAGAAGTCACTATCGCTGGCGTGCTCCATGAGTATTCGTCGATTGATGGCGTACAAGAAGATGTGGTCAATATCTTGCTGAATTTGAAGGGTGTGGTTTTCAAACTGCATAACCGCGAAGAAGTGACATTGAGCCTGCGCAAAGACGCAGAAGGTGTTGTGACTGCCGCGGATATTCAGACACCGCACGATGTAGAAATCATCAATCCGGGTCATGTCATTGCCAACCTGTCGCACGGCGGCAAATTGGACATGCAGATCAAGGTTGAAAA
>JBAXVL010000010.1:0-50205 GCA_037129095.1 Actinomycetota bacterium | reverse complement strand
ACGGGAATGGACTTCCAGCCTGAGGCACGAAGTGCCGCCAGAGTGACAGGAAGAGATGCGGGGACAGCAGGAATTGTCATGGAAACGACAGTACCCCGAGAGCGCTAGTGAGCCCTCAGCCGAACCAATTTATTTGCGAGCAAGATCCTTGCGGTTAGCAAACTTGGCCTTGCGGAAGTCTTTGTTCATGAGGGCAATAACGTCAATGGAAATTTCCTTCGGGCACGCAGCTTCACATTCGCCATGATTGGTGCACGAACCGAATTTCTCGTCCATTGTTTCCACCATTGCCTCAACGCGTGAATACCGCTCGGCTTGACCTTGTGGAAGACGGCTGAGATGAGCAATCTTTGCGCCGGTGAACAAGTTGGCAGCGCCGTTCGGGCACGCAGCAACGCATGCGCCACAACCGATGCAAGCAGCCGAGTCCATCGCAGCATCAGACACAATTTTTGAAATGGGAATCAGGTTTGCATCTGGTGCACCACCGGTTTCGGAAGTGATGTATCCACCCGACTCAATAATGCGGTCAAATGCAGAGCGGTCAACCATGAGGTCTTTGATGATGGGGAATGCTGATGCACGCCATGGCTCAATGGTGATTGTGTCATTGCTCTTGAACTGACGCATGTGCAACTGGCATGTGGCGGTTCCACGTTGTGGTCCGTGTGCTTGTCCGTCAATCATGAGCGAGCATGTTCCGCAGATACCTTCACGACAGTCGTGGTCGAACACCACTGCCTCTTTGCCTTCTGTCACGAGTTTGTCGTTCAAGATGTCGAGCATCTCGAGAAACGATGCTTCATCGGTAATTTCGTCGACCACATGGGTTTCGAACTTGCCCTTTGCTGCAGGACCAGCCTGACGCCAAATGCGCAATGTGATGTTCTTGAGGTGATTGCTCATTTGTAGCTCCGAGTCGCGAGGTGAACAGCTTCGAATTCGAGCGGTTCAACGTTCAGGTTTGGTGTCATTGGGTCGCCGCCCCATTGCCATGCGGCAACGTGGCAGTAGTTCTCATCATCACGAAGTGCTTCGCCTTCGTCTGTCTGATACTCAGAACGGAAATGACCGCCGCAGCTCTCTTTACGATCAAGAGCATCTCGACACATCAGCATTCCCAACTGAAAGAAGTCGTCTACACGGCCTGCTTTTTCAAGTGTTTGGTTCATATTGTCACCATCACCAGTAACGCGAAGGTCTGTCTTGAATTCTTGATAGAGCGCAGGAAGAAGTTCCAATGCCTTTTTCAATCCTTCTTCAGTACGTTCCATTCCGCAGTAATCCCAGATGATTTTTCCGAGTTCACGATGGAAGTAATCAGGTGACTTTGTTCCATTAATTGCAAGGTACGCGTTGAAGCGTTCACGTGCAGCTTCCTCAGCAGCTTTGAACTCAGGATGATCGATGCCTGGCATTGATTTACCCAACAACGGAGCAAGTCCGTTACCGATTGTGTACGGCAATACGAAGTAGCCGTCTGAAAGACCTTGCATCAGTGCAGATGCGCCGAGACGGTTAGCGCCATGGTCAGAGAAGTTAGCTTCACCAGCTGCATACAAACCAGGAATGTTTGTTTGCAGTTCGTAGTCAACCCACAAACCGCCCATTGTGTAATGGCTTGCTGGGTAAATACGCATTGGTGTTTCGTATGGGTTTTCGCCAGCAATACGCTCGTACATTTCGAATAGGTTGCCGTAACGCTCTTGCACTACATCGTGGCCAAGGCGCTCAATTGCTTCGGAGAAGTCAAGGTACACACCGTTCTTCTTTGGTCCGACACCCTGTCCTTTGTCAACAAGACGCTTTGCGGCACGCGACGAAATGTCACGTGGTGCCAAGTTGCCGAATGACGGATACAAACGCTCGAGGTAATAGTCACGCTCTTCTTCTGGAATGTCGCGAGCTTGACGTGTCTCATTTGGATTTGTAGGAACCCATACGCGACCGTCGTTGCGCAATGACTCTGACATCAATGTGAGTTTTGATTGACTGTCGTCACTTTGCGGAATACATGTTGGGTGAATTTGTGTGTAGCACGGGTTCGCAAACAATGCGCCCTTGCGGTGTGCACGCCATGCAGCCGTGACGTTGCATGCCATTGCATTTGTTGACAAGAAGAACGCGTTTCCGTAGCCACCTGTTGCCAACACAACTGCATGTGCGGCATGTGATGTGATTTCACCCGTTACCAGATCACGGACAACAATGCCTGATGCTCGACCGTCAATTACAACAATGTCGATCAATTCTGAACGGTTGTACAGATTGATTCCACCAAGACCAACTTGGCGCGAGAACTGCTGGTACGCACCAAGCAACAATTGCTGACCAGTTTGACCACGTGCATAAAAAGTACGGCTGACTTGAGCTCCACCAAATGAACGGTTATCTAAAAGACCACCGTATTCACGGGCGAATGGAACACCTTGAGCGACCATTTGGTCAATGATGTCAACGCTGACTTGCGCCAGGCGATGCACGTTTGCTTCACGTGAACGGAAGTCGCCACCTTTGACAGTGTCGTAGAACAGACGATAAACACTGTCGCCATCACCCTTGTAGTTCTTTGCACCATTGATGCCACCTTGTGCGGCAATGGAGTGCGCACGACGAGCCGAGTCGTGAAATGTGAATGCGTCGACTTGATATCCGAGTTCAGCAAGTGTTGCTGCAGCTGATGCACCAGCAAGACCGGTACCTACAACAATGATTTTGAATTTGCGTTTGTTGTTGGGGTTTACCAACTTCATATTTTCTTTGTAGTTGTCCCATTTGTCAGCAACAGGGCCATCAGGAATTTTGCTGTCAAGCTTGACCGTGTTCTTTGCGAACAGTTCTTCTGTGAGAGTCATGATCGTGTCTTTCTTCTTCGAGGCGTGTCGGTCAGCCGACGATGCCAGCCATTACAGCAATAGGGAATGAAACGTTGCCGAGAACGACGACCGCAGCAAAGCCGGTAGCAAAGGCACGGCGCCAGGTATTAAAGCGTGGGTTATTCCAGCCCAGGGACTGGAAAATGCTCCATGCGCCATGGAATAAGTGGATACCCAACAAAATGTTTGCAACGACATAAAAGATGGCCACAGGAACGCGTTGGAAACTGCGCACCACATTGTCGTACACCTCAGCCTTCACGAAGACTCCGTGAGTACCAATGGTGTTAGCGACCCCAAATGTGAGGTCTGCAAGGTGCCAGAAAATAAATGCAAGAACAATGATTCCGGACCAACGCATAGTGCGGCTGGCGAAATTGGCTATTTGATAATCGCGCGAGCTCTGGTATTTCACAGGGCGCGCATGGCGATTGAGTCGAGTGAGCGACCAAGCAGCATGCAGATGGAGCAATAAGAAAGTGATGAGTCCACCGCGCAATAGCCACAGCACTACTCCTTCAGGAGCAATGGGCACGAGCAGTTGCTTCAGGAATTCTGCGTACTCATTGAGGTGGGCAGCACCGAGATACATCTTGAGGTTGCCGATCATGTGAGCGAGGACAAAGCCCATCATGGCAATGCCGGTAAGTCCCATGACGTACTTCTTGCCCACCGCGGTGGAATAGAGGTCAAGAAGGAAGGGGCGCTTCTTTCGCTGCTGGGTAGCGGTGCCGGTAACCGGGCCGCGTTGAGATGTAACTACTTGTGCCATGTAAAAAGGTCTCCCTGCGGGCCGGGCTGGCCGGCTGTGCAAATGCACTTGAAACGGTAGCCCGAGAGAGCCCCGAGGGCACAACTTGACCATTTCGCTCTGGAGTGTCATTTTTCACTACTGTTGCGATGTTCCATACAGCGGGCGCCTGAAAGTCAGAGCGCCCCAGAACTTGCCAGGAGACAATTAAGTGTCAGGATTATTTGCTGCCGAAGGTGGCTATCAAGAGTTCGTGCTCAAGGGCGGAGAATGGGCGGTGTTGTGGCTTTCAGCTGCAGCGGCCGTGCTTGCCATCGCTGTTGGGTTCTATCTCGCCCGTTTAGTAATGGCTGCCGACGAAGGTACGCCAAAGATGAAAGAGATTGCACTTGCAATTCAAGAAGGTGCTCTCGCCTACTTGAAGCGCCAGTTCAAGACCATCATCATGATTTTGGTCCCACTTGCAGTCATCGTGTTCGTGACATCAAAGGCAATCTCACATGAGACAGCTTCTGGCGCCATTGTTCATGACCTTTCATTCGGACAAGCCGGGTTGTGGCGCACACTTGCGTTCATCCTCGGATGTGCAGCATCTGGTTTCACCGGTTACATCGGAATGACATTGGCAACACGTGGAAACGTTCGTACAGCCGCTGCTGCTCTGACTGGTTCAATGCCAGACGCTCTCACTGTTGCGTTCCGCACAGGTGGCGTTGCAGGAATGTTCACCGTTGGTCTCGGACTCAGCGGTGCAACAGCAATCATCATGTTGTTCCAGAACACCTCAAGTGTCATCCTTGTCGGCTTCGGCTTCGGTGGATCACTTCTTGCATTGTTCTTGCGCGTTGGTGGAGGAATCTTCACGAAAGCTGCAGACGTTGGTGCTGACCTTGTTGGAAAAGTTGAAGCAGGAATTCCTGAAGACGATCCACGTAACCCAGCAACAATTGCAGACAACGTTGGTGACAACGTTGGTGACTGTGCCGGAATGGCAGCTGACCTCTTCGAGTCGTATGAAGTAACACTTGTTGCTTCAATCATTCTTGGTGTTGCAGCGTTCAAGTCAATCGGTCTTAACCCAGCAATGGGACTCGTGTTCCCACTTGCCGCTCGCGCTATCGGCGTAATCGCATCAATCTTTGGTGTGTTTGCGGTGAAGGCAAAGCCTGACGAAACAGACGCGCTGAAGCCAATCAACAAGGGCTTCCTTGTTGCTGGAACCCTTACTCTTGTCGGAACTCTCGCACTTGCTCTCAAGTACGTCGGCAACACAAAAGCAACTGCAACGTCAATGGCGCAGTTCTTCAGTGCAGATGACATCAAGAAAATTTCGCCAATGGGTGGTGCCGGTTGGCGCGTATTCGGTGCAGTGGCAGTCGGACTTGTGCTTGCACAACTTGTCAGCCGTTTGACCGAGTACTACACAGCAACACATCACGGTCCAGTGAAGGAAATTGCAGAGTCAGCAGAAACTGGCCCCGCAACAGCGATTCTCTCGGGTACCGCTTATGGTCTTGAATCAAGCGTGTATGCAGTTCTTGCAATCGCAATCGCAATTGGTGTGGCATTGGCGCTTGGTGGCGGAAACCTCACGTTCTCGCTCTACCTCGTCGCATTGTGTGGAATGGGAATGCTTGCAACAACAGGTGTCATCGTGTCAGAAGACACCTTTGGTCCTGTGTCAGATAACGCTGCAGGTATTGCAGAAATGTCTGGCGAGTTCCATGGTGAACCACAAAAGATCATGGTTGCTCTTGACGCAGTCGGTAACACCACAAAGGCTGTAACAAAGGGCTTTGCAATCGGTTCAGCAGTTATTGCTGCTGTGGCATTGTTTGCATCGTTCATCGAAACAGCTGGTGCGGAACTTGGCATCAAGGCAAACGCTCTTGTTGACGGCATTGGCGGATTCGCTGATGGTGTTTTCAAAGCTCCACAACTTGCAATCAACGTTGCTGACCCGAAGATCTTCATTGGTCTTCTCATCGGTGGCGCTGTGCCGTTCTTGTTCTCAGCACTTTCTATTCGCGCCGTTGGCCGCACAGCTGGTGTTGTCGTTCAAGAAGTTCGTAATCAGTTCCGTGATGGAGGCATCATGGCTGGCACAAAGAAGCCAGAGTACGGCCCAGTCATTGACATCTGTACAGAAGCGTCACTTCGTGAATTGACAACTCCTGCACTCCTTGCAGTGTTGACTCCAGTCATCGTTGGATTCGGAATTGGTTGGCAAGCACTCGGTGGATTCCTTGCTGCAGTCATCTTGACCGGCCAGCTCATGGCTAACTACCTCAGCAATGCTGGTGGTGCATGGGACAACGCAAAGAAGTACATCGAAGACGGCAACCACGGCGGTAAGGGCTCAGAACCATACAAGGCTGCAGTTATTGCTGACACTGTTGGTGACCCATTCAAAGACACAGCAGGTCCTGCATTGAACCCGCTGATCAAGGTGATGAACCTTGTGTCGTTGTTGACACTTCCAGCAATCATCAGCACCCAGCACAACGATGGAAAGCGCCTCTTGATTGCGGCACTTGCTTTCGTCATTCTTGGCGCCTCAGTGATTCGTTCGTCTCGTCAGAGCGCAACAATCTCTGCTTCAACCAACTAAATAGCTACTCATCAAAAGGCCCGAGCCATGTGCTCGGGCCTTTTGTGTTTTCCGAACTAACCTCGACTCAATGCTTGCTCTCTTAAATCCCGAAAGTCTTCTCACTAGCGGAGGTATTTTTTTACTTGCGGCGATTGTGTTTGCAGAATCGGGATTGCTCGTCGGCTTCTTCCTTCCTGGTGACTCGCTGTTATTTGTCGCGGGATTTCTCGCAAGTCCAGCTGGTCAAGATGCAATCGGAAAACATGTGTTACCAAACATTGTGGTCGTCATGGCTGTTGCTGGCGCGATGGCCGTTGTTGGTGATCAAGTCGGATATCTCATCGGAAAAAAACTTGGACCTGCAGTCTTTGCCCGCCCGAAATCGCGCTTGTTTGACCCGGCACATGTTGTGCGAGCACAAGAGTTCTTTGCCAAATACGGATCTCGCACCATCATCATTGCCCGCTTTGTCCCTGTCGTTCGTACGTTTGTTCCTGTTGTCGCAGGTGTTGGCGAAATGGAATACAAAACATTTACTCGCTTCAATATCATCGGAGGCCTTGCATGGGGTGCAGGCATTCCACTCTTGGGTTTCTTCCTCGGAAAAATTGATGCTGTGAAAAACAACATCGAAATTGCAATCTTGGCAATCGTTCTTGTGTCACTGTTGCCCGTGATTTTTGAATTCATCAAACACCGCCGCTCCGCTGCCCAATAACTCAGGACACAACACCATGCGATATCTCAGCCTCGATTGGATTGATGCAATGCAGGCTCAAGTAGCCGCTAGCGAATCACTCAATGACCTTGCCTCAACACACTCCATCGGAGTCACTCAGGTAGTGACAGACGGTCCTGAAGGCACTGTGCTGTACCACCTGCAAGTCGGCGACGGCCAGGCTCGATTCTCGTCAGGCCCTGCAGCAACCGAAGACATCCGAATGGAACAGACCTGGGAAACAGCTGTTGGTGTCGCTACCGGTGCCCTGCCTGCTCAGGAGGCCTTTATTAAGGGCCATGTACGCATCTCAGGAGACACGCAGCGCCTCATGGATGCTGTGCCTGTATTCGCTGCCCTCGATGCCGCATTTGAAGCCGTACGCGCGCTAACAACGTACGAATAGACCTCTACGACACCCGGAAATACGGGTTCGATGGGTTCGCCATGGCAGCGAGCGCCCGAGCAATGTCAGGGCCCGCATCGTGAGCCTGCTGCAGTGCAGCCAATGTGGCATCACGATTGTTTACAAACACGGCTTCTTCGCTGTCTGCATTTGGGTTCACCCACACTGCAACTATGAGAACGAGCGAATCAAGGTTGCCTTCAAAAAGTGACGCGCGATGGGCGAGTCCGACTCCGGCTGCAACACCAGCTTGCGCACCACCCCATGTCAACTCACCATGTCGATCATTTGCAATGGCGGCTTTGTTGACAAACAACGTAAACGGAACAACGGGCATATTTGGCTGGGCAACTGCGACAAAGGGAACATGTCCTTCACGAGGAGTTGCTAATGCTGTTGCCCACGCGGTGCCAACAGGACCTTCACGAAGTCCGAGCACAATATTGATGTGGGCCGCATTCGCGCCCTCACCGACAAATCCCTCACCTATCTTCATACGGGCAACCGCCCGTACCGACCCAACCGCAGTGCGTCATTGGAGTTAGTTCCGGGCTTTGTGTCATAGGCAAGCAATGCAACATGGCGCGCAGTAGCCCCCGACACACGTGTGACACGGTGATAACTATTACGCCCGTTAAACACCATCAGTGTTCCCGGAGTCATTGGCTCAGTGCGAACGAGATCAGGACGATCTCCACGACGAACAGCGGCAACAGTGTCAGCGTTCTCTTCAGTAGCAGATCGAATGCGTGAGGCATTTTCAAAATGCCCGCCTTCCGATGAAGTTTGAAATGCAATTGAAACAACAAAATCTGTCTGGTCAAAATGCCAACCCAGTTCGTGACCATCTCGCATAACTGCAAGGTTCAGTGCACCGAACGGATCTGCATAACGAAATAGTTTCTCTTCACCCAGAATTTTTGCAACAAAATCCATGAGAGGGTCCCATTCGTACAAGGCACGAATCACACTGTCTGCTGGGAATTGGTCATACGCAACTACTTCAAGATCGGCATTAACCGTGGTGTGATATGCCACTTTTGCTAATTCATCGCATTCCGCAATGAGCCCAGAGATTGCATCTTCACGAATAAAACCGGGAAGAATCGCAATGTTTTCCTTGGTGAATGTGGCACTCAATTGCTCATGCAATTCAGCACTATCTAGCGGCCACCTGTCTGTATCGACGAGTGCCGCGACGCTCATTAAATGAGGCCCAGTTTCTTTACTTCGTCACGCTCTTCAATAAGTTCGGCTACCGACGCATCGATTCGTGCGCGACTGAAGTCATCAATGTCAAGGCCTTGCACGATGCTGTACTTGCCGTCTTTGCATACACATGGGAACGACGAGATGATGCCTTCAGGCACTCCGTAACTGCCGTCAGATGGAATCGCCATCGATACCCAGTCTCCAGGCGCAGTGCCGAGAGCCCACGAGTTCATGTGATCGATTGCAGCATTTGCTGCAGATGCTGCGGATGACAATCCACGTGCCTTGATGATTGCTGCGCCACGCTTGGCCACGGTAGGGATGAAGTCATTTTCGATCCACGCTTGATCGTTCACCAAAGCAGCCGCATTCTTGCCATCCACTTCGCAATGGAAAAGATCTGGGTACTGAGTACTTGAGTGATTACCCCAAATTGTCATCTTCTTTATAGATGTCACTGGCTTACCAACCTTGACTGCCAACTGTGTCATCGCACGGTTGTGGTCAAGACGAGTCATTGCCGTAAAGCGGCTGGGGTCAAGGCCTTTGGCATTGTTCATTGCAATAACTGCATTTGTATTTGCAGGGTTGCCCACTACCAAAATCTTTGCATCTTTCTTTGCAACAGCGCCGAGCGCTTGACCTTGTGGCTTGAATATTCCGCCGTTCGCGCTGAGCAAGTCGCCGCGCTCCATGCCGTCCTTACGTGGCATGGCACCAACAAGGAATGCAGCATCAATATCGCCAAAAGCCGTTTCTGCATTGTCCGTGCAGACAACGCCGGCAAGTAATGGAAACGCACAGTCATCAAGTTCCATGCGCACGCCTTCTAACGCGCCAAGTGCCGGAGTAATTTCCAGCAGTTGAAGAATGACTGGCTGATTAGGACCAAACACTGCGCCTGAAGCGATACGGAAAAGGAGGCTGTAGCCAATTTGGCCGGCGGCGCCGGTCACGGCAATACGAACTGGTGATGTCATGTCTCTAAGCGTAGGCAATCACAGGTGTCTGTACCCAATGGAACGCCCAACTTAGTCAGAGAATTATCGACCAATGGCCTTCAGAATCAGCGCCACGTAGTTGTCTTGACCAATCGCATTGGGATGGATTCCGTCTGAATTGAACCATTCGGGATGGGGTTTCGACAGGGAGTACCAATCAAGGATGGTGACGTTCGGATGAGTAGCAGGCAGGTTGTTGATGACCACGTTATTTAATGCCTCTGAAGCATGACGCGGTACGCGCATTGTCAGCACAACGACCCGTTGGACCCCCGCGAGTGGCTTCAGGATTCGTTCAAAGGTTGCGGCTTTTGTAATGCCATTTGTACCTAAGTGGATGACAACAGTATTTCCCAATTCATTGACTGACTTGTAGTAATTGAAAATCTGTACTGCGTCAATCACTTGTCTGTTTTTTACTGCGTCAACAGTGATGCCGTACGACTTCAGTTTTTTTGCTGAACCCAACATCACCGAATCACCAACAGCAAAGACATCCATTACCCCATGAGGAGCTGTAGTGGTAGATACCAACGGAACAGTTGTCGGAGTAACTGACACGGTTGTGGTTGTGATGCGAGTGACCGCACCTTCGTTGTCGTTCAGACCGGCGGTGATGTCATCAGGCATCACACGTGCACCAGCCATGCTGACCACGCTAAAAATCGGAACTATGGCCAGAGTGCCGAGCACAATCCCAATAGGGCCACGTATGGTTCCACCGTGTGAGCGCCACGAACGATAGGAAGCCAATGCCTTGCCTGTACGGATCGGAGTTTCGATGAATCGATACGACGCTTCGGTGATCACAACTGTGATGGCCATCAACATCAGGAACTCACGCAGGTCCAATGAATTTCCTGCAGCCTTGCGATACGCCTGAAAAACAGTCCAGTGATACAGGTACAACCCGTATGACCGCTTACCCAGCCACACGAGAACTGGCGTGCCAATAACGAACTTGCCTACCCGTGAACGTGGATGAGTAACAGTTGCAATAGCGACAACAGTGGCGAGCCCTACAGCGATGAATCCACCGCGATACAACAGGTCATACCCAGTCATTCCTACATCGGCAACGTCGACTACCTCACGAAATTTCCAACACATAAAGCCAAGTGCAATCAGTGCGAGCACTCCCGCAAGGTCAAGACCATTTGCATGTGCACCAGCGCGACCTCGGCGCAACGCCCACGGCCGCCACATCGTGGCTAGAGCTGCGCCCAGCAATAAGCCGCTAGCCCGCGTGATGGTACCCAAATACAGAAAATCAACGCGGACAATATGATGCCCAAAGATTGACATGAACTGGCCTGGTGTTGTTGCAAACGTATCGATGGGGCCAGTGCGATACATCATCGCTGTGGCAATTGCGATTCCGACTGCCAGAGTAGAAAAGATGAGCCCGAGAATCGGCAACGTCTTTGGCCTAATTCGACGAAGCAGGAAGAACATGACGAGCGGCCACACGATGTAGTACTGCTCTTCTACCGCAAGAGACCACAGATGTCGTAACGGGGCAAATGCGAATGCTGATGTATACGACGAACCGCTCCATATCTGGAACCAGTTAGACACATATAAAACGCCACCGACAACGTCACCGCGCAACATACCTAAGCGATCGCGATCAAATAGTGCGCAATACACAGTGGTTCCAAGCAACAAGGTAAACAATGCAGGTAGTAAACGTCTGGCGCGACGCATCCAGAAATTTCCAAGTGACACAGTGCCAGATCGCTCACGCTCAGCAATGAGAAGCAACGTAATGAGATAGCCAGAGATGACAAAGAAAACTTCAACGCCGAGAAATCCGCCGCCTAACCACTGATGATTGGCGTGATACACAATCACAGCAATAACTGCGAGTGCCCGCAAGCCATCAAGTGCAGGAACATACGGGACAACAGGGCCTCTACGGCTTCCCCACGCTGGTGTTCCACCTGATTCTGGATGTGTGACGTTCTGATTACTCATGAAAGAAAAAGGTCAAGCGACCGGAAGACCCAATTGGGCATATATCTCCCGTGTAGCAGTTGATTTATTCAACGTATAAAAATGAAGTCCGGGTGCGCCCGCAGAGAGCAATTGCGAACATAACTCTGTTGCAGCTTCCACTCCGATTCGACGAACGTCTTCGGGCGAAGTTCCCGACTCGAGACGCTCACGCAACCAGCCAGGAAATGCTGCGCCTGATAATTCGGCCATGCGCTCCACTTGGGCGATGTTTGTGCACGGCATAATTCCGGGCACAACAGGTTTCGTGACACCAAGGTCCGCCAAGTCATTCACTAATGACAAATAATGATCGACGTCGAAGAAGAACTGAGTGGTTGCGAAGTCGACAACCTTCAGCTTTTCAGCAAGAAGGCGGCGGTCAGATGCAAGATCAGGTGAACGTGGGTGTCCTTCAGGATGTGCAGCAACACCGATTGAAAGATCAGAAATCTCGCGCAGGTGCTCAACTAGATCGGTTGCATACATGTAATCGCTTGGTCGTGCATCGGCGGGATTTTTTGGTGGATCACCAGCTAGAGCCAGAACATTTTCAATTCCGGCCGCGGTGTACGTAGCAATAATGTCCTCAATTTCAGCACGGGTATGACCAACGCATGTGAGATGTGCCATGGCAGGAATGTTTGTCTCGCGTTCAATCCATAACACCGTGTCGCGTGTGTTCTCGCGGGTGGAACCGCCAGCTCCGTACGTGCATGAAACAAAAGAAGGACTCAGAGATTCAAGTTCAGCGATTGTGCGACCAAGGGACATTGATCCGGCAGTGGTTTTGGGAGGTGAAAATTCAAAAGAGAAAGTTCGCCCCGCCGCAAGGAGGTCACCAATACGTGCCATTTCTTTAGTCTACGACTTGCCTAGTGACGGAAGTGGCGTGATCCGGTGAACACCATGGCAATGCCATAAGTGTTGGCTGCCGAGATGGATTCTTCGTCTCGCACACTGCCACCGGGTTGGAAAATTGCAGTGACACCAGCGGCAGCCAACTCTGAAACCGTATCGCCAAATGGGAAAAAAGCATCACTTGCAGCAACCGATCCGGCAGCATGGTCACCGGCACGACCTATCGCTAACCGCGCAGCATCAACTCGGTTTGGCTGTCCCCCACCAATGCCAACAACGGTGTCACCATGTGCAAGCACAATTGCATTGCTCCACGTAGCTGCAACTGTTTGCCATGCCAACAACAAACTCGACCATTCATCGGCACTTGGTGCACGCTCGGTGACCACCGTGAAATCATCAAGCGGTTCATCGACTTCATCAACTGACTGCACAAGAAGTCCCCCATCAATTGATCGAACATCAATGGCCATTGAACCAAATGGTGCCACTGCTTCAAAAATACGAAGCGATGGTTTCGCACACAAAATCTCAAGAGCATCGGATGTAAATGAAGGAGCAATAACCACTTCTGTAAATGTCTTATTGATTTCTGCAGCTGTTTCGCCGTTGACTTCGCCATTCACGGCGATGATTCCGCCAAACGCACTAATGGGGTCGGCCCCATGTGCGTGTAAATATGCCTCAAAAATTGTTGGGGCAAGAGCAACACCACAAGGGTTGGCATGTTTCACCACCACTGCTGCTGGCCTATCGAATCGACTGACCAATTGCCACGCAGCTTCCGTATCAAGAACGTTGAGATATGACATTTCTTTGCCATTGAGTTGAGTTGCTGAATCCCACCAACTCTCAACACCAGGAAGGCGATACCGCGCACCAGTTTGATGTGGGTTTTCGCCGTATCGCAAAACTTCAGCGCGTTCAGCAACCAAGGTAAGAATCGGTGGCACTGTTGCATCTTCGCGATCGCTTGTTTCATCAGCTAACCACGACGAAATTGATGCGTCATACGCACTTGTGATTCTGAATGCCTTCTGCGCCAAACGACGACGGGCGGAAATACTAAAGAAATCACCACTAATCATTTCAAGCACATCGCCGTAATCAGCAGTGTCTACAACAACACCGACATGTGCAAAGTTCTTTGCTGCTGCGCGCACCATTGCTGGGCCACCAATATCGATGAGTTCAATTCCTGGCTTTGATGAAAATGGATACAAGTTGACAACAACCAGATCGATACCTTCAATGCCGTTCTTTTCCATTTCAGCAACATGATCCGGATTCGAACGATCAGCAAGAATGCCGCCATGAACTTTCGGGTGCAGTGTCACCACACGATGATCGAGAATGGGTGCTAGCCCAGTTATCTCTGCAACATCTGTTACGGGAATACCGGCAGCAGAAATAGCAGCGGCGGTTCCGCCACTCGACAGCAACGACCAACCGAGTTCATGAAGCGTCGTCGCAAATTCAACGATTCCCGTTTTGTCGTATACAGAAAGTAGAGCGCGTGGCACTCAGCTCAGCCCAGCCACAATGCCGGCCATGAGAGAGCCAGCTTCTGTTGGGTTATGTCCAACTAATACGCCGGCAGCACGCAGTGCATCCATCTTGCCTTGAGCTGTTCCCTTGCCGCCAGAAACGATGGCGCCTGCATGGCCCATTTTCTTGCCAGCAGGAGCTGTAACGCCGGCAATATATGCAGACATTGGCTTAGTCACATTGGCCTTGATGAACTCTGCAGCTTCTTCTTCAGCTGATCCACCAATTTCACCGATCATGATGATCGCGTGAGTTTCTGGGTCTGCTTGGAATTCGCGCAAGCAATCAATAAATGATGTTCCTGGTACTGGGTCGCCACCGATACCAACACATGTTGATACGCCGATACCGAGTTGCTTCAATTCATAGAGTGCTTGATACGTAAGAGTGCCGGAACGTGACACGATGCCAACGTTTGGGCCCTTTGCAGTGGGCAGTTGTGCAATTTCACCCGCCGTAATTCCGATGTTGCATTTTCCTGGGCTGATGATGCCTGGGCAGTTGGGCCCGAGCAGACGAACTTTCGGAAAATCACGAATCAATGTGTTGTACGTACGTGCTTCGTCTTGTGCAGGAATTCCTTCAGTGATGCACACGATAAACGTGATGCCTGCACCAGCAGCTTCAAGAATTGCAGCAGATGCAGCTTTCGGCGGAACGGTAACGAATGATGCAGTTGCACCCGTTGCTTTCACTGCCTCAGCAACACTGTTGTAGACAGGGATGCCTTCAACGTCTGTGCCGCCCTTGCCTGGTGTAACACCAGCAACAACCTGTGTGCCGTATGCCTTGTTACGAAGTCCGTGATATTTGCCTTGGCCACCTGTGAGGCCCTGCACAATAACTTTGGTGTTTTGATCGACGAAAATTGCCATGACGGGGGTCCTTACTTTGCGAGCGCAACAGCTGCTTCAGCAGCTTCGAGCATCGTTGACTTACTGGTGAGTTTTGATTCGGGGATTCCGGCATTCTTCAGAATGTCGCGTCCCTCTGTTGCGTTAGTGCCATCAAGACGAATAACAATTGGCGCACGAAGATCAACACGACCAAGTGCTTCCACAATGCCCTTAGCAACTTCGTCACCGCGAGTGATTCCACCAAAGATGTTGATGAAGATGCTCTTTACTTTTTTGTCAGAGTTAATAACTTCAAGTGCTCCGGCCATTACGTCAGCATTTGCGCCGCCGCCAATGTCGAGGAAGTTTGCAGCACTGCCACCTACCTGGTTCACAACGTCAAGCGTGCTCATTGCAAGACCAGCGCCGTTAGCGATAATGCCAACCGTGCCGTCAAGGCCAATGTATTGCAGACCCTTTTCACGAGCAAGAAGTTCACGTGCGTCTAGTTCAACAGTTGCTTGAAATTCAGCCCATTCAGGGTGACGGAATTCAGCGTTTTCATCAAGGCTGACTTTTGCATCAAGTGCATGCACTTCGCCAGTTGGCTTCAAGATGAGTGGGTTGATTTCTGCAAGATCGCAATCACCTTCAACGAAGCAGCGATATAGCTTTACCAAAATGTCTGCGACACCTTGTTGAGCTGCATCAGGAATCTTTGCGTCAACAGCAGCTTTTTTTGCAGCAGCTGCAGAAAGTCCGTCAACTGGGTCAATATGCAACATAAGAATGGCTGCAGGGTTCTTCTCTGCAACTTCTTCAATCTCAACTCCACCTTCGCGGCTCAACATAAGAAGGTGCTTCTTTGCACCACGATCAAGTGTGAATGATGCGTAGTACTCCTCTGCGATGTCTGATGCGTTTTCTACCCACACACGCTTTACCACATGACCCTTGATGTCCATGCCCAAGATGTTTCCTGCATGCGTGCGCACTTCATCAGCATTATTTGCCAACTTGATGCCACCTGCTTTACCGCGACCGCCCACTTGTACCTGAGCTTTTACAACTACTGGGTAGCCGGCTGCATCTGCTGCAGCGATTGCTTGATCAACAGTGACTGCAACGTCACCTTTTGATACGGGAATGTCGTAGCGCGCAAAATACTGCTTGCCCTGATATTCGAAAAGGTCCATGAGTTACTCCCTATTGTCGAGTTCTTCTTCAAGCCATTGGCAAATCACTTTGAGTGATGAACCAGGGCCAAAAATATTTCCTACGCCTTGCTCGCGTAACGCGCGTGCATCAGCATCAGGAATCACGCCGCCACCAAAAATCAGGATGTCAGCCATGTCGCGATTTTTCAGCTCTTCAACGGTCCGTGGAAACAACGTGAGGTGTGCACCAGATAAAAGCGACAACCCCACGGCGTCGGCATCTTCTTGCATTGCAGTTTCTGCAATTTGCTCGGGGGTCTGGTGAAGACCGGTGTAAATGACCTCAAAACCATGATCACGAAGAGCGCGGGTGATGACCTTGGCTCCACGATCATGACCATCTAGGCCAGGCTTGGCAACAACTACTCGATACGGACGCTTCACAGAAGGTAAACCCTACGCCGTACGCGGGTTTCCGTACCAACCCGCCAGAATAGAGGCATGGCATTTCCCCGTCTCCGCAGTCCCCTCGCTCGTGCAGTTGTGCCCGTCATTGGGGGCATCGCATTTTTCGCCCTTTTCTTTGGCGGTTTATGGGTGGTGGCCGCTGTTATCAACCATCGCGCCGATCCAAACTCCAGTCTCGGAAACAAGGTCTTTGAGGTCGGCAAGGTCTCGGCCATGGCCAAAGCAATTGAAGCCGATGGGCCGTTGTTACTGCCCGACCTAAAGAGCCCCGATGGTGTGAGATCGGTAGTCCTTGACCATGTGGGCTCAGACCCTGCGACCGGCTGGCAGGTGTATTACGGATTTCCTGCTGACCGCGATGCCAGTTGTCTCGTCACCCATGTTCAAGGCACTCGCACATTTACAGATTGCACTCAACGCATTCTTCAGGTGAATCAACTAACGGCACCCGCGGAAGTGCGCCCAATTGTTGAAAACAAAAAGACGTTGTATATCGATTTGCGCGGTTTGACAGCAAGCGTGACAACACTGCCGTAATTATTACCTGGCGTTAGTTACTTAGCGACAATCGAATCAACGAGGCGAACAGCAAATTCCTCGGCATGCTCGGCCAAATGGCCGCGTTGCAATGCGAGTCCACCAATCACGTCAGCACCGCGCATCTCTAATTCACGCGTCATGACATCAAGTGATTTTCCAGGATTCAGTGCATATGTACAAAACGCCACAGCTTGCTTCCCGGCCATTGCAGGAAGATGTCGCAATCGATCAATTCCCCATGGCGCTTGACCAACAACAAAAAGTCCGTGCACCCATGTGCCCACGATGACGGTGTCAGCATCTTGAATTGATGCATAATTCGGATCTTTCATCGAAGAGATCCCGGTGATCGCCCAGTTCTCTTGTTGCAGATTGGCTGCGATGAGTTCGCCCGCCTTCCACGTGTTGCCGGTGAGACTTTCGATAAGGATTGCTGCCTTCATAGCTTTATTTCTACTACTCGCGGCCCTCGAAAAAGAACTTCACGAAAGTTTTGTTAACGGCGCCCATGCGAGAGCCAAGTGTTTGGTGCCCTTATCGCGGAAGCGGACAGTGACTTCAGTCTTGTCGCCGGTGCCTTTGATCTCGATAACTACGCCTTCACCGAACACAGAGTGCATCACGTCATCGCCGGGCTTGAGCCCCACAAGGTGTTCTGTATTGCGGGGTTCTGCTGCAGGGCGCACTGCACGTTCAGCGCGACGCCCGTATGAGCGACCAAACGAATCATCATCGTCATCATCGTTGCGGCGCTTATACGCCGGAAGTTCTGCGTCGTTCCAATCGGTTGAGGTGCGACCAAAGACGCGTCCATGATCAGAACCTGAATCAACATTGCCCTGACGGTCAAATAATTCAGCTGGTACTTCGGCCAAGAACCGTGACGGTGGGTTGTACTGCGACTGCCCGAACAACATGCGCTGCCATGCGTGAGATACAAGTAACCGCTCGCGTGCACGAGTAAGCCCTACATATGCAAGACGGCGTTCTTCTTCTAGTTCTGCAGGGTCAAGCAATGCGCGGTTGTGCGGGAAAATTCCTTCTTCACAGCCCACTAAGAAAACAACTGGGTATTCAAGTCCTTTTGCAGAGTGCAATGTCATCAGCACAATATGGTTTTCAGCATCAAGATCATCTGTGTCTGCAACAAGAGCAACTTGTTCAAGGAATTCTTCTACCTGAGTGAATTCGGCTGCAGAACCAATGAGTTCAGAGATGTTTTCAAGTCGACCAGCAGCTTCTACTGTTGCTTCTTGTTCAAGTTCGGTGATGTAACCGCTGTTATTCATTGCAACTTCCAGCAATGCAGATGGGCCATCTGCAAGCGATGCGTTCATTTCGTCGACCAAGGTGACAAACAATGCGATTCCATTGATTGCGCCGCCAGACACGCCCGCTTCGCTTGCACGGCGCATGGCATCAATAAATGAAATGTTATTTGCGGTGGCGAAAAGGTCGATCTTTCCGATGCTTGTATCACCGATGCCACGCTTCGGTACGTTTAGCACTCGCTTGATGCTGATTTCATCGAGCGGGTTTGCACCAGCCTTCAAATAGGCAATGGCGTCCTTTACTTCACGCCGCTCGTAAAACTTTGTTCCGCCAACAACTTTGTATGGAATTCCTGAGCGCATCATTGATTCTTCAATGGCGCGGCTCTGTGCGTTGGTGCGATACATAATGGCAATATCGCCCCACGCACGCTTCTCTTTTGTATGAATATCTTGCGCCGTTGACGACACCCACGCAGCTTCGTCATATTCGTTCTCTGCAAAGTAGCGGACAATGCGTTCACCATCGCCTGCTGATGTCCATAGATCTTTCGGACGTCTACCGACATTTTGCGAGATCACAGCGTTAGCCGCCGTAAGAATTGTCTGCGTGCTGCGATAATTTTGCGCAAGCACCACAACCGTTGCCTCGCCAAACGCACTTTCGAATTGATCAATATTGCGCATGTCGGCGCCCCGAAATTTGTAAATGCTCTGGTCGCTATCACCCACCACACACACGTTGTGATGCAACGCGCCCAACATGAGGACAATGCGATTCTGTGCCTGGTTCGTATCCTGATATTCATCAATGAGAATGTGTTGAAAACGTTCTTGATATTGACGCAACACTTCAGGATGCGTTTCAAACAATCGCACCACGTTGACCAACAAGTCGTCGAAGTCCATTGCGCCGGCACGAATGAGACGCGCCTGATACTCACGATAAATCTCGGCATTGCGGCGCGCAGATATATGTTCGGCTGTATCAAATGCAACCGACGCAGTTATTAGTTCGTTCTTCCACAAACTGATTTTTGACTGCGCTGCATTTGCGGGGAACTTTTTGGCGTCCAGCCCCATGTCACGAATGACGTACCCGACAAGTCGCTTTGAATCTTGCGAATCATAAATGGTGAACTGCTTGGGGTACCCAATGAGCTCGGCATGTTGACGCAACATACGAACACAGGCCTTATGAAATGTGGTGACCCACATTGAGCGCGCGGTAGGACCCACTAAGTCAGCAACACGATGTCGCATTTCTTCAGCGGCCTTATTAGTAAACGTGATGGCCAAAATGGCGAACGGCGATGTGCCTTGCGAAATCAGCCATGCAATGCGTTGAGTAAGAACACGAGTTTTGCCCGAGCCAGCACCAGCAACAACAAGCAGTGGACCACCTGGGTGATACACAGCCTCTTGTTGGTCAGGGTTCAGCGGCGTGCTGTTACCTGAAGCGCTAAATAGTTGATCTGACATGGTCCCGCCATCTTACGAGCGGACTGTGTCGGCGCGAAGTATGAGGTGTTATGCGCGTGCGTTGATCACGAATGGCAACGAGCGAGGTCCGCGAACCTGACCGGTGCTCCACGTAACTATTTCGTTTGCATCAACAGAGAAGTCTGGGAACCGCTGAAGGAATACTTCAATGGCGACATTCATTTCCAAACGAGCAAGGTTTGAACCGAGGCAACGGTGAATACCAAGACCAAAAGCGGCATGGCGGTTCTCTTCGCGATCGATTACTACTTCATGTGCATTTGCAAATTGCTTGTCATCACGGTTTGCTGCAGGGAATGGCAGAAGAACCCAATCCTCTTTCTTCATCTGCACGCCATGGAATTCCATGTCTTCCTTGACAACACGTGCCATGGTGACAGGTGCATACGCACGCAGAAATTCTTCAATTGCTGTAGGAATCATGTCTGGATTTTCCACCAAACGACGACGGTCTACTGAGTTGGTTGCAAGATGCCACAACGATGAACCGATACCGCTCCATGTTGTGTCGATGCCGGCAATCAACAACAGAATGACTGTTCCGACCGCGTGCTCAAGCGACAACTTCTCACCGAAAATTTCCGCATTCAACAAGAACGAGATGAGATCTTCGCGAGGGTTTTCCTTGTGATCATTGACATGGAATGCGAGGTACTCATTGAATTCCATGAATTGCTGCATGCGCGCTTCAGTGCGCTCTTCGCCGATTCCGCTAAGAACCAAGTTGACCCAACCGCGGAACTTGTCGCCATCTTCAACTGGCAAACCAAGCATGCGAGCGATAACCATGACCGGAATGTGCTGTGAGTATTGCAACGCAGCATCGATGTGATCTGCATCGCCCATGTCGTCAATGAGTTTGTTACAAATCTCAATAACTTCATCGCGCCAAGGATCAATCATCTTTGGAGAGAAAGCAGGAAGCAACAAGCGACGTGCCTCATTGTGGAACGGAGGATCAGACGAGATCGGTGGTACGGGCCCGATAGGTGCACCGATGCGATCTGGCACTTCACTTGGCTTTAACTGACCAACAACTGGGCCCTCACTTGAGAAATGATCGGTGTCATACGCAATGGAGTGCACCATTTCATGTGTCAGTGGCAACCAGGTGCCGCCGTAACGATCAGTGTGAGCAATTGGGCAACCCGAGTTCTTCAGGTCATCCCAAATTTTGTGCTGGTTCGCTGCGTATGCAGGTGAACCATGGTCAAAGTCTGTCGCCCAATCAGTTACTGGGCCGTAAACGGTTTCACTCATGACTATTCCTCGATTGAGATTGCAAATTCGGGACAGTTAGCAAGCGCAAGGCGTGCTTTGGCTTCAAGGCCGGCAGGGACAACACCATCATTAAGTTCGAAAGCGTTGCCGTAATCGTCAACATCGAATAATTCGGGAGCTAAGGCATAACAGCGGTTATGTCCTTGGCATTTGGAGGGGTCTACGTGTACGCGCATCCCTATATGTTAGGCATTAGGCGTCCCAAATATGGTGCCCGACCCAAAGTCTTAGGAGCGGGTCAAAATGCGAAGAGGCAACTTGCGCGGACCTCTGACTTGCCCAAGGCTCCACTTCACTTCTTCCTTGGTGTCCTGTTCAAAATCCGGGAACCGCTCGAGGAATACTTCGACGGCCACATTCAGCTCAAGGCGGGCCAAGTTAGACCCAATGCATCGGTGAATTCCTAAACCAAATGCCGTGTGCCGATTGATTTCGCGATCGATATCCACTACATCAGCGTTCGGAAACTCTTTCTCATCACGGTTGGCTGCAGGGAAAGGAAGAAGAACCCAATCTTCCTTCTTCATATGCACACCATGGAATTCCATGTCTTCAGTAACAAGACGCGCCATGGTGACGGGGGCATATGCACGAAGGAACTCTTCAATGGCCTGGGCAATCATCGATGGATTCTCAACAAGTCGACGGCGGTCAACTGAATTACTTGCCAGATGCAACAAAGATGACCCGAGCGCACTCCAGGTGGTGTCGATTCCAGCGATCAGAGCGAGTGCAACAGTTCCGAAGACATGTTCACGCGACAACTTCTCCCCTTCCATCTCGGCATTCAGCAGATAGGAAATGAGATCATCACCTGGATTCTCCATGCGCTCATCAATGTGCTTGTTGATGTAGTCAGCAAGTGCCAACTGATCTGATTCGCGTTGTTCACGAGCCTCACCAACATCCTCAAGTGCGGAACGAATCCACAAACGGAATTGATCAGCGTCCTCTAGTGGGAACCCCAACAAGTGTGCGACAACCATGACAGGAATATTCTGCGCATACTCAACTGCGCCATCAACAAATTCTTTGTCACCCATGTCATCAATAAGTTTGTGACAGAACTCTCTGATCACACTGTTCAACGGATCGATTGCTTTGGGTGCAAATATCGGCAGCAACAAGTGACGTGCTCCGGCGTGAAATGGAGGATCACTTGAGATTGGCGGGACACCACCGACTGGAGCTGGAACCGCATCAGGAATTTCACTTGGTTTTAATTGGCCAACAACTGGACTGCGACTAGAGAAATGTGCGGTGTCGTACGAAATCTCATGAACCATTTCATACGTAAGAGGCAACCACGCACCGCCGTACCGATCAGTGTGTGCAATGGGACATCCAGAAGTTTTCAAGTCATCCCAAATTTTGTGAATATTTTTGTTGTACTCCGGGTCAGCATGATCGAAATCAGTTGCCCAGTTAGTTGCGGGTCCGTATACAGATGTCATGTTTCTATTCCTCTATTGTTATTGCGAATTCAGGACAGTTGGCAACGGCCAATCGGGCTTTTTCTTCCAGTGCGACTGGAAGAACACCATCGTTTAATTCGAATGCCTGCCCGTAGTCATCAACATCAAATATTTCGGGCGCTAATGCATAACAACGGTTATGTCCTTGGCATTTTTTGGAATCAACATGTACTTGCATAACTTCATCGTATGCACATCGTGCAAGACTTGGATAGATGAGTGTGAATGATTTTTTGTTACTGCTTCCTCCGACAGAAGGTAAAGCATTGGATGGCAAACCAAACATTAGGTGGTCCTACGACAGTGGAATTTTTGGTGACACACTTGCAACGCAACGTGCGCTTGTAGTTGCGCAATTACGAAAAGAAAAAGGTGGTACACAAAAACTTCTCGGTGTAAGTGGGGCGCACCTAACACGCGCGCAATCTTCCAACATGCAATTAGTTGATGCACCGTGTCTTCCTGCATGGCAGCGATACACCGGAGTCGTTTGGGATCACCTGGATCTTGCATCTCTGACGGCAACACAGCGCAACGCATTCATAAAACGCATCATTGTTCCATCTGGGTTACTTGGTCTCGTGCGTGCTGATGATCAAATCCCCGACTATCGATTAAAAATGGGCGCACGTCTCGCACCATTTGGCACTATGTCGAAATTCTGGAATGAAGCAATCACAGATGCACTAGTTGCGACGGTAAAAAAGAAGGCGGCAATCGACCTATTGCCGAATGAGCACAGAGCTGCCATCAATTGGAATCTTCTTGACAACGTTGTTCGTGTTGACCTTGTGTCGCATTCAGGGGCTGTGGTGGGTGGCCACAATGCCAAGGCAGCAAAGGGATTACTGGCACGGCATCTTCTGGTATCGGCCAATGCTGATGTGCGACGTACCGTTGCGTCATTCAAACACCCTGAGTATTCAGCAAAGGTAACGACATGACAGATCTTTTTTCATTAGAGGGCAAGACCGCCATCATCACAGGTGGCAGTCGCGGCCTTGGTCGCGAAATGGCATTGGCGTTTGCAGAACACGGTGCGAATATTGTTGTTGCAAGTCGCAAGGTTGAGAATTGTGAAACAGTTGCGAATGAAGTTCGCGCGTTAGGGCGTCGTGCGCTTGCGATTGGTTATCACGCCGCGTCCTGGTCGGACGCAGAAATGCTGGCAACTACTGCCATTGCAGAATTTGGACACATTGACATTCTTGTTAACAATGCAGGAATGTCTCCGTTGTATTCATCCCTTGTAGAAGTCACAGAAGATTTGTATGACAAAGTTCTTGGCGTGAACTTAAAGGGACCATTCCGTTTATCGGCACTCATCGGCACTCACATGACTACAAAGAACCCTGACGGGAACGTACGTGGTGGTTCCATTATCAATGTGTCGTCAATTGCGAGTTCACGACCATCACCGAACGAAGTGATCTACGGTGCTGCGAAGGCTGCGGTTAACAACTTGACGATGGGGCTTGCACGAACCTATGCGCCCCATGTTCGTGTCAATTGCATCGTGCCAGGGCCATTCTTGACAGATATCTCAAAGGCTTGGGACATGGAACGTTTCAACAAAGCGGCTAAGACTGGTTATATGTTGCAACGCGGTGGCGAACCACATGAAATTGTCGGTGCGGCTCTGTACTTAGCTAGCAATGCCAGCAGTTACACCACCGGAACCATGCTTCCCGTTGATGGTGGCCCGCGATAACTACTTCAGTTTTTCGCTGAAGAAAGCAAGTACGCGCTGCACGCTGGTTTCATCACGCTGTTCGGTCAGAACGCTGTGGTCTTTCGGAGACTGCGATGGAATCTCGACTGCGATAAACGCATCCCCAATAAGTTTGCGCAATGAGGCGAAACGATC
The DNA here is from genome assembly GCA_037129095.1 of Actinomycetota bacterium. Taxonomy (GTDB): domain Bacteria; phylum Actinomycetota; class Acidimicrobiia; order Acidimicrobiales; family Ilumatobacteraceae; genus UBA2093. Next base: position 25,846 of record JBAXVL010000010.1, on the reverse strand, counting down.
GCCCACTAATTTGTCTTGCGTAAATCGCAATCCCAAAACCTGGCACCCATCTGCAGCTCTCTGAGTGATGACCGACATGTCATCTGGCGACAGGTTCAGATCTGCACCACGCGCAGTACCCACTGCAAATGGAAGTGACGGCTGAGAGAGAACTGGTGCAATCATGATGTCATCCACCATCATGCCGAGAGCGAATCCGCCAGAGAAGCACATGCCAACCGCACCAACGCCTTTTCCGCCAATTTCATTGTGCAGCGCACGGGCTAATGCGCGTAGCCAAGAAATAATCGGCGACGTTTTCTGAAGAGCCAATGTTGTGAATTCTTTTGCGATACAAATTTTTGACATTGATGACGCTAAGTATTTTCCGCTTACTTCGCGGCCAGGAGTCCCCACTAGGTCAGGCATTACAACTGTGAACCCTGCGCTCACGACATCGTTTGCAAAACGTTCTACTGCAGGTGTGATACCTGGAATTTCGTGAACCACAATGACTACTGGGCCAGTCCCCTTGCGATACGTGTCACGGGTTAATGATGCAGAGGTAAACGAATCTTTTACCCAACCTTCTAAAACAGCCATAGTTACTTTCCTGTCAATGCTGCAAGCGCAGCTTCCGCCAACGTTTCGGTTCCGAGTTTCATCGGTGCAAGGTCAATATCTTGGTCACCCATCGCGCCGTGTAAATACCTTGCGTACACACCTTCGGAAATAACTGCCAATCGGAAACTGGAAAACGCCTTGTAGTACCCAACGTTTGAAACGTCCCGGCCGGTGCGTGTTGCATACCGTTGCACCAAGTGGTCAAACGTGCACGAGCCTGGGTGACCAGACGGATCATTATGACGCAACATCGGTTGGCCAGGATCAGTCCAGTAAATACCGACATACCCAAGATCAGCCAGCGGGTCGCCCAACGTGCACAACTCCCAGTCAAGTACTGCAGCAATCTTTCCTGTTGCAATATTGGTCAGACAGTTGCCGAAGCGATAATCACCATGTGCGATTGCAACACCATGTTGTACCGGAATGTTTTCAGCGAGCAGTCGAGCCACTTCTTCGACTGCGGGTAGTTCACGTGTTTTTGAGTTAGCCCACTGTGTGCTCCAACGCTTCACTTGGCGCTCAACGTATCCTTCACGCTTCGCTAAGTCTCCGAGACCAACAGCATCGATATCGACCGCATGCAGATCGGCTAACACATCAATAAGGTCTTCAGCTGCACTGGTACGCAATGCTTCGGGCAACAACAACCCTTTGTCCGGACTATCAAGCACCACGCCATCAACAAACGCCATTACATAAAACGGTGCGCCATTGACATCTTCGTCTGTGCAGACTCCGAGAGTGCGAGGCACGGGCACATTGGTCTTACCCACTGCAGAGATAATGCGATGTTCGCGTGCCATGTCGTGAGCAGTTGCCAATACGTGGCCCATTGGCGGACGACGTAGGACTAACTGCATTCCGTTCGCATCAGTCACCCGAAAAGTGATGTTGCTTCGACCGCCAGCAATTAGATCGTATGTATACGGACCCTGCGCGCCGTCAATATTTGCGTTGAGCCACGCTTCTACTTTTACTTCGTCGATCCCCTGCATGGAGATTTACCGTAGTGGCAATCAACCCGGCCGGGCGACGCCAACGACTTTGTTCCAACGAATGGCTGAGATTTTCACAACGTCGCCGTATTGCGGTGCGTGCACCATGGTGCCGTTTCCTAGATAAATACCCACGTGATGGATTGGAGACCCTTGAAAAATCAGATCGCCGGGTTGCGCTAGTTCTTTCGGAATATGCGGCAATGTGTTGAATTGGGAACGAGAGTTACGCGCAAGACCAACTCCAGCTCTACCCCATGCATACGTGGTCAGTCCCGAGCAATCAAACGCATGTCCAGGCGAACTCATGCCATACCGATACGCAACTCCCAACTGGGCCAATGCAGCTTTGATTGCTAACTGACTGCGAGCCGAAACTTTTGGCAGATTGCTATATCGCCGTTGGATCGATGCGTATTTACTGCTGTATCCAGCTGCGGCTTTTTGCGCATCTGACAGTGCCTGTGATTCTCTGCGGTTACGTTCTTCACGCAACAAATCAACGAGATCACCCTTTACGGTCGATTGCAATTGCTGATAACGCGCAGCTAATGCTTCTGCTGCACCTTGGCGTTTTTTTACAGAAATTCCGACACTGATTGCTTGCTTACGTTTTTTTTCTAATACGGCTTTTTTCTTTGTCAACGAGGTGGCAGTTGCATCTAATGAATCTGTGGTGAGCGAACCTTGGTTCATAGCAATTGATAACAACTGACTGCGCTGCAACGAATCTTGGACACCACCTGATGACGCAAAAAGATTTGTCAAAGTTGAATTTCGACCACCGTGCATGAATTGAGTAACTGCAGACATGTACAACGTGCCTCGCATCTGCGATAGTTGCGCTTCAGCTGCCGCCACATCGGCCTGTGCCTTATCTATCTCCACTGCCAAGTCAGCTTGGTCGGTCAGCGATTGTGAATAATCTTCGCCAAGCGCATCCATCTGCTCGGTCAACTTGTCGAGCTGATCGGCAATATTGGCTACCTGGCGTCGTTTGTCGTCAATAGAGTCAGCCGACGCAAGGCGTGGGGCAATAACCGTGCCCCCCATGATGCCAACAGCAAGAAAAGAGACCAGTACGGACCGCAAGGGCCCCCGGTGGTGACGGGTCGAAAACATGACCTTGTCAGGCTACTTGGGTGGCGTTATGGCCCGATGGCGGCCCCTGAGAGCCTTACGGGAGTGGATATGAGCCCAGATGGGCTATTCCCACTCAATAGTGCCAGGCGGCTTTGAGGTCACGTCGTAGACAACGCGGTTGATGCCAGGCACCTCATTAATGATGCGGCTCGACATCTTTTCCAAAAGGTCATAGGGCAATCTGGCCCAGTCAGCTGTCATGGCATCGTCACTGGTGACAGCACGAATAATGATGGGCCGGCCATAGGTGCGCTCGTCTCCCATGACACCAACGCTACGAATATCGGCAAGCACTGCAAAGGCCTGCCAGATCTCACGCTCGAGACCTGCTGCTTTTACTTCATGACGAACTATTTCATCTGCGTGCTGCAATGTTGCCACTTTGTCTGGCGTGACTTCGCCAATGATTCGAACACCAAGACCAGGACCAGGAAATGGTTGACGCCACACGATGTCATCACTTAAGCCAACTTCAACACCAACTTTTCGTACTTCATCTTTAAACAATGCACGCAAAGGTTCACATAGCTCGAGAGTCATATCATCGGGCAGTCCGCCAACATTGTGGTGACTCTTGATCACTGCAGCAGTGCCATCGTGTCCGCCACTTTCCACAATGTCGGGATACAACGTTCCTTGCACTAGGTACTTCGCGTCGGTAAGCCCGCCAGTGTTTTCTTCGAAAATGCGTACAAACAATTCACCTATTGCTTTGCGCTTCGCTTCTGGTTCTGTAATACCCGCAAGTGCAGCAAAGAATCTGTCACCAGCATCAATATGAATTAGCTCAATACCCATGCTCTTGCGAAATGTCTCAACAACTTGTTCACTTTCACCACGACGCATGAGGCCTGTATCTACATATACGCATGTGAGCTGCGAACCGATCGCTTGATGCACGATTGCAGCAGCAACTGACGAATCAACACCGCCTGACAAACCGCAAATTGCACGTTCAGTTCCGACTTGTGCGCGAATCGCTTCGATCTGATCATGAACAATGCTTGCCATTGTCCAGTCTTGTTTGCATTTCGCAATGTCCACCAAGAATCGCACCAGAAGGTCTTGACCGCTAGACGTGTGCACAACTTCGGGGTGATATTGCACTCCATAGATGCGACGTGCATCATCTTCAATGACAGCGTTCGGTGCATCAGGGGTTGCTGCCGTACCGACAAAGCCAGCCGGTGCTTCACTAACGAAATCGAAATGGCTCATCCACACGTCGTGCACCTGGGGTGTTGAACCACCAAGTAACGTCGAAGTTGAAGAACTGCGAGTGAGAGTGGCGCGGCCATATTCGCCACGACCACCGCGTGACACAACGCCACCTAATTGCTGTGCCACCAATTGACATCCGTAACAAATGCCAAGGATTGGAATTCCTAATTCATAGATTGCGGGGTCGAGCAACGGTGCGCCATCTACATGAACACTTTTGGGGCCGCCTGACAAAATGATCGCCTTCGGCGCTTTTGCAACTACTTCTGCTGCAGTAATGCGGTACGGAACAATTTCTGAATACACCTGAGCTTCGCGCACACGCCTTGCTATGAGTTGGGCATATTGCGCTCCAAAATCAACAACGAGGACTACATCGTGCTGGGCGGAGGGAGGAGTCGTGCTCATGACTTTGTCAACTCTAGTTGGCGTGAGACGATAGACCCATGCCCCGTATCGCCCCCATCACCTGTGCCATTGTTCTCACGCTTGCCCCGTTTGGGCTCTCTGCAGTTCATGCAGCCGACACCCCTACTGACTCCACCGTTGCAACTGCAGAAGTAACCGACTCAACATATGTATACGACTTAGTAAATGATCCCTCTGAATGTATTAATTCAAACCCCCGCCCTGATTGCGGAAAAAAGCCACAAAGTTCTGGCGATCGTGGTGGCTGGATGCAGTACACAGTATTTCTTGTCATGCTCGCCGGAGTCGGAGTTGTCGGTTCAGTCTTGATCAGAAATGTCATTCGACGAGATCGTGCAATCGCCGAGAAAATGTCACAGGACAAATAATTATTTTCTTCGACAGAATTCAACTGTACGAAAAATAAATTCTTCAGCTGCCTCCCACGGCACAAAATGTCCACAGTTCTTAATGCGAATTGGCGCTTCATGATTGTCGAACACAATTGCAGCCATGAGATCAAAGTCCGGGTAGATCACCTGGTCACTTGTGCCGAACAGAATCAGCGTTGGAGTCACTAGATTCCTGCCATACAACGGTTTTCCACTTCGTTTCGTTGCATCAAATGCAGATTCATAATTTACAAACGACGCGCGAAGTTTTTTCGCGTCACGAAATGGTTCAACATGCCACGCAATTTCGTCAGCATTGAATGCACCAGGATGCGCCCACAGACGCGTGGAATAGAACTCGCTGATGTATTGAGCGCGTTTCTCTTCAGTGTTCAATTCACTGGCTAACGCATCTGCATCAGTCCCCTGACGGATGAAATAATCCATCACCTCGACCGAAGGACGAGTCCGCATGCCGGCCATGCGTTCCTTATCCATTGGAAGCGGCGAGTTGAACAACACCATGCGTTCCACGCGATTCGGACTACGCAATGCCATCTCTTGAATGACGGGGCCACCTAAGTCGCCACCCACAAGAACAACGGACTCGTACCCAAGATGATCAAACACCAACGCCTCAATGTCGCGCGCATGAGACACCACGTCATAGAAACTGTCGGTTGCTAACCCTGATTCGCCAAAACCGCGCAGGTCAGGCGCGACAACATCAAAGCCGGCATCTCGTAACGGATTAACCACACGAGAAAAAATACGCTTTGATTCTGGCCACCCGTGCACGCACACCAAGACCTGGGATGCGCCTTCAGAACGTTCATGCCAAAACGCGATGTCTACGTTGTTCACCAATGCATGATGAGTCGTGAAAGTCATACGGCGAATAGTACGCCCAGCCAGCTCACGTCATGACTGGAAAATAGAAATGAGTCCATTAGAAAGTTTGAGTTCACTCCTCGATCTCCCCAATAGTCACGAACAGTCAGCATCGGGAATAAGGTAAGGACATGCCATCAAAGAAGCCGGTAGAGAAAGCAGCAGCCCCAAAGCGGCGCTCGCCTATTTCTAGGGCTGAGGGCGAACGCCGATTGATCGCGGCGGCCAAACAATTAATCCAGGAGAAGCCCTTCTCAGAAGTTGGGGTCAGGGAAATTGGCCTATTGGCTGATGTGAACCATGGGTTCGTCCACACATGGTTTGGTGGGAAAAACGAGCTTCTCCGTGCTGTGGCTATGCAACAGGTGCTTGAGATTGCGACAAACGTGCCAGAAGTACAGCCTGGAACACCTGCACTGGTGCTCACTCCAGATATTGCGTCGGTGATTCGTCTCCTAGTTTGGCTTGACCTCGAAGGTTTTGACGTTGACGTGAAGTCCATAATCACGCCCATTATTGATGCCATGACCGCACGCTTTATTGACATCGAAAAACTTCAACCATCAGATGCGCAAGAAATGGCAATTCAAGCTGTGTACCTTGGTTCCGGTATGGCAACTATTGGGCACATGGCCGGTGTTGCGGTTGAGCAGTCAGGGCGCGACATGTACCTATTCATGCGTCATATCTACAGGTTGTTGGCCGAACACCCTCAGGCGTAACCTTTGGGTCGAGGGAAATTCGTCCCTCACGTACACAAAACACCCCTTGCAGGGTTTGGGTGAAAGTCCCGACCGGCGGTATAGCCCGCGAACCCTCGTACTTCGGTGCGAGGGCCGACTCAGTGTGATTCTGAGGCCGACGGTAAGAGTCCGGATGGGAGCAAGGACACAACATGACCAATCACGAGACGCTCATGCGTCGTGCCATGCATATGGCTGCCACCGCGCGTACTCACGCGCGACCAAACCCATGGGTTGGTGCGGTCGTTGTGTGTGTTGATGGTTCTGTGTACGAAGGTGCAACTCAGCCACCTGGTGGACCACACGCTGAAATTATTGCAATGAACGCTGCGCGCGACGGCGGCAGTGATGTTCGCGGTGCAACGTTGTACTCCACATTGGAACCGTGCTCCCACACTGGTCGAACTGGTCCATGCACCGAAGCAATTATTTCTGCAGGCGTTGCGTGCGTTGTTGCCGCAATTGCGGACCCTGATTCACAGGTTGCCGGAACTGGCTTTGATGCATTGCGTGTAGCTGGAATTGAAGTTGTTACTGATGTGTTGGCAGATGAAGTGTCTGCACAGTTAGCTGCGTACTTGCATCATCGTCGCACTGGCCGTCCGTTTGTGATGTTAAAAATGGCAACCACACTTGATGCTCGAACCGCAATCCCGAATGGTCCGCGATGGATCACTGGTGAAGAAGCTCGCGTACGTGTGCACCAATTGCGCGCAGAAAGCGATGTAATAGTTATTGGCTCTGGCACTGTGATGGCAGATGATCCGGAACTCACAGTGCGCCATGTTGAAGGTACGTCACCACGCCGAATTGTGTTGTCACGCAATGGTTCAGTGTCTGCAACCGCAAAAGTGCAGCCATGTGATGTGTGGAGCGGAAGCCTTGAGGATCTGCTTGATTCATTAGGAACCGATGGCGTTCTGCAATTGATGGTGGAAGGTGGCGCAACAGTTGCCACCGCGTTCCACGAACAGGGCCTCATTAATAGGTACGTGTTTCATGTAGCGCCCATTGTCAGCGGCAGCGACATCGCGCCCGGAGTGTTTGTCGGAGATGATGCGCTTCCCTTGTCTGACTGCACATTGGTATCAGCAACTGCACTGGGTGCAGATATAGAAATCGTTTTAGACCCCATACGAAAGAAAGTAGGAACATCATGAGTGATTCCCCCCTAGCCCCTATTGAAGATGTAATCGCAGCAATTGCTCGCGGTGAAATAGTTGTCATGGTTGACGACGAAGACCGTGAGAATGAAGGTGACTTCATCATGGCTGCCGAGTTTGCTTCTGCAGAGAAACTTGCATTCATCGTGCGGTACTCAACTGGCGTGGTGTGTGCACCCCTGACTGACGAGCGCTGTGACGAATTACGTCTACCTCTCATGGTGGAACAGAACACCGAAAGCCAGCGCACAGCATTCACAGACACCGTTGACCTTATTGAAGGAACGACCACCGGAATTAGTGCAGCAGATCGTGCAGCTACATTGCGCGGACTGTCAGACCCCACGTTGTCATTCAAGTCATTTGCTCGTCCTGGTCATATCTTTCCGTTGCGTGCACGCAACGGCGGTGTACTGAAGCGTGCCGGTCATACGGAGGCCGGCGTGGACTTAGCTCGTTTGGCTGGCTGTGAACCAGCCGCTGTGATTTGTGAAATTCAAAATGACGACGGAACCATGATGCGTTTGCCAGACCTGCGCAAGTTCTGCGCAGAACATAATCTGTTGTTGTCGTCAATCGCGCAACTCATTGAATACCGTCGACATAATGAACGCCTTGTAGAACGTATGGGTGAAGCATCGGTTCCCACCGAGTTCGGCACCTTCACCTGTGTTGCATACAAGAGCACCATCGACAGCATTGAGCACCTTGCGTTTGTTAAGGGGACAATTACTGGAACAGAACCAATCTTGGTTCGCGTTCATAGTGAATGCCTTACAGGTGATGTGTTCGGTTCGCGCCGTTGTGATTGCGGTCCACAATTGGCTACTGCAATGCAGATGGTTGATGAAGCAGGAGCTGGCGTCATTGTGTACTTGCGCGGCCACGAAGGTCGCGGTATTGGCATCGGTCACAAAATTCGCGCGTATTCATTGCAAGACGAAGGCTTTGACACCGTTGACGCCAACACTGAATTGGGATTACCCGTTGATAGCCGGGAATACGGCATTGGCGCACAGATTCTTGCCGACCTCGGTGTACGTGAACTCAAACTGATGACAAACAACCCAGCAAAGTACGGCGGTCTCGGTGGATACGGCCTCACTGTTGTTGAACGAATCTCGCTGAATACTGTTCCCACACCTGAGAACGAGGCGTATTTGCGCACGAAGCGCGAGCGCATGGGCCACCATATTGATATGCACGATGGTAAGGGTGAAGGAAAATGACACGAGCAGGATCTAGCGGCGCAGTGCCCGAACTTAACGGCAAGGGATTGCGCATCGGCATTGTGTCTGCACGATTCAATGATCACATTGTGACTGCATTGCGCGATGGTGCTCTGCGCGGCTTAGAGCGTTGCGGTGTTGCCGACAATGACATCGTGGAACATTGGGTTCCTGGTGCATTCGAAGTACCACTTGCAGCAAAAGTGCTGGCAGAAACTGGAACTGTTGACGCCGTCATTTGTCTCGGCACGGTCATCCGTGGCGACACCCCACATTTTGAGTATGTGTGTGAAGCAGCAACTCGCGGAATACAAGATGCCCAAATGTCTACTGGCGTGCCAGTGATGTTCGGCGTGCTCACATTGAATACAGAACAACAGGCAATTGATCGAAGTGGTCCTGGCATCGACAACAAAGGTGACGAAGCAGCGGTTGGTGCCGTCGAGATGGCTCTTCTTTTGAAGACAATCCGTCGCTAGTCCACGCTGAGGGACCTCCCCAGACAAAGGGATTACTCCGTGGTCAGAGCGGATCTTTATGTCGTAGTGATGGCATCAATGAGTTGGTGGAGCAGTCGACCTGTTGCGCCCCACACTGTTTCATCATCTAATTCAAAGAAATGAATATTGACCTCACCACGATCTGTTAACCACCATTCATTACGGTACGTGTCTGTGCGCGCAAGGTTGTGCAATGGCACAGTCATGATTCGTGCAACTTCGCCTGGGTCTGCACGAAGTTCCGGTTCACCATCTACAAGTGCAACAACCGGAGTGATGTGACTGTTGCTGACAAACGTTGCTATCGGTTCAAAAGTTCCGATGATGGTGACTACATCATGAGGTAATGCCACTTCCTCATGAGCTTCGCGTAGTGCAGTTTCGTGAGGTGTCTCATCTTGTTCCATACGGCCACCAGGAAATGAGACTTCACCTTTGTGACTGCGTAAGTGATCTGCGCGGCGAGTCAGTAGTACCGAAGGCCCATCATTCGTTACGAGTAATGGAATCAGAACAGCTGAAGGTCGAGACGATGCAACCCATTCTTGTTTCAAGTCAAGATTTGCGGGCTGGTCAGACGCAACATGCAGGCGAAGTCGGCGGCTGATTTCTTCCATGTCATTCAATACAGAAAAATCACGGGTCATCCATTCAGGATGTTCGCCTAGACGCCAGTTATCAGGGCGCGGAATGTATTGATTACCTCCGCGTCGTTGGTTCACGATGGTGTAGGAGTCCAGCCAGATGATTTAAGTTCAGCAAGAATCTCTGCAAGGCCGGCTGTCTTTAAGTTGGCGAGAACGCGTCCTGGCATCTCTTCGCCTTTTTCAAAAAGGTCCCATGCGGTGATCAATTTATTGAGGTCTGGTGCTGGTCGTTCGAAAGCCATGCCCGAAGCGTACCGACACAAAGCCCTGTGCCATCGCAGTGACGAGAAGTGTGAGGCGAGATGTGAGATCTAATGAAGCAATGGCGGCTATCACTACAGCGCTGAGAGCAATGCCAACGCCTACTGCTCTATGGGTACCTGCCCTAAGAACGTGAAACGCAGCGAGAGACCCGTCGGATATCGCAGCATTCACGATGATGGCAACAGCAAAGACCGAAAGAGTCGCGGGCCGCACAGAGTGCGTTGCAGACATCGCAAGTGCAAATCCAATGGCATATTCACAGAGTTGAACCAGCCATATGCCTTTGGTGCGTTGTTTCATGAAGTACAGAGTATGCCGTGGAAATATTGATGGCCCGGACCAAACGGTCCGGGCCATCAACGGGAGGCTCTGGGTGAGAAATACCCTGAAATGTTTTCATTCCGAAAGTGGAATTACATCATTCCCATTCCACCGGGCATTCCGCCACCACCCATGGCAGGGGCGTTCTTGTCAGGCTTATCGGCCACAAGACACTCGGTGGTCATGACTAATGATGCAATAGAAGCTGCGTTCTGCAATGCAGCGCGCGTGACTTTCGCAGGGTCAATAATTCCGGCAGCAACAAGGTCGACGTATTCGCCTGTTGCAGCATTGAGACCAATGTTTCCCTTTTCAGATTCAACGCGCTGTACAACAACGGAACCTTCCATGCCAGCGTTATCTGCAATGTGCTTTGCCGGAGCAACAAGTGCTTCATACACAGTGCGAGCACCAGTAGCTTCATCGCCTTCAAGGCTCTGAACAACTTTAAGAACAGATGCACGCGTGCGAAGAAGAGCTGTACCGCCACCGGCGACCACGCCTTCTTCGATTGCTGCACGAGTTGCAGACACTGCGTCTTCGATGCGGTGCTTCTTCTCTTTGAGTTCTACTTCGGTAGCAGCGCCAACCTTGATAACTGCAACACCGCCGGCCAACTTGGCAAGGCGCTCTTGAAGCTTTTCACGGTCCCAATCGGAGTCAGTGTTGTCAATTTCGGCTTTGATCTGGCTAATACGGCCAGCAACTTCTGCCTTGTCGCCAGCACCATCAACGATGGTGGTTGCGTCTTTAGTGATGATGATGCGCTTGGCGCGTCCCAACAAGTCAAGTGTGACGTTCTCAAGCTTGAGGCCAACTTCTTCGCTGATGACTTGGCCACCAGTAAGAACTGCCATGTCTTGCAACATTGCTTTGCGACGATCACCAAAACCAGGAGCTTTCACTGCTGTTGAGTTAAACGTTCCGCGGATCTTGTTGACAACAAGTGTTGCCAATGCTTCGCCTTCAACATCTTCAGCGATGATAAGAAGCGCACGGCCTGTCTTCATGACAGCTTCGAGAGCTGGCAACAAGGACTGGACTGAAGAAATCTTTGATGCGTAGTACAAGATGTACGGCTCTTCGATAACTGCTTCTTGACGCTCTTGGTCTGTGACGAAGTATGGAGACAAGTAACCCTTGTCGAACTGCATTCCCTCAGTGAATTCAAGCTCGATACCGAAGGTATTGCTTTCTTCTACTGTGACAACGCCGTCTTTGCCGACTTTGTCGATTGCATCAGCGATTACGCCACCAATGGTTGCATCAGCTGCAGAAATTGTTGCAACGCTGGCGATGTCGCCTTTGTCGTCAACTTCTTTTGACTGACCCTTGATTGATTCAACTGCTGCAGCAACTGCTTTTTCCATGCCGCGCTTCAGACCCATAGGGTTTGCACCAGCAGCGACGTTGCGCATGCCGTGTTGCACCATTGCCTGAGCAAGAACTGTTGCAGTTGTTGTTCCGTCACCGGCAACATCATTGGTCTTGGTTGCTACTTCTTTTACAAGTTGTGCACCCATGTTTTCGAATGGATCGTCGAGTTCGACTTCTTTTGCAATGGACACACCGTCGTTAGTGATGGTGGGTGCACCGAATTTTTTGTCGAGGACAACGTTGCGTCCCTTAGGTCCGAGCGTCACTTTGACAGCATCGGCCAACTTGTTGACTCCTGCTTCCAGTGCGCGGCGAGCTTCGTCGCCAAATTTCAATTGCTTAGCCATGGTGTGGACTACTTTCCGACGATTGCAAGAACGTCACGGCTGGTGAGGATCAAAAGATCGTCGCCACCATGTGTTACTTCTGTGCCGCCGTACTTGCTGTAGAGAACAACATCGCCGACTTTTACGTCGAGTGCGAAATGCTTGCCTTCATCGTCGCTCCAGCGACCAGGACCAACGGCGAGCACTGTGCCCTGCTGTGGTTTTTCTTTTGCTGTGTCTGGAATGACGAGACCAGAAGCAGTGGTCTGCTCTGCTTCGCTTGGCTTGACAACGATGCGGTCATCGAGTGGCTTCAGGTTCATAATGTTCCTCCGAGAAGTAGGACCGGTGACCCGGTCCGGGGATTAGCACTCGAGGAGTGCGACTGCTAATGATACGGACTAGCGGGCCGCCTTAGCAACGCCAGACCCGTTTCGGTGTCCTATTTCGGAGCCGGAATCCCGAGTAGCCGGGCGGTCTCTTCGAGGGGCAGGCCGATGATATTGGTCATAGATCCTGTCGATGAGGCCACCAAGGCACTGCCGTGGCCTTGAATGGCATAGGAACCCGCCTTGCCGACAGACTCGCCAGTGCCGATGTACCACTCGAGCATCTCTGGCTGGAGGTCGAGGAAGGTGACCGAAGAACTGACCACCTCGACCTGTTCCCCTGTGGAACTGACAACCGCCACCCCTGTATGAACCTGATGGGTGGCTCCGCTAAGGCGACGCAGCATCTGGCGGGCGTCATCATCATCGACAGGCTGGCCGAATATGTTCCCATCGAGATCAACAGTGGTGTCAGCACCGATCACGGTGGCTGAAGAATCGCTGACCATATATACTGCGCGAGCTTTCTCTAGCGCGAGACGCTTCACATATGACACAGGGTCTTCATTTAGGTGCGGCGTTTCATCAATGTCGGCAGGCAACACAGTGAAGTCGGCAACTAATTGCTGTAACAGTTCAACGCGGCGTGGTGAACGTGATGCGAGCACAACGAAACTCTCTGATTCCATTCCTGAACTCTACGACGCCCGCACACATCATTGACATGAGCATCACTGAAGCGTCTAGATTTCAATTACGGACCGCAATCGGTCAGATTCTGAGCGAGGAGGCAGCAGACACACTTATGGAACTTCTTCCTCCCGTCGGCTGGGCCGACGTCGCCACTAAAACCGACCTGCAACATCTACGCGATGAACTCAAAAGCGACACCCAAAATCTGCGAGTCACCACCAAAACCGACCTGCAACATCTGCGTGATGAACTCAAAGGCGACATCCATGCTCTTCAGTTGACAATTGAAGCAACCTTTGAAAAGCGACTGCATGAGCAAACGAGATGGTTGATCACGACCATGATCGCTATGAACACTGTGATGCTCGCTGCGTCAGTTGCACTGTCGAAACTTATTTAGCCGCCACTTAATGCCATCTCATGACCATCATCTGGCACGGTGAGGTCATCACGATTATCTAAGTAGCCTTCAGGCAATACAACTTTAATTGGGCCGTTTGTGTGACCGCGCGTGAAACGTTCTCCACCAGGCAAAAGTGTCATTGCATGGTCAAGCTCTGATGATATTTCTTGCAGCTGCTCAAAAGTTGACACCGTGGCAAATGATCTGCGCACTTCGGAACCAACTGGATACCCGGTGAGATACCAGCCACAATGTTTGCGAAAATTACGAATACCGTAGTCAGGCCCCATGATTTCCATCAGGCCTTGTGCGTGTTCTTGCATAACGTTCAGAACAAAACCAAGATTCGGTGAAGCTTGCACTTCTCTGCCACTAAACGCATCAACAAGATCGCGAAACAGCCACGGTTTTCCAAGACATCCACGCCCCACAACAACGCCATCGCAGCCCGTCTGTTCCATCATGTCGATGGCATCCTGTGCTTCCCAGATATCACCATTGCCTAAAACCGGAATACTTGTTACGGCTTGTTTGAGTTCAGCAATCTTTTCCCAATGGGAATGGCCTGCATAGTGCTGTTCGGCAGTGCGAGCATGCAAAGCAATCATTGCAATGCCTTCATCTTCGGCAGTCTTTCCGGTATCAAGAAAAGTTGTGATGTTGTCGTTGATACCAATGCGGAACTTGCACGTAATGGGCACACCATATGGTTCAGCAGCTTTCACTGCTGCAGACATAATTGCACGGGTTAGATTGCGTTTAACCGGAACTGCTGCCCCGCCGCCTTTGCGAGTGACTTTTGTAGCTGGGCAACCAAAATTCATATCAATGTGGTCTGCAATATCTTGCTCGCATAATGCACGCACTGCCTTGCCAACAAAGTCAGGATCGCTCCCGTAAATCTGCAAGCTACGAAAATCTTCATCTGGGCCGAACGCAACCATCTTCTTGGTTCGCTCATTGCCATGAACTAGTGCAACAGCCATCACCATTTCACTGACATAAATAAGGTCAGGGCCGAACGTACGACACTGCGCGCGGAATGGAATATTTGTAACACCTGCCATTGGCGCAAGCACCACAGGGATTGGAAATTCTCTGCCGCGAAGAACAAGGGGCAAACGTGTCATCGAGGAACCGCATCTAGTTTGAGGTTCGGGTACGCACCGCACGACAAGCTGGTCGGGCCGTCAGACGCGAGTCTGTGCCAAGCAGCAGCTGCAATCATCGCGGCATTATCAGTACACATGTCACGACTAGGCAATGCCACCGTGAAACCAGCAGCCGCGCCACGTGTGGTCATTTCAGAACGCAACAAAGAGTTGGCAGATACTCCCCCGCCCAACACGATTCCCTTTGCGCCAATCTTTTGTGCAGCACGAATGGTCTTTGCGCACAACACATCAACTACCGCAGCTTGAAAAGAAGCAGCGACATCAACATTTGATACATCAGGGTTCTTCTTCACGTAGTTGATCACCGACGTCTTTAACCCGCTAAATGAAACATCAAGACCATCGTGCATCATGGCGCGTGGGAACTCAACGGCATGCGGGTTGCCGCTTGGTGCAAGTTTGTCAATAGCTGGGCCACCTGGGTAACCCAATTGCAAATACCGAGCAACTTTGTCGTATGCCTCGCCAGCTGCATCATCAATTGTGCGACCCATAATGACATAGTCACCATGACCACGCATCTCAATGATCATGGTGTGACCACCAGAGACCAACAAAACAATTAACGGAAATTGCAATGTGGGGTCATCAAGAAGTCCGGCATACAGGTGAGCTTCTAAATGATTCACGCCAACAAATGGTTTGTCCCATACAAGCGCAAGAGACTTTGCGGCTGAAACTCCAACAAGTAGCGCACCAATGAGGCCGGGTCCTGCCGTGGCAGCAACAACATCAATGCGTGAAGGCAAGATGTCCGCTTCAGTTATTGCAGCATTCACTACGGGGATCAGTGCTTCAAGATGCGCGCGGCTTGCCACTTCGGGCACTACCCCGCCAAAGCGAGCATGGATTTCTATTTGGCTAGAAACGATGGAAGACAAAATGTCATTGCCACCCATCACAACTGAGGCAGCCGTTTCATCACAACTTGTTTCAATTGCCAAAACAACTGTTGATTCATTCACTGCAGGTGAGTTCATGGTCGTCTCGATTCAATGAGACGGATGCGTTCTAAGAATTCAGGTGTATCAATGCCGTGTGCCCACATAATAATTGCGTCATCTTTATTCTCGTAATACTTCTTACGAATTCCTGCCGGCACAAAGCCAAAGCGCCGATACAACTCTTGCGCCGCAGTATTTGTATGGCGCACTTCAAGAGTCATTGCCAAACATCCACGGTCTCGAGCAAGGATCACTAGGTCAAGCATGATTTCGGTAGCAACACCACGGCCTTGCCAATCTGGATCTACTGCAACATTGGTTACGTGGGCATCATCGCCGCTGAACATCAGCCCGCCGTAACCGACCAAAACATCGCCCACATACGCAACAAGGTAATAACGAGCGCCTTCACGCATAAGCGAAAGTTCAGTAACGAATGTACGGTGAGTCCAGGGGCGTGGGTACAGCCCTTCCTCTATCTCCATCACTCGACGAAGATGACGGCGGCGCATTGTTTCAGTAGTCAGTGCGTCAGTCATGCGTTCACGAAGGAAGCTCATTGTGCCGCCTCACGAGTAAGCCAATTAATTTCAGCATCAGGTGCACGCAAATACATCGGAGAAATCTCACCCGCACCCACTGTGTCATCTGCTGCGACACGGTGTGATGCAAGCACAACAACTTTTTGTGCAGTAGGAAAGGCATGAGGTTCGCCAGCCATCAATGCCCACGGCACATCTTCGAAAAGTGCAGCATGACGAATAAACCCAGTACCCACACACGTAATGTCTTCACCACGATCAGCCAAATGAACTGCCATGTCTTCTGGTGATGACACCGCAGGTTCAGTTAAACGAAGAGGTTCCACACCTACTCCGCGCATGCGAAACAATGACCAATAGACCTCACCACGACGGGCATCAAGCGAGGCTGCCACAACATTGTCTGACCATTCTGCATTCATGGCGAGTGCGTCAAGACTGCACACAGGAACAACCGGAAGTTCTAATGCCCACGCAAGTGATGCTGCACTTGCAATACCCACGCGCATACCAGTGAATAAGCCAGGCCCAACATCAACAGCAATTGATGAAAGGTCAGACATTGTGGCGTCTGCTTGTTGCAGAACAAATTGAATCATTGGCGTCAAAGACTCAGCATGACGACGGTCGCTTGCCAACATCGAATGTGCACGAATGCCGCGATAGTCACCTACTGCCACTCCGACATGGTCAACGGATGTTTCAATTCCCAGAATCATGGCAACGTCCAACTACGTAACGCATTTTTCAGTAATTCCCATCGGGTGTCCCATGCATGACCATCAACTGCAACCGAAATTAGTCGGGCGTCTTCATCATCCTCATCAGCAACAAGGGTGACGCTTAATCCATCACCCAAAACTTCAGATGCAACATCTCCCCATTCAACAAGGCCAACGGCACCCATGTCGAGTAGTTCACGTATGCCAAGATCTGCCACTTCAGCCAAACTTGTTAACCGATAGAGATCTACATGGTGCAATGGAATGCGCCCCGACGTGTACGAATGCATCAACGTAAATGTTGGAGAAGACACATGGTCATCACCGTGCACTCCGAGAGCTTTTGCGAAACCAGTTGCAAATGCAGTCTTCCCCGCGCCCATCTCACCAATAAGTACTACGAGGTCACGTGGCCGAACAACACCAGCGATCGCACCGGCAATTGCATGCGTATCACCAAGATCTGAAGCGCGAAGCTCGATCACGAGTACCGCCGGAATATTCGTGGGCTGATTCCGCACACAATTTCATAACCAATCGTGCCGAGCGCGTCTGCCCAATCGTCTGAAGTTATCGCATGCTCACCCTGCTTACCAATGAGGACAACTTCGTCGCCCACCATGACAGAAGAATCAGATTCACAATCAATCAACAATTGATCCATCGTGATGGTTCCGGCAATCGTGCGAGGAATGCCATTCAGTAATACTTGAATGTTGGTGCGGCCAAGAGCACGAGGGACACCATCTGCATAGCCAATAGGCACAGTGGCAATTAGTGAACCTTTGGTCAACGGCTTTGTTAATCCGTATGACACAGCCTCGCCTGCCTCCACCCACCGCACTGCAGACACACGAGCCTTCAGCGACATTGCAGGAATCAAACCAGCACATAGTTCGGCGACTCCTGGGCCAGGACGCAAACCATACATAGCAATGCCGAGACGAACCATGGTGAACCGACTCGGTTCATTAGCAAGTGCAGCTGCGCTGTTGGCAGCATGAACAAGTGGAGGGTTAATGCCACGAGATGACAAACCATCAAGGACTGCGTTGAATGCGCTGAGCTGTGATGCGTTGGCCGGATGTGATGGATCATCCGCTACCGCAAAGTGCGTATAGACACCTTCAATGGTCAATGATTCATACGAACTGATGAACGAAGCCAATGACACCACTTCATTCGGTGCGACACCCACACGATGCATACCTGTATCAACTTTGATATGAACTGTGATTGTCTGATCAGCAGCGGCGGCAGAAGCTGCAAGTACTGCAGCACCACGCGTTGTGGTGACTGTAGGGGTTAGTTGATAGCCAACAATGAGATCGGAAAGCTCCGGTGGTTGTTCACTCAACAACAGAATTGGTGCAGTGATTCCGGCGCGACGCAATGCAACACCTTCATCAACTATCGCGACGCATAATCCTGTGGCCCCACCCGCAAGTGCCGCGTTAGCTACTTGAACTGCCCCGTGGCCATACCCATTTGCTTTCACCACTGCCCACACCTGAACTGGTGCGGTACGTTGCGCCACAATTGCAACATTGTGAGAAATCAGACCGGTATGAACCTCGGCCCATGCCCAGCGTGTTGAGAAATCAATTGACATGAGACATCACATCACTCAATGCTTCTGAACTAGGGACAGCTATCACTCTCTCAGCGTACGCCCCGTTCAATTACACGCCAACGCAATATCTAGAGCGCGGCGACAACCGCCATTGCTGTTGTGTCTGTATGGGTAATGGAGACATGCCATGTGGAGACTCCGTGAGCATGAGCAAGAGTCTCTGCCCTACCTGACACGAGTAGAAGAGGTGCCCCCGATGACAACTTCTCAATTGAGACATCGTGGAAGTCGAAAGCGCCAAGGCCGACTCCGAGTGCCTTCATAGTGGCCTCTCGTACTGCGAATCTCGCAGCTAGTGATGCTGCGTCATCGGTGCGCCCTTCAAGGGAATTTAATTCTTCCGTGGTGAACAATCGCTGGCGTAAGTGTGGACGACGTTCAAGAAGTTTGCGAAAACGGTCAACATCAACGGCGTCAATTCCAATGCCTAACATCTTATTGACCGTCAGTTCGCCACAAGTCGGCGCTCTCAGAAACCGGATTGATCAACAAGTCAGCAATAGACACTTCAGCAAGTCTGTCTTCACGGAACGCACCTTCAGTTTCAGATACCCAGTCAACAAGACGGTCATAGCGGCGGTCGTACCCTTGCAGAACTTGGCGTGCAGTACCAGCAGCAACCGTGTCATGGAATGCAACATGCATAAGTGAAATACCCACAGTTGTTGAACCGTGAACTTCAGGCACGAAAACTACAGTGCGACCGTCTTTACGCCCACGAGCAACGAGAACTTCCTGGTCAGCTGCAACACGGTGTTTGGTACCGACAAGAGTTGCGTTTGTTGTAACGCGCGATGTGATGTCTTTCGCTACCCCACCACGGTCGATGATGGAAACAGTTGCATTGCGTGCATCGCCTGCAATTGCATACCTGGTGAAACCTTCAACCGATGCAACTGCAGCATCAAGTGATGCCAACACTTTAAGCGTTGCATACGACAGATTGTCTCGTGATGCTCCGGCTTCAAGAACTGCGCGAACAAGAGCACGATCAAGTAGCCCTTCTTCACTGCGAGAAATACCGACAGTAACAGTCTTTGCTTGATGCTTGATCGCGTCAATCGGACGAGTCAATTCATCAATACTGCGTGTAAGCGCATCAATGAGATCATCAAGAAGAACTGATGGCGATGCAATGCGGCCAGTTTGACGCTGGAATGCTTGCAATGGTTGTGGTCCAGAAACAATGCGAAGGAGCGATACCAATCGAACAGCTGTTGACGCTTCGAGGCTTCCGTCGTATTGACCTGTAGCGAGAACTTGTAAGAACTGCTGAGTAACAGGAACGATTTGTGATTCCACTTGAGTAAGCGCAGTGTCACCACTGCCGCCTCGGCCAACAACAATTTCCACTACTTCGCGCAATTGGCGCAACGGACGGGCAAGTGCATCAATAGCTAATGCTGCTTCATATCCGAACAAGTGTCCCACCATGGAAGACAACACAAAGGCAAGTGCAGGGTCTGCAACCGGTACGTACACCACGGCTGCTGCAGCAGAATCAAAACGAGTTTCACCCTGCGTTGCAACAACAATAGGAATCGCTTTGTGCGCCTTAAAGATTGCGACTTCTTTTGCCACATCGGTTGCCGTGCCATCGCTAAGACCAGCAGCACATACAAGAATCATTGGCTCACATGAAAGGTCAATGTGCTTCTTATCTTCAGTGACATCACATGAAATCGATTTGTAACACAGCTCTGACAGTTTGATACGCACTTCATGTGCTGCAACAGTGTTCGGCCCATTACCGACAACGGCCCAGTAACGCTTCATAGGTGCGTACTTCTGTGCAATAACGCCGATCTCAGTACGTTGCGCAATTACCGTTTCCATGGCCGCTGGCATATGGACAAGGGAATCCAGGATGCGATGCATACGGTTAGCGTCAACCTTTCCCGTTGCCTGAGCGATGGCACAGGACAAAATAGCTCCGGCAGCAACTTGCGCGTAGAACGCCTTAGTGCTTGCAACACTCATCTCGATATCGCGACCATCCGATGTGTAATACACACCGTGTGCTTTGCTGGAAAGCTCACTTCCACGACGGTTCACAATTGCCAGTACTGATGCTCCGCGAGAAACAACCAAGTCAACAGTTCTGTTTGTGTCTGTGGTGGTTCCGCTTTGGCTGACTGCAATGACCAACATGTCAGACATATCTGTTGACATTGCAAAACCAGATAGTTCAGTTGAAGTAAGTGCCTCTACGTGAAATGAAGAGTCAAGCAACGAACTAAGCACTGGCATCAGCGATGTGCCGGCAACGGCTGCTGTGCCCTGGCCAATAACTCTGATGCGGCGAATTGCCCCACTGGCCAAGCGATCCTTGATTGCCTTAGGCAATGTGAATGAATCAAGGTCAGGCACAAGCAAACCATTGACTACAAGCGTGCGACCACGAATTGTTTTACGGAAACTACGAGGAGCTTCGGTGATTTCCTTCAACAAGAAATGCGGTGAATCGCCACGATCAATATCGCGAGTCGTTACTTCAGCTACTGCAACGTCACTAGCCGTAACGGGAATTTCAATTCCGTCATAGGCATAGCGTGTAATACCTTCAACTGTGCCTGCTCCATCAACGCGAAGGCGCACTACTTGGCCGCGTGAATTGGGGTCACCATCTTTGCGTGGAGTTTCACCATCAAGGCGTACAAAGTTCACGGTCTCTTCAACAGTTCCGTATGGCTCGCTAGCAACAATAAAGCGATCTTCAGCAAGTCCGATGTATAAACCTTGACCACTGCCGAACAATGCCAAGTACATATCGTTTGGGTCACTTGCGGTCATGTAACCAATAGCGACAGAACCTTCGAATTGAGTGACCGCATTCAGGAATGCTGCTTGCGTGTCTAGACCAGTACCTCGACCACGATCAACGATGGCTGGAATTACTTTGGCATCTGTAGTAATTGGATCTGCGAAATGTAAGTTGTGGCGCTCGCGTAATTCATTGTGGTTATCAACGTCACCATTCAGAACTGCGACTGAAACCTGTTGGCCGTCAACATCTATCTCTTCACCGGTGACCGGGTGAGCATTCGGCTCAGAAATAATGCCAACGCTCGCCCATCGCGTATGGCCAAGCACTGCAACATGGGAATCAGCGACTGAAAGAGCAGTACGCAATAATGCATCTGCACTCACTGCATCACGCATGTGCTTGGTGTTGTCACCAAGTTCACCGATTTCAGCAGCTGCCTTGTAGACAAACACCAAGGTAGAACCGCTATGGCGAACACTGGTGTTGGTAAACAACGGATCAGATGTACGGCCGACCATGAGACCGGTGAGTTCAGATGACAATGAAGCAAACGAAGGTGAGGTAACCAGAACGCTGATACCAGCAGAGTCACGACCACGAACTTCCATTCGGTCGATAGCCGAGAATGCCTGATGAATTGCGAAATATCCGACCAGTGATGAAGCACCAGCCCCAGCACCTGCAAACACGTGCACTGCATCAGCTGCACGTAAACGATCACGACGAATTGCCCACGATGCATCTTTCACACGCGACAAGCGAGCTGCCTCAGCATCAAGAGTGGCTGTATCAACATGTAGTGCATCGATGCGAGCTTCTTCAGCCGCCGCTACAACATCAATTGCGTCCAGGCATGTGGTGATACGCGCAATCAATTGTGCATTGCCAACAAGAGCCTGAATGCCCGCGTCGCCGCGCAGCAACTGATCGGCAGCCATTAGCGCATCAGCAATAAGAGAACAATCGGTTCCTGCACTTACTGCAGCAGTGAGAAGCTCCTCGATGCTCTGAGCGGTAGGCACACTGCGGGTGCTTGGCCGGGGCAGGATGCCTATAATGCCGCACATATCTACAGATTACTCTCGCTGGTGATTCGCATTAGTGCGTTCCCTCAACGGACCCACCATGGATATCAACAATGGATTGGGCGAGACGCATGGCAATTGACTCTGCAGTCACTTGATCTGATGCTTCCACCATCACGCGCACCAAAGGTTCTGTTCCTGATGATCTCACCAAAACGCGACCATTGTCGCCCAATTCAGCTTCTGCCTGTGAAATCTGCTCGGCAATGTCTTGTACTGGGTCGTGAACTCGGTTCAGAGTACGAATGTTCACGAGCACTTGTGGGTATGACTGCATGATCGATGCAGCTTGATCAAGAGTGACACGTGCCCGCGTGATGTATTCCACCAATTGCAATGCCGCCAACAAACCATCGCCCGTTGTGGCATGAGCGCGATGAATAACATGACCGCTCTGCTCGCCACCGAGTACGAAGTCAAATTCATCAAGTGCAACAAGAATGCTGCGGTCTCCGACTGGGGTGATAACAACATCAATATTGTTATCACGCATTGTGTGATGAAAACCAAGATTTGTCATAACAGTTACTGCAACACCCTTGTTGCGTAATAAACCACGATGCGCCAGATCAACTGCTGCAATTGCCATGATGTGGTCACCATCAACTAAGGCTCCACTCGCACTAACCGCAATGAGCCGGTCGCCATCGCCGTCGAAGGCAATTCCGATATCGGCGCCCTCGGCAATCACTTGTGCTGCCAATTGTTGTGGTGCTATTGCGCCACAGTTGTCGTTGATGTTGCGCCCATTGGGCGAAGCATGAATCACTGACACGTCAGCACCCGCGGACATAAAGACTTCAGGCGCAACATGCGACATTGCTCCATTTGCACAATCAAGAACTACTCGAACTCCGGTCAGCGCTTCACCGACAACATTGAGACGGTGTGTTGCATACTCACCAAGAATTCCGGTGGCATCGTGAATAACTGGTTGTTCATGCACGATTGGTTCTGAAACCATTGCGTGCCATTCACGTTCGATCTCAATTTGTTCTACGTCTCCGAGTTTTGCTCCACCTGATGCAAACACCTTGATACCATTGTCAGACCACACGTTGTGTGACGCAGTAATTGCAATACCCACCCAACCGTATTGTTCTGCGGCATATGCAATGGCGGGAGTTGGCACAACACCCATGAGATGAACCGCTATACCTTCGGCTGCGCACCCGGCAACGATGGCATCTTCTAATTCAGAACCACTCTCACGCGTGTCGCGTCCAATAACAATGGCAACTGGACGCAATACACGAGCTGTGGCACGCGCAAGATCACGAGCTAAATCAGTAGTAAGTTCGTCGATAGCGACGCCACGAACGCCGTCTGTTCCGAAATGCAACATGTATTGATCTCCTCGCGTGAGGTGCAGAGCACACCACGCAGATAGGAATCAGCGCTTGGTGAACTGAGGCGCCTTACGGGCCTTCTTGAGACCGTACTTCTTGCTTTCTTTCTTACGTGAGTCACGAGTAAGAAGACCAGCTTTTTTAAGCGCTGGACGCATTTCAGGATCAAGTTCGATGAGTGAACGAGCAATAGCCATGCGCAATGCGCCAGCTTGACCAGTTACGCCACCACCAAAAATATTTGCGTGAATGTCGAATGACTCTTCACGCTCTACAACGCGAAGCGCTTCGGTAACAACCATGCGCTGTGTTGCTGTAGTGAAGTACGCCTCGATTGGGCGACCATTGACAACGATTTTTCCGGTACCGGCGCGAGTGATTGCACGAGCAACAGCTTCTTTACGACGACCAGTTGTTTGAGTGAGAACTGTGTTAGCCACGATGACTCCTTAGTAGATCAGCGCGCCTTGGCAGCACTGAGATTGAAAACGACTGGGGACTGTGCGGCGTGAGGATGTTCAGGTCCTGCGTACACGTTGAGCTTCTTCACCATCTGGCGACCAAGTGGTCCCTTTGGCAACATGCCTGCGATTGAACGAGTGATTGCATCAGCAGGTTTACGATCGAGCAAGTTTTGGTAAGTCTCGCTCTTTAAACCACCTGGATAACCGGAGTAGGTATACACCATGCTCTTTTCAGACTTGCCTGATGTCATAACGATCTTTGATGCGTTGATGATGATGACGTGATCGCCTGAATCCATATGGGGAACGAATGTTGGCTTGTGCTTGCCGCGAAGAAGACGTGCAACTTCGGTGCAGAGACGACCAAGGACAAGGCCTTCAGCGTCGATGACGTGCCACGCGCGGGTGATCTCGCTTGCTTTTGGTTGGTATGTACGCATAAGACTTCTTTCAAGGGAACCCACAACGGGCCACCGGAACCCCTACATGGGGGCTTAATAAGGATAGGGGCGAGATATGCCTCTCGACAACCGCGAAAGCCAAGTGGCGACCCCCTTTTATATGGTCGGAATAGGTTTCCCCTGATAACCCACATCCCACAAGGTCAGGCCGCACGGCTAAAGTGCATGCTGTACACTTTTATTAGTAATTCCTGATACCCTCGCAATTAGAAACAAAACCCGCTCAATTGAGGGCAAAATATGCACCAGAATTGGAAAAAGGCCTGTGCCTCAATGGCTGTGACTCTTCTAGCAGTTGCACTTCCCACCGCGCCACAAGTCACCGCTGCCGTTACCCGCATCTCGATTGTCCCTGGTCCGAACAAACTCGTCCAAACAATGTCTGAGCCCGACTCCGAAGGAATTCGATATCTAGGGGGCTCCTTTACCGCGCTTGATTCGTGGGGCACTGGTGGCGGTGGCCTTGTTAACAACCAAACCGGATCAGTGAACTCATCGTTTCCAAAAGTGACTGGAACTATTCTGGTGTCTGTTGCGGATGGTTCCGGCGGTTTCTACATTGGCGGCGATTTTTCAACTGTTGACGGTGAAACTCGAAAAAACCTTGCTCATATCAATTCAGATGGTTCACTTGACAGTTGGAACCCCAACCCAAACAACGATGTCAGATCAATCGCTGTGTCCGGATCCACCATCTATCTCGGCGGATTCTTCACCACCATCGGCGGCACCACACGCAACTACGCAGCAGCAGTCAACAACACAGACGGCACACTCACCAGCTGGAACCCCAACCCAAACAATGTGGTCCGTTCAATCGCCGTAGCCGGTGCCACCATCTATCTCGCAGGCGACTTCACCACCATCGGCGGCACCACACGCAACCGCGCAGCAGCAGTCAACAACACAGACGGCACACTCACCAGCTGGAACCCCAACGTAAACAACATCGTTTATTCACTTGCTGTCGCAGGATCCACCATCTATCTCGCAGGCAACTTCACCACCATCGGCGGCACCACACGCAACTACGCAGCAGCAGTCAACAACACA
>JBAXVL010000001.1:0-210101 GCA_037129095.1 Actinomycetota bacterium | reverse complement strand
GTTCAGGAATACTGAGAGTCAGGGTGCCTGAATCTCGCAGAGTTGTCGGATGAAAACCCATGTATTTCGTATTGCTTCCCCACACAGTGGTTCCGTGCAAGTGAGTGAAACGAACACCAAACACAGGCTCTGCAATAGGCGTATGTGCCGTGTAATCAATTTTAATGTTGATTGGGTCGCCAGTTTTCAAGACATGTGCACGCACACCCTGAGCATCAACCATTTCGACTCTGGTGATCTCGGCTTCGTGGCTTCCCCAACGTTCACCAATTTCACCCTCGACTTTAGGTTCTGCACCATGAACCTGACCGGAGTATTTACTAATGACGTCGTATGAAGGCCCAATATCCTTCATGACTCCGTTTTCTAACCACGCAACAGTGGAACACAATTTGGCAACCTGCAACAGGCCATGGCTCACCAAGATAATTGTTCGACCATCTTGGCGAAATGATTCAATTTTTTCGCTGCAACGATGTTGGAATGATTCATCACCAACTGCAAGAACTTCATCGATGATCAAAATTTCAGGATCAACGTTTGTCGCAATGGAAAAACCAAGACGTACAACCATTCCAGAGGAATAGTTTTTTACAGGGGTGTCAACAAATTTTTCAAGCCCAGAGAAATCAATGATCTCTTCCAACTTGCGATCAATCTCATTACGAGTCATACCAAGAATTGCACCGTTGAGATAAATATTTTCACGACCAGACAAATCAGGGTGAAATCCGGCACCTAATTCAAGAAGAGCTGCCATGCGTCCGTTACATGCGACACTGCCTTTATCTGGGCTAAGAATGCCTGCCAACAACTTCAATAACGTGCTCTTACCAGAGCCGTTAGGTCCAACAATGCCAAAAGTTGAACCGTGTGGAATCTCGAAATCAACACCTTTAAGAGCCCAAAATTCGTCGTATCGAGCACGACGGCCTCGTAACAAGGTTGATTTCAAATATTGATTTTTCTCGTGGTACAGGCGAAAGTACTTCCACACATTTTCGACTGTTACCGCAGAGTTACTCATTGCTATCCTGACTTGTTCGCTGCCTGTGCAACCCTGTCAATGCTACTATCTGTGCTGTTGCCGATTGTTTGAGCAGGGAATGATATTTGTGAAGCAAGTTGAAATTGAAGAAATTTTGGCTGGGATTCAAGACACTGTTGCTCGACGGCGCGCAGAGGGTCTGTACCCAATCGGCCTTGAAAACGAATTAGAAGCTGAATTTGCGTTCATGATGTCTCTCACCCATCGGGGTGAAGCAGAAAGAACAGAAGCGTTAGCTCTTTTGTTGAAAGAAGCAATCAGCGCGTCTCGGGAAGTGTCCGGGCTTACCTCAGTGAATTCACGTATTCCTTTTATCGGAATATTTCATCGAGTGATCCGTCGGCTTGTTGCCAGACAAACTCGCGGACTTGCGGCACAACAACGCGCTGTGAACGATGCAGTTCTTGGCATAGTCGAACACTTAGTGCGCGATGCTCGTGGGCGCGAAGATGCGGATTATCGAATGGTCGCAAGTCTCTCGAAGCATGTCCTGGATCGCGTGGCGGTAATTGACCATCTGTATTTCGTTGTCACCGAACTTGAGACCAGGATTAGAAAGATCGAAGCCACCGATTAGGGCAGTTTCTATGCAGTCTGTCCATCAAATCATTGTCGGCGCGTCCCGACGTGATGCCATCACCAACATGGCGCTTTCGTTGCGTGAATCATTGCGGTCACAATACAAAAGCAACATCTATTCGTATCATCCACCAGACGAATCTGTGGAAGATGACGTACATCCGATTCATGAACTGCAATTTGGTAGTTCAAATGACATCATTGTGTATCACTCCAGTTTTGGTATTCCCAAACTGACAGCACTGCTACAAGCCAGATCTGAAAAGTTGGCTTTGGTGTATCACAACATCACCCCTTCGTCGTATTACGTACGAAGTGACCCAGATTTTGCAGCCGCCCTTGAATGGGGGCGCCATGAACTACGACTATTGCAACCATTGGTCAATGCCACCTTTGCAGATTCGAAATTCAACGCCGCAGAGTTATTGGAGTACGGATACTCGAACATTGTGGAACTCGCAGCAGGCGTTAATCCACATCGTCTTCACGATGAGCCGAGCGACGAGAAATTAACGAAAGAACTTCGTGGGCATTTTCCTGACGGGTTTATCTTGGTTGTTTCCCAGGTAATTCCTCACAAGCGGATGGAACTTGCAATAGAGGCAGTGCACTTGTTGCGAAGTGTGCATCGACTTGACATCGGTCTTGTTATTGCAGGTCCACAACGAAATGAAGGATACTTGCGACAGTTACAAGCCTTACGGAGTCACTTACCTGAAGCTCATGTTCTGTTCATGGGAGAAACAACAGATAGCGAACTTGCGACCTTGTACAGAAGGTGTTCGGTCTATTTCGGAACGAGTGACCACGAAGGACTAGCGATTCCGCCACTCGAAGCCATGTCGGCCGGAGCACCTGTGGTGATTAGGGGAGTTGGCGCGGTACCCGAAACTGTAGGAAATGCTGCCTTAGTTGCTTCACCCACGGCTCGAATATGCGAACTCACAGAGATGTTGTATGCAGTTGTAACAAATAACGAGTTGCGAGACACGTTGATTGCCCGCGGTTCTGAACATGTACAGCATAATTTTGCCAATGATACGTCTAGCGAATTCATTCGTCGCATTAATGAGTTGGCATTATGAAGCTTCTCTACGTAATTCAACGATACGGAGATCGTATTGTCGGTGGTTCCGAATCTGCTTGTAGAGAATTTGCAGAACGCCTGTCGGGACGTGGCCATGATGTCGATGTTTTGACATCATGTGCACATAACTATGTTGATTGGGCTGATGAATATCAGCCTGGCACTGAGGAAATTAACGGAGTCACAGTCCACAGATTTCCAATTGTGGAAAAGCGAACAGACAAACTTTTTGGCCCGTTACAAGCGTGGCTCATGCATCACCCGGGTAGTGCGCCACTGTTCGAACAGCAACGGTGGACAACATTGATGGGCCCACAACTAGAAGGGCAACGTAGTTGGTTGCTAGATAATGCCCATCACTATGACGTTGTGATTTTCATGACGTATCTCTACACCACCGCAACACAGGGCTTGCCAACAGTGGCTGGGCGTGTTCCAACCATTTTGCAACCGACAGCCCATGATGAACCGCCTGCATACGTCTCTTTGTATCAATCAATATTTCGCCAACCTGATGCTTTTCTTTTCTTTACTCCCGATGAAAAGAAAGTTGCTGAACGTTTGTATGGAATTTCACCAGAAGGCCAGACCATTGGTATCGGAATTGATTTATCGGGACAACGCGGAGACCCGACAAGAGCACGCGCAGATTTTTCATTGGGCAATGACCCATATCTGGTGTATGTAGGTCGGTTAGACCCAAGCAAAGGTGTTGGTGAACTGTTGGGGTTTTTCGATGCATATAAGAAACGCAATAAAGCAAAATCGAATGTGAAGTTAGTACTTGCGGGCGATGGCGATATTAAAGTTCCCACACGCCCTGATGTCATTGTGACTGGTTTCTTAGAAGAACAATCCAAGCGAGATCTCATTGCTGGAAGTAGCGCACTTATTCAGTCGTCGTATTTCGAAAGTTTCTCCATTGTTCTGTGCGAAGCATGGCGCGAATCACGGCCGGCTTTAGTCCAGGGTGCAAGTGAAGTTTTGCGAGGCCAGGCAATCCGAAGTGGCGGCGCAATTCCTTACCAGGGATTCGCTGAATTTGAAGCGTCGGTTAACTACATCCTTGATAACCCTGCCGTCGCCGACCAAATGGGGCAGTCAGGGTTTCAGTACATTGCTGCCAACTACGACTGGAACATAGTTTTGGGACGCTTTGAAGAAACGTTGTCATTGGCACAAGAGAGATTTTCGCAACGTCGTCTAAAAACCAAGCACATGTTGTAATGCTTCGCACGTTATTGATGTTTCCCAAACGAGTGATTCGCAAATTAGTTCGTCTTGTACACGCACCGAATCACCAGCACACTCTGATCGTAATGCCAGGTAACGGCCGAGAACTTGGTGGTGTTGATGTGTTGGGTTTCTTTTCTGCAGAACATGGGGTTGGTGAGGCATCTCGAGTGCTCACGCAATCACTTCGCTCGGTGGGGGTCCCTGTTTCGACTATTGATTACACCGATACACAAAGTCGACGTGAGCATTCATATAAGACCGATGAAGAATCTCGTTACAAGGTCTTGCTGACATCAATCAACTCAGATCAACTGATTGCTGCACACGATCGAATTCAGCCTGAATTTTTCACAGATCGTTATGTAATTGGTCAATGGTTTTGGGAACTTGAAGAGGCACCGCATTGGTTCTCTACCGCGTATCCGTTTGTAGATGAACTATGGGCACCAACACGCTTTATTGAATCGATGTTGAAACGAAGTGTCCCCGATCGGATTCATGTGGAATATGTGCCATTACCAGTGCACGTTCCTGAAATTGATGATTCGCTTAATCGTGAACATTTTGGTCTGGATGACCGCTTTATGTTCCTCTTTATGTTTGATTTCATGAGTGTGATGAAGCGTAAAAACCCACTGGCGCTGATTGAAGCGTTCGCTCAATCGTTTACTGCTGGCGAAGGTCCACAATTAGTAATTAAGACAATCAACGGCGACAAACGACCACAGGAATACGAGACTCTACGCACTGCAGCTCTCTCACACCCAGGTGTCACCGTGATTGACAAATATTTCACCAAGGTTGAAACCGCAACGTTGTCAAGTCTGAGCGATTGTTACGTGTCACTTCATCGTTCCGAAGGATTAGGACTCACAATGTCTGAAGCGATGACATTGGGTATTCCTGTTATTGCAACTGACTATTCCGGAAATGTTGATTTTATGAATAGTGATAATGCTCTGTTGGTGCCGAACACTCGGGTGGCAGTTGGTGAAGGTGCTGAAGGTTATTCACCACTGGCCACGTGGGTAGAGCCAGATATTTCAGTTGCAGCGTCTCATATGCGTTTTGTGTATGAGAATCAACAACAGGCTCGAGAAATGGGTGAGCGTGGGAGAGCAAATATCCTAGGCTCCCTGACAATCGAGCGAAGTGGGGCAATAATGAAGAGCCGACTTGAGAAGATTTGGAGTTCACAGCATGGCAGCTAATTCTGTAATAGCGCCTATCAAGCGTGTGGCTGTGGCCCGCGAATTGTTATGGAACTTGACCCTCCGCGAATTGCGTACGAAATACCGCAAGAGCGTTCTTGGTTGGACATGGTCGATGTTGAACCCATTGGCCACAGTTGCTATTTATTCATTTGTATTCGGCCACTTGTTCGGTGCCGATGCGCCTGTTGGGACACATAGCGGAGTAAAAACTTTTGCCTTGTACCTGTTGTGCGCGTTATTGCCTTGGAACTTCTTTCTGTTGGTCACCAATATGGGTATGAACTCCATGTTGGCCAATGCAGCGCTAGTAAAAAAGGTGTCGTTCCCTCGAGAAGTCTTGGTATTTGCAAACTCTCTACATGGCATCGTGCAGTTCAGTATTGAGCTATGTCTGTTAACAGTGGCCCTAGTGCTTGCCGGTAGTTACTTCTTCTTGTGGATTCCGGTAGTCATTATTCAAATGCTCTTACTAGCGCTATTTGCAACAGGCTTGGCCCTTGCGTTGGCAGCTGGCAACGTCTATTTCCGTGATCTTGGCTACTTGTGGCAAATCTTTAGTCAAATGTGGTTTTTTGCAACTCCGATTGTTTATATGCCAACACTGATCGAAGGCAAAGTTCCCTCATGGGCGCTGTGGATTTGGAAATTGAACCCCATGGCAGTGTTTGCCCAAGGCTTCCGTCGTTCCATGTACGACAACTCATTTCCAGGTTGGAGCAACTTAGGTGCATGTGCTTTTGTTGCACTGTTGTCCTTAGTTATTGGTTGGTCAATCTTTACTAAGTTGTCTCGACGCTTCGCAGAAGAATTGTAAGCATTAATAGGATTTTGTTATGTCGAATATTGCCGTAATCGGAACTGGATACGTTGGACTATCAACGGGAGCGTGTTTTTCCCATCTGGGTCATCAGGTGATGTGCCTTGATATTGATGCCTCAAAGATTGCTTCTCTGTCTCTCGGCGAGATACCAATTGTTGAACAAGGACTGAAAGAACTTGTTGTCGCTGGAATTGCAAATGAAACTCTTCGTTTTACAACTTCTATCGCCGATGCAGTTACCCAGGCTGACGTTGTGATTCTGTGTGTCCCTACTCCGCAAGGAGACGATGGGAGTGCAGATCTCAGTTATGTCGAACAAGTCTCACGTGACATTACGTCCACACTAAAAACGGGTGCAGTCGTCGTAAATAAATCCACAGTTCCGGTAGGAACTGCAGCACAGGTTGCGTTGATAATCGGACGGAAAGATATTTCTGTTGTTTCTAACCCTGAGTTCTTACGCCAGGGAACCGCGGTACATGATTTTCTACATCCCGCGCGTGTTGTTATCGGTGGTGAAAATGCAGACGCTATTGACACTGTTGCCGATTTATATGCTGGGGTTGACGCTCCAATTTTGAAGATGAAAACTGCATCGGCCGAAGCCTTGAAGTACGCAGCTAATGCATTTCTCGCAACAAAACTTACCTTTATTAATGCAATGGCAGATATTTGTGAAGCTGTTGGTGCAGATATTTTTGACGTGGCTAGTGGAATTGGTCTAGATCCCCGCATTGGGAAAGACATGCTTAGTGCTGGTCCTGGTTGGGGGGGAAGTTGTTTTCCTAAAGACACACGCGCATTGGTCAGCATTGCTGCTGAAGGTGGATACGACTTTGCATTGCTACGTGGCGTTATTGAAACGAACGATCAGCACTACGCGCGTATCGCAGAAAAGGTCATTGCCGAATGTGATGGAAGCGTGAAGGGTTTAACTGTTGCAGCGTGGGGTCTCACGTTTAAGGCAAACACTGATGACCTGCGTGATTCTCCTGCAATTAAAATTTTGCTCATGTTGCGAGATGCCGGCGCAACTATTCGGGCATATGACCCCACTGCGAAGGCTGACTACGAGGCACATCCGTGGATCTCTGTGATGCCGTCTGCTCTCGATGCATGCGATGGTGCTGATGCGTTAGTTCTTCTGACGGAGTGGTCTGAATTTTCCACAGTCGACCCACATGCTGTTGCTGCTCGTATGAAAAGCAGACGCGTTGTTGATAGTCGAAACGTGTTGGATAAGTCTGCGTGGCTCACCGCCGGATTCATTCACCGTGGTGTCGGACGATAAATCAACGTTCTTTCTGTAGTTATGTGCCTGGATAGGTATTCACTAAACGTCGCAAGTTCGTATCGATATACGGGCGAGATTTTCTTTGCCCACCGCGCTCTTCGATAGCTGCTTGCAACCGACGTAAGCCAGCAATCACAATTTCTGGTCGCGGCGTGCGACCCATTCCCGCGCAGTCCTGCAACCAACCGGCAGGGCCCTGGTGGCCGCGTTCGTTGTTACAACGCCGGCAAGCCGCCACTTCGTTTTCGATCCAGCTGGGACCTCCCTTAATAGAGGGGACCAAATGCTCGGTGGTGGCGGGGTTGAGGCGATCGTCGAACTGCACCGAACACCAGACACAGAGGTCGCCGTCGCGCTCGAGAATGGCCTCCATGCGCTGCCTGCGATCCATCTGACGGGGCTTCTTGTTGTCCATAGTTGATGTAAGGGTACGGGCGTCGGGGTGATGTGGGGCTTGGGCTTGCGGGCTAGTTCGGTGCTGGAATTTGTGCCAGTTGGGGCGGTGGCGGGCACACATGAGAAGGATGGCCAGTACTAGGAAATATAAGTATATGCTTATATTGTTGAATGGGCCGACATGACTGGCCCATGGGCCATTCTGGCCACCGAAGAATTCGAGGAGTGGATGATGAGCCTGACAAACAAGCAACGTAGTGATTCAAAGGACGCCATTGATCAATTGCGCCAGGATGGTCCAACTTTGGGGCGTCCGTACGTTGACACGATTCGCAACAGTCGATTCAAAAACATGAAAGAACTTCGTGTCTCGTCACACGGAGCACTTCGCGTTCTCTTTGCTTTTGATCCCGAGAGGCGTGCTGTTCTACTTCTCGGTGGGGATAAGTCAAAGGAATCTCAGTGGAATGACTGGTATGTCGGTGCGATTCGCAGAGCAGATGAACTTTTTGAAGAACATCTTTGCAAAATTGGAGAAAAATAACATGGCTACGAAGAACTTTTATGATCTACCAGTTGTTCAGGCAATCTACGACTTACCGGACTATGAAAAGAACACGGCTGAACATTCTGAGGAAATGTTTCAAGAGATTGTGGCGTATTACGTCAATCTCAATCGCAGACGTCGCAAGATTACACAGAAGCAAATTGCCGAGGCCTTGCATATTTCGCAACCTGGCGTGTGCCAGATGCTGAAAAGACCCGCGACTATTTCAAAGTTGTGGCGTTTGTCTGTTGCTATGGGTGGGAATTTGGAAGTCAATATTCGATTCGGCGACAAGGTGTATTCGTTATTGAACGAACCGCTCCCTGGAAGCGAAGAAGACTAACTACCTTCCGCATTCCGATGCAGGTTTAGTGACAGGCTGTGTGAATGGGAAATCTTGAACAAATACTTGGCTATCAGGGCGCAGTGCGTGAAGGCGATGCCGCAATGGTGGGGCAAGAGATCGTGCAGATGCCGTTTTGGACCCCAGAGTTTTGCGCCACATTGATTCA
This sequence comes from Actinomycetota bacterium, assembly GCA_037129095.1. GTDB lineage: Bacteria > Actinomycetota > Acidimicrobiia > Acidimicrobiales > Ilumatobacteraceae > UBA2093. The sequence continues at coordinate 201,368 of JBAXVL010000001.1, read as the reverse complement.
AGCCGCGCAAGCAGCTGGTGGGTTTGCACATCAAAGCGATGACCCCGTGCCTGGGTATGAAATTTCGTTGGCTGCAATTGCACCGCGATTGTTTGAAGCAGTGGAGCAAGACATCGGCATCCGGTTGTGGCCGGCATTGCAACAGTGGTGGCCGCTGATTGATTACCACGGTCTACGCGATGCGTTTGTCATTCGTTATGCCATGGGTGAACAAGAAGAACTACGCATGCATCATGATGTGGCGCAAGTGAGTGGAAGCATCAAACTAAATGATGACTACGACGGTGCAGTGTTGGAATTTCCGCGTCAAAAGTTTTCAAACGCTGACGTGCCAGTGGGCGACGTGATCGCGTGGCCCAGTTTGGTCACGCATCCTCATGCCAGCAGTCAATTGACTCGCGGTGTGAAATACAGCCTCACCATCTGGTGTGAGCTGCCCATGATGCTTGACTAAGTCGAGAAACTACGTGCGTTTCTTGACGCGAATGGGACGCTCTTCGGCGTTACGGCATGCGCCAGTCTCAAGATCAAAACGCCAACCGTGCAATGTGCACACCAAATCATCGCCATCGATTTCACCGAACACGCTGAGGTCTGCATTGCGGTGTGGGCAACGGCGTTGCACGGTGTAGTCACCGATTTCAATATCGCCTTCATTTGATGGAACACCATTCAGTTTGCTTTTGGCTTCAGACTCTGTGCGAGACATGCGTTCAACAGACAACGATTTAAAGAAGTTGTAGATGTATTCGTTGTAGTCACCAGCACGCCATGCAGTGAAACGAGCAGACAAGAACAATGAGTTCGACCAGTCAACGGCGCGCTTGGCAACAACGTTCTCTACTAAGTCACGTGCAATATCAAAACGGAAACCAAAGGGTTGATCTGTGTAGGGCTGCACAAGACCATCAACAAAGTTGATATAAATCTGAATATCGCCAGCGTTGATGAGACAGTTAGCACCGATGCCAGTGCGCACACTGGTGGCCATTGCCATCAATGGCTCCCACCACAGCTTCAACGTAGCGATGATGTCGGTGGATGGCGACGCCCATGACGCACGAGCGTCAACAAGCCACTGTGCGTAATCGGCCTGGTACTTGGCCAAATATTCGGCTTTGTGTGTGAAGATGCGCGTGATGTCTTCGCCGGACATGGGCTGCTCTACTGTGACGCCGCCACCAAGAACGGTGAAGGTGGTGCCAGGAATTGTGGTTGCTGCGTTGAGGCGACCTTCATCTGACAAGCGGCGTTGAAACTCTGTCTGATCAGGAAAGATACTGATCTCATCGCCGGTGATCATGTTGAGACCGAACAATTCAGGATCTAAGAAACATGGCGGGCCAGCAGATGGCACAACAGTGGTTGCATGGATTGCTTCGACATAGCGAGTGGCGCGCGCAAACTGGCTTTCCACTTTTTCAATGCACAGTTGCTTCTTTTTCGCAGCGTCCATTTCGTAGACCATGGGGTACCAAATAGCGCCAGAGAATTGCAACCAATGCAGATCAACAGGCCCATGTTCTAACAATGCAGTCAAATCATTGGTGCGGCAATCGTTTTGGTTCACAAGACGAGCTTCACCGTCAGACACCATCAAAGCCGAGTCACCACCAGGGCCATCAGTAATAGATGACTCTGTATGAATAGCGATAGTTACATTCGGTGCAATGACATGTTCTTTTGTACGAATAGTGCGAACAAAATTGCGAAAGCCCAGTTTGTTGAATTCACGTTCCATTTCGCGCGTGGGGAAATCTGGCAACAACACTGTGGTGTTTTTATTCATGTGTTGTGTCAAGAACGAAGCGTCGAAATGATCGCCATGTAAATGTGAGATATAGAGAAAGTCAGGGTTGCACACATCGTGCATAATGTCTGGCGCTAATTGATCATTGCGCGGAAACACAAACCACGAACCAAAGAAGGCAGGTTCAAACCACGGGTCACACACAATGGTGATTCCTTGTGTGCGGATAAGGATTCCCGCGTGACCAATAGAGATGGCCTGCATTGCTAGTTACCGAGGTGCGTCGGTGGATTGAGTGCCACCGGTTGCAACGTGTTCGGTCCAGGCCGAGCCGTTCCAGTAGCGCAATTCAAAACGACCCGATGGGTCTTTGTACCAATCAGCCGGCACGCTCGGGGTTGCACTGCCTGATGTAGTGGCTGCAATGGCGGAGAATGGAGCTGTAGTTGATTGCGCTGCAGCTGAAGATGGAACTGAGGCAGTTGCTGCAGGTACGCCACCGGTGCGACGCACAAACGCGTGGATCACTGAGTCGTCATTGATGATCTGCACAAGATCCCATCCGAGTGCTGAACGTCGAGAGAGTTCTGCTGCAAGAGCCTGAGGATTACGGACCGATTCGGAGATGACGTCGTACGTGAACATAAGTACAGACTAGTGCCGTTCCCCGTCGTGTTCCCCTGCAGGGTCTTCGGTACGGACAAGGCCATCTACATTGATGCCATCTGTTCCGCCGTCATACACAAGGCGTCCATCACGCAGGGCAATAACGCGACTCACGGTGTGGACAAACGACAATTCGTGTGTGGCTACAACCACGGTGGAGCCGTGAGATGTGGCATCGGCAAGAAGTTCAAGCAGGGCTTCTTTACCAGCAGCATCGAGACCAACAAAGGGTTCATCCACAAGCAACAAATCAAATGGACGAATAAATCCGAGTGCAATAGCTGACTTTTGTTTGAGACCACGGCTGAAACGATTCGGCATGTCATCAGCGCGGTCGTACAAACCAAGATGACCCAGTAAATCTGCAGCAGTCTGTTCCCACTCTTCAACGCCGTGCAAACGTGCGACATATTCAAGGTGTTCCCACAAGGACAAGTCATCATAAAAAGTTGGTTGATCAGCGATAAAACTCAACGCTGCACGTGCAGACAATGAACCAGATGGTGCACCACTAATGCGGACACTGCCTGTTGAAGAATCGAGCAAGCCTGCTGCAATGCGAATAAGAGTTGTTTTACCCGAACCGTTGTGACCGATAAGTGCAACGCGATCGCCGGTGTTGATGTCAAACGAAATGGGGTCAAGTGCTGGCGCAGTGCCGTATGACTTCGACACATTGTCAATGCTGAGCGCTGAGTGCTCTTTTGGTTGTGGAACATTGCGACGTGAGCGAGCCATGTTAATTACCTTCGGCTTTCGATGTTTTAGCAGATGTTTGTGCGTTGCGAAACCAGATGTGAATGGCGTCGCGTTGGCGTACCCACCCAGCGACAAGACCAAGCACCAGCAAGATGCCAACTGAACTACGAATGGTGTTCACCAATACTGGGCCACCCACTTCGACGCTGTGATGCAATGCGATAACGGGCAAGCAACCAATGATGGAAATAGCCGGTGGGAATGCCGCACGTAACACTGTGCCCATGCCGCTCATTTCTGGTGGCAATGCAAGACCTTCGTTTGCACCACCGACAGGGTCTGGTGCACCTTTCACGGCATTAATTGATGCCCCTGCAACACCACCAAGAACTGCAGGAATACCTACAAGAAATCCATAGGCAATAGTTGAAGCGCGTGGTTCAAGAACAAATGCGGTGAATACACCCGCAAGCAGAAATGGTGTCATTGCAATGGCCGGAACAATGAGATGTTTTGTCATCAACAGGCCGCGTTCAATAGGTAATGAATCAGTGCGGTCTGGTTGATCAACTTCTTGCGACAACGGCTCCACAGCGTCAAGACCCACAATGAACAACAACAAGCCTGCAACAACAATTGCGGGTGATGTGCCGCGGTACGCCATTACCAAGGCAGCAGCCGCAGTCATGGTGAGAAGTTTCATGCGAACAATGCGACGCCATGGGAAATGCATCAAGCTGCGAAGGCCACGGCCAACAACAATGTCACGGCGAAAGATACGCGGAATTTTGACCCAGGGTTTGACGCGCATGTGTTCTTGGCTGAGTTGACGACGCAACAACACAACGGTGCGAATGTCTTGCAATGTGACTGCAAATTTCATTTGCGACACAAGTGCACTACGACGTGACAATGCTTCAAGTGACAAGTTGCCTGCTAAATACACAGCAAGTGCAGCAAATGCCAACACAACAACAATTGCGACTACGTCTTGTATTTGAACGCCATACAACCACCAACGGCTGATGCTTCCGACAAAATCAAATGGGCCAGCTATGTGCGTGTCACCAAACGTGACAGCAATTTGCCAACCGACAAGTGCAGTACCAAGAGTGGTAGTCAACCATCGCGAAACACCGAGACCATGAATTAGTAACGCCGCAATGACAAACAACATGGCCATCAGCGCGCCAGCGATTGCGCCCCACAATGCCCACACAAGAAGTGGCGCTGCAGATGATGTCACGCGGCGGCTCAGTAGTTGGTTTGCAGTTGCACCGGCGATGGCACCCATAAATGCAAATGTGCGCAGTCGTTGAATAGCGGGGTGACGCAACACTGCAGAGTGGGGAATTGGCGCCAACAAGACGTGACGCACTTCGGGTTCTTCCACTGCGATTGGTCCGCCATTGGCTCCACTACGTAAACCGAGAAACACAATGATCGACACAACAAGGCCAACTGCGTGTGGAGTATTGGCCACCATATTTCGCAGGTCTGTGCCAAGAATTTGCTGATCACCGGCTAGCCCGGACAGGAACAAAATGGCCCCACCACCAAGAAATGCCGAGATATAGACCCGGTACAGGGCCTCGAACCAGTCCATATCGGCCACGCGGTGCTTGCGACGCTCGGTGCGCATGGCATGGAGGGCATCGATGCCAAGGGCCTGGGAACTCACGGGTTCAAGCCTGCCACCAATACGGGTCAACACCACCGTCATGTGCCTGTGGATTGGCCCCTTCACACGACAGAATGGGCGGGTGAATAAGGAAGCCGCCGAGCTGTTTTGTGCCATCTTGGCCCTTGCCACCCTGGCCGGGGGAATTGTTACCCTCGTGGCCCTCGTCCTTGAAGAGCGCATGACCTGGACCAACGCATGGCTGACCCAGGTACGAGCCAGCGGTATCTGGATTATCTGCCTCATCACTACTGGTGCCATGCTCGGCAGTTTGTATTTCAGTGAACATGTGGGCTTTGCGCCATGCAAGTTGTGCTGGTACCAACGCATCGCCGTATACAGCTTGGCCATAATCTCGTTTGTTGCTGCATTGCGTAACGACAAGAACATTGTGCGGTACACCATTGTGTTGGCACCTATGGGTCTTGTGGTCTCTACGTATCACTACTTGCTCGAGTGGTACCCGAACTTGGAAACCAACGTATGCAGTCTTGATGTTCCGTGTACCGCAGTGTGGTTCCGCGAACTTGGCTTCGTTACGCTGTGCTTCATGGCTGGAAGTGCATTCATCACAGTTATTGCAGTGTCGCTCGCGATTATGCGCGAACAAAAAATCGATTCCACTTCAATTCATCAGGAGAATTAATCATGGCTCAGAATCAACGCAAGAAAAAGCAGTCGAGTGCTTCAAGTATGAGAGACAACGGCAACCTCAAAGTCATCATGTACATCGTGTTGGTTGTTGTTGGTATTGCTGGTGCAGTGTCGCTTGGTTCTGCTGGTGGTTCAACGAAGACATCAACAGGTTCTGTTGCCACAGTCCCCGGTGGCGTTGCACCTGCCGAATTTCAAAAGGTCACAGTGACAGGAACTGCGCTTCCACAATTACCTGACACAGGCAAAGACCCAGCAGTGGGCAAGGCAGCGCCAACTCTCACTGGCTATGACTTGTTTGGTCGTCCCGTCACTATCGACCCAGGCTCTGATGGAAAAGCAACGATGGTTGTGTTCCTTGCGCATTGGTGCCCTCACTGCAACCGTGAAGTTCCTGTGTTGAACGAATGGAAAGCGCAAAACCAGGTGCCAGCAAATATTCGCGTCATCGGTGTCACCACCGCGTCACGTCCGGACCAAGCCAACTGGCCTCCGTCGAAGTGGATCGTTGCAATGAAGTGGCCGTTTGATCAGTTCGCTGACAGCGAAAAACAAGATGCTGCTGCGGCATATGGCGTGGGCGGATATCCGTTCCTTACATTCATTGATGCAAAGGGCAATGTCACCAGCCGTACATCTGGAGAAATTCCACCAGCTGACATCACGAAGGCAGCCAATGCAGCTGCCGGTGTGAAATAACCAGAACAAATCAGCCTGATCTCGCAACGGTCACGGCGTAACCTTTCTTCTCGTGACATCAACACCACAACGCATCGGGTTTTTTGGCCCCTTCGGTACCTTCACCGAACAAGCTCTGCTCACGCAGGCTGATCTTTCTGCGTCTGAATTAGTGCCGTATCGAAGCGTGCCTGATGTACTTGATGCAGTTGCGCGCGGCGATGTTGATGCTGGCTTCGTGCCTATTGAAAATTCCATTGAAGGCACAGTGAACTTCACACAAGATGCACTGATTTTTGATTATGAATTGCTGATTCAACGTGAAGTTGTTCTTGATATTGAACATTGTCTTCTTGCAGCTGCCGGAACAACATTGTCTGATGTTTCTGTTGTGTTGTCTATTCCTGTCGCAACGGCACAGTGCAGCGCATGGTTGCGCGATACGTTGCCGAACGCTGAAGTGCAAGCAGCAAACTCCACCGCTGATGCTGCGCGCAGTGTGGGCGAACGAAGCGCTGCTGGCGAAAAGGGTTTAGCAGCGTTAGCACCTGCGAATGCAGCAGAGTTATACGGACTCACTGTTGTTGCACGCGACATTGCAGATCACGCCGGCAACCAAACACGTTTCGTGTTGGTGTCACCGAATGGAATTCCACAACCAACAGGTCACGACAAAACGGGCATCGTTGTCTTCCAACGCGCCGACGAACCAGGCAGTCTGATTTCCATCTTGCAAGAATTTGCTGCACGGCGCATCAACTTGTCATTGCTGTCATCGCGCCCCACAAAAGCTGGCGGCCTTGGCGACTACTGCTTCATTATTTATGCCGACGGCCACGTGGGCGACGAACTAATGGCAGACGTTTTGCGCGACCTGCATACGAAGCAGGGCGGCGTAAAATTCCTTGGGTCGTACCCCGCAGCCGGGGATCAGGCACATACGGCGCGGGAACATGCCGACGCCCGTTGGCAAGATGCCGACGACTGGGTTGCCCATTTGCGCACCCAAATTCGTGACTAACTCGGGGTTCTAGCCCGATAGCGTGTCAGGCGGAACGGTGGCAGAGCGGCCTAATGCACTTGTCTTGAAAACAAGAGGGTTAATAGCCCCGAAGGTTCAAATCCTTTCCGTTCCGCCAGAAAATACGTCAGCGCTCGTCACGCACAAACGGGATTCCCAATGACTTGGGAGCTCCTAGCTTGTTGCGTGTACTTGGCCGACTTAATGCGATCAGTGCAATCAATGTTGCCAAGTAGGGAAGCATTTGCATCAGTGCAGATGGAATGAACGTGATTTGTTCTGCTTGCAATGTGAACGGTAACTGCAAAGTAAAGCCAAACAAGATTGCACCAAAGATGAGTCGTATCGGACGCCATCCGGAAAAGACAACGAGTGCTAGAGCAATCCAACCAATTCCATTTGTGGTTGCAGCCTGATGCCATGCAGCACTTTGCGCAAGCATGAGCCACGAACCTCCGAGACCAACAAGCAAACCGCCGAACAATGTGTAACGAATACGGATTGATGCCACGGAAAGACCTTGGGCATCAACGGTTGCAGGGTCATCACCAGTTGCACGTAATTCCAGACCTGGTCGACTTCGGAACAAATACAACGACGACAGAATTGCAATAACAATTGACGCATACGTGACGGGGTCTTGGCGAAACACGATTGGTCCGACAATGGGAATATTAGATAGTGGACCAAATGACACAGACTTGATGATGGTGGTCACTGTTTTTCCTTCTGCAGGTTTGCCAAGGAAGTTGGCAAGTCCTGTTCCGAAAATTACCAAGGCAAGTCCGGAAACAATCTGGTTTGCACGAAGCACAACAGAGAGAACAGCGTGAATTCCTGCAAGCAATGCACCAGCAATTGAACCAACGACAAGACCGAGCCAAATACTGCCCGATGAATTAGCTGCGAGGAATGACGAGATTGCCGAAGTCAACAAAATGCCTTCAATACCCAAATTCAAAACACCTGCACGCTCTGTAAACAGTGCACCTAACGCTGCGAGAATAAGAGTGGTAGCTATGGCTACAGACTCCGCAGAGGCCAAGACCCAAATGTTGTTGTTCATTGTGCAACCCTCTCCGTGCGCACTGCATGGATGCGATATCGGCGAAAGGCCTCACCACCGAGTGCAAAGATCAATATTGCGCCCTGCAACATGACACCAATATGAATGGGAGTGCTGGTTGAGATTTGCAGTTTGTCTCCACCGGAACGAAGTCCGGCAAACAAGATGCCGCTGACGATGATGGCTGAGAAGTTATTGCGAGCAAGAGCTGCAATAACAATGCCGGCATAGCCATACCCGAGAACAATGATTCCTGGATCTAGTCGACCAAATGGCCCAACAATAAGAACAGCACCACCAAGACCAGATAGTGCACCAGAAATAAGCATCACAGACAACGTTGTGCGGTTGGCGTTGATGCCCGCGTAGTGCGCTGCGCGTGGTGAATCAGAAATTACTTGAATGCGATAACCGTATTCAGTTTTCTTCACTACCCAGAACAACACAAGGGCAATAAGAATCACCACAAAAAATGTGGGGTACAGCGAAGTGTTACCAATTCCCTTTAGGGAAGCTGAATCAGGAACCAACCGACCTTGAGGGAATGCAGAATTTTTTGTGACAAAGAAACTTCCGGGTGAGTACACGAAATGTTTCACCAAACTCGCTGCGATATACGTCAACAGCAATGTGGTCACAATTTCACTGGTGCCCAAGCGAGACCGCACATAAGCAGGGAGAAGAACCCACAACGCTCCGGCAAGTGAGCCCACCAACAGAACAACAGGAATCATGATGAATGATGGCAAGTGGTCACCGAATGCGAGACCAACCCACGCACCGGCGATCATTCCTAAATACAACTGGCCTTCTCCGCCGATGTTGTACAGGTTCATTTGAAATGCAAATGCAGCAGAGATGCCAGTGCAGATCAACACGGTGGACAAACCGAGAGTGTCGGTAAGACCACGCGACGACATGAAACCGTCAGTCAACATGTGGGAATAGGTGTCGACGGGGGAATAGCCAGTCGCCAGCAAGAACAGTGCACCGACAACAAGAGCAGCAACTACAGAGAGAAGCGGCACAAGAATTGATAAGCGTTTTGGTGTCTCGCTACGTTGCTCAAACACGATACGAACTGGGGAGCGCATTACGATTTTCCTTCTGGCTTAAGGCCGGCCATAGCAGCACCAACAGTTGAAAGTTGCGCTGTTTCACCAGGTGTCTCATGAACAACACTTCCTCGATACAGAACAAAGATTCGGTCAGACAGCGACATCACTTCGTCGAGATCTTCTGAGATCAACAAAATTGCTTGACCAGCACTTCGTGCATCATCGAGCAACGCGCGCACAGTTTCAATTGCGCCAACGTCAAGTCCACGAGTAGGTGAACACACCACAAGTAATTTGGTGGCAGATCGGCCACCTGACAATTCACGTGCAAGCAGAACTTTCTGGGCGTTTCCACCTGAGAGTTTGCGAGCCATATGATCTGGCCCATTTGCTTTGATTTCGAATTGATCAATCAGGCGTGTCGCTTCTGGTCGCACAGTTGTGCGGTCGACAACGATGTGTCTGTCTCGGGTGAGCAACAAGTTGTCGAGAATTGACATTGATGGCACAAGGCCCATTCCTAAACGATCTTCTGGCACGTATGCCAAACCAAGTTCGCGTGCGTGAATTGGGCCGCGATCTGTTGTGAGAGAACCTGAGATAGCAATAGAACCACTAGTAGGAGATACGAGGCCAGCGATGGTGTCAGCAAGTTCACGTTGACCGTTTCCGGCGACGCCTGCGATACCCACCATTTCGCCTGCATGCACATTGAATGAAATGTCTGACAACACACTGACGCCATTAATGGTCAACGACAGATCACGAATTTGTAGAACTTCGTGACCAGTTGCATGTGAAGCGCGTTGAGTCTTTAACTCAATGTCTCTACCCACCATGAGGCGGGCCAATTCTTTGGTGTCAGTTGCTCCGCGACCAGACACGTGTCCGGTGACGCGCCCGTTACGCAAGACAGTGACGCGGTCTGAAATTTCAACAACTTCACCGAGTTTGTGACTGATGAAAACAATTGATTTGCCAGCCTGTGTCATGGCGTGAACATTTTCAAAAAGTTTCTCAACTTCAGCAGGGACCAATACTGCTGTTGGCTCGTCGAGCAAAAGAATCTCGGCACCCTGATACAACGCTTTAACAATTTCAACGCGCTGACGTTGACCTACAGAGAGGTCTCCCACAGTTGCACCTGGCTCAATGGGCAGACCGTAAGAATCAGCAACAGCAGCAACTTTGTCTTCAAGCTGAGAACGGTTCAGTCTGTATGAAAGATCGCGACTTCCGAGAATGACGTTTTCTGCAACAGTGAATCTTTCAACCAAACGAAAGTGTTGGTGCACCATGGCAATGCCGTGTTGGAGACCTGCGCGTGGTGATGACAAGGCAATACGTTCACCGTTACGCGTGATGTAGCCAGAGTCAGGTTGATACAAGCCACACAACATTGCAGCAAGCGTGCTTTTGCCAGCACCGTTTTCACCAAGGAGTGTGTGTACTTCGCCGGGGAGAACGTCGAAGTCAACAGAGTCATTAGCAAGAACGCCGGGAAAGCGTTTAACAATTGAGTGAGCCGAGAGTGCGCTAGGGGCCGCACCACTTGCGTGATGCGGCCCCTTCGCCACCTCGTGAGAGGCGTTAGTCATGTGTGAGATCAGCCCTTTGCGGAACCGATGACACCCTTAACGAAGTAGCTCATGCTGAGGAGATCGCCGAGTGCGGCTTTTGCTCCACTTGCAATAACTTCTTTTCCGTCTTGGTCACTGATTGGTCCTGTGAATGGAGCAAATGTTCCAGCCTTGATTTCTTCAGCTTTTGCGTTGATTGCAGTTTGAGATGCTGCATCAACTGAATCGCCGAATGACGCAAGTGTTACAAGGCCATCTGCCATTGAACCGTAGTACTCGTCTGCTGGGCATGTACCCGCAGCCAAAGCCTTCGTGGTCTTTGTGTAGTAAGGACCCCAGTTCCATGTTGGCGCTGTGAGCCAAGCTTTAGGTGCTGCTTCTTTCACATCACTGTTGTAACCAGCCCACTTGGCACCCTTTGCCTCTGCTGCAACTCCGGCAGCAGTGGTGTCTTGATGCTGACCAAGAACGTCAACGCCTGCGTTAAGAAGTGACTCTGCAGCCTGCTTCTCAACAGTTGGGTCGAACCATGTCTTTGTCCAAGCAACTTGAACAGTTGCTTTTGGATTCACTGATTGCGCACCCAATGTGAATGCGTTGATTCCGCGAATTACTTCTGGAATTGGGAATGCAGCAACATAGCCAAGCTTGTTGTTCTTTGTTGCTTTTCCTGCTGCCATACCACTGAGGTAGCGAGCTTCTTCGGCTGCACCAAAGTATGTACCAAGGTTTGCTGGCAAAGCTGGGAAGTCAGCGAATGCACCGCCACCAGCTTTTGTAAGAAGGAACTTTGAACCAGTTGCCCATTCGAAGCACACGTCTGGGTGCTTTGCGGCAACGTTGGCCATTGGAGCGCCGTAACCAAATGAGGTTGCGTAAATAAGGTTGTAACCGTCTGATGCGAGTTGTTCAAAAGTCTTTTCTGAATCTGCGTTGTCTGCAACGTTCTCGACACGCTTGACAGTGATGCCAAGGTTCTTTTCAAGATCCAAGATGCCCTGTTCGTGCTGGTATGTCCAACCCTTGTCGGTTGGTGTACCGAGGTAAACAACAGCGACTTTGAGGTCTGTTGCTGCTGGTGCGGCTGTTGTATCACTGCTTGAGTTGCTGCTACCGCAAGCGGCTACGAGCAGTGAAGCAGTTGTTGCCAGTGCGGCAAGCTTCCACATTTTCTTCATGTAATTGGTCTCCCTGATTTGAGGCATCGCGAGCGATGCCGATGCAGAAACCTTAGTCGGCATGAAAGCGGCTCAATTCACCCGAAATCGTGATGTATCAGTGAGTATGGCTACCCATACGAACCATGAATCGGGAGTTGCAGGGGCTTGCGCGCAGGTACACTTCAACCCTTCCCAGGAGAGGTGCCAGAGTGGCCGAATGGGGCGCCCTGCTAAGGCGTTGTCCGTCTTAAAGCGGACCGTGGGTTCAAATCCCACCCTCTCCGCCATATGAGTTTGCTCCGCAAACCCCTGGCAGCCCTCGTGGTTGCAGGCGCACTGGTGTTCAGTGGGCCAGCCCCAGTGCGGGCAAATGTGGCGACGGGTTGCGCAAAGACCTATTCGGTGGTGGCCAATGATTCATGGAATCGCATAGCTGGCAAGGTCCACGTGACCATGAGCCTGTTGTTGAAGGTCAATAAAGCCAAGACCACATCGCTCCTATTAATAGGTGACGTGATCTGCCTGCCAAAATCGGCCACCACGAAAGCCCCCATCACCCCAGGTCTGCATTTGAAGGAACCGGCCAAGCGGTACTCGGTGAAGCAATCCACCGCGATTATTCGTGAGATTTTCCCCGACCATCTCGAAGATCGGGCCATTGCCCTTTCTCAACGGGAAACTCACTTGAATGCAGCATCATGGAATGCCTGCTGTGTGGGACTTTTCCAACTGAATTGGGAATCTCACAAGAGTTGGCTGGCGGCCATTGGCATTACGTCAGCCCAGCAACTGCTTGATGCGCGGGTCAATGCCGCAGCTGCTTTGGCCTTATATAAGAGGTCGCATAGTTGGAGTGCTTGGAAGTAAATCTCACAGGTAGAGTTATTTTCCTAATAACAAGCGCTCGTAGCTCAATGGATAGAGCATCTGACTACGGATCAGAAGGTTGTCGGTTCAAGTCCGGCCGAGCGCACCAATAAAAATCCCCCTGCAAAAGCAGGGGGATTTTGCTTTTTCGGGCCTGGTAACCCATCGCAGATGGATCCGGGCTTCCAGGGGAATGGCACGAAATCGCACAGTTACGCCCTACTTGGAAATAATTTCATCTAATTGGAGTAGTAAATTACTTGAAATTATGCTCTAATTGAACCTATTACTCAATAGGGCTACCTATTTGACCGTCGGCTCTCAGAGCTGGGATTCGTCTACATAAGGAACAGTATGAAAATCAATAAGTCATTTATTCGAATTGCGTTAGCAGTGGGCCTCGTTGGTCTTGCTGCGTGCAGTGGATCCAGCTCAAGTAGCAGCCGCAACAGAAACTCAACACTGGCAGATGGTTCAATTTGTTACACAGATGTTGAACGTGCCGGACTGATTGAAATTGCACAACCACGCGCGCATCAAGCTGCAGTTCTGCACCAAGACGCGATTCCTGCTCAACCTGAGGTGATTGGTCAACCAGAAGTAAAAGCTCAAGCTGGAATCCCAGCTCAGCTCGCACCATTTGAAATTCCAGCAGTAGCTGACCAACCAGAAGTACCGTTTCAAGCCGCAGTACCCGACCAGCCAGAAATTCCTGCACAGGGTGAATACTGGTATTCCGTTGATTGGGGATTCCAGTTTTCAACTTCAGACACACTTTGGATGGCAAACAACGGATATTGGCCGTGGATCGACAGTCATCATATTCAGACCAATGTGGGTGTGTTTGCTTTGCACGATGCGACAGCAATGCAACCTGCGATAAAGGGAACACCTGAAGTTCCACATCAGGATGCAGTACCTGGTCATCGCGCCTTTCATAAGGGTGAAGAAATAACAGTGGCAATACCAGCAATTGTTGGGCAGCCAGAGGTAAAAGCACAGGCTGCAGTACTTGCACAGCCTGAAATTCTGGCTCGTGATGAAATCAAAGCTGCAACAAAAGATGAAGTGATTGCTGAAATCAACGCGGTCCAAAGTTGCACGCCTACAACAGTTGCAGCTGCAGTCGTTCCAACACCAGGGATTGCATTGACGTATGAATCAGGAAATGGTTCTGAAAAAACAGCGAAAGTTTCGTGGACACCTGATGCAGCTGACAAAGAAGCATATTCATTAGTCGTTAAACAAAATGGAATGAACGGCCCCGTGATGAATATCGGATCAAGCGCTGGTTCATTTCCTTCAGCTCCACTGAATCCGGGATGTACTGACACTGGAGAATTCATCTTCACCCGAAAGAGTGATAATCAATTGATAGCTGTTGTTACATTTAATTACCCTGGACAAGACTTCACAAAATGTGAGCCAGTTATTCCATCAACAACAGTTGTGAATGAAACTACAACAGAAGCACCAGTAGCTGAAGTAACTACAACAGAAGCACCAGTAGCTGAAGTAACAACAACAACGCTCGCGCCTGCGGCTGAAGTAACCACAACGCTCGCGCCTGTAGCTGACGCTACTGCTAAGGCTGCGATTGTAGATTCAACTGCAACCGAAGTGAAGTTGCCTGCAGCTGATGTTGAAGTTGCAATTGACATTGCTGATCTTTTGAAAGGCTTCTCAGTTGCCGCAAGCGACGTGAAGTCATTTGAATATCAGGTTTCTGGTGGTTCCTGGGTAGCCCTCGCAGATGGCAAGTCGATAAAGATTCCGAAAGCTGCTTCACAGCTCTCTGTTCGTGTGACAAAGACGAGCGGTGAGGAAGTTGTTTCTGAAAAAGCAATTGTTCATACAGAGGCTTCAACAGATACAACAATGGCACCAGCTGACACCACAGCTCCAGTAACAACTGAAGCACCGGCATCGTCTGGTTCATCATCAAGCAACAACACCGTGTTGTACATCTTGGGACTTGTCATTGTGGCCGGAGCTGCCGGGTACTTCTTTAAGAAGAAGTCAGCTTCAAGTAAGTAACAAAGAACGTTCTTCCACTACAGAAGATTTCGAAATGGAGGCTGCAGGATTTTCCTGCGGCCTCCATTTTATTATTCGGCCAAAAGGCACAATTATTTAGACTGTGTTTTCTTTTTTGGTGACTTGGCTAGAGTCTGAAACTTCTCTGAAGCGCCCACCAGGTCGACGATTGTCTGCATTGCAAGATCAACCCAACCCTCTTCTAGTTCGGGTAACTGGGAGAAGTCCAAAATAATGTGCCCCATCAATAATCCCTGGATCATGTACGTCACAGCGTGAAGATCATGTTGCGGGTTGATCCAGCCACGCTTACGAAGGATCTCAAGCGTTTCAGTGAAGTAGATATTTCCTTCTACCTGTGCGACGCGAATTGCCTCAGAAAGTTTCTCGTTATGCGTTGCCGAGGCAAGTACCTGAATACGTCGATGACGGAATTCTCGTAATTCTTTTGTGGACGTAGCTCTCATCAGTTCAGCTAATTTGTTGAAAAAATCTTCCTCTGAGGCCGAGGTCTCTGCGAGTAACCGGAATACTTGATTGTCGTTGTTGAGACCTTCAGCGAGTTCTTCTAACTGCGCTGTATAGATGAGGTCAAACTTGCTACCGAAGTGGTGGTACAAGGAACTTCGAGCAGCTTCAGAACGTTCAAGGACAGCTTCCACATCAAAATTGTCGACACCATTTTTTGACAATTCGAGACGCGCTTGAGTCATGAGGCGGGCCATCGTTTCGATTCCGTCGCTGCGCTTTGGAGACATCTTTGGTGTGGCCATTGTGGAAACTCTTCTCGTGAACTTGAAATCTATCTGTATATATGGTCTAATTGAACGGTCGGTGTAGTTAGGCCGTTCAAAGTCCTACGAATCCTAGGCGACATTAATCCAATTGGAAAAAAACACATGAAAACAGCAGTAGGGCGCACCCGTCGAATCGTTATCGGAGTCCTGCTCGCTGCCACCCTTGCGAGTTGCAGTGCGGGGAAAAGCGGATCTTCCGCAGTCGTAGCGACTCCGGCTGATTCTGGGCTGCAACCCACAGCCGACGGGTTTACGTTTGCAAACTTCGGTTCAGCTGCGAGCACCGAGCAATTCGATAGCAAAGACTTAGTAACCATGTTTGGAAAGGCTGCATGTGTCGGCGGGGTAGAAGAGCCATGTGCCCTAACTACCCAGGCTGCTGCGTGGGCACGTATGGTCAATGAAGCGAGAGCGTCAGGCCATTGTGAAGGTCTTGCTGTGCAAGCAGCAGCTCGTTTTGATGCAAAACAAAATCCGGTCACTGGTGATTTGCTAAATGCAGGCGATGTTACGCACGGCATTATGCGCGCATTTGCTACTCAATTTCTGCCTGAGGTGCAAGATGCCACAAACTCTTGGGCCAAGAAATCTCTCAGCGACATTGTGAATGAGCTTGTGTCGTCGATGAAGAAAGGAACAGTGGAATATTCCTTGGGTCTCTACACACCAACTGGCGGTCATGCTGTACTTCCGTACGCTGTGCAATTTCCTTCAAAGAATCTTGCAGTAGTGAAGGTGTATGACTCAAACTGGCCAGGCAAAGAGCGCTATGTCGTATTTGATCTTGCTGCAAAGAAATGGTTCTTTTCATTCAATGGTCAAGACCCACAAAAAGACGAGTGTGCATGGACAGGTAAGGCTGGCGATATTGACTTGACTCCAATGTCAGTTCGTACATCTGCCACATGCCCTTTCTGTGGTGCAAAGACAACTGTTGCAAAGTCAGTTCTTCTGATTCGCTCGACGGGTGTTGAATGGCAAGTAAAAACTAAGAACGGAACATACTCGCCTTCGAATAGCACTGCTGTCGATGGAACGACTGTTCGTGGACTCCGAAGTGCATCCTGCAGTAAGACCGTCAGTCTTCCTGAATTCGTATTGTCAGTTGACACGCCCGACTTTGAATTAACTCTGCCAGAAACATCTTCTGCATATATTTCTAACGGTAAATCTGTGATTCAAATTCAGACAACGGGGAAGAAGGCGCGTAAGCCGATCAAGTTCACTCAGACGAGTGTTACTTCAAACGACTCTGGCACTACCGTGACATTGGCTGCAAACAACTTTGCTACTCAGGTAACTGCCGACACGTCGGTTATTAACTTTGGAGCTACTTCTATTGTGGTTGACGCAACCGTGAATGGCGAGACCAAGACCGTTACCGCTAACGCAGAAGCCCCTCAAGTGGTCGTTACAACAGATACCGGAGTTGTCGTCAGTACAACTTCTAACGTCAATCTCTCTAAGGTCGACGCAGTCATTCCAGTAGATTTGACACCTACAGCTGTAAAACCTGGACTTGCACCGCTTGCCGTACGAGAAGCAACTGCACCCGCAGTGACAACAACAATCGAAACAGCCACCACAATTAGTTCAACCGCGGCTGGTACCACGACGCTTCCGTCAAGGGCGACGACAACCACTGTGAAACCAACGACAACTACTGGTGGCACTGTTGCCACGACTCCGTCAACGTCTGGGTCGAACTCATCTTTAAGTGTCACGACTACAACAGTTCGACTAACAAGTACAACTTTGACTGCGGCCCCTACAACCACACATGCGCCAACAACGACGGTGACATCTCCCACAACCACTCGTGCACCCACCACCACAGTGCCAACGACGGTTGCGGCCAATAACGTCACACTGAAGTTCATTGTCGTCGGGACTGGCTGGAATCCGACTGTAAAGATTAATAGTGGTCAGCAAATGTACGATCAGGACTGGGGCAATATGGACTTGATCTGTACGTCTGCTTCGACGTGTCAAGGTGCGACCACGACAATTCCTTATGGTAACTACTTCTTTTTTGATATTTCAACTGACCAGGATCAAAGTTATGTCGCATTTGGAGACGGGCAATGTTGCACGAATATGATTAATACTGGAAGGGGATACAGGCAATGCAACGCCTCCTACCCGGGCTACATCTCCAAAACGTGTGAAATTACTCTTTATAAAAACTTTTCCTTTACTTATTAATAAGCAAGTTGTACAAAGATGACTAACTCTCGAGCGTTTCAATTCCGCGACAAAAGAGTTCAACCAGTTGGGTGAGACTTGTATCTAATGCGTACGGCTCTGGATGCCCCTGATCTTTTTCGAGAACACAAAAGCCATGCAGTGCGCTGCGTAAGGTACGCGCACAGTGAGCACGTTGAGATGCTGAAAGTTTGTAATCATCAAGCGACTGTGTGAGCGCTGCAACAACACGGGCCAATGACAACTCAATATCAAGATCTCCCACAGACGGAACACGGTCGGTAGCACTGTAAAGACCTGGGTGTTGCTGTACAAATCCACGCCACGCATGGGCCACTGCCAGCACTGCTGAATCACGCGTGGTATTCGTGATGGCTGTTGTGAGATCAGTGACCAACAAATCACGTGCTCGTAACGACAACAATGTCCAGAGTTCTTCGATACCCGTGACATGGCGATACAAGGCCGGCTGCTTGACGCCAGCGTCTTGTGCGATACGACTGAGAGTAACTGCGTCAATACCCTCGGAATCGGCGATGGCTGCTGCCATGTCGACAACGATTGCACGGCTGAGGCGAATCTTTTGTTGCGTCATATTGCCTGATGGAAAAAGCGTGATATCCACCCAGCCACACGATCTTGGTCAAGTGGTTCAGACAATGTGGCACGAGCTGCAGTTGCCTTTTCCTCACCAAACAATGCAAGCCGTGTTGCGAGCAAACTATCTGCGACAGCCGGTGAGAATTCGGGGTGTACTTGAAGAGTCCATGCACGATCGCCGATCAACATTCCGCCGATGGGACAATACGGCGAACGTGCCATGAGACGAGCACCATCGGGTAGTGACTGCACCTGGTCTTGATGACTTGCGGCCAGTACAAGATCATTTGTTGAATCCATCCACGGTTGTGATTCAACAATTTCATAATGCTTGGCACCAATGCCCCAACCAAAGTCTGCTTTTGCAACAGTGGCACCCATTGCTTGAGCCATGATTTGATGACCAAAACAGATTCCAACGTAGGGAGTCTCGTGTGCAACAAAGTCGCGTAGCAGTTGTTCAACATCACGCAACCATGCATGGTCGTCGTACACGCTGAGGCGACTTGGTGAGCAGACCCAACCATCTTGCTCATTGACAGAGTCAGGTATCTGACCCTCGTCGCAGCGATACGTAGTGAGTTCGATATCTAGCGGAGCAAGCAACGCGTTATATAACTCAGGATAATCACCGCCGACATGCAGACTTCCGGCATCAATGTGGCCGACCAAGAGAAGACCAATCTTTTTCATCGGAATGAAAATACCTTTGTTGGTCCGCCTTCTAATGCGGGCAAGTATCCGCGTTCACGCAAGAGTGGCATAACGCCTTCACCGAACCAATATGCCTCTTCTAGGTGCGGGTAACCAGACATGATGAAAGCCTCAATACCAAGGTTGTGATATTCAATAATGCGGTCAGCGACTTCTTCATAACTACCCACAAGTGCTGTACCCACACCGCCGCGGACAAGACCAATACCAGCCCACACATTTGGATGAATTTCAAGTTTCGTCAGATCGCCACCATGTAAATCAAACTGACGGCGTTGGCCAACAGATTGTGTTTTCATAAAGTCTTCTCGTGCTGTTGTAATCGCATCGGGTGCCATTGAATTCAAAATATCGTCGGCTACTGCCCATGCTTCTTCGCTCGTAGGGCGTGCAATGGTATGAAACCTAATTCCAAAGCGCATGGTGCGACCTTGTGCTGCTGCAATTGCAGCCACTCGTTCATGGCGTTCCTTAATGGCATCGGGCGTTTCACCCCATGACAAATATAAATCAACGTTCTCTCCGGCGACTTTTTCGGCCGAGGCCGATGCGCCACCGAAGTAAATAGGAGGAACCGGGTTCGGTACTTCACGCGTCGTTGCATCAGTTACTTCAAAGAACTTTCCTGTGAAACTAAACGGCTCGCCAGACCATGCACCACGCATGACTTCAATGAATTCGCCTGTGCGTTCGTAACGCGTTTCTTTGTCTTCAGTTATTCCGAATCGTGCAAGTTCTGCTTGTTCAGCGCCGGTGACAATGTTGACCAAACACCGACCATTTGACATGCGTTGGAATGTGCTTGCCATTTGGGCTGCAAGCGTTGGGGTTAATAGCGCTGGACGAAATGCAACGAGAAACTTAATGCGTGATGTGAGAGCTATAAGCGAAGCGGTTGCGAGCCATGCGTCTTCACACCCGGTACCACATGGTGTGAGCAATGCATCAAACCCAAGGTCTTCACACGCGCGTGCGATTTGTGCCAGATATGTATGACTTGGCGCGCGATTAATGGAACTGTCATCGGGCAAGACATCACGTGAGTCCCCACCAGTTGGTAAAAACCAATTCATTTCAATCATGGGAGGGTTCCTTACAGATTCAGAGGGATAAGGCGGATAGTAACGACAGACGTAATGAGCACCAACGCCCACGAACAGAGACCCAGAACAATTGGGCGTGAACCTAAAAGACGAAGCTTCTTGATATTGACGCCAGCACCAAGGCCGACTAGCGCTAGTGCAAGAAGGGTTTTTTCGACATGCTTGAGATTTGCTAGCAGATCAGAAGAAAGTGCTCCTGTGGTGCGAACACTAATGGCGACGAGAAATAACACAATGAACATTGGTAATAGAGAGACTCGTTGTGCACCAGTGTGTGGGTGCTCGTGAGGTATTTCGTGTTTTTGTGTTTGGCTATGCCGATAGCCATAGATGGCAACAAGTGGAGCCAACAAAACAACACGCGTAAGTTTCACAATTACTGCGGGTGCTAGCGAATGTGGTGAATAGGCGGTTGCACTAGCGACTACTTGTGCAACATCGTGCACAGATGACCCGGCCCACATGCCGAATCGAATATTGCTCATGTTCATGAGATGGCCAAGTGCCGGAAGTACAAATATTGAGATACTGCCAAACAAAGTGACAAGGGCAATTGCATACGTTGCATCTTCTTCATCACCATCAATTGCCCCAGTCATGGCACTGATGGCAGATACGCCGCAGATGGAATAGCCAGTAGCTGTCAGCAGACCGAGACCAGGGGAGACACCAAGAAGGCGTGCTATGTATTGCGTGCCAAAAAATGTGACAGTGACAACAGCGATCACTGCAATAAATCCACGACTGCCCAAATGTGCAACTTCACTGAATGACAATTGGAAACCGAGTAAAACAATTCCGGCGCGCAAGATGCGTCGTGACGCAAACTTTAGTCCTGGTTCACACATGGAGGGAATAAGTCCAAGGTTGCCTGCGAGGGCACCAAGTAATAACGACACGGTGAGAGGCGACACGCTTGTCCACTGCCAACTGATGGCAAAGCCACAGAAAACGGCGATTCCCGCCACGGCGAGGCCAGGAAGCAAGGCCGTCGATTTCTTCAACATGTTAGAGACTCTAACAATTCTGATAGGTGCCCCCAACCGGAACGTGTCGCCAAGTGGGCTCGGCCATTGAACACAGCCAGATAGTTGGCGAGACCCGCCACACCCATATAAATGGCTCAATCTGGGGTAACCCCTTACCCAATCTTTACCGAGACCCTCGTACGGTTATGGACGACGAGAAGTCACCACTTATATGAACGCCTCCACCAAGACCCCGAACAAGCCATCGAGCCGTCGCAGTACCCCAGCGGTACAACGGTTGGCGCCCGCCCCCCGGACGCGAGCCATCAACAGCGACGTACCGATCTTTATTGGGTTTCTTGTGTTGGTCACAACGGGAGTGTGGGCGGTCAATGGTGGTTGGGACGAAATCATTGGTGGGTGGACTCATATGTGGCGCGCGAGTGCTTCGCTGAGCGGCATCTGGACTTCTGTTGCAGCCATGACCGGTTTGTTGTTAGCTGCGCGCCTTCCATGGATGGAACGCTCTGCTGGTCTCGACCGAATTCTCATCTGGCACAGAATGGCCGGAGACACCATGGGTGTCATGTTGGGTATTCATGTTTTTACATCAGTAATGGCAGAGATGCCTTTACGCGGAGGACTTGTGTCCACAGTGAAAGACATGATTGGTCGCGAGTCATATATGGGTATGGCAACCATCGGTGCATTGATTGTTGCCATGGTGGTTGTGTCTTCTCTGAAAAATGTTCGTAACCGCTTGTCGTATGAGACGTGGTACCTGTTGCATCTCAGTGCATATGTCGGCGTGATTATTTCATATAGCCACACCATCACACTTGGTTCGTTGCTGTCAGGCGATCGATTGATTCGATACTTATGGGGAATTCTATTTGCCTATGTTTTGGTATTGGTTGTACTTGCTCGCTGGTCAAGCGTCATCAAAGCTGTTCGTAAGCCCTTACGAGTAATGGAAGTGCAACGTGAAACTGAAGACACTGTCAGTGTTGTTCTTGGTGGACAGCACATCATCACGTATGCAGGTGAAGCCGGACAGTTCATCACTGTGCGCATGTTGAAGCGCGGAACATGGTGGAAGTCAAACCCGTACTCACTGTCTGCTGCGCCAACTACTGCTGGTATGCGCATCACAGTGAAAGATCGTGGCGATGCAAGTGCAGCTACATTCCGTTTAAAGCGTGGTGACAAAGTTGCAGTAGAAGGCCCATACGGCATTGCAACACCTGCCATCTTCGAAGGTTCTCGCCCCTTGCTGATTGCTGGTGGAGTCGGAGTCACTCCAGTGCGCGCCATGCTCGAATGTTTACCGAAGGGTTCACACCCATTGGTGTTGTTACGTGCACGCAAAGTTGAAGAGATTCCTCATTACAAAGAGATCTGTGATCTCACAGAATCTCGAGGCGGAGAAGTGCGTTTAGTACTTGGCCGTACAGCGCAACTGAAAGCTCGTGACCCCTTTGCGCCGAAAGTATTGCATTCACTTGTTCCGAACCTCACAAACTGTGTTGCATTTGTCTGTGGCCCAACGTCTCTTACCTTCGCAGCCCGTAAAGGTCTGCGTGAAGCAGGTCTAGCCCCGTCTCGTATACATCTCGAATTGCCTTGGTGGTAACAACATGTCTCATCGTCAGCCCTCCCTAGCCCGCCGAATTTTTCCGGCTTTTGCACTCACAACTGTGGGTGTGGGCATGGTGCATTCACTTGATCGCCCAGCTGTAGTTGGTGCGCGCGGAGTTCTCGCGCCGTTAGTTGATCCGGGGGCAACCACGGTTGTGCCACCAGTAACTAATGCTCCAGGCGCTACGGCAACACCAATTACAGCTGCACCAGTTACTGCTGCACCGGTGACAAATGCACCTGCTGGCAACACTGGACAAACAACTCCTGCAACTAATGCTCCCGTTGTTACTGCAGCACCGGTTACTGCTGCGCCGGTGACAAATGCACCTGCTGCGCCAGCAGCAAATGATTGTGGTGCGTTAACCGGAACAGGTTCACCAGTAACGATTGCGTGGCAACGCGACTATGGCGTTGTACAAGTAACAGCCAAGTTCATGTCAGATGGAACATTGTGCAAGGCAACTGCGCAGTATCAGACAAATGACAGCCGCTCAGCACGGTATGAGTCGTATGCAATTCCAATCTTGAACAAGCAAGCAGCTAATGCTGGCAATGCAAACATTCAAGGTGTTTCTGGTGCAACAGCGTGCTCTCAGGCATATGCACAATCGTTGCAATCTGCCATTGACCACAAGGCATAGATGATGCAGGCGCTTCATCGACACTCGTTTCCCATTATGGGAACAACTGCAAGTGTGCATGTTAATGACGCTATTGGTTGCAAGGAATTTCACGCCATTGTTTCAGAGCTGGAAGTGGAACTGAACCGATTAGAGGAAATGTTCTCTGTGTTTCGTGAGACCAGTGAAATCAGCAGAATTAACGCAGGTACCTTGCATCATTTAGATGCGTCACCCGAAGTGTTTGCGGTTCTTGATGCGTGTTCATGGTTAGAGCAAGCGTCGAATGGGGCTTTCTCTATTCGTCGATCACGGACTGAATCTGAAATTAACCCTTCAGGGTTTGTCAAAGGTTGGGCAGGAGAACGCAGCGCATCTATTTTGAAGGATGCGGGATTGCAGCACTATTACTTAGGTATTGGTGGTGACTTTGTTTTGCGCGGTGGATTAACTGAATCACAGCCGTGGAGCATTGGTATTGCAGACCCACGTGATGCAACGCAATTAGTAGCAACAGTTGACGTTGTCGATGGGGCCATTGCCACGTCGGGTAGTGCTGAACGCGGTGCACATATTTGGGACCCACGCACTGGTGCACCAGCAGATGAGTTTCTTTCGGTCACGGTGACCGGACCAAGTTTGGTGTGGGCAGATGCGTATGCGACCACTGTGTTTGTAATGGGTGAACCTGGATTGAAGTGGATTGAACAATTCGGTCACTACGACGTAATGCCTGTGCGCCGTAACGATTAACCGAGCTGATTAACCGTTTGTTGTAAAGCCAGCTAAGGCCAGCGCTTCATTCAACGTGCTGGCACGACGAATAGTGCAGCCAGACTGAATGTCGGGCGCACTGGCGGGAACAATGGCCTGAGTGAAACCAAGTCGTGATGCTTCATTGAGGCGTCGAGCTAAGTGACCGACCTGACGCACTTCGCCTGCAAGCCCCACTTCACCAATGACGACAAGGTCTGCTGGAAGTGGAATGTTGGACACTGCTGATACCAACGCCAAACACATACCAAGGTCTGCTCCGGGTTCTGTGAGTTTCACACCACCAACAACTGATGCGTAGACCTCATGGCCCGACAAGCTGATACGCGCACGACGTTCAAGAACTGCAAGCAACATTGATAATCGACCTTGGTCGAGACCTTGAGCACTGCGACGTGCAGGAACTGATGCACTGACCTGATTGGTGAGAGCTTGAAGTTCCACCAACAACGGACGTTGACCTTCGATAGTGGGCACAACAACTGAACCAGGAACACCGGTGCGACGATCAGTGAGGAATAGTTGGCTTGCATCGGGAACACCAATGAGACCAGCTTCTGTCATTTCGAACAAACCGAGTTCATTAGTAGGGCCAAAGCGATGTTTAGCGGCACGCATCAGACGCAACGCATTGTGGCGTTCACCTTCGAATGACAACACAGTGTCGACAACATGTTCAAGAACACGTGGACCAGCGAGGCCACCTTCTTTGGTGACATGCCCAACAAGTACGACTGAAATATTGCGGCGCTTTGCTTCTTGCACTAGCCGATGTGCACACCCGCGCACTTGCACGACGGAACCAGGCGACGAACCAAGTTCGGGGTCGACCACAGTTTGGATGGAGTCGATAACAACGAGCGATGGCGAAATTTTGTCGATAGCGGCGATGATGTTCGGCAATGACATTTCAGGTAACAACCACAAGTGCGGGCTGATTGCGCCAAGTCGGTCGGCTCGCAAACGAACCTGCTGAGCGCTTTCTTCAGCGGTGACATATAAAGACGGCCCTGTTGCACCAGCAAGTAATTGCAATAACAAGGTGCTCTTACCAATACCTGGTTCACCACCAAGCAATGTGACTGAACCTGGCACGAGACCGCCGCCAAGAACACGATCAAGTTCATCAATACCTGTTGGCACAGGATCTGATTCGTTGGGGTTGACATCACCAATTGGAGTTGCAAGACCAGGTGGAACAAGAGCAAGACCTGCAGCAAGTGTGACGCGAGATTCTTCGGGGCCTTCTACTTCTTCAACAAGTGAGTTCCATGCGGTGCAGACAGAACATTGACCAGACCATTTGGGAAATGATGCGCCACATTCAGTGCACCGATGGATGAGTCGAAGTTTTGCCACACCGTGACTTTATATGCGGGGTGTGGGGCGTCGTCTATTACGGGCACGCATGACCATAACGATGAGAACGAGTGAGCCAATGATCCAGAGGTACAGCAAACCAAGGACCAGCACTTTGGCAAATCGCGAGATGCTGGAGGCAATATCAACATTGGTAGTACTTGTGGCCACACTGGTGGGAGTGCCGTCCATTGGTACGCGCCAAGAGATAACACCATTGGCAGTTTGACCAGTGGTGTTGTTGACCTTTCCCGGCAGTGTTGCATCGAACGTAATTCTGACTGCATCTCCAAGGTCAAGGCCAGCGGCTTGAACATCGGGCGCATAGGGCGCACCACCGAGAAGTCTCAGCGTTGCGTCATCAGCAAATGCTTCAAGGCCGCCGTTTACTTCAAGTCGACCAGCCAAGGTGTACGTACTGTTGGTGTCTTTTCCAGTTCGTGTGATGACCATCTCATGAAGCGGCCCGCGTGCGCCATTGATGTGTCCCATCAGTGCGGTTGCTTCAGATGGCCCAGAGAACCCATGGGTCAAGGTGATGGTGAGACCACCATCTTGAGTATCAGTTGGTCCTTGCACTTTCCATCCCGCTGCAACCAGGTCATCAGCGCGAATGTCTGCTTTCAGGCCAGGTGCTTTGGTGATGATGTCTTTGTCAGCAGTGACTACAACAGTGATGTTGCCAGTGCCATTTTGTTTCACGGCAAGCGAAACATTGGTGGTGACACGACATGATGACAGAACGACTATTGCAGCACATGACGCCGCAATGCGAGCAACTATTTTTTTAGTCACTCGACAGCAGCAGGAGTGTCACCAGCGAGTGGGGGCTCGCTTGGTGCAACGATGCCTTCGACAGCACGGAAGGTAATACGACGCTTACCGACATTGTCTGGGTCGTCTTCAGTATCAACAACGATGATTTGTCCAGCAG
Source organism: Actinomycetota bacterium (assembly GCA_037129095.1). Lineage (GTDB taxonomy): Bacteria > Actinomycetota > Acidimicrobiia > Acidimicrobiales > Ilumatobacteraceae > UBA2093. The sequence goes on along the minus strand of JBAXVL010000001.1, from coordinate 174,736 downwards.
TAAATTGCTTGTACAGAATCTTTTCAGAGAGTTGATCTTCGATTTGACGCTGAATGGCACGACGCAAAGGACGTGCACCCATCTGCGGGTCGTACCCAACTTCTGCCAAGAACTCTTTCGCGGATTGCGTGAGTTCAATGCCAAGACCTTGGGATTCAAGTTGGCCGGTGAGGCGCTTGATCATCATGTCAACCATCTGAATTACTTCGTCTTTTGCCAATTCGTGGAAGACGATGATTTCGTCAACACGGTTGAGGAATTCAGGACGGAAGTGCAACTTCAGAGCATCATTGACTTTGTCTTTCATGCGGTCATATGAAACTGCTTGATCACCAGAAGTGAACCCAAGGCTTCCCTTGCGCAAGTCTTGAGTACCCAAGTTGCTGGTCATGATGATGACGGTGTTACGGAAGTCAACGCTGCGGCCTTGACTGTCTGTAAGACGACCTTCTTCAAGGATCTGCAACAACGTGTTGAACACGTCGGGGTGAGCCTTTTCGATTTCGTCGAACAACACAACAGAGAACGGCTTGCGACGCACTGCTTCAGTAAGTTGGCCACCTTCTTCGTATCCGACGTATCCCGGAGGTGAACCAACGAGACGGCTGACGGTGTGCTTTTCCATGTACTCAGACATGTCGAGCGTGATGAGTGCTTGATCGTCACCGAACAAAAATTCAGCAAGAGTCTTTGCAAGTTCTGTTTTACCAACACCAGTTGGTCCGAGGAAGATGAATGACCCGCTAGGGCGACGGGGGTCTTTCAGACCGGCACGTGTACGACGGATGCTTTGCGAAACTGCAGTAACTGCATCTTCTTGGCCGATGATGCGCTTGTGCAGTTCGCCTTCCATGTTGAGAAGTTTTGCGGTTTCTTCTTCAGTGAGTTTGTAGACAGGAATACCGGTCCAGATACTGAGTACTTCTGCGATGGCTTCTTCATCGACTTCATCGAACAAGTTGATACCAGATGCTTTGATTTCAGCTTCTTTTTCAGACTTCTCTTCGAGCAATGAACGCTCTTGATCGCGCAAGCGGCCGGCCTCTTCGAAGCGCTGGTCTTCAATGGCTTTCTTCTTTGCTTCTTGCACTTCAGACACACGATTTTCAAGATCTTTCAGATCTGGTGGTGTTTGCATGCGCTTGATGCGAAGACGTGAACCGGCTTCGTCAATAAGGTCAATTGCTTTGTCTGGCAAGAAACGATCAGCGATGTAGCGGTCGGCCAAGTTTGCTGCGGCAACGATTGCTTGGTCAGTAATGGTGACGCGGTGATGAGTTTCGTACTTGTCGCGAACACCCTTGAGAATTTCAATGGTGTGAGCAACAGTTGGCTCTTCAACCTTTACAGGCTGGAAACGACGCTCGAGTGCAGGATCTTTTTCAAGATGCTTGCGGTATTCGTCTGTTGTGGTTGCACCAATTGTTTGCAATTCACCACGAGCAAGCATTGGCTTGAGAATGCTTGCAGCATCGATTGCGCCTTCAGCAGCACCAGCACCAACAAGTGTGTGGATTTCGTCGATGAACAACACGATGTCACCACGTGTCTTGATTTCCTTCAGAACTTTTTTGAGACGCTCTTCAAAGTCACCGCGGTAACGGCTACCTGCAACAAGTGCACCGAGGTCAAGTGTGTAGAGCTGCTTGTCCTTCAATGTTTCAGGAATGTCACCGGAAACAATTTTCTGTGCAAGCCCTTCAACGATTGCTGTTTTACCAACACCAGGTTCACCGATAAGAACAGGGTTGTTCTTTGTACGGCGAGAAAGAATTTGCATGACGCGTTCAAGTTCGCGAGTACGACCAATGACTGGGTCGAGTTTTTTCTCGCGAGCTAACTGAGTGAGGTTGCGACCAAACTGGTCGAGAACTTGGCTTCCGCCTTTTTCGCCGGACTCTTCTTTATTGCCAGGGGCTGCTGCACTGCCGGCTGCGTCACCTTTGTTGCCTGGACCCTGATAGCCAGAGAGCAACTGAATGACTTGCTGACGAACTTTGCCGAGGTCGGCGCCCAACTTCACGAGAACTTGAGTAGCAACGCCTTCGCCTTCACGGAGAAGTCCGAGAAGGATGTGCTCGGTGCCGATGTAGTTGTGGCCGAGTTGAAGAGCTTCACGCAATGAAAGTTCCAGGACTTTTTTAGCGCGAGGGGTAAATGGAATATGACCCGACGGAGATGATCCGCCCTGGCCGATGATTTCTTCTACTTGGGCGCGAACAGCGTCAAGTGAAATAGAGAGAGACTCGAGAGCCTTTGCTGCAACGCCTTCACCTTCGTGAATGAGACCAAGCAAAATGTGCTCGGTACCAATGTACGAGTGATTGAGAAGGCGCGCCTCTTCTTGGGCAAGGACTACAACCCTGCGGGCACGATCTGTAAAGCGTTCAAACATGTGGGGCCACCCCATTCGGAATCGGTGGATATTGATAGAAAGTGTATCGGTACGGCGCATGAGTACCCCTGCGGAACCCGTAGTCTAAAAACCGTGATTATGTCGCCGCTTCTTTCGTTGCCTTTCATGGAAAATGACCGCCAACGGGTGGAAAAGGCTCTAGTGGCCTCGGTCACTACAAACGACGCATATATGACCGAAATTGCGTCGCATCTCATCTCAGCAGGTGGGAAGCGTTTACGCCCTGTTTTCACAATTATTGGTTCCCAAGTTGGCAATGACCATGTCGCAACCGACGACGCCATAGCTGGTGCCATTTCGTGCGAACTTGTGCATCTTGGGTCTCTGTATCACGACGACGTGATGGACGAGTCTGACATGCGCCGCGGCGTTGAAACTGTGAACGCAAAATGGGGCAACTTGCAAGCAATTTTGGCTGGAGACTTCTTGTTGGCAAAGGCCTCAGAGATTGCTGCATCGCTTGGCACTGAAGTTGCTGCGTTGTTAGCTCGCACCATCGGCCGCTTGTGCGAGGGCCAAATTGAAGAATTGCGCCATACATATAACGTCGGCCGCACAGTTGATTCGTATCTCGATTCCATCGATGGCAAAACTGCCGCACTGTATTCCACTGCAGCTCGCATTGGCGGTTTAGTTGCTGGCCATGATCGTGCAGTTGTTGATGCGCTTACTGCGTATGGCACTGCATATGGCATGGTGTTCCAAATTGTTGATGATGTTCTTGATCTCACTGCTACTGATGAAGAGCTTGGTAAGCCTGCGGGTAACGACATGAAAGAAGGCGTGTACACATTGCCTGTTCTTCATACGTTGGCTCAAGGTGGACAAGATGCCGACATGCTGAGGGCAACTCTTGGAAAACCATTGACTGTGGAAGAACGCGACACTGTGTTGAAGATCGTGCGTGGCAATGGCGGTGTTGAAGTTGCTATTGAAAAAGCTCGTGCATATGTTGCCGATGCTGAACGCGCATGTGACGCATTGCCAACCGGCATTACTTCTGATGCAATGAGAAAGGCCACGGCTGCGCTACTCGCAACCGTGGCCTAACCAACGTTTCGTTTTGGTACCCATTACTGGGTCTGTTCATCAGCCAAAGATGTACACGTCAGCACGACGATTTTTCGCTTGAGCTGTTTCTGTCTTCTCTGTCTTGACTGGTTGATTGTCGGATTGGGCAACAATTTCAATCGCTGCTGTAACACCAGCTTTGACGAGAGCTGCTTTTACTGCTGCAGCGCGCTCGCGTGAAATGGCAAATCGGAATTGAGAAATGTTCGTCAGCGAGGCTGCATGGCCAATGACAACAACACGACTTGCGTTCTTGGCTGCTTTTGCAATCTTTTGAACTTGAGCCAAACCTGCTGCATTTAACACCGCAGATGCTTGCGTGAACATGACTGGGTTACCAACTGTTGGGACAGAACCAACACGAACATCTGATGCTTTTGCTGTTGTGATCATTGAGCGAACAACAGCTTTGGTGTCTTGATCAACAATTTTAACTGAGCAACTGCCACTATTGACCAGCAGAACGCTTGTTGTCAGCGCAACACACACCTTTGGTGTAGTAGTGCGGATATCAAGATTTTTAGCATCTGATGCTGACAGTACCTGTAGAGCAGTATTTGTTTGTACTACAACTGGCAGTTTCTTTGCATAGACAACAGTGTCGATGCGATTTTGTGTGGCAGGCGCAACGGTAGTGGTTGTTGTTTTTGGGGCCACTGTCGTTGCAACGGTTGTAGTGGTTGGTGCAACAGTGGTTGTTGTGCTTCTCGGAGTAGTTGTAGTGGTTGGTGCAATAGTGGTTGGTGAAGTTGGCGCAAGGGTTGTTGAAGTTGGTGCAACGGTTGTAGTGGTTGGTGCAACAGTGGTTGTTGAAGTTGGCGCGGTGTTAACTGCAGATGCACCGTCGCCACCGCCCGTGACACCAGTTGCTGCATCCCACCTAAATTGCACAAGTCCAGCTGCTTGTGAGCCGAGCGCAGCTAGGTTCACTACGTATCCGGGGCGGCCATTTGAATCAACATAGCTTGATGCCGCGTTTCCACCGCCAGGGCAAAATCCCTTCTCTACGCGGCTAAAAGTACCGGGAGCACTTAAGCCGTTTGTGCCGTATGAAGTGATGAGCCCAGTGTCAAACGACAATTGATACGTATACGAGCTTTGCGTCACAGTGGTACTACTCGAGCAACTTCCACCACCTCCTGCGGTGGCTGAAGCAAACCCGACGAAGTACGAATCTGTTGCAGTGTTTGCAACTCCAGAAATGCTGTAGCTCATTCCTACGGAAGTGCCACCAACGGAAATAGAAGAAGGCAAGTTAGAGAGTGTTTTTTGACCACTAGCACCAAGTGAGGTGTCGAGTACTCCATTTGCCAGTCGCAGGGCCGTGTACGTAGTGGTCATATTCATTCCCATTCCGCTCGATACACGAAGCAGAGTGTTCCATCGACCTGATGAATCGATGACCCAGCGGGAGATGAGTGGCATCGCTCCTGTTCCCAGGCTTTGAGCGGTGAGGAGAGTACCTGATGCTGTGATCGGAATCAAACTATTTGTATATGTATCTCCGATGGTAAATGAATTACTGCAACCATCGAAACCGGTCAGAAATGACAAATTCATCATCTGGTAAGTGGCGGGAAGAGTAGTACTTCTTGCGGATTCTGATAACACATGCACAAAATATGGTTGCGTTGAAGTAGCTGATGTAATACCGCTATCAACAGTTTGAATGGAGGAAAGGTATTTCGGGCAGGTTGATGCGCCGTCGGCGATGACAGTTCGGCCCGAAGTGCCGAATGACGTATCTAAAACAAGTGTTGAGCCAGATTTTTTGAGTCCAACATAAAGTTGTGAAGTTGCTGTTGTAAGTGTTCCAGCTGCAGAGGGTGACAACTGCGCAAAGTTTGAGTAGTCACAGTTCAAGGCAATGAACAGTGAGCCGTCAGGACGAAACTGAAGGGTGGAACCAGATGCAGTTGCGAAGCTCAATGGTGCACCATTCACTGTTGCACCTGTTCCAGCGGTGCATTGATCGTCGAAAAATTGGTTAGTTGAATATGCCGAATAGTCTGCTGCAGTAGCGCTACCTCCCTGGCCAAACGAGAGAAACACCGACTTCGCCTCGACTGCTCCTGTCGACAATGAACCAACGGCGATAGACAGGACCGTTGCGTCACTGCTAGCGGTTCCTTTTACTGATCGTGAAAACGAAATGGCGTATTTTCCAAGCCTTTCGTTCACGATTAATGCACCAATTAAGTGGTTTGAATATTGGCTTACCGACTCAGCAGGTGTGGGATAAGCAAAATCATTACCCAGATCAACTGCACCGAAAGTGGAATCAATGGTGAGGTCACCCTTGATTTTCCACAGATGGAATTGTGAACCTGAGGTTGATACGTCGCGACCAACAGCAAGGAACGCATTCTCGCTCGCGAGTCGAACTATTTTGGTGGGTGTAGCGGCCGCTATCGCTGCCGGCGCAACGGCAGTTCCCGTTGTCGTGGTGAGGTCACCTGGCGCCGCGCTAGCGAGAGAAGCGGTAAGTGCGACTCCGGATGCAAGCAGGGCCAGAGACATAAGTAGGGATGAAATACGACGCATGATGGCCTCCATTGGCTAGAAACCCCACCAAATGGGGCACTTCTATACTAAACCATAATTTTAAACCGTTCGTATAATCGGTAACTAGAACCGTGTGGTCGTTCACCCGTCAGGGTTTTTGCGCATGGGGGCACACTGGCCTTAGGCAATAAGGGCGCGAGCAGCGGCGAGGCCGCTGAGGGCTGCACCTTCCACGCGGGGGCCAGCAAAGGCATCGCCGGCAATTGCCAAGGTGCCAGAGTCATCCACCCAACAAGTGTCTGGCCACAATTTCTTCGGAATGGCAAAACGCCATTTCTTCATTTCGCTTGACGTGACCTGAGCGGTGCCAAGCCACGAAGTTGCAGCTTCAAGAAGATCATCATGAATCTCACGATTGGTCTTGTCGAAATTCGCAAGGCTCCATTCGGGGTTTGCATGAAAGGTCAGTGCCGGTACTGCACTGATTCCCTTTGCGGTGTTGTCGCTAATAAATGAAAACACATCATCAGGAAATTGCATGCCGCCTGGCGACACCACATTGTGATCGTTGGAATCAAGCGTGACTAGTAATCCGAGTGTGCGGTCGTAGTCGGTGTTGCGCAGTTCGGTGGGCATCTCTATGCCACCACCAAACATGAGTGAAAATGACTGGGGTATTGGAGCTGTGAGAATCACACAATCTGCATGGTGGGCTACACCGTCATCAGTAGTGACTACCCAGTTGCTGTTCGATTCTGTCTCACCACGTGTGAGAGAAAACACAAGTGTGCTGGTCCGCACATCAAGCCCGATCGCAAGATGTTTTGCAATTGATGTCATCCCGTTAGTGCCGACATAGCGAGGATGACCATCAACTTCAGAAAAACCTCGGCACCATTCACGCACGACGCCGGCAGTGATCCAATCGTTAACATGAGTTTGGAATTCATCACTGCGTACTGTGAAGAACTGTGCGCCATGATCAAGTGTGGCGTCTTTGATTCGTCGCGTAGCTAATCGACCACCAACACCTCGGCCTTTATCGAAAACAATTACTTCATGGCCACGTGCAACGCATTCGGGTGCTGCCATGAGTCCGGAAAGACCAGCGCCAACAATAATAATGCGCATTTTCAGACTGCAACGGCAGCTGCGTGCCCGTGTGGCACAAAAACTTTTTCGGCGCGGCTAAGAAACTCAAGCAAGATGCGATTAAAGGTTGTGGCATGTTCGATATGTAAGCCGTGAGCACCACCACTGATAATGACTAATTCAGCTGTTGGAATAAGAGACGCAATCTCTTCTGCATCACCACGCGGAGTAAGAATGTCTTGATTACCCACAACCACCATGGTGGGGCATTCGATATTGCTGAGTTCTGCATTCAACGAACGGTCATCAGTGGTGAGAATTGCTTGCACTTGTGACACAAATGCATTGGCTGGGTTGAACAGCTGCAACGGCCCGATACTGCCGAGCGCTGGAAGAATGCGACGGAAAGAACGCGGACCAATCATCCACCGTGCAGCTTCTTTACCCACTGACCCCATGCCATCACTGGTGGCCATGTCAGCCCATGACTGCAAGAGATCTGCACGCCATTGATGGTTACGACACGCAGTAGCAACAAGTGTTAATGAACGAACACGGTTGGGGTGCTTCAAGGCAATGATCTGACTGATTGCGCCACCCATTGATAAGCCAACTACGTGTGCTGATTCGATACCGGCAGCATCTAGTACAGCAACTGCGTCATCTGCCATTTGTTCAAGGTCGTATGAGCCATCTGGTTTATCGCTTTTGCCAGCACCGCGATTATCAAACGCAACGGTGCGATGACGTAATGCAAGAGCAGCGCGTTGCAAATTCCATGAGTTCTTTTCGCCGCCAAGCCCTTGCACCAATAAAACCGGTGCTCTTTTGGTAATACCAGTTACTTCGTAATGAATACGGATTCCATCGGCTGCTACTGCGTATGGCATGTTATGCAACCTGCTTACGGGCGGGAATGCGTTCAATACTTGGCCACAAGTACAAATTGCGCACTACTTCCGTTGTGGAGTGACGCGGTGCAAACCGCAACAAGTGAGCAGCTTCGTTACTGGCTGCTAAGCGACCATGTTGAATGAGGTCTGCAACATGGTCTGGCATTGGCGCACCAGCAAAAGACGAAACATTTCGTGCCATCCACCAACCAGGACCAAATGATGGAAGCGGCATGCGGCGACCAACTGATGTTGCACGCAACATACTGATTGCACCATTAGCAACAATGTTCACAACACCATCTGCATTACGTTCGGCAGCTTGTATGAATGCAGTTGCTGCATCAAAATCTTCCACTACGCAAAAGATTGGATTACCGATGCCGTAGTAGGGGATAACTGGCAAACGCAGAAGGCGACCAAGAGGGCTTGGTACGTGAGCACCAAGAACTGGCGCAAGTCGTAACGTACAAACATTGATACCACGAGCGGAACGAAGTTCAGTTGCTTGTAATTCAATATTGCGACACATGTACCCGTACGTAGTGTTCGGTGCAGTTGGTGTTGATTCCACTGCAATGTCGGGTGAATACGCGCCTGCCCCGTACATTTCGATTCCACTGCGCACAACAACGGTTTCTAGCGCATCGGCTTGATGTGCTGCATCAAAGACTGCCTTTGCAACAAGTGCGGTGCATGTTTCTGCTTCTGGTGTTGCGAGACGCGCATGAGGTTCCCACACACCGACATGCAACAACACATGTGGGTTGAATTCCTGAATCAGTTCTGCAATGCGATCATGTTCAGATGGATCAACACGAACGAAGCGTGACCGCTTCAGTAAGCGACGCGGTGGATCAACATCAATTCCTAAGATGTCGCCGGCCCATTCTGTGTTTTCAGCAAGAGCTGCAACGAGAGAGCCGAGTTCTCCACCCATTCCGGTGATAAGTACTCGACGATTTTTCATATCGACAAACCAGGTGGTTGTTGTCCGAAGGACATCTACCGCAGGTTGTGCACTCCGAGAATGAGTTCACGTGCCCATGTATCAAGCTGGCGACCACCAATATTTTCGGTGATGATGATGGCTTGTGATGGGTCATCGATCATGCCGCTCCAGCGGATGTACCCACCGATGATGCCGAGCAAACGATCGCCGACTTCTTCTGAGTGAATGATGAGCTTCTGATTACGTCCAAGCATTCCTTGCAGTTCTTTGTAGAACACTTTCAAGAATGCATCGGTGTCATCTGCGCCACTGAGTGGGCGATGGTGGTACGGCATGTTGAGTTCTTCATATGCGTGCAGGTTGTGAGGTGCAGCGATGATGGAGACGACGAGGTCGAAATGGTTCTCGCGCAGCCAAATGATTTCTTCTTGACGACGAACGCGGCGATGGTTGTCGCCGTATCCCCCTGGTCGCTCACAAATGGCAAGGGAATCCTTGATGACCCATGTGAAATTACGAGGAGTAATTCCAAGGGCCCATTTTCCGCGAAGTTTCGGGGGCATTCAGGTCTCCTTGAAAGTGTTGGCTCGGTCCGGCGGCGCAAAAACGCCGCACATCAAGTTACCCCAGCAACTGCAGTATGAGCCTCTGTTTACTGCGACGAATTTCACGATTTTCTCCAATATCGCAGGCCAAGGTCTCACCACGGGCAACTGCCATGATCCGCTCAAGGGTGGCGAGGTCTGGCGGGTACGGGTCTGACAGCCATCGGCGAAGTGCTCGGAAGGCAAGCGGGGCAGGTGCGGCTGCCAGTGCCACGGCATCGGTGGGGTCGAGATTCAGGGAGAGTTCTTCTAGCAAGTCGTTGTCGTCACGTAAGACATCGGCGCTGCGAAGAAGAAGCGGCACGGGGTCGCGAAGAGAAATGTCTGCCATCAGTGGCAGCAGTTCGTTACGAACGCGATTGCGCTGAAACTTCGGGTCTGTATTAGTGGAATCGGTGATGGTGGAAATTCCGGCAGCTGCACACACTGCGTGAGTATCACTGCGGCGTAACGCCAAGAGCGGACGTGAGTATCCGGGTCGCATTGCACCAAGCCCTTGCGCTCCGGCACCACGCAACAAATTAATGAGCACTGTTTCTGCTTGGTCGTCTGCGGTGTGGCCAGTCATCACATCAGATGGCAACACGCCATACCGTGCTGCCCGAGCTCGAGCTTCTAGGTTCGGGCCGTGTTCCACCTGCACGGAATGCACGATGACTGTGATGCCTAAAGATTCTGCAACCGGGTCAATGGCATTGATATCACTGCCTGATTCAGCCCGTAGGCCGTGATCGACATGAATAGCAGTGACGATGAGTCCGTGCGCATGAGCAAGCAACATGAGGGCCATGGAATCGGGTCCGCCCGACACAGCACAAGAAACGGCTGTACCAGCGGGAGGAAAAGTGCAGCGACGAAGTAGTTCGTCGATCAAGAAAAGTAGTTACTTCTGCTTAAGGGCTTGGCGCTGACGGCGGTTGGGATAGCGCGTTGCGCTTACCTTGGCGACATAGCCAGCAACTACCGAGAGCACAGCCCCGATACTTGAAATAAGAAGGATTACACCGATCCACCAATGCCATACATTCGCTGCGAACATGTCTCTAGCGTAGCCAATGACGGGCCACTGAGACCTATTACTCGGTAGTCAATTCGATATCTGATTGCGGCTCGAAGCAGGCCAAGAGGCGGTCTGTAAAGCCATCTGGCAGATGGTCACGCTTGGCCTTAGCCCGCACAATGGTGCGTAGTTCGGCATGGAATTCAAAGGCGCCTTGGCAATCGTTGCATCCTGTGAGGTGAACCATGATTTCTTCAATGCGGGCATTCGGAAGCTCAGAATCAAGGAACAATTCCAGTTCTTTCAGTGTTTCTTGGCAATTTGGCATATCGATGGCTCTGCTCGCTCTGGCGATTACTCGCCGGTTCCTTCAATTGTCAGGGGCTCGACAATGAGCCCTCTTTCACGTGCGTACTCGTACAACATCTTGTGCATCGCTTTTCTTCCCCGATGCAGCCTAGACATCACGGTCCCAATCGGGATTTCGAGCATTTCTGCGATTTCTTTATACGAAAAGCCATCGACATCTGACAAAAGCACTGGCATACGGAAATCTTCAGGCAGGGACTCAAGGGCATTTTTTACTTCGTCGTCAGTAAAGAGCTCGAGCATCTGATCTTCGGCGGAACTGCTGAGTTGTGACTGATCAATGGAACCCAAGCGCTTATAGAGGAAAAGTTCTTCGACATCATCGAGTTCAACTTCCGTGCCTTTACGTTTTTGTGCGTTGTACTTATTGATGTAGGTGTTTGTCATAATGCGAAACAACCACGCACGTAAGTTTGTTCCTTCTTGGAATGTATGAAACGAGCGCCAGCCCTTGATGTAGGTCTCTTGCACTAGATCTTCAGCGTCAGAACGACTGCGAGTCATTCGTAATGCTGTAGAAAACAATTGTGGTGCATATTGCATGGCATCAGTTGTGAACTGTTCCTGTGCGCTCACGCTGTGTGCAATTCGTTATTGGTGATGGCGATGTTTTTTTGCCTTGATTGCGGCATCAACTGAAATAGTGAATCGTTCCATCAGATCAGCCAAAGCAAATCGCTCTTCTGGTTCAAAATCATTCATGACTGCAAACAAGATTGCACGGCGGCGATCGTTGACTTCACCGTGAATACGTCGTCCGCGCTCTGTTGCGGCAATGGAGACAACGCGTCCGTCACCCGCATGTTCGACACGCTCTGCCAAGTTGTCTTTTATGAGACGTTGCACTGCTCTAGTTGCAGTACTTGGATCAATGCGAAGATACTGAGCAAGGTCACCCATGCGACATGATTCGACGGTGACAAGAAGTTCAAGCGCATCCATCTGGCCTGGTTCGATTGCACTGCCGCCGATACCAAAGATGGCATCACGCGCTTGGCTTGCAGTGGCTCCGCGGCGGATTTCGCGCCATGCTCTGCCGATACGCCCAGCAACCTCGAGATCAAGATCGCTAGTGAGATCTGCCTGTGTCTTTATGTTCGTCATCTACTTACTAGGGTACCCACATGGCAGAGAACGAAATGGGTCAGGACAGACCAGAGACTCCACTTGATGCGTTAGGGATAATGGCAAGCCAGCAAGCAATTATTGGGCAAAACCTTCGTCAGATCGAGATGTATACGCGACGCGGTCTTTTGTCACTTCTGTGGCATGAACCAGATGGTGACGCGCAAAAGTGTGGGGTAGTCATGGTGGGTGGAGCCATGGGTGGAACGTTGGGGCCAGGTGACAGTTTGTTTCATGCATTGGGCGAAGCGCTCGTCACAGTAGGCGTCCCTTCTATTCGTTTGAGTTATCGCAAACCGAACGACATGGATTCGTGTTGTGTTGATACTGCCGCTGCAGTGCAGTTATTAGTAGGTAGCGGAGCTGATGCGGTGGTCATTATGGGGCACAGTTTTGGTGGGGCAGTTGCAATTCGCGTAGCAGTGGGCTTGTCGGAAATGGTGTGTGGTGTGGTCACTTTCGCCACGCAGTCGGCAGGTTGTGAAATCGCTGGCGGACTTCAGTCGAAACCATTGTTGATGTTTCATGGTGACAGCGATTCAATCTTGCCTCTCGAGGCAAGTGAAGTTGTCCGAGCCATTGCTGGCACGGGCGACTTACGAGTAATGCACGGGGATGATCATTTGTTGGCAAAAAGCCATGACGTGATGTTTTCGACAACGATGGATTGGCTGAACACTGTATTTGCCGGAGTCGCTTCATGATTGCATCGCCTAAAAATGTCGTAGTTCTGTTGCTTGACAGTTTGAATCGCCATGAACTAGGTGCTTATGGTGGCGGAAACTTTGATACACCGAATCTTGACCGTTTAGCTGCACGCTCAGTGCGTTTTACGAATCATCACACTGGTTCACTGCCGTGTATTCCTGCACGACATGACATTTTGGTTGGTGCATGGGATTTCTTATGGAAGCCATGGGGGTCTATTGAATTATGGGAAGAACCAATTACTGCTTCCTTGCGTCGTGCAGGTGTTGTTACTCAACTCATTACAGACCACCCTCACTTGTTTGAAGTTGGCGGCGAGAACTATCACACTGACTTCACCGCATGGAGCTATGAGCGCGGACATGAAAGTGATGCGTGGAAAACTCGGCCTGATGCTTCGTGGTTAGGTGCTCCGTCGTTTGGTCGCGGACATACTCATTACGACAACTCGCGTGGCTTCTTCAAGGGCGAAGAAGATTTCCCTGGCCCCCGCACTATGCAAGCAACCGCTAAGTGGTTGTTGGAAGATGCGCGGGTGCATCGCTCACAAGGCGAACGTTTCTTCTTATTTGTTGATGAATTCGACCCACATGAACCGTTTGATACTCCTGCTCGCTGGGCTGACAGGTATGACGACACATGGGAAGGCGACCACCTGGTGTGGCCGCCATATGCAATTGATGCCATTAAAGACGGTGTACTCACCGAACGCGATGCAGTACAAGTACGTGCGCAATACGGCGGAAAATTGTCAATGATTGACCATTGGTTGGGCAAAGTTCTTGATTCGCTTGATGCAACAAATGCATGGGAAGACACTGTGGTGGTGCTGTGCACAGACCACGGTCATTACTTAGGCGACAAAGACGTAAATAATCGTGATGTATGGGGTAAGCCTGGGATTCCGGTGTACAAGCCGCTCGGCCACATACCAATGCTCATTGCATGGCCTGGTGTTGCCCCCACAACAAATGATGCGCTCACCACATCAACAGATATTCATGCAACGCTTGCAGATATTTTTGATGCTCCAATCAAGCACACCGCACATGGTTCATCACTTGTTCCATTGCTGAACGGATCATCAACCGAAGTGCGCGATTGGTTGCTCACCGGCGTGTGGGGCCGCGAAGTGCAATTAGTAACAAATGAGTGGCGCTACACACGTGGACCACAGGGCATCAACATGCCACAAACCATGTGGTCGAATAGGTGGAGCACAATGCCTATTGGTTCGATGCCTGATTTCAAAATGCCAATGCCTGATTCACGCGCTGTTCTTGATTACATGCCAGGTAGCACTGTCCCTGTTATTCGTCAACCATTCCGAGAAGGCGACATGTTGCCGTTCTGGGGTTATGCGAAGCAATATGAAACGATGATGTTTCACCGCGGCGAAGACCCAGATGAAACTGTGAACCGCATTGATGAATCTATTGCGAAAGATGCTGAAGAATTACTACGGGTTGCATTGCACCAGGTGAATGCACCATCAGAACAATTTGAACGGCTAGCGCTGACTTAAGATAGTGACGTGCGTTGACGTAGTGACAGTACGCATAATGCAAGGAGCATCAGTACACCTGCGATAACTGTGGCAAAAATAAATGCGCTGTGAGGTAAACCGAAGTGAACCGCGATAGCACCAGTGACTCCGGCAGGAACGGTGACCATCGGCATTGTTCCGGCTAGACCACTAAATGAAACTTTTTTTCCACCGATAGTGATGTTCATGCCTGGTGTGATGGGACGCGATAGCAACATTTTTCCGCCAGTAGATGAAGTGATGGACGCATGGTTTGATGTTTCAGTGACTATGACTCCGGCATCGCGATAAGAGACAACGTTGCGTGACGACGCAGAAGCATTTGTGTAGAGAACCCACGCTGGTTGTTCATACGAAACATTCCAACCAGTGTGAACCGTTGCGTCAAACCATTGTTGTTGTTGCCCACGTTGCACCATGATTGCGGTGATGCCCATTAATTCGGTCCACGTCTTGCCGGTGGTGGGTTCGACTGTGAATAATGCCGTTGCGGTACCTTCGCTTGACCATCCAAATACCCGTGTTTGCAGCAACTTGGACAATGCTTCATGTGGCATGGCCGAATAGCCAGTAACAAATTCAGCATCAATATTGGCCGACTGAATAATGTTGCCGTCAGCCATCTCTGCTGCGGTCACTGCACCGGGAGCATTTGGGACCAATATAAAGCGACCACGTTTGCGGTCGACCGCTTTCGCACCAGCCAAGTTTGACTGCAGAACAAATACGCGATGACCTGAGAGCACCGAGTACTGATTCGCAATCGTGGCACGTGATGCAGGAGCGTTGCGATCACCAGGCATTGCAGGCGTAGGGCTGGCATACATCAACCATCCGGTGGTGGCGAGGATTGATAACACCAATAGCGGAGCGAATAATCGTTGACCATGTGTAATGAATATGTGGTGTGCAATGGGAATTGCAATAAATAAGAGAGCTGTAAATAGCATCGGAATTAATCGAGGTCGTAATGCAGTAAGCGCTAACCAGGTGGAGGGAGCAATCCATCGCCATGAATTTTCAAAGTGCCTGCGTGATATTCCACTTGTCGGTGCGGCTTGTAACGCACGCATGGCCACCATGACTACGAGAAATGCAGCAAATGGTTGAAAACGAAATGGCCATCGAGTCGGGCCAAGAATGCTTGGTCCCAACATGCCCACACTGACAATTCCTGCAATCACTGCATCAACGCGAACAATTCGGCGCACCATTTGTGAGGTAATAATCCAGTACGTCGCTAGGGGCAATACCCACGTGATGTACGTAATGGGTTCGAACATGAAGCCAGGGCCTGAGAACCCGTCAACATATGGCTGAACGAATGGTGAGAACGTCAAAATCAACGCGTCGAGTTGATGCGTGAGAAATCCATCGTTGAATAAACCGTGCGGAGCACGCGCTGCCCAATCTGCAAACACTTGGGCTGATACCCATATTGGTGACGTCACGAGCGCCGTGGTTGCACAAGCGGCGGTGTAAATCACTGCGTCGCGGGCACGCCATGCGCGGGAGAATAATTGTTCTAGGCCCACAATCAGTGCAACTACTCCACCAGCGATCATGGCATGTGGCCAGCCTGCACTCACCAACAAGTATCCAGCTATTGGTATGAATGGTGCGAACCGAATTGACCTGCGTGTCCACCACACTGCTGCAACAAACCAGGTAAACCAGGAAAATCCGATTAACGCCGGGGTCCAACTACTGGCATCCCAATACAACAGGTGCACGTTGAATGCGCAGAATAATGAGGCAGCAACAGACATTGATGGAGAAATTGCAAGTGCTCGTGCCGCCACATATGCACCGACGGCAGCAATAACCAAATACATCAACGCAATGAACATGGCATTGCGAGCCAAGTTGTCGCCAGAAGCCGCGATCATGTCGCGTACACGACTGAAGGGGTTGAAGACTCCGAATTGCACCTCACCCGTAATCAGCGACAAGAACCACGACTTGTGAAAACCACCAAGTGCATCTATGCCGTAACCGTTGTGATGCAACGCAGTAAAAACACCCATGTGTTGGTGTTCAACATCATCACGATAGAAAAAACGTTGGTTGCGGGAGTACATCAAGAACACTGAGACAACAGTGATAAATGTTGTGGTGCCGATTCCAGCAATTTCGCGCTTAACAGCGGGGGAGGACATCTCTATATTCTGGCACTGTGGTCTTTGCCATCGTGACCAAAGGGGCAATGACGGCACATATTCGCACAGCAATTGCCTCGTCGTAACAAGTAGAGGCCAGTCATGACCATCATGCCTGTTTCAGAATCGGTATAGAAATCTTGACCGCTATCAACGGCGTTCTGGTGGGCTAATTCCACTGCAGGCGACATGTGATCAGCCGGGGAATGCTTTCGGTGACAATGCATTCCACGTAGCGGTATCAATGATGCCCAACTGTGCAAGACCCTTCTTGCCTTGAAATGCATAAACAGCCTTGGCCATTGCTGGCCCAAAGTAACCATCAATACTGACGGGGTAACCAGCGCTTCGTAAATTCTTTTGCATCAATGTGACTGCATTGCCTGTGTCACATTTTTCTAGAGGCAATGCCACTGCAGCGAAATACCCGGTGCATTCAGTTGACAATGAAATATTGATGTCGGCTTTGCTCGGTGTGCATCCGGTCTCTTCCACGAATGTCAGAGACTTATTGGATTGCCAAATAATACAGGCAACATCTTTTGGTGGAATTTCTGCCAGTGTTGCTGGCCCTGCATTTGGTACATAGCAACTAAGAGCAAATTGCGTGAGTGGTTTATCGCGTCTGCAGATTGCAGGCGATATCCACTTGTCACCAACAAGGTGATACAGCCGAGTCTGTGCGCATCCTTCTTTCGGACAATTCCATGTGTCTTGGTCAGTGTCGCCCATGGCCCACGTGGTGGTACAAAACTCGAGCTTCACTTTTTCTCCGTAGCTCGCACCGATTGTCTTGTTATCGCAGGTGACTGCTTTTTCTCCCGACGCTGGATTGGCGATTGCTGCGATGGTGGTAGGGGTTATTACGACAGGGGTAGAAGCAGTAGTTACTGGTGTTTTGACAACAGTTGTGTCACTACTGGATTTTTGCCCACATGCCGACAGGATTAATAGGGCAATGGGTACTAAACGCTTCAACATGATGTTTTCAGCCTAGAGGTCTACTTGCGGCGGTGCATTTCTATGGCGCCGCGAACGGTGACCCATACGGTGATTGCTTCGACAAAGAGTGAAGCAAGACCCAATGGTTCGCTCCAGTTGCCAATGTCTTCGTTCGCTCCGGGCATGCCTACGGTGCGATTGATAATGAATCCGGCGAGGACTGCTACAGCTAGGGCTGCACTTGCATACATTGCACGCTTATCACTTCTTGTTGAATTGATTTCTGCAAGAACTAAAGATGCGACAATGACAAGCACGTATCCAACACCCAGGTAGCGAGTCTCTGACCACTTACCAGGAAGGTCCAGCACGTGAATGAGTGCGATGGAAAGAAGGCCGATGACAGTTGCGGCACGACGAAGAGGATTCTGGTCAGCTTGGCTGGGGGTGAAGGATTGGCTCGAGAGGGTTTGTGTGTAACTCATAAGGGCAGAGTAGGCATGCCGAACTTGTCTTGTCTGTGAGTTTCTGATTATTGGCGGAAGGTTTACCCAGAATTGGATAAACCCTTACGTTGTTGTGACAGGCATCACTGTGTACGGCGACGTGACCACGCAACGCACAAGAATCCAGATAGCAACAAGAAAAGTGCCATGGAAAGCAACGGCGATATTGATGCGCCTGTTTGAGGTAGAGAGGTCGCAGTTGTAATCACAGTGAATGGCTGACGTATTCCATGCCCGCTCACTGGTGCATACAGCGCAAGTGAGTGATTACCTGTCAACAACGACGTGGGAAGTTCACTAGTCAATGTGATTGATCCATTGCGATCTGCGTAACCAGATGCAATGACACGCGGTGTTGAAGCGACAATCAATTGCACATACTCTCCAGGTACAAAACCACTGAGGGTAATGGACACAGGGGCACCAGTCACGAGAGATGTAACTGGCAGCAAAGGCTTTGTGGGTATTGGAAGACCCAACACAACTTGTTCCTTTGGTGCCGGAGCGGAAGTGGTTTGTTGTGGTGTGGTTGTTGTCGTGGTTGTTGTAGTTGATGGGGTTGTTGTTGTTGCTGAGGTAGTAGTCGGTGTAGTTGTGGTGGTTGTCGGGGTTGTTGTCGGTGTTGTTGTTGGTGTTGTTGTTGGTGTTGTTGTCGGGGTTGTAGTCGGTGTTGTTGTCGGGGTTGTAGTTGGTGTTGGTGTGGTTGTTGTCGGGGTTGTTGTTGGTGTTGTTGTCGCTGTTGTTGATGTCAGTGTAAATGCCTCGATTGATCCAATAGCATTTAAAAAGAACCCGACTGCAGTGCAGTTCCCTGGTGATGTGCACGACACAGAATTGAAACTTGCCCGCCGATATACGAAATCATCAGGGAAGGGTGCAGGCTGTGCTGTAGCCCACACACCGTTGGTGGATGTCATGGTGAATGCTTTTTGTGCAAGGGTCGGAATTGCGAATTCTCCGACTGCAGTGCAGTTTCCTGGTGATGTGCACGACACCGAATTGATAGTTACAGATGGATTTTCGTTCTGGACCAACGTGTCAAACACTGCAGGCTGTGCTGCGGCCCATACACCGTTGGTGGATGTCATTGTGAATCCTTCATTTGATCCGATCCCATTTGAAAATGACCCGACTGCAGTGCAGTTTCCTGGTGATGTGCACGACACCGCCCTTAGGTCTGCATTCTCGTGCACCACATTGTCTGGGAAGTCCGCAGGCCGTGCTTGTGCCCATACACCGTTGGTGGATGTCATGGTGAATGCAGCATATTTTGTCGTCGTCTGATACTCGGTTGGAACTTCAAGTAGATCCCCGAAGTATCCGACTGCAGTGCAGTTTCCTGGTGATGTGCATGACACCGCACTAAGTTCTGCGTACTCGTGCACCACATTGTCTAGGAATTCTGCTGGTCGTGCTTGTGCCCATGTTCCGTTAGTGGACGTCATGGTAAATGCCGAACTGGGATAAAATTTACCTTCCGTAGGTTGAACCTTTCCGACTGCGGTGCAGTTTCCTGGTGATGTGCATGACACCGCACTAAGTTCTGCGTACTCGTGCACCACATTGTCTGGGAATTCTGCTGGTCGTGCTTGTGCCCATACGCCGTTAGTGGACGTCATGGTAAACGCCCCGACGAGGCCAGATATATTTGTATAGCTTCCGACTGCGGTGCAGTTTCCTGGTGATGTGCATGAGAGCGAGTTCAAATTTGAGAACGTACGTATATCCGAATGTGGGATTTCGTTTTGGACTCCGGTGCCAAAAACTGCGGGTTGTGCTTTTGTCCATATTCCGTTGGTGGATGTCATGGTAAACGCCTTGTAGCCGACCATATTCATAAAGTTTCCACCCGCAGTGCAATTTCCTGGTGATGTGCATGAGACCGAATTAAAAAATGAAGATGGGCGTTCGGATTGGTCACCAGTAGTAAATTCCGCTGGTCGTGCTGTGGCCCATGTTCCGTTGGTGGATGTCATGGTGAACGCCACGCTGCTGCCTTTACTTCTGAACTGCCCGACGGCGGTGCAGTTTCCTGGTGATGCGCACGACACCGCATTGATTACAGCTTCTTTATAGATGAGGGCTTCTGGGAATATTGTGGACTGTGCTGTGGCCCATGTTCCGTTGGTGGATGTCATGGAGAACCCCTCATTATCACCAACTGCATTACTGAACTGTCCGACGGCGGTGCAGTTTCCTGCTGATGTGCATGACACAGAATTCGCATTTGAATATGGATGTTCGTATTGAACACCAGCGTTGAATTCCGCTGGTCGTGCGGTGGCCCATGTTCCGTTGGTGGACGTCATGGTGAACGCCACGAAGTTACGAACTACAGTTTGGAACTGCCCGACGGCGGTGCAGTTTCCTGGTGATGTGCATGACACTGAATTAAAAATTGCACTTGGATCGGGGCTTTGGACTCCATTTTCAAATTCCGCGGGTCGTGCTGTAGCCCATGTTCCGTTGGTGGATGTCATGGTGAACGCCTCATTGGCGTTATTGCCATTTGTGAACTGACCGACCGCAGTGCAGTTTCCTGCTGATGTGCATGACACCGCACTGAGATGTGCTTGCCCGAACAGCACAGTGTCTGGGAATTCCGCGGGTTGTGCTTTTGTCCATGTTCCGTTGGTGGATGTCATGGTAAATGCCTCCATGGGTCCACTCGCATTGAAAAACCATCCGACGACGGTGCAGTTTCCTGCTGATGTGCATGACACCGCATCGAGTTGTGCTCGCCCGAACACCACAGTGTCAAAATCTGCAGGTTGTGCTGTAGCCCATGTTCCGTTGGTGGATGTCATGGTAAACGCCTCAAAGATTTCGCTTGTGTTCGAGAACAGCCCGGCTGCGGTGCAGTTTCCTGGTGATGTGCATGAGACCGAATTTAGATTGGCGTTGGGTCTGTTGTTTTGGATGTTGTCTTCGAACACTGCGGGTTGTGCTGTGGCCCACACACCGTTGGTGGATGTCACGGTGAACGCCTCAGTGGATTCGTTGACAGTAAAGAACCAACCGACTGCGGTGCAGTTTCCTGGTGATGTGCATGACACCGAAGTGAAATATCCACTTGGGTCGGTGTTCTGGATATTGAGACCAAAAACTACAGGCTGCGCATTTGCCCACACACCGTTAGTGGACGTCATAGTGATTGCTTCGTAGCCGCTACTCCAATTCTTGACTCGTCCGACCGCGGTGCAATTTCGGGCTGAAGCGCATGACACTGAAGTGAAATCTGCATCCGGAGCAAAGCTTTGAATACCAAGGGCAAACACTGCGGGCTGTGCTTGTGTCCACACGCCATTCGTGGACGTTGTGGTGAAAGCTTCGGTTTGGCCTTGATTATTTGTGAAGTGTCCGACTGCGGTGCAGTTTCCTACTGAAGCACAAGACACCGAATTTACAATTGTCTGCGGGTTTGAATATTGGATACCTTCAGGGAATACTGCGGGTTCTGCTTGCCGCTGTTCACTTGTCGCCGACGTAGGACTACTTAATCCGAATGTTGTCACGAGAGCTGCAACGAGGACTGTGATCAGACCATGGTGGGCCGCTGCGCGACACCGTCGCCAGATCTGAGAGGTTGAGTGCATGGGGAACACAATACAAGTCAGCAACGAGGACGTAGTCAATATCTATATGAACAACTGTTCAAAGCCCTATTAAAAAGGGTGGAAGACAGGCTGGAGCCCAAGAGGGGAATCGAACCCCTGACCTACGCATTACGAGTGCGTTGCTCTACCGACTGAGCTACCTGGGCAGGAACTTCACTGTACCGACGAGAATGCCGGGCAACCAATAGTTATGTGACATCGCCTGGCATTGCAGGTCGATCATCTACCGAGTTCAACTGAATGATGGACCACGCGGCCCATATAAAAAGGAATTGAAACGGCAAGCGAGCCCATGAGATGAACTGTTTTGACGCAACATCGTGGCGCCAGTCCCAGGTCATATACAAATTTGCGGGATACACCGCAATGAACAAAAGCAGTGCAGCCTTCCCTCCAGTTTTGCGCGTTGCAGGACGTAACAACAAAGCAGCAGTGACGAGTTCAGCCATACCACTTATATATGTCCAAAATGCGCGGCTGGGTGGAAGCCATGGCGGGACGATGTCGTTAAAGAATGAAGGGTTTGCAAAATGCATGATTCCGGCGAAACCCAGAAAGAGTCCGACAACAACTGCGAGTCGACTACGCATCATTCGGCATTTTCTGAAAGGACAAACTGCAGGGCAGCGTCGGCTGATGGAGATGGCAGCGACCAAATAAGGTCGCGCAACAAAATTGCTTCGTTGACGTTCAGTGATAATCGACGCATACCTTCATGGAGTCTATTGATGGCAGAGATGTACGCCTCGGGGCGATGGATGTTTGGATTACGTGCAAGCTCATCGCGATAGATACTTGCGATGGCTGTAAGACCTGATCGCAGTTCTTCAGTGCGATAACGGCGGATTTCACGCTTGTGACGGTCTTCCAACATTTTCTTGCCACCACGTTTCACACCCATGAGCGCAAGTGTCTTTTCTGTGTCGACTACTTCTTGAGCATGTTGATTACTAAGAGGCTCAACCGCATCGTCGATCATCGCAAGAATTTGTTCAACGATTGCAGCAACGGTTGCGCCTGTGCCATCGATACGGCGTGGGATATTTGCAAAGAACTCTCGGCGTTGTGCAAGTTGCGGATCTGAGGCAAGCAACTGTGCGCGAGTCATGCTGCCAGCTGATGATTGCGCTGCAGCATGAGCTAGAGCGGGAGCGATGCCCGAATTGATAAGAGCCTTCTCAATATCGGCATTCTCGAGCAAACCGAAATGCACGGTGAGACAACGTGATGCAATGGTGGCGAGAGACTCATCAACCTGATCAGCGAGCATGATGAAGAAAACTCCGGATGGTGGTTCTTCAACGGTCTTGAGAAGTTTTGCCGCAGTGGCGGGAGCCATGAGATGAACCTCATGAACAATGATGACTTTGCGTGCACCTTCACTAGGAGTGATTGACGCGATCTTAATAATGTCTTCTGCTTGTTCTTTCAGAATTGATGCGCCATCGCGACGAACTTCGTGTACGTCAGGGTGCGCGCCACGCAACGCCATTTCGTTAATGCGCTCTGTCGGATTATCTGAACCCGACAACAACATGGCAGCGAACGCACGAGACGCTTCGTCTTTCCCGCAACCTTCAGTGCCGACGAGAAGGTAGGCATGCACAGGGGAGATAGCGGCGTGCTGCAGTTGTTCTACTGCGCGGTCTTGACCAACCACTGAATCCCATATAGATGCCATGTAGGCAGGCTACTAATTCAGTCTGTCAAGAACGGCAACACGAATCGCTGCCTCGACATCGTCTTTGGGAACAGTGCCATCGATGACTATCCAGCGTTCGGGGTCTGCTTCACGAAGTTCGGTAAATCCATCATTAATGCGGGCGAAAAAATCAGCACCTTCACGTTCGAAGCGATCCAGGTTTCTCTTAGCCAGTCGCTCGTTCAAAATGTCAGTGGGCACTGATATGAAAACCACCATGTCGGGCAGACGGCCGTTCAGTGCCCAAGTAGAGATATTCAAAAGATCTGGTGTGCCGAGACGACGTCCGTACCCTTGGTAGGCGAGTGTGGAATAAATAGAGCGATCGCTAACGACGTGTTGTCCGCGGTTTAACGCTGGTTGCACAATTTCTGCCATGTGTTGCGCACGGTCTGCAGCCATTAGTAAGGCTTCGGTGCGTGGTGACAGATCTGTATTTTCTGGATCCGCCAAAATGGCGCGAAGAAGTGCTCCGATGCGAGTGCCGCCCGGTTCGCGAGTGATGGTTGCATTCAGGTGCTCACCAAGTCGCTGTGTGTGCGTGCTTTTCCCGCAGCCCTCTAAACCCTCAAGCGCAATGTATGCCGGAGTGCTCACTCGTCATCCGAAGAAGTTGTTGCAGCCTTTTTCTTAGGAGCAGCTTTTTTTGCTGCGGCCTTTTTCGCTGGCGCCTTTTTGGCGGCAACTTTTTTCACGGCTGTCTTCTTTGCTGGTGCCTTTTTTGCTGCGACTTTTCGTCCGCCGGCCTTCTTTTTCTTTGGCCCACCGTTTGCTTCAATGTATTCGCGACGTAATTGCAGCAACTCGTATGCACGCTCGTTTGTCATCTGTTCCATACGGTCACCACGGGTGAGCCCGGCGTTGGTTTCACCATCAGTGATGTAATCGCCGAACTTGCCTTCTTTACCTACAACTGGTTTTTCACTTGCGGGGTCGATGCCAAATTCACGAAGTGGTGGCTTTGCTACTGCGCGGCCTTTACCGAACACGCGTGGTGTGGCAAGGAGAGCGAGCGCCTCTTCCAACGTGACGGTAAGAAGCTGTTCTTCTGTTTGTAGAGAACGACTTTCTTTACCCTTGTTCACGTATGGGCCGTAACGACCATTTTGTGCAGTAATCAGTTCGCCATCGGTGGGGTCTGCACCAACGGTGCGCGGCAGTGACAACAGGTCAAGAGCATCTTGCATTGACAACCGATCAATGTTCATTGTTTTGAACAAGGAAGTCATCTTTGGCTTTTCCATACCTTCGGGTGGAACATCCATGGTTCCCCATTGAACGTATGGACCGTAGCGACCTGACTTTGCGAACACGGGGTAACCCTCGTGTTCGCCCATTGGGGTGTCACCCTTCGGTGCTTTCAACAATGTGACTGCGGCGTCAAGTGTGAGTTCGTCGGGCGTCATTGTGTCGGGAACACTTGCAGTGTTTTCACCAGAACGAACATATGGTCCGTACAAACCAGGCTTGACGATTACTACTTCACCAGTGTCAGGGTGTGCACCAAGTTCGAATGTATTGACAGCAGCAGCATCAATAGAGCCGCCTTCAAGTTTCGCTGCAACGATTCCGTGCAGGCCTTCTGTGCCATCTATTCCAAAATAGAAATCATGAAGCCATGTTCCCTTTTTGACTTCACCATTTGCAATGGCATCGAGCCCATTTTCAAGTTTGGCAGTGAATTCGTAGTCAACAAGGGTGTCGAAGTTTTCTTCCAATAAACGAATAACAGAAAACGCGGTCCATGTAGGAACGAGTGATGTTCCCTTTTTCCATAAGTAATGGCCACGATCAACCATGGTGGAAATAATGCTTGCCCACGTTGACGGACGACCAATTCCCTTACTTTCCAATTCCTTTACCAACGACGCTTCGGTGTAGCGAGGAGGAGGAGTAGTTGAGTGCGATGTAGGTGAGTACTGACTAACAGGAACATTTTGTCCTGGAGTTAATACAGGAAGCAACAATGCATTTTCGTCGTCTGACGGAGTTTCATCTTCATCACGTGACTCTTCGTATGCCTGGCGGTAACCAGGGAACGTAATGGTTGTTCCGCTTGCTGAAAATTCACAATCGGTGCGTTGGGTATCTGCTGCTGTTGCACCAAGACGCACACTGACTGTGGTGCCGAGTGTGTCTGACATTTGTGATGCAAGTGTGCGCTGCCAGATGAGGCGGTACACGCCGGCATCTTGTCCGCGTAGTTCGCCACCAAGTTGTTCTGGCGAACGCAACGGCAATGCAGGACGAATTGCTTCGTGAGCTTCTTGTGCATTCTTTACTTTTGAGTTGTGCTTACGTGGGCCATCAGTAAGGAACTGCTTGCCGTGGTCACGTTGTACGTATGAGCGCACTTCATTGATTGCTTCATCTGACAATGAGATGGAGTCTGTACGCATATACGTAATGAATCCACGTTCATACAAACTCTGTGCGGCGCTCATGACTTGACGACTGGACAAACGCAATTTGCGGCCAGCTTCTTGTTGCAGTGTGCTGGTGGTGAATGGAGGCTTTGGTGATGAGCGGTATGGCTTTTCATCAACGGTGCGAACAACAAGATCAACGTTGGCAAGGCCGGCTGTTATTTCTGCGCCTCGTGCAGCGGTAAGAATGGTGACATCGGGATTAACCACACCTTGTTCGGAAAAATCTTTACCTGTTGCTATGCGGGTGCCGTTGACGGAAAGCAATTTGGCAGTAAATGATGGTGTGGTATCAGTGACGGCTTCAAGAGAGAAGTAATCAGCTGAAATAAATTTGATGCGTTGCCATTCGCGCTCAACAATGAGGCGAAGCGCAGGGCTCTGTACGCGACCAGCCGAAAGACCACGGTTAACTCGACGCCACAACACGGGTGACACTTCGTATCCGAACAAGCGGTCGAGGATGCGGCGAGTTTCAGCGGCATCAACAAGAGGCTGGTCAAGTTCGCGCGGGTTCTCAACGGCTTCTTGAATGGACTTCGCGTTGATTTCGTGGAACACCATGCGGTGCACCGGAACTTTGGGCTTGAGGTGCTGAAGCAGATGCCAGGAGATTGATTCGCCTTCTCTGTCTTCGTCCGTTGCTAGATATAAGGCATCAGATGACTTGAGGAGATCTTTGAGTTCTTTGACAACAGTGCGGCCGCGCTCGGTGAGCTCATACGTCGGTGCAAATCCGTTGTCGACGTCGACGGCCATTCCTTTGCTGGGAAGGTCGGCAATATGACCGACCGAAGCACGGACATTGAAGTCCGATCCGAGGTATTGGGAGATCGTTTTTGCCTTTGCGGGGGACTCAACTATTACGAGAAACTTGGCCATATCTATTTCAGGGCTATGTGATTTGCTACCCCCTTGTCAAGGCAATAGGCTCAAACCCTTATTTCATCAGGGTATCGGGGCCGGCTTCGTGTGGTGCTTGCCTTCTACATTGATCTTGGGAAGCAGGCGATCAAGCCAGGCAGGCATCCACCAGTTACGGGCGCCGAGGAGTTCCATGGTGGCTGGCACGAGGACCATTCGAACGATGGTGGCGTCGATGAAAACGGCCACAGCCATACCGAGGCCGAAAAGCTTCAATTGGCGGTCATTAGAGAGGACAAATGCGCCGAAAACGCAGACCATGATGAGGGCGGCGGCGGTGATAACTCGGGCAGTTGCCGCGACACCGTCTGCAACTGCAGTGGCATTATCGCCGGTGCGGTTGAACTCTTCCTTCATACGTGACAGCAAGAACACTTCGTAGTCCATTGACAAGCCGAACACGATGGCAAAAAGGAACATTGGTGCCCAGGCTTCGACAGGTCCGGCCTTGCCGACACCAATGAGATGTGCGCCCCATCCCCATTGGAATACAGCAACGATGACGCCGTAAGCGGCACCGACCGATAACAAGTTCATTAGAACTGCTTTCAAGGGAACGAGCAAACTGCGAAACACTGCCATTAACAAAAGGAACGACACGATAAGAACAATGCCAATGAGATACGGCAGGCGTTGACCGAGATAATCAGAGAAGTCAACAGAGCCAGCAGTGAAACCGCCAACATGTGCGGTAACACCAGTAGAAGGAATCACAGTGTTACGAAGTGTATGTATCAACGTTGTTGTTGCTTCATCTTGAGGAGATGTTGCGGGGTATGCCATCACAAGAGCAACGGTGTCGCTCTTCATTGGTGCAACACCTGCAAATGCAACTCCGTGTGTGTGGCCGATGGTGTCTGCGAATGTTGCTAGTGCCTTCGGGTTTTTTGCAGCATCACCGGTGACGGCGATGTATAACGGGCCGTTAAAGCCAGGACCAAAACCTTCGCTCATCATGTCGTATGCCTTGCGCACATCTGATGACTTTGGATCATTTCCAGCGTCACCAAACCCGAGACGAATAGAGAACATAGGAATTGCGAGAATGATGAGAAACAAAGATGCAGCCACAAATGAAATCCATGGTCTGTGCTGTACGACTCGACTCCATCGCCACCAAATTGTGTTCTGGTGATCATTTTGCGCACGATGTGGAATTGCTAAGCGCAATGAAGGCACTACAAAGCGAGCTAACTGACCGAGAACGGCAAGTGCGAGACCAATAAGGAAAATTGCAAGGCTCTTGGCGAAAACTGCAACAAAACCGGTAGCAACTATGGCTGTGAGGGATACAACAGCCGCGCGCGATGTTGTGTCAATACGGCTACCTACCATTGAAAGTAGCGCTGGCAATAAAGTGACTGATGCAATAATCATGACTGCCACACCAATTGCCATACCAACCGCAAGTCCGTTCACGAATGACAGACCGATTGCAAGCAAACCGAGAAGTGCAACGATGACAGTGACTCCTGCGAAGACTACTGCACGACCTGAAGTATCAATTGCTTCAACAATGGACTCCTCAACAGTTAAACCATCGTGGAGTGCCTCGCGAAAGCGCGTGACTATAAATAAGGCGTAGTCAATACCGACACCAAGTCCAATCATGCCGACCATGGATGTCACTGCATCAGGCATAGACATGAAGTTGCTGACAATTCCAACAATTGAAGTCGCGATGATGAGACCGATGAGGGCGATTCCGATAGGCAACCCCATTGCAATAATGGAACCAAATGCAAGAACTAAAATAACAATGGCAGCGAGGATGCCGAGTGCTTCTGTATTAGGCAGTTGCATTTGCTGGAAGATCATTCCGCCATATCCGACATTGACACCTGATTCACGAAGTGTCGCAGTGACGTCTTTAATGTGCTTTCCCAGAGTTTTGTATTGCGCCTGCGTCATGCGGGGAACATTGATTTGTGCAAAAGCAATAGTGCGAGTTCTGTTCACTTGACTTGGGACTGCATATGGCGTGTTGATGTCGACTTGGTCAATCGCATCGACTGCAGCAATTGCGTCTGTAATTGCCTTTTTCACTTGTGGGCTGTCGATTGTCGACGGTGACTGGAAAACCAACTGCGACGACACACCACCGTCATTCGGGTTTGCTGATGCGAGAAGTAGCTCCGCCTGTCGTGCTTCACTTTTTGGCATGCCCATTTCAGTGCGGAAGTCAGGGCCAATTGCTGAACTTGCAGCCACCATGCCGATAGCAAGAGGAATCCAGATTGCAAAAACAACAATGCGCTTGTGGCGCACAGAGAAACGGGCAAGTGAAGAGAGCATGGGGGTCCTATTCGGGGAAATGAGGTCTTCTCAGGTTACGAAACTGAACACTGCGATGGCTACATGGCGGTACCGTTTCGGTAGATGGAAACACATGTCACACCGCCACATGCACCTGATGGTCAGGTGTTGTCTGGTCGTATTACGCGGTTAGATCGAGGGTGGAGCACGGTGCTGCTAGATACTGCAGAAAGTGTGCGAGTGCGCAACATCGGTGTGGAAGTTGCTGTCGGAGACTCGGTGTCAGTCTCAGCTGATTATGAACGTATAGATATAGTGCATCCTCGCCGCAGTGCATTGACACGCCGTCACTCATTTGAGGGTGCCCGAGGGATGCGTCAAATTGTGGCATCAAATATTGACACTGTTTTTCTTGTGCATTCGGTGAACTCTCCGCCAAACCAACGTCGCCTTGAACGTGAATTGGTTTTGGCATTTGATAGTGGTGCAACACCCGTTCTTGTTTTGACAAAGACTGACACCGTCAGCGAAGCGGTGGCCGAAGCAGCCCGGGCGGTGTTCGCAGAAATTACATTTGATGTAGATATTGCACTCGTCAGTTCCATCACGAATGAGGGTTTAGAAAAAATTCGTGCGTATGCAAAGCCGCACACCACGATTGCATTTATTGGGGCTAGTGGTGTTGGTAAATCAACTCTTGTTAATGCCTTAGTGGGTCATGAAGTACAACGCACTGCAGAAGTGCGTGAAGACGATCAGCGTGGCCGTCACACAACAGTTGCCGCTGAATTAATTGCCCTACCTGGTGACGCATGGTTGCTTGATACCCCCGGATTACGCGCTGTCACATTGTGGACCAGCAGTAACGGGATTGAACGCGCATTTCCCGACGTGTTTGACTTGGCGGGCTCATGCAAATTTCGTGACTGCAAACATCAAGATGAACCTGGCTGTGCTGTTACCGCTGCAATTGCGGCCGGAACATTGCCCGCTGTGCGACTTGAATCAATGCGTCGCCTAGTTGCAGAAGAATTACACGTTGAAGAAGAACAGACAGAGCGCGAACGTCAAGAAGATCGTCGCGGTTATCGAAAAGTTGCTAAACCGACGGAATAGGAAATTGCAATCCGACGATTGCTCCACCACCGGCGTTGTCTAGTACGTAAGCATTTGCACTGTGATCTACGGCAAATTGCGACACAATGGCAAGACCAAGGCCAGAGCCGGGCATTGAACGCGTTGCGGTAGCTCGGTAGAAACGATCAAAGACATGTGGCTTGTCTTCATCTGCAATCCCGATGCCCTTATCGCGTACTTCAATTCTGTATGACCCAATGTGGATTTCAACTTCTGAACCATCATTGGTGAATTTGATTGCGTTATCGACCAAGTTGCTGAGTGCTCGCTCAAGTTGATTCGGGCGGGCAACGACGGTTGTGCCAGGAGTCGTATGAACAGTGACTGGTGCCCCAGATCGACGAGATGCGCGTTGTGCTATGTCGTTTGCAATCTCTGCAAGATCAATAGATTCGGGATCTTCAGTAGTGCGATGGTCGGTGGCTAATGCACTTAATTCAGCACTAAGGTCTGCGAGCTCGTCAACTTCAGCACGCATATCGGCCAGTATTGATGTGCGGTCTACATCAGACAATGTGCCACGTTCCAATAGTTCTGTATTGGCACGAAGGCTTGTGAGAGGTGTGCGAAGTTCATGACTTGCGTCTTGTACTAATTGGCGTTGGCGCGCAACACTGCCGCGTAATGCTTCAAGCATGGTGTTAAAACTTCTGGCTAGTTGTGCAACTTCATCGTTACCAGACACAAGGATTGTGCGATCAAGGTCTTGCGTTGCTGCAATAGATTCGGCAGTGAGCGCTAAATCTTCAATTGGCTTGCTGACACGACTTGCAAATAACCATCCGAATAGTGCCGAGATAATCACAGCGATAGCCGCGTAGATAGGAAACCACATACGCATACCATTTCGTGCATTAACGATGATTTGCGTATCTTTTGCAACTTGAATCAGCGAGCCGTCATTTGCAATAACAGTCAGAGTGCGAAATGTATGGCGGTCAATAACTGTTACTGAACGGTGTATCCGCTTGCCATCCACTGCTAACTGATGGTCTCTTTTGTCTATGGGAAGTTGTGGATACTCACGACGTCCGAGCACTTGTCCGTCAGGTAGAACTATTTGTGTGATTGCATCAACTTCAGTCTGCATAATTGCTTGGTTAACTGGCCCTGGACCAAATGAATCGTTCCAATTGAAATCAGGTTGGCTCATAATTTGAAGTATGCGAGAGGCACGTTGATCAAGTGACGTTTCAACTTGACGTTGTAATTGACTTGATGCAATGCGATAGGCACCGATACTCATGCCTGAGGCAAGTAGAAACATAAGACCACCAGAGATCAGGACAAAACGTGTGCGTAAGTTCATGATTGTTTTACCGTGTACCCAACACCACGCACTGTAAAGACAACGCGCGACTCATTGTTTTCTTCGGTCTTGCGGCGAAGATACCCGATATACACATCAAGAGATTTTGAGTTTGTCTCGAAGTTGTATCCCCAAATTGTTTCATAAATAGTTTCACGTGAGACAACAATGCCAGGTTGTTGCATAAGCAGTTCGAGAAGGTCAAATTCAGTCTTTGTAAGTTCAATGGCACGATCACCACGATGAACTTCACGTGTCAGTGAATTAAGTGTGAGGTCACCAACACGCAATTGTGTGCCTGCGCCAGATGGTTGCGCGCGTCGAAGCAAGGCGCGACACCGAGCAAGTAATTCATCAATGACAAATGGTTTTACCAAGTAGTCATCTGCGCCAGCATCAAGGCCGGCCACACGATCGCCAACTTCAACGCGAGCGGTCAATAGCAATATGGGAATGTCGACTCCGCGATGACGTGCTTCACGGCACACGGTGAGGCCATCGGCAAATGGCATCATGACGTCAAGGACCGCAAGATCAAACCGAGTTGTAGCGAGGGCATCAAGTGCTGCTTTGCCATCATTCACTGCTGTGACAACATAATTCTCGAGATCGAGCACTCGCTGAACGGCCTTGCGGACCGAGGAATCATCCTCGGCAATCAGTACTTTTCTGCTGTCCATAAAGACACGGTACCCAAGAATTGCAACGGTTTGCCGTACCTTGGCTCAATTCTTGCCTACCTCTTACCTTCCTCATGTTTACTTCTTACATAGCCCCGTGAAAGTGGAAGCACACCAGAACACCTCTGGAGTACAACCACAAAAAGGAACACAGAACAATGAAGATCAAATCTCGTTTTACAAAAATTGCGGTGGCCTCAGGGCTCGTCGTAGCAAGCGGGGCAGCAGTGCTCGGCATCACTGGTTTTGCTAGCGCACAAGTCGCACAGAGAAGCAATGTTGTTGCAGTTGCTCAGGCAACAGATACGACTCTCCCAGCAGATTCCTCCGCTGGTGCAACGGCTGTTGCTCCGATTGCAGACCCAACGTTAGATCCGTCAGAAACCAAGGGTGATCGACCATCTCCACTTGCTGCAGTTTCAAAAGTTCTAGGAATGACTGAAACTGAATTAAAGACAGAGCTTCAAGCTGGAAAATCAGTTGCTGATGTTGCAAAAGCGAAGAACATCGATCTTGCAACTGTGAAGGCAGCTCTTGTTGCCGAAGCAAAAGCTCATGTTGATGCCGAAGTGGCTGCAGGGAAACACACTGCAGCTGAAGGCGCAACTGAGCTTGCAGAGATCACATCACGTATCGACACCATGTTGACTACTGCTGGTCTTCCAGCACACGGTCCTGAAGGGATGGGTGGCAAGGGTGGACCTGGCGAGATGCGCGGTGGCCCAGGCCGTTTTATGACAGATGCGCTTGCAAAGGTGCTGAAAGTGACAACGCAAGAACTGCATACGCAACTGAGTTCAGGAAAATCACTCGCTGATGTTGCTAAGACGCAGAATGTTTCTCTTGCAGATGTGAAGGCAGTATTGACCTCCGATTTTTCTGCACATCTTGCAGAAGAAGTCACTTCAGGTGAACACACACAGGCTGAAGCAGATGCGAAGTTGGCAGAGTTCAAGACCAATCTTGACACCATGGTGAATCGTGTTGGTCCTGCTGGCGGAATGCACGGTGAAGGACATGGTCCTGGGGGACAGGGCGCACCATCTGCGCAGAACACTTCCGCTTCTGCATAAGACATCACCGTTGTACACGGTGTAACAATCTCCCCTAAAAAAAGCCGGAGCCTGCAGAAATGCGGGCTCCGGCTTTCTTTTATCCGAGGACTTGTGGTGGTTCTCGCATCATGGTTGAAGTTCCGTGTAGGGACAGTGATGGCAACCATCGGCCAATGACGGGGACTCTCTTTTTCATAGTGATGTCAACTGTGACGAATCCGGTTGATTCATCAATTGTCGTTGCTGAAGAGACGTGCGAGAGATCAGCAATGGCTGTAGCTGCATCTGACGGGTTGTCAGATGTGATTGCTGAGCGCACGGCATTGCGCGCAATGTCGTTGAGTCGCAAAGTGTCAAGACACACCGACAAGGTTGCGAGCAGTAGCACTGCGCACACCACAACTAATGGTGTCATCAGAGCAAATTCAACTGTGGCTTGGCCCTTGCTGTTATTGCTTGGAACTAGACGCACGGCTGAAGATGTCATTGAAGACAGTGTCAAACAGCGAACCAATTTTCCCGGCTCCTCCGCCGGCAGTTGCCCAAGCAATGACGAGCAGGGCAATAACGGCTGCTACGAGAAGAATCAGGGCATATTCAGTAGTGGCCTGGCCACGAGAACGTTCAGGTGTTTGGCGGAACATATTTATCTTTCATTAGTAGGTGAGTGAGGGAAGGGAAATGGAAAGTTGTCCGAGGCTGGCAAAGACAAGTGGTGCGACCGACAAGAGAAGAAATGAAGGAAGAACACAGAACACCAAAGGCAGTGAGAGACGAGTAGGCAGTTGACGAATTCGAGTATCGATCTGTCTGCGTTGTTCGGCACGATGATCTGCAGCAAGTCTCGTGACTGTTTCCATAATGGGCAGGCCATCACGCTCGGCTTCAACAATGGTGCGACCAAGATTTTTCCCGGTTATCTGGTGAGCAACAGCGAGCGGTAGTAAAGCTTCTTCTAGCGGAGTGCCAGTTTCAATGAAATCAGCAATGGAATTGCCAGTGGCTGACACGCCGCGCCACCGCTCGCAAGCGTGAATCATTGGTAAACCCGCACGTAACGACACACACAGGTGTTCGGTTAGTTCACCGATGTCATCAGGTTCACCGCGGATAGCACGAGCAATGAGCGAAGAGATCCATCGCCAGCCGATTCTGTTCAGCATGACGCCGATGCAGAGAAATACAAGAACTATGGGCGACGTGATACCTGATCGAAATTGTGGAATGAGCAAGACGGCTCCGCTCAACAAGATAAATGGCAACGCGGAAAGTAGTCGGGCCGACAATTGTGCTTGTGACGCTGCAACTGCTAGTTCTGCTTGACATGAAGCACGATCTCGCAACACAGTTGCTGCATGGTCAAGAGCATTTGGTACAAAGTTTCCGAGAACAAAGGCGGACTCGATGAGTGAAAGGCACTGGGCATCGTGGCTACGTGGTGAAGCAGATTTCCGAGCGTTAGCAAGTGCGCTGTCACACGAATGCATTGCCACAAGGTCATCTTGTAAACGCTTCCAACAGGGGTGTGGAAAGTAGTGTTGTTGAACATTCATGAGAATGGCGTCGTGTGCGGCCATACCACTGCGTGTGGCGCGCGCAAGTGAGTCACAAAGGTTTGCAAAATCGAGGACTGTTGAGGTGTGTTTTCGCGAACTAGACACAGATGCACGGGTGTCAGGCTGTACGACAACAGTACGAGCGTCAGGATTGATCTGGCGGCGTGCTTCGTATATGTCGGCAATGCGAAAGGTGCGAGGCGCTAGGTACCAGGTCAGTGTGAATACCAGAAATAAACCTGTCACACACTCAATCATGGTCGTTCAACCGATACAGGTGATGAAGTGATGAATCAGTGCAACGAACAATTTCGGTGATTGCCCGTCTTCTCGCCGAAACACGTTGAACAAAAACAATTGCACCCACGGCACTATGGATTGTGGAGACAGCTTGATCATGTGACCATTGCGGAGAGTCACGCAACACCATCGCTGCAAGCCGGTCGACAGTGTGTGCAGCGGACGTAGCGTGCACCGTTGACCAACACCCTCGATGCCCCGAAGACAACGCCAGCAACATATCGACTACCTCGCCACCCCGCACTTCTCCGACAATGAGGCGATCTGGCCGCAGACGTAGCGATGCTCGTACGAGAGATTGCAGTGAGATTTCTCCGACTCCTTCAGAATTTGCCGGACGTGTTTGCAGTTGCACAACATGCGAATGTGCAAATCGAAGTTCAGCGGTGTCTTCCACACATACGATTCGCTCTGCAGGGGAGAATGATTGGCTCACCGACGAAAGAAGTGATGTTTTACCAGACGATGTTGCAC
Organism: Actinomycetota bacterium; assembly: GCA_037129095.1. GTDB lineage: Bacteria > Actinomycetota > Acidimicrobiia > Acidimicrobiales > Ilumatobacteraceae > UBA2093. The sequence continues at coordinate 139,411 of JBAXVL010000001.1, read as the reverse complement.
CAGCTACCACAACGTTGGCGTGTTGTTGTACTAACTCTCGTATGACGTCAGTGCATTCAGGTGAACCGAACGCTGCGAGGGGCAAGATTCGTCGGGTGAATTTTCGAATCGAAATGCTTGCGCCGCCAACTGCTACCGGAGAGATGACTGCACACGCTCGTGAACCGTCAGGCAGACGTGCATCGAGAATTGGGGCTAGTAAATCGAGTCTGCGCCCTGATGCCCGCGCTATTCGTTCGAGACTGATCGACAGTTCTGTTTCAGTCAGTGTGCCAACGTTGCGAAGGCCAACTGCATCTTCGACCCAAACGTGTCGTCCGCCAACGACCATAATTTCGCTGATGTCAGGGTCATCAAGGTGAATCTGGAGAGGTCCGAGACCATGGAGCATGAGGTCAGAGCGATGGTATGTGCGGGCCAAATAATTGTTCGGCGCGTGACGGCAACATTCCGGCGTCAACAGCACGACTGATTGCAGATACATATGGAATCTCTGCAGTCACTGGCATACCAAGAACATGTCCGACATCTTTGATGGTCAACGCACGACCTGGTTCGTCAATAACAAAAAGTTGTGTGGGCCGAGGCATGCGTGATGCACGGCGCAAGGACAAGTAACAGGGCTTGACCACCATAGCTATGTCTGTCACTGCGCGACGTAGTTCATCGGGCACATATGTTGTGCCTGCATCGATAATGACATTCATCGGCGCGGCGGAAATGGCATGAGCAAGATCATTCCAACGGGGTTGACCTTCAACAAATGGTGAACCACGATGCACAATGACAAGTCCGGTTTCCACCGGAGTGCCTAACGTAACCAAGGCTCGAGCATCTGCGGAATTGTTCTCACCCAACCAATCGTTAATACCAGGGGTTGTTGGCTCTGACATTCCGGCTGCGGCTGGGATATCGCCACACAAGTCGATGAGGACGGTGTGTGTTCCGCGTGCAGCCTGTAGAAATGCATACGCAGAAGCGGTGACCGTAGTGCAATTGCCACCTTTCGGCGACATGAAGATAATGGACATTTGTGACTCCTATTCGTCACATGCAATGTGTGCCCACCCCCCATCTTTTGGAACTACAGATGGACCTCATTGCGCATTGGTTGATCTGCCGCATACAGTGCGAGATTTTCGAGGAAGATTGCTTCGCTTCGTCTGGAAGATTGTTCAGAAGCAGCTGAACTATGAGGGGTGATAATGACATTGTCCATATCCCATAGTGGTGAATCAACGGGTAGGGGTTCGGTGGAGAACACATCAAGGGCAGCGCCACTGAGATGTCCGGATTGCAATGCCGAGATCAGTTCCTGTTCGTCAACAAGTTCTCCGCGGCCAACATTGACAAAATGTGCACCTGGTTTCATTGTGGCAAAAGCTTCTGCATTAAAGAGGAGACGCGTTTCCGGTGTGAGTGGCAATGCAACTGCAACCCAATCAGCTCGGCTCAGAACTTCTGACAAATGTTCGAAGGAAAAGGTGGGGCACGGCTCTTGGCCATTAGGAGTGCGACGAATAGCTTCCACATTCATATTGAGTGCCACACCGAGTCGGGCAATTTCTGTACCAATTGGCCCCATGCCGATAACAGCAAGATGCGCATTGTCTAGTTCTGAGAACCCATGCTGAACCCATTCGTGTTTGCCCTGATGTTGAAACCACGCACGTACATTGCGGCTGAGAGCCAACATGTAGAGAATTGCGGTTTGTGCAATAGGCGATGCAGTAGCTCCCGACGAATTGGTGAGTCGGATTCCTCGTTCCATCAGTTGAACAAAAAATGGACTATCAACACCAGCAGAAAATGTATGCATCCATTTCACTGAAGTGGCCTTCAGTAAAGAAAGTACAAATCCACGAGATCGTTCGGGCCACAAGTCATTGGAATAAAACACAGTATTAATAGTTGCTATGACTTCGTCTGAGAGAATCTCGTTGCCCTCGTAGATGACAGGAACGATGTGGGGGGAGATTTCTAAGATTGTCGTACCGTGACGCGCCCACACATTGTCGCTGACTAGCAATGTGATTGGCTGATTGGCTTGGTCCATTGCCATAGGTTACGGAATGTCACGGCTGGGTGCATTACCGTTAGACCGTGCGATTGATTCTTGGTCTCTTATCGGTGCTGCCATTTCCTGCGCAACACATGGGGTCTGGTGACAGTGTGCAGCCACGCGACACGGTTTCAGTGATCCAATCCGTAACGCCATCGCTTCCACGTGGAGTCTCAGTAGACATAGTGGGCTCAGACACTTTTGTCCGTGTCAGATCAGTTGGGCACGATGTGTTGATTACGGGGTACAAAGAAGAACCGTACGTACACATCACAAAGTCTGGCGAAGTTTTTGTGAATACCGGATCAGTGACCACTTTGATCAACAGCAATCGCTATGCAAATGTTGATACAAGCTCTTTCGTAGAATCTGCTTCACCAGTGTGGCAAAAAGTTCGCACAAACGGCACTGCCATGTGGCACGACCATCGTGTTCATTGGATGAGCCCGAAACGTCCTGCACCCATTGACCCAGCTGGCACGGTGTTGTCGTGGAAAGTGCCGATGCGCATTGATGGTGCAGCCACAACGGTTACCGGAACTTTATTCCTTCGTGGTAAAGCCAGCACAATGTGGTGGTTCATCGGATTTGTTGCGTTGTTAGTTGGTGTTGCGTTGTCTGTTAAACGGCGACGGGAATTTTTCTTGACTGTATTTCTGATAGCAATGCTTGGAGTAGTGGTTGGTGCGATGCAGTATTTCGGATTACCTAATGGTGCACGAATTACGCCGTTGCTGTTGATGTTTTCTACTTTTTCTGCGGTCGTTGCTCTTGTCGCAATAGCGATACACCGCACCGGGAAAAATTCTCAGCACATTGCGGTGTCATTAAATGCAGGTGCAGGGGCAACGTTGATTGTGTGTGCGTGGTTGTGTGCCAATCAGGTGCGTGCTGCGTACGTACCAGGTATTGGCCACGAGTGGATTGTGCGCGTGTTGATACCAACATTGCTTGGCATTGGACTTGTGTCGACTATCGACGGTGTGATGCGCATCGTGCGCAATACAACCGACTAGTTACACGGAGAGAAGGTCGCGAGCACCGGTGTCTGATGACGGGTGGCGCAATTTGCTCATAGCACGTGCTTCGATTTGACGAATACGTTCACGAGTGAGGTTGAAGTGTTCGCCAACTTCTTCAAGTGTCCGGGCTTCGCCACTGCCACCAAGTCCGAAGCGCAGGCGCAAGATTTCACGCTCACGTTCATCGAGAGGTGCAAGCAGGCGCTGAATTTCTTCTGGCAGCAATGCTGTAGCAGCAGTTTCGAATGGTGACTCAGCAGATCGGTCTTCAACAACGTCACCGAGTTCTGCATCACCATCTTCGCGCAATGGTTCTGACAATGACAGAGGCTCAGCAGCAAAGCGCAATGCTTCGGTGACTTTGTCTTCTGGCATTTCGACTTCTTTTGCTAATTCAGCAAGAGTTGCGGTGCGACCAAACTTGAGTTCCAGGCGCGAGCGAGCTTTCTGCAAACGAGCAAGCGTGTCGCCAGCATGGACTGGCAAACGAATGGTGCGGCCGGTGTTTGCGATACCGCGAGTGATGGCCTGACGGATCCACCATGTTGCATACGTTGAGAATTTGAAACCTTTGCGCCAGTCGAACTTTTCAACGGCATGCATGAGGCCCAAGTTGCCCTCTTGAATGAGGTCAAGAAGTGGAAGGCCAGATGCTTGGTACTTCTTTGCAATAGATACAACGAGACGAAGGTTTGACTGAACGAATGCACGCTCTGCAACTTCACCTTCGCGAATTGCTTTGCGAAGCTCGCGACGCTTGGTGGCTGTAGGAGTCTTAATCTTTGCCATTTCGGCAGTTGCTTCTTTGCCGGCCTCGATGGCCTTGGCAAGACGCACTTCGTCATCCTTGGTGAGCAGGGTGTACTGACCGATGTCTGTGAGATACAGCCGGACGAGATCCTCTTCGTCGCGATCGACACGATCCTTTGCCACTCTTCTACCTCGCCTAAATCTTGCATCGACCACCGTGCGTGTCGAATATGGGCAGGCTATCTAGATGCGTGTCGGGTGCCACAGCCCGACCAAGAACATTTCGTCAACATCTGGCAGAGTATGAGGAATGGCTGAAAATAACCCCGAAAATGCTGATTCTGGCGAGGTAGAGCTGGTCATAGTGACAATGTCCTTCGACGCTGCCGATATGGGCGCCCTTGTTGCCATCTTGTCCAAATACATCGTGTTAACCCGAATGGAGCAGGGATGTCGCAATGTGGACATGATCGTGTCTGACACGCGCCCGAACCGCATTCTGTTGATCGAAAAATGGGACTCCCCAGAGACGCAGCAGGCACACTTTGGTGGCGCCACCATGGTGGAAATGGCAAAGTCCTGCACAGGCATTTTGACCGGTGCACCCGACATTGACATGTGGCAGTCGATGAGCGCACACGATCTCATCTAATTTGCGGCCGACCCCAGCTGCGTACTGGCGGTGGTTATCGTGGGGGCATGGCTAATCCACTACTGACCGACAAGGCCATGGGCCTTGGCACTCTCGACAAACAGAACGATTCATGGGCTCCTCCCACTGTTCAACCAATGAACGATGGCCCAGTGTCGCGTTGGGATGGTGGTGTCATGACCGTCTCTGGAACAGCAAGCGCCACCATGATGTTGCTGGTTCTGATTCTTGCTTCAGCAACAGTCACGTGGTTGTCAATTGATGCACCAGCTCCTGGCGCATTGGTGCAGATTCCGTTCGGTTGGGTTATCGGTGGATTCATCGTCGGTTTCATTTCCGTCATGGTCGGCAGTTTTAAGCCACATCTCGCACGCATTGCCGGTCCGACCTACGCACTTGCTGAAGGTGTCGTTCTTGGCGCGATTAGTCGTGCGTATTCCGAGCAGTACAACGGCATCGTATTGCAAGCTGTTGGCGCAACACTCGGAGTGTTTGTTGTGATGTTGCTTCTCTACCGCAGCCGCATTATCAAAGTCACTGATCGCACGCGTCGCATTGTGATGGGCGCGATGATGGGATTAATGGCTTTTTACTTGGTGTCATTCATCATCGGCATGTTCGGTTCGATGCCGACATTCATTCATGATGCAAGCCCAATGGGAATTGCTTTTAGTTTGTTTGTTGCAGGACTTGCAGCATTTAACTTGGCGCTTGACTTCGACATGATTGAAAAGGGTGTAGCCAACAAATTGCCAGCGCATATGGAATGGTTCTGCGCACTCGGAGTCGTAGTGACTCTGGTGTGGTTGTACCTAGAGATCTTGCGCTTGTTGTCGAAACTGCGCGACCGCTAAAACAAGCCGCGATTACGCGGTAACAGAAACAGTGTTGGCGCTAAGTGCGCTCAACTCTGCCCACGTGGAGTGTGATGAGTTCCACACTTTTTCAAACACAGCGTCAACGGCATCAGAGAATCCGTGGCGGTTGCGGAAGTTGTACACCCACGCTTGCTTGTTCACTTCAATATCCATGTGCGCGATGCGACCCATGATGTATGTGTCCCAGATAGCTGCTTGTGGCAATGACAATTCTGTGTCGGCCGGAGCATCAGCAAAGCCACCACGCAACCGATCACGTCCGCGCAACATGCCACGCGCCATGGTGATGGTGGTGTTCAGTTCGCTTTGCTGACGTGGCCGACGTGTATCTTCCAACGCACCGGAGTGAGGCGCAATAGTCATGAGCGAATCAGTGACTTCAACCTCGATGCGCGTCAACGATGAGTTCTCGTTAATTGCAACAAGAATGTCGATGTCATCAAGCCCAAGCTGTGTGGCCATGTGCTCGGCAATACGCGCTGTGTACGCAGTATCAAAAGCGACGAAGTTGTAAGTGTCTGGGGTGACCGTAAGGGTCATGATTAGTTAGCTGCTGCGGCTTGCTTCTCGCGAAGTTGCGCCTTGCGCTCATTGAGGGCTTGCATTCCGAGGTCTGCAATATGGTCATTTTCGTCCTCAGAGAAACCAGCAAGTTCGCGGAATCGACGAGCGATTGCAAAGCTTGATTCTTCGGAGTCACTACGGCTTCCTCCGTACGAGAACATCTTGTCAACAATGCCTTGGAACTCAAGCGCTTTCTTGCGACGTTCTGGGTCGTTCTCTGTAATTTTACGCAACCAGTCGCTACCCATTTTCACGTGAGTAACTTCATCGGCAAGCATCCAGTCTTCACAGAACTCAAGGTACGGGTCGCCAGCAATTTCGCCGAACTCTTTCATGGTGGTGAACACGTCAATTGCAAGACCTTCAAGCGCGCGGTTCACGCCAGCAAGACGAAGTACAGGATCATTCGAGCATGCAGCTTGGAAGAGCACCGTGTTCTCGGCGTACTGACCGATTTCACTTCCCATCCAATCGCTGAGCTTCAAACTGATTTCAACGTGACGAGCTTCGTCCCATGCTTGGCGAGCCATATCGAGTTTGAGTTCGAACGGTGCTTCTTCACCGGTGGTGAAGTCCCAGCATGTGCGGCCGGCGCCTTCGAGTGCCTGAATTTCACCAACGAAAATGCCGTGCATCAGCGCACGTGCAGCTTCACTGGCATCAGGACGCGCTGGTGTGAGGCGATTTGAACGTCGAGACTTTTCGGAATCGGCGATGAGCGCATTGCGACCATCAGCCATGCGATCTGCTTGTGTGATTTGGTTGAAACGCTCATCGCGTGCCAACTCTTCAACGGGCATGAATTTTTTCATGACAGTGCTCCTTGTGGTGCTTGTGTGTTGATTCCGATGCTTCCGTGACCGGCGATACCGCCAGCCTCGAGCATAAGTTTTTCGAGCTTTGCTTGGTGAGCAGCAGCACGATCGACATGTTCTGGAGTTTCGAGTAGCGACTGGATAAGCATTTCGCCATCGCGCCAATCTTCGAACTCGTCTTGCAAAATAAACTTCAGTGACCGAATAGTGGGCATGTCGGTGATTTCACTGGTGTTGTTGAGGTGATACGTGTATGCCGAAATGAAGTGGGGGATATACACGCGGTATACACCAACAAGTTTTTCAATGGTGAGACTTGGATCTTCTGGTTCAGTCATTGCATCAACAAAACGCACGAGTGCCTCGTTGGCCGGAACTGTGAGTCGAGCAGGATTCATTTCGCGAAGTTCTGGCAAACGCTTGTGCCACAGTTCTGCATGCCATGCATGCTTGTAGCAATGCGTACCAAGACGAAGTTTGATATCAAGTTCGGGAACAGTTGCGATCCAACCGCCAAGAACTTCAAACAATTTTGTTTCAGCCCATTTGTAATTGCCGACGCGACGTGCAGTTTCTTCGACACTGAAACTGCCTGGCAGTTCGCGGCGATCCCACGGAGCAAACGATGCTCTCGGCTTTGTTGGATCTGCCACGGCGACTCCTCGTTCTGACAGTTACTTGCACAATACAATTAACTGTTTGATTACTTCCTAGATTCTAACCACTCGAGACGCCCAAAGCGAGACGAAAGTCACAATCAGGCGTTATTTCGGCGCGCCGTTGGCTGAGCTGCAAGAAGTTCCGCGCTGAGCGGCTGGCCGGTGACTTCGTCCACCCAATAGGTGTCGTTATCAAGGCGGGTCAGAGCTGCATCGACATCGGCCAGATCTCGCTCGATGGCATCAAGGTCAAGGGGACTGATGTGTTCGCTCATGTCTCCATCGTAGACAATCTGCGGCTAGCGGGGCGAAAGGTTCGGCGCAAGGCTTGTAGCGTCATCGGAATGAGTTTCCCCTTCCCTCCACTTGATGGTTCTGCACAAAAGAATCAGAAATTCCCTGCTGCTCCCGAAATGGGAATTGATCCGACGAAGCGCTACACCGCAACGATGGAGACATCAATGGGAACGTTGGTCATTGCACTTGACCCGATCAAGGCACCAAAGACCGTGAACAGTTTTGTGTACCTCGCTGCGTACCACTATTACGACGACATTATTTTCCACCGCATCATCAAGGGTTTTGTCTGCCAAGGCGGAGACCCAACCGGAACCGGCCGTGGTGGCCCCGGATACCAGTACGCAGATGAGTTGCCAAAAGCTGGTCAGTACCAAATCGGTTCGTTGGCAATGGCTAATGCGGGACCAAATACAAACGGTTCACAGTTCTTCCTCATCAGTGGTGCAAGCGGTGTGCAGTTGCCTCCGTCGTATGCATTGTTTGGTCAAGTTGTCAAAGGACTCGACGTTGTTGAAGCAATGCAGAATGTAGAAACAGATCGCAGCGACCGACCACTTGTTGACGTTGTAATCAAGAGTGTCACGGTCACTGTCGCCGACTGATATCAGCCCAGATGTGGCTGGATCGTTTGTGAAACAAAATCGCCAGACGTAGCCCACCGAATGGTGGACGAGATGATTTGTCCGATTGGTTTGACAACAAGCTGTTCTGTGACTGGCAAGTAGGGCAGTCGCAAATCAGCGCGAGCCCACGTGGGAAGAATTGCAATTGCTGCCGCCGCAATTAATGAATATGGAACACGTGCAGCAAGTTCAAGTGGTGGTGTGAGCAACAGATACTTTGCTGCATCGCGTGATTCTGTAGTGCCATGAAGTTCTGGTCGAAACTGTGCGATCTGATCTTTGAGACCTTGTACTGATGTTGGTGGCGCTGGTACGCCCAACTTGCGTGCAATGACTGCCATGTCTGCAACGTACGCGTCATAGCCGGCAGTATCTAACGGTGTTGCCCCGTACGCCTGATGTGCGCGCATGAAACTATCTACTTCGGCAACGTGTACCCAGCGCAACAGGTGTGGATCGGAAGCAGAATATGGGCGACCATCGCTTGCAAACCCTGTGACACGTTTGTGAACTTTCACCACGATGTCGACTGCACGTTGTGCAACATCAGCGGGTGCAAAAGAAGTAGCTGCCACAAAGTCAGCGGTGCGTTGTAAACGGCCCCACGGATCACCGCGATAATCAGAATGTTGAGCAACACCGGCCATTGCTAAGGGATGAAGTGATTGAAACAAAAGAGCTCTCATACCGCCGATGAACATGGACGAGTCCGAATGAACGATGTGAAGGGGAGATGACTCAGAGAACCAGCGGGGGCCGGTTGCGTTCATGATGGCGTCACGTTTTTCCTCGGCATTGTCGCCAATCACCCGGTCTCGTAGGGCGGCCGCAATTGCCAGGCGAACTGATTCGACTCGTTCAGAGACGGCGGCGGGGACTTCAGGCATGTCTCTATCGTGCCATCCTCAGTGGGAAATTGCACGGCGAATGCGTCACACGATGGCGACCTATACGCTTTCCACCGTGACCGATACACCAGTCTCTGCAAGCCAATCTTCACGGATGCCTCGATGGGTTCCGCGCGCCGTAGTGATTTTTTGGATGGGCTTTATTGGCACTCTTGTTCTTCGTTTTACCTTTCACCGTTTGAACAATTTCCTCATTCTGATGTTGGTGTCGTTGTTTATTGCCTTGGCACTAGAGCCAGCTGTTAACAAACTTGTTGCCAGAGGACGAGGTCGACGAGCATCAACAGGAATATTGATGGTGGGACTTCTTGTCATCGTGTTCACCTTTGTTGGCGCTGTAGGAACAGTTGTCGGTCAGCAAGTAGCTGATGTTTTGTCAAACAGTGAACAGTACGTAAATGACACTGTAAAAATCTTGAACGATACGTTTGGATCAAACATCGATGCGGCATCGGTGAACGAGAAAATCACCAACCCCACTGGCCCAGTTCAGAAATTCATCAACTCACAACAAGACAAAGTGGTCAACCTTTCCGTGCAGGCTCTTGGTGTTCTCTTTCAGATGTTTACCGTTCTGTTGTTTTCCTACTATTTAGTTGCAGACGGTCCACGATTGCGACGATCTATTTGTTCTCGGTTGCGGCCGGACCGTCAACGACAAGTCCTCCATGCATGGGAGCTCGCGATTACGAAAACAGGTGGGTATCTGTATTCGCGTGCTTTGCTCGCAGTGATTTCTGCGTTCTTTCATTGGATTGCATTCCAAGCCATTGGAATTCCTGCGCCGATTGCAATGGCACTATGGGTCGGTTTCGTTTCGCAGTTTTTGCCTGTCATCGGTACGTACATTGCGGGCGTATTGCCATTGGTCTTAACTTTTGTTGATTCACCAATCAAGGCGCTAGTTGTTGTCGGATTTATTGCTGTTTATCAACAAGTGGAGAACTACTTGTTCGCACCAAAAGTCACGGCGCGCACGTTGGAATTGCATCCTGCTTTAGCGTTTGGTGGCGCATTAGTTGGCGGGGCTGTTCTAGGGCCGGTGGGGGCGATTCTGGCGTTACCTGCAGTTGCCATGGGTCAGGCACTCGCCGCATCATGGGGAACCCGTCATGAAGTGATTGATGATCCACTGACGTTTCTGCAACCTACAAAACCACCTCGCGCAAAACGTGGTTCGCGAAAGTCATCGCCACAGTGACGGGCGTCGAACCTTCGCAATTTGTCCCTGTTGCAGTAGTTACGCGTAGTGGGGTGGATGAAAGTGTTCATTTTGGTGCAGTGGTATGCCTGAACAGAGCTGGTGAGATTGAATTTTCACTTGGTGATCCGCGCACACAGATATTTCCTCGCTCTTCAACAAAGCCCATTCAAGCGTTAGCGATGGTGCGCGCCGGTTTGTCACTACCTCCAGAAAAATTGGCATTGGTGTGTTCAAGCCACAATGGCGAAGAAATTCATCAACACACCGCACTGGCAATTCTGGCTGAGTTCGGACTTGATGAAAGTGCGTTAGGCAACACGCACGATTACCCCATGCACACGCACTCGGCCCATGAAGCAATTCGCGCAGGAATTCCGAGGTCGGCTTTGCAAATGGGCTGCAGTGGAAAACATTCTGGCATGGTTGCTACGTGCGTCATCAACGGATGGTCGATAGAGAATTATCTTGAACAAGATCATCCTTTACAACGTGCAATTACACAGACAGTTGCTGAAGTGACTGGTCACGAGGCCTATGCAATTGGTGTTGATGGATGCGGTGCACCGGCTCATGTTGTTGAACTGGTTGGACTTGCACAGGCAATGCGCGCCATGGCAACAGATGCTGCAGGAGACTCGGGTACACAGATCTACACCGCAATGTCACAATTCCCGTACATGGTGGGTGGCAAGGGTCGTGACGTGACAACCATTGTGTCTGGCATTGATGGTTTGTTTGCAAAAGATGGCGCAGACGCTGTCTATGCAGCCGCATTGCCAGACGGGCGTGCAGTGGCATTGAAATTGTCTGATGGATATGGCCGCGGTACACCCACAGTTCTGTTGGCTGCGTTGCAAAAACTTGGTGTTGATATCTCAGGTGTCGACGACAGCATTGTAGAAATTGTGCGTGGCCACGGGAAACCTGTCGGCGCAGTGCGTGCGATTGGTTTTGACTAAACATGGCAATTCCGTTTGTCCCACGTATCGATGATGCGCCGTATGCAGAGATCACACAGGTGTCCCCACTAGTTCAGCGGGTGATTGCAAAAAATCCATCAAAGTTCAGTTATCACGGCACGGGTACTTACATTCTTGGTTCGCAGAATGTTGTGGTCATTGATCCAGGCCCGAAACTTGATAGCCACCGCGATGCATTACGCACAGCGCTTGACGGAAGAAATGTTGTCGGAATTGTGGTGACGCATTGTCATTCAGACCATTCACCATTGACTGAATGGTTATATGGAGAGACTGGTGCCACGCGCTACGCCATTGGCCCTCATCGTGTGTATGAAGGTTTTGTAGAAGAAGATGATCACGATGCATCGGAAGTTGATCCTGCGGATGCGGTGGACTCTGACGAAGAAAAAGAAACGACAGATCTGGCTTTCATGCCCGATGCTGCAGTTGTCGATGGTGAGAAGTTTTTGTCAACAACAGAGTTCTCACTTACTGCAGTCGCAACTCCTGGTCATACATCGAATCATCTCTGCGTTGCCATGGACACCGAGGGTGCACTGTTTACGGGTGACCATGTGATGGGGTGGTCAACAACCATTGTGTCCCCGCCAGATGGCGACATGCGCCAGTACATGGACTCGATGCGCAAAGTGATTAATCGAGATGATCGTATTTTGTGGCCAACACATGGTGGCCCAGTCACAGACCCACAACCTTTTCTCATCGCGTACAATGAACACCGCCTCGAGCGTGAACGACAAATTGTTGCGCAAATAGCCATTGGCAACAACACCATTCCAGGCATCGTCAAAGTGCTGTACGCAGCGATTGATAAAAAGTTGCATCGACCCGCACGACGCAGTGTGTGGTCACATCTTCGAAAGCTAGTGGACGATGGTGTTGTCGCTACAGATGATGGAGCAGAACCGCGACTACTTGGTTCGTATCACTTGGTCGCTTAATAGTTAATCAACGTGTGCTGATTCACTACTTGACTGCACCGGCTGGCAATGTTTCTGCATCAAAGAGTGCAAAGAAATCCTTGGTAGATCCGGTGAGGTGACGATTCGGGTCGCCCATTCGATTATCAATAATTTGGCCATGCCGATCTGGTGTGCCAAAGCCGTCATAGACCGCGAAATATGGCCAGTTGCCATTGATGTCTAATTCCATTCCGGTCTTGCAGCCGAGAACGACAAGAGTGTCAGCCAACATGCCGATGTTCACTTTTCCTACTGCAACAAACATCATGAGGCCATCAGTTCGAAGGCATACAGCTGAGCGAAAGTTATAGACCTTGTTGCCATAATCCTCGCCCCAATCAACTTTCGGGTAATTGGCATAGACAGATTTTCCATTTTGAACAAGTGGTGGCAAGTTCTGGCGAAGTGACGACCATGAACCATCATCATGAAGGTCTTCACCCCACACTCCAACAGTGCTGAATCCATCGTGTGAAATAGCAAAAGTTGCATAACCAACGCGCATTTTTCGAACAGTTTTTCCTTCAGCGACATATCCACCTGGTTGATGTTCAAATCTGAATCCTCCGTTGAAACTTGCAATTAGTGATCGCAATGGTGTTCCACGAATCTTTGATCCGTTTTTCCAACCGCTACCGCCAGGCATTTCAGTTCCATTGAACATCGCTGTGTGCACTTCGTTTGAATTAAATGTTGCCATTGTCGCAACGACAGAACCAAAGCACCACAGTGGTCGAATTGATGTGGCGTACACAATTGGCTTTGTGCGCACTCGCATGACTGCTTGCCATTTTCCTTCACCATCTAACGCTGGAACTATTTGCGAGGGGACATTGGCTGGCCTATTCGGAATAGTTGTCGTTGTTGTCGTTGTTGTTGTTTCAGTGATGGTGGGATCAGGGACTGTGGTGCTGGTAGACGAAGTTGTGGTTGTTGAAGTGCCAACAGTTGCGATGGGGTGATTCAGTGGGCACGATGCCGAGGCAATGGTTGGACGAATTGTCAATGGTGGGGTGACGTGGGGAACAGCTGTAGAAACGGAGGAGTGGTTGGGCATTTCTTTCAACGTGGTGGAAGTGTTAGCAACAGTAATGACTGGCGCAATTGCCAGGGCAAGCGAATCTGCCGGAGCCACAGCGGGCGGATCACTGTGAAGCCATGCTTCTAATTTGTCGACAACTGGTCCGAGTTTGTTTTGGCGCCCCCACGATGCGAGATTCTGCTGCAGTGGATCATGTGGATGAGCACGAACGTACTGCGTGACCGAGATAGCAACGAACAGAAAAAATATTGCGAGAAGACCACTAATGACTCGAAGGAGTAGGCGGCGAATCATGCACAAACAGACTAATCGGATTATCTAGGAAGCACTGCCCTTATCTCGCAAATGTCTACCGATATAGGCGACAACAACTTGCTGGGTTTCGTCATCGAAATATAGGTGAATACGAACTAGGTGAGTTTTTCGACCACGACGAAGATGTGCTTCTGCTCGAACTGTGTGTCCGCGCCAATCAATAAGGTAATCCTCTTCATATTTCTGACGAGCTGTGACGGAGATAGCTGGTACAAAATCGAGGCCCATCTGACGACATGCCAATTTGATGCTGGTACCGGTGATCTCACCAGACATCCACGCCCGTGCAACTTCATTGAGGCGGACCAAGTCTTGCAACACACTGACCGGCTCTGGGCCCTCAAGTCCTTCGCCTGATTCAATTGCACGATCATGAAAGACAAGGAACGGACAATGCAGACGGGCAAGTCGTAACGCTTCGGTCATTGATGGCAGAGCGCGAACTTGTGCGGTGGTACCTGCCTGTGTTTCAAGCGAGACATTGCGCAGGATTAGTTCGTCTAGTTGGCCGCCCTTACGTTCCAACTGTGTGCGCTGTTCAGATAACAAACGGTCTGCATCAGCCAACGCTGCTTCCAATTCATCAACAGTTGCTTCGAGTTGTTCAATATGTAGTGCTTGTTCTTCGTTATCGGTTTCCTCATCGGGCAATTCACGAATAGGGATATCAATGATGTCGAAATCTCGGCGTGGTGGCGGTGGAACGCGAGGAGCAGCAACAGAGCGTGCAGCTGTATCAATCACAAGGCGAACAATACGTTGTTGTTCGCGCGGTTCATACGCAGCAGGAAGTTCCCGACGTCGCGTGATGTCAGGCTCAGAGTTTCCTGCCCATTGAACAATGATGCATCCAGGGCCGATAAGTGAGTACCCCGCTAAATCAGTGAAGCCTTTCAGTGCTGCTGCATTTGTAATTTGAAAAACGTGAGCAAGACCAACAAGCGGCCCTGCGCCCACTGCTACTAGTGGCGGCGTGCGTCGTTCGTAATCAATGATTTCAACAATGGCAGGGAGTCGTCGACCGGGCGCAAGGATAAATGCAGCGACTTCTTGCCCACCTAATTCAGTATCAACAATGGTTGCAGCATCGGAGATGTATCTGTTTGCATCTTCAGAAGGCACAGTGCGTAATGCAGTGCGAATCAAGTGCACGATACGGGGTGGCAATAATGGCGGTGTATATGGAACAACTTTTGCTGTGCTCGGAGTTGACACAATACGAACATCAAATGTCAGAACATCTTCTAACAAGACCACGCTGATTGTGAGCGTTTCCACGTGGGTACTTCCCGGAGCACTTTCTGTAATGGTGAGGCGAAATACCGGATCATCAGATGAATGTCGTGTACGTACTGTTGTGCCAGGTGCATATGAATCAATGGGGTAGTTCTCTACTAACCAATCATCAACGACATCAATCAGAGCAATTCGTTGTGAGTCAGTGCAGTCACGCGTAGATAGCGACAGTGCATAAGTGGTGATCATGACATCCTCGACTGGTGACGCACGTGAGGTGCGTTATCGGTACGGGATGAGCGCTTCGTGAACGAGCGACAAAAGGGAAGTAACTGTGGCAGCGTCATCAGGGTCGAGTGTAAGCAACCGGTCAAAGGCTGAAGACTCGAAGTCAATCGCGGGGTGCAACTGATAGCGCTGGTGGGCGGGAAGTGGAGGTTCGGGGGTCTCGAGGCGGGCAGTTCCGGGGGATTCTCGGTCAATCCAGCACTGGGCGGCCGTACCGAGGGCCTGAATGGTCCAGCCAGTTTCTAGGTGTACGGACCATGGCCCAGCTGGTTCGGAAGGAAGACTGATGGTGTCGGGGGCATGGGTCACAGGCACCTGCATCCGCATGATTGGCCCGGAGTGATCACGATGATTCACGGCAGCAACCACAGTGTCGTGAGCGACGGGTAGCACCATGACGTCATCTTGCATGCGGGCTGATGCGTTGTATTGAGTGGGGGTGACTACTTCCCATACCCAAGGACGGCCGCCTGTATCAATAACCGGAACATTCATCCCGACCCACGCAACATCAAGGCCTGGCATTGTGACTCGACGCCATGTCAGAGATTCTGGGTGTTCTGCGAGTGATCGCTTCACCCCATCTACAAACGTTTGCACAAATGTTTATGTTGGTGTGAATTGGTCCGTGAATGGTGGATACCCCTGTGGGTGCGAGACTTGGGGCGTGCCAATCTTTGAGTCAGATGACATTTCAATCAATTACCAGATCACTGGATCTGGCCCACGAGTGTTGTTTTTCAATGGATCTGGCGCGACGTTGAAAGGCTCTGAACTTTTACTTCGTTCTTTGTCGAAGGAGTGTGAAGTACTTGCTCATGATCAACGTGGACTTGGTCTCACATCAATTCCTGAAGGTCCGTACACCATGGCTCAGTATGCAGCAGACGCTGCAGCTCTTCTTGATCATGTCGGGTGGAAGACATGTGCTGTCATGGGAATGAGTTTTGGTGGGATGGTTGCCCAAGAGTTCGCCGTGACATTTCCAGAACGTGTTGAGAGATTGGCGTTGGTATGCACATCAGCTGGGGGCAGTGCAGGTTCGTCGTATCCACTGCACGAATTGACTGTGTTGTCAACACACGAGCGTGCAGAAAAAATGATAACTATCAATGACACACGCTTTACTCCTGCATGGTTGGCATCGCACCCATCTGATGCACAGATGGTGAACATGTTCAATGAATTAGCTTCGATTCCGAAAGATTCCGAAGTCATACGGGGTGAACATCTGCAGTTAGAAGCGCGCAAATATCACGATGTCGTTGATCGACTGCATCACATTGTGTCGCCCACGTTCATTGCGGCTGGAAAGTTTGACGGACTTGCACCTTCCGTTAACTCAGAAGCCATTCTGGGGCTCATTCCAGATGCGACACTGTCTGTCTATGAAGGCGGCCATATTCTTCTTGCTCAAGACCCCACAGCTATTCGACAAATACGTACGTTTCTCGCAACCGGTATTCGTCCAAGTGAAAAGTAATTCGATATGGCTATGAATGTTCTTCTCATCACGCTTGATCAATTTCGCGGTGATTGTTTATCGATTGCTAGTCATCCGGTAGTCAAGACGCCCAACCTTGATCGTCTGTGCAAGCACGGGGTTCGATTTTCAAAGCATTACAGCCAGGCTTCTCCGTGCGCACCAGGCCGCGCATCGTTGTACACCGGCATGTATCAAATGAATCATCGTGTGGTTGCTAATGGCACACCGCTTGATTCAGGGTTCGACAACGTTGCACTTGCCGCACGTCGTGCTGGATACAACCCAACTCTTTTTGGTTATACAGACCAATCAATTGACCCTCGAGTCACCACAGGTGCCGATGACCCTCGCCTTGAGTCATATGAAGGAATCTTGCCAGGCTTCGATTGCGCACTTGACCTAACGAGGGGGATGATGCCATGGAGAGAACTTCTCTCTCAAAAGGGTTACGACACGTCGCCAGGAATTTTGCAATTGCTCGCAACTGAACATGAACGACCTGTTGAAGTCAGCGTCAGCAACTTCTTGACTAACACCTTGATTGATTGGATCAATACCCAAGATTCTGCCTGGTTCGCACATGCAAGTTTTATTCGTCCGCATCCGCCGTACTCGGCAGCTGGCGAATACTCAACGATGTACGCCCCCGATTCTGTTGGTCAACCAATTCAGCGCGCTGAAGAGGTTCATCCGTTCCATGAGGTGATGTTGATGCTTGATGCAACAAAGGCACCGACTGATCCTGACGAAATGGCACACATGCGCGCTCAATATTTCGGAATGATCAGTGAAGTTGATTATCAACTTGGACGCATCTTTGATTCATTAGTGGAATCTGGTGAGTGGGACAAAACAGTTATTGTCATCACTGCTGATCACGCAGAGATGTTGGGTGATCATGGCCTAAAAGAAAAAGTGGGCTATTGGGAAACAAGTCAGCACATCATCGGAATTGTTGCTGACCCACGTCATGCAGGTGTTCACGGAACTGTGGTTGACAAATTCACAGAAAATATTGACATCATGCCTACGTTGTGTGAAGTGATGGAAATTTCAATTCCATCCCAATGTGATGGTCTGCCCTTGACGCATTTCATCAATGGCACAGAGCCTCCTTGGTGGCGTGATTCTGCTCATTGGGAATATGACTGGAGATTCGCACTGATTCCGGCTGACAGATACTTGTGGCCATGGCGTCGTCGTCTTGAACAACTGAATCTTGCAGTTCGTCGTAGCGATACGCATGCATATGTTCAATTCGGAGACGGTGATTTCTTGTGTTTCGATTTGGAAGCTGACAATACGTGGCGCACGTTGACTACTGACGCGGAAGCGATCTCAGAAAATGCACGAGCCATGTTGACGTGGCGTATGGAACATGCGAGTAGAACCCTGACCGGTCTACTTGTAGAAGGCGGCGGTGTAGGCCGGTGGCCCGCCAATGTTGAGTGGCGTACTGAGTCTTAATCAGACCAGCGGTCGTATTTGACCATCTGACTTAATGGTGCACGACGTAACGGACCATGTCTACCCATGGGATACCCAAGAGGGACCATGGCATAGACGCCCCATGGCTCGGGTATCTCTAACAATTCACGAACTTTGACTTCGCTCGCCGAAATAAGAGTGGTGAGAACGCCGCCTAATCCTTCTGCGCGTGCAGCGAGCAATAAGTTTTGTACCGCGGGGTACAACGATGCACCGCCGACCACGGGTGTGCGCCCTAGGTTTCCATCAGTCACGAATACTTCACGCGGATCATGAATGAACATGACGACGACAGGGACATCTGCAAGTGATTCAGCAAGACGAGTGCCAACTGCAAGGCCGGTGCGTGTTGCTTCCACAATGTTCTCGGGCATCCCTTCAACACGTTTCATGTTCATGTCAACGTACTTGGCCCATTCAGCCGCGTAAATCTCTCCGAGTTTTTGTTTTAGTGCGCGGTCACGGACGGCAATGATCCGCCAAGGTTGTCTGTTGCCACCACTTGGTGCCCAAATGGCTGCTTGCAAAATTCTTTCGAGCGTTGCCTCGTCGACTGGCTTGTCACTAATGCGTCGAATGGATCGCGTAGTGGAAAGAATGGAATACAAATTGTCAGCGTCGCTCATGAGTGCAATCTAATCGGTGATTGAGGAGCACTTAGCGTTGGGATGCACTAGCAGGCCACGGAGACATCTCTAGCCCTACGCCTTGGTACACACCATGAAGAAGTGCTGCATAGTCGACCGAGATATGTGCGCGAGCGAGACGAACAAGCTCATCACGAAAGAGCACACCATGAGAATCAGCACCAACAATGACATGCGCTACTTCATGCAGCACCGTGGCAGCTGAGGTCATTTTCCCACGAATACAAATAGTGTGAGATTCGCTATCTGCAGAGGCCAAAGTAGATCGTGAAGCGCGAGCAACAACTAGATGTGGCGTATCGATATCTTCCCGGGTACACACATGCTGTAACCACTGTTCGATGTGGGCGGACGAGAAATTTCGTGAACCAAGTTCACTATCGACAATATCTTCGCAGGCATAGACAAGTGCCTGTTCTGGCGAACAGCGCGCATAGTCCAATGCCCGTGCTGTTGCTACCTGAATAAATGTGTGGAGTGAGCTCACGTCAATTCACCGCGCACACCAGCAGTGAAGGACCGACCAGAACCACCAAACCCACTTCCGGCATTTTTGCCGTTGATGTATGCACCTGACGATGTGTCGCTATATGTATAGCCACCGCGTAGAGGTGGGCCGTTGACACGTAATTCGTGCTCTGCTCGCTTCATACGATCTGCAAGAACAAGTCCGGAGCCGGGAGTTTCGGATACGAAATCTTTACGTGCGACAGTGAGTGATTCTTTAATCCCTAATTGGAAACCTTTCCACCATGCGACACGCCACGATCTGTCGCCTCGTGGTAGGAGACGGGCTCCCATTGCATCAGCTGCGGCAAACAAGGTTCTGGTTGCGAAAATATCGGCAGCGCGACCGTAGAGGACCAAGACACATTCGTCGTTTTCATCTTCCGTGCGGTAGCCAGCACATGAATGTAAAAGCGCAATTGTGTACAAAATATTTTGGCGACGTACGCGATATAGCCCCCCAACACGGACGCGCTCAACTACGACTGAGTTGTCTTCCTCATTGCGGGCGGAACTGATGTCAGATTCGGAGAGTCCGTGTTTTTGCATGAGCTTTGATGCCATGGCAAGAGCTGACTCAGCTTCAGCAAGCGGAGTGTTGGGGTGTTGAGCCAGATTCAACATGGCGTTAATGCGGTCGCGCTGGTCGCTCATTGCGGAAACTCTACGTTTTGGGTGATCAGTGGTTGAGGACGCTTGAAAGGAATGAACGTGTGCGCTCTTCCAGTGGTGCCGAAATCACCTGGGATGGTGGGCCCTGTTCCACAATGACACCGCCATCCATGAACACCACTCGGTCGGCGACACCTTTAGCAAAACCCATTTCGTGAGTGACGACAAGCATTGTCATTCCTTCTTGGGCCAGAGATTGCATGACTTGCAGCACCTCGCCGACAAGTTCAGGGTCGAGTGCACTTGTTGCTTCATCAAACAAGATGACGTCGGGGTTCATTGCAAGCGCGCGAGCAATTGCAACTCGCTGTTGTTGGCCTCCTGAAAGTTGTGCGGGATACGCATTATCTTTTTCAACAAGACCAACTCGCGCAAGTAGTCCATGAGCAATTGTCTGGGCTTCAGCTGCACTGCGGTGTAATACTTTGCGTTGCGCAACACAAATATTTTCCAATGCTGTCATGTGTGGAAATAAATTGAATTGTTGAAAGACCATGCCGATATGCGTGCGTGCTTCATCTAGATCACAGTCGATATCAGTGAGTTCACGTCCGAGAACCACAACGTTTCCTGCAGTTGGGGTTTCCAACATATTGAGGCAACGAAGCAACGTACTTTTTCCAGATCCAGAAGGGCCAATGATGCACACGACTTCGCCGCGTTGGACTTGTAGGTCTATGCCCCGCAAGACATGGTTGTCACCGAAAGACTTATTGAGATTTGTGACGTCGACGACAATGTCCGTATTCATCGGCTCTCTGCCTTTGCGCGTCGTTCCATCCAAGCCACTAACTGCGTCAGTGGGATTGTCATTGCCAGGTAGACGAGCCCGGCAACAATAAGTGGCGTTGCATTTGCAGTGTGATTCACACCGTCGCGCCCAAAACGAGCTAAGTCGCGAGTGCCTTCTGTTACACCGAGAACAGAAATAAGTGACGTGTCTTTGATGAGCAGTACGAATTCATTGGTGAGCGGCGGCACAATTATTCGAAGAGCTTGCGGAATAATGATGGTGACCATTGCGCGCGAATACGACATGCCTAATGATCGTGCAGCTTCCATCTGGCCTTTAGGAACTGCTTCAATGCCTGCGCGAATTGTTTCTGCCATGTAGGCACTAGCCACAAGCGCTAACGGAACCGCACCTTGAACGTATGGGTTTGGCCAATGCCAACCTGTTGCGATGGGGATACCAAAGCCGAGGATGAGCAACGTCACGAGTAGGGGAACACCACGAAATATTTCGATGTAAGTGGCCGCAAACCATCTGTATGGTCGAATGGTGCTGAGACGCATGAGTGCGAATAACAGACCAAATGAAAGCCCACCTGCGAAACCAAAGATCGTGAAGATGACGGTGTTCTTTGCAGCTCCGGTCAGAATGTGAGGGAACTGGTCGACAACGATGTCCCAGCGGAACATTGCCCGCTGCAGTTGGCCCCAATCAACAACAAGAGCCACGGCTACCAGTGCGGCGACAGAAAGGAGATACACAGCAATTCGCCGGTATTGCGCCTTCTTTCGCTTACTGATGGCCATGGCTCTCAGAGGTTGTTATAGATAATGGAAAGTGACCTGTGGTTGGTCTATCCGAAGTACTTCTTGTAAATGCTGTCGTACACGCCGTTTTTGTGGAATTCGGTGAGGCTCTCATTGATTGCTTTGACAAGTTCGGTGTTGTCCTGAGATGCGGCGAAACCGTACTTCTCAGATTCGGTGTCAAACTTGATCGACACAATGGAGGTTCCCATCTTTATTGCACGGAAGGCGTTGATAGGGAAGTCTTGGAGAACTGCGTCTACTTGCTTTGACTCGAGAGCCAAGAACATTGCAGCAGCGTCATCAAACGACTGAATCTTTGCATCAGGCGCATTTTTCTTTGCGTACTCTTCACCAGTTGTGCCGGTTTGTACTGCGACATTTTTGCCGGCCAACGATGCAAGAGAATTCAAAGTGTCTTTATCTGCTGTGCGAACAAGCAATGACTGGAATGAATCAAAGTACCCATCAGAGAATGCTGCGTTAGCTGCACGCTCAGGTGTGATGGTGAGAGACGATGCAACGACGTCACATGTGCCAGCTTTGGGAGCCAACCAAATACCATCGAACGGCTGAACAGTTACTTCAAGTGCCAGGCCATAGCGCTTTGCAATTGCCGACATGATGTCCATGTCAAAACCTGTCCATGACTTGTCAGGATTCTGAAATTCAAATGGCTCGTATGGCGCATCGGAGCAGACAGTTAATTTGCCTTCGGCAACGGGTGTGAACTTCAATGACCCAGTTGCTGCAGATGTTGTGTCAGATGACGAACTGCTGCCGCCGCATGAAGCAACAACGAATGAAAGTGCTGCTAGCGATGCAAGCAGGCGGGTGGTACGTGCCATGGTGACTCCTAAGGGTGTCGTTGGAAATGTTGCTACGACCTTAGACCACTCACCGAGGGGTCGCCATTTTGGCAAGAATTTCAGGTGCCTGCATCTTGAGTCCTGAAGCGGCAATACTCGTAGCGGTGAAGCGGCGGACAGATATTGAAGGGCTCCGTGCCATTGCTGTGCTTGCGGTCTTACTCTTTCACGCTGGTGTCCCAGGCGTCGGTGGGGGGTATGTCGGAGTTGATGTCTTTTTTGTGGTGTCAGGCTTTCTGATCACATCGCTTCTGGTCGCCGAGAAGGACAGCACAGGCAAAGTTTCTTTGGGAGCGTTCTATGCCCGGCGCGCGCGACGAATCTTGCCGGTTTCCGCTTTGGTCGCAGTCGCAACACTTCTTGCATCATGGGTATGGCTTGAGCCTCTGAGATTGCGTTCGTTGTCTCGCGATGTTCTTGCCGTTGCATTGTTTTCATCAAACTTTGTATTCGCACATCGTGGCGCAGACTATTTACAAGCAGCACTACCACCGTCGCCATTGCAGCACTACTGGAGCTTGGCTGTTGAAGAACAGTTTTATCTTGTCTGGCCCGCTCTTGTGATGCTTGTCTGTGTTGGCATGGGCACACGTACCATGCGCAATGTTCGATTGCGTGTTGGGATAACCGCTGGTGTGGCAGCAGTTGCATCTTTTATTGCATGTATGGCATTAATGAATTCGTCACAACCATGGGCATTTTTTTCGCCTCATACACGTGCGTTTGAGTTAGCTATTGGTGCACTTGCAGCAGTAGTTCCTGTTGGGGGAGCTGTAAAAGTCTTACGCATTAATGCAGCAACTGCGTGGTGCGGACTTGCTGTAATCATTTCTACCGTCACATTGTTTTCCGGTACCACCACGTTCCCTGGGCCGTGGGCGATTGTTCCTGTCATCGCCACAGCATTTTTATTACGCGGAGGAAATGCAACCCCGTGGGCACCTGATGCATTGCTGCGATTTTCACCGTTGCAATGGCTGGGTTCACGCTCTTACTCAGCATATTTGTGGCATTGGCCGGTGTTAATCATCGCTGCATCTGCATTGAATAAGAAGCTCTCAGTGTTTGAGGGACTTATATGCCTCATGATGTCACTTGCGTTGTCCGAACTGTCGTATCGATTCGTAGAAAATCCTGTACGTCGTAATCACAACATTGCGGGTCTTCGGGCTGTGGTATTGGCAGTGTCACTTATTGCTGTTGTAAGTGGAAGCGCTGTCTTGGCACAAAACAATCAACCAAAACTTTCTGCTGGAATAGAAGCAACCACACCAACGTTGTCGGAGGCCTCAACTTCCACTGTTGACCCGAGTGTGTCTACTACTACTTTTCCTACGGAACCAGAATTACCTGGCCCGGGTGCACCGATCGATGCAATTGTCCAAGCGATGGCAGCAACAGGATTACCTTCGAACATCACGCCAACAATTCAAGGTGCTCTTAATGACATGCCGAAGATCTACAACAATAATTGTCATGCCGGATTTTCAACGGTTCGTCCCAAAAATTGCGTCTACGGAGATGCATCATCATCAACAATTATTGGATTGTATGGTGACTCGCACGCAGCGGAGTGGTTCCCGGCGTTTGAGAAAATTGCAATTAAGCGACACTGGAAATTAATAACGTACACAAAGCGGGGATGCCCTCCCGCTGACATACCTACGTATAGCAAGGTGCTTGGCAAGATTTATAAGGAATGTGCGCCATGGCGCGCGAATGTTCTGAAACAAATGGTGGCCGATGGCGTGCAAGTTGTTTTTGTAGCGCACTTTGATCGATTGTTATCAGCATCAACTCGAGTGCCAATGTGGCAAAAAGAATGGCGTGTGGCCATGCAGTCGACGATTGATGGTCTAAAAGCGAAGGGCATAACTCCTGTGCTGATGGAAGATACGCCGTATCCGGGACAAGATGTTCCGACATGCCTCAGTCGCCACTACACAAATGTGCAGTTGTGTAACCCGATTATTAGTTCCGCCTATCGGGACGATATGCATCAGATGTTGCAGGATTTTGATGTTGCTAAAGTTCATGTGCTCTGGACACGTCAATGGTTTTGTACTGACGCTGGTTGCCCGACTGTTGTGGGAAATATCTTGGTGTACCGAGACGATAACCATATGACTGTTACCTTTTCGTCGTTTATTGCTCCACTCCTAGATGCATCAATTGTTGATGTTGTGAACTGGGCATCAACTCACCCTCAATAAGTGCAACACTGCTGATATGGAACAACGTCAATCACAGAGTGAAATACTTCAGCAACTTATTACTGACGGACATCTGACAGCCGAACAAGCCGACGACATTGCGCGTGCACCAGTACTTTCAATTCGAGTGCGTGAATTAGTGACGTATCTGGCTTCCGTTCTCATCACAATAGGCGTGGCATTTATGGTCGCCGGACTTGTTGTCAATGTTCCGAGAGCCGGAATTGCAGTGCTTCTGTACGTAGTTGCGGCAGTGTCTGGCTTTTATTCACGCAAGTTGTCGATAGGAACAAGCGAACGGCAGCGAGGAGGTGAAGTTCTTGAAATGGCTGCAGTACTGACGGTCATCGTTGCATCTGGAATTTTGATAGACATGACCAGCATGCCGTCGGCATGGTCTGTTTGCCTACTGGCCGTTGCAAGTGGAACATGGGGTGCTCTACGCGCATCTCGATCCCAATTCTCTGGATCCATTTTATTGACCGCGTCAATACCCATCGCGGTGATGGCATCAACATCTGCAGTGAAGTTAAGTGGACGTGTTCACTTGCTCGTCATAGGTCTGATGTTGATAGCCGGTGGTGCTGTTCTGATTGCAATGGGCATGCAGAAAATCAGTTTTTCATTCTTGCCACGAGCCGTGGGTTCGCTACTCATCGTCATTGGTTCAATCACCCTGGCAAATGTCTTCACTGTGGGCGTTGGTGGTCTCATACCGATTGGTGTTGGTGCAGCGATGTTTGCAATTGGTTCACGTGAACGCGCACCAGAACATTTAATTGCGGGTGCTACTGGAATTGTCGTGGGTTTGATAATGACAGTTGTTTATTGGTTGCCTGGCACGATCTTGCAAGGCCTTGCAATCATTGGTTGTGGAGTTGTACTGCTTCTTGTTCTGAGAAAGCAGCTAACTCGCGTTAATCAATTAAAGCCTGGTGCACCAACTGCTTAAGTTGCGGACGCAAGGGCCATGTGCTTGACGGCATCAGCTGTGTCATGATCATGTACACGAGATCTTCTTTTGGATCAACAGTGAAGTTGGTGCTTGCAGCACCGCCCCATCCGTAATCTCCAGCACTTCCTGGCACTTTTGCTTTCACAGGGTCAAGCGTGACGCTGACGCTGAGGCCAAAGCCCACGCCATCGAATGCAGTTTCTGCAAACAGTGGTCGACCGTATTCAGTGAGATCGGCATTGTTTGGCAAATGGTTCGAAGCCATAAATGCAATAGTGCGATTGGACAAAATACGTGTGCCGTTGTATTCGCCACCACCACGCAACATTTCTGCAAACTTCAAATAATCACTTGTCGTGGAAACGAGTCCGCCGCCACCAAGGTGTGCCTTTGGTTCGTTCAAAGCACCGGCAGCACCGGCGTCGTTACGCAAGATCTTTTTATCAGAAGGGTTTGGTACATATAAGGCGGCAAGACGATCAGCCTTGTCAGCTGAACAATGGAATGCAGTATCGGTCATGCCAAGCGGATCAAAGATGCGCTTTTTCATGAATTCACCAAGTGTCATGCCAGAAAGAATTTCTACAACACGACCAAGGACATCAATTGACATTGAATATGCCCATTCGGTTCCGGGTTGGAACATCAGTGGAAGGCCAGCAAGGATGTCGCAAATGTCTGCAAGTGACGCATCACGTGGCGTGCCCCATTCAAAACCAGCGTTGCGGTACATCTGGTCGACAGGATTTGAATACACGAATCCGTATGTCATGCCGGCTGTGTGTGAAAAGAGGTGCCACATTTCCATGGGTTCAGTGACTGGTTCATACCGTGGTGCAGTCAACGTTCCTGAACGGAAAACTTTTTGGTTAGCAAAAGATGGAATAAACCATTTCACTTGATCATGCATTTCAAACAAGCCCTCTTCCCACAAAATCAGCGCAGCAACTGCACAGATGGGTTTAGTCATTGAGTAGGCACGGTAGATGGTGTCGTTCGCGATGGGCTTTTTGTTTTCTGCGTCAGCGTGTCCATACAGGTCGCTATACGCCAACTTGCCGGCGCGTGAGACTGTGATGTGGTATCCAGGCAACTTGCCACTATCGACGTACTTGCCAAAGTGAGAACGAATACGTGCAAGACGTGTGGGGTCTAGCCCGACTTCTGATGGATCAACTGTTACTTCAAGATTCGACATACCAGCAATCTAGAACCACCTCGCAAGGTGGATACCACTGGAGAAGGGTGCTATTCGGGCTTGGGTGCGAAGTCGCGGAAGGCTGCAAGGGCGCGGGGGCCATAGACCGTGCCAGGCCCGCCGCTCATTGCAATTGCAACACCAATCGTTTCAGCAACTTCGGCCTCGGTGGCTTTATTAACTGCGGCCCCCCGTGCATGGCTTGCAATGCAGCCATCACAACGAACTGCGATTGCAATTGCAAGTGCAAGAAGTTCTTTTGTCTTTTTGTCAAGCACACCTTCTGCGAACGCCGCTGTATGCAATTGGGCGAACCCTTCATAGACACCAGGAATCAGAGCCTTTAGTTCGCGACCCTCAGGCGCCAACTGTGACAAGACACCTCGCCCGTGATCATGGACGTGGTCGGTCACAAAATCACTTTCATTGCATCGTTGTCAATTACGCAATCTAATGAACGAAGCAACATGTCTGTAACAAGTTGCTTCCCACGTTCATTTTGCTCGGCGTAATTCGCAAAAGATGTGACGCCATATGTAACGCAGAAAACAATTGATACGAGATATTGGCGCCACATTTCGTTACGGTCAATTGTGATTCCGTGAGTCTCCAAACGATCAAGGTAAAGATCAACAAGTTCTTTGTCATGGCCGCGACGAACTTCAGTTGTAATTGACTGACTAATGAAATAGCCGACGTCGTACATGCCGGAACCTGTACCCACAATTTGGTAGTCAATCACAACAGGTTCGTCACCATTAAACATCATGTTGTCTGCGCGGTAATCACCATGACACAAGGTGGCAGGCGTCATAAGATTGCCGAGCATCCAGGGAACTTTGCCTGCCCAAATCTCGCCGATGCCACGAACACTCTCTGGAAGTAAGTGGCCCGCATATTGTTCGACTAGTGGCCAACCCTGAGCCCACAACATTGGCAACACCATTTCATATGTTGGATTCAGAAGTGGCGGGAAAATTCCTTGCATATTGGCCAACTTCGGACTGTTCCACCACATTGCATGGAAGTCCGCAAGTTTTTCCAACATAATTTTTGAATCTGCAAGGCTGACACCATCTAATTGATTGAGTGGTCGGTAGTGGCTGATATCTTCCATTGCAATTGTGAAGTTGGTGTTGTCACTTTCAATTGCTTGGCCGTAGCACTTTGCAGTTTTAAATGGCGCACTTGGTGCACAGTCACGATAAAAAGTAACTTCGCGAATATAGAACACCAAAGCATCTGCAGTTCCGCGCTGAACTGGGTCATCAGTTGGATACTTCACGACAATCGATTTCGGAGCTTTCGTGGTTCCGGAATACGTAGGGGTCACGCGCTGCAAGATGCTGAGAATTCCGACACCTTCGCCAATACGCTCAGTTGAGACTGCAGTCACTGTGACGCCATCTTCCAGATGTCCACTTCCGTGCATCACGCCGTCTACCCACGTAGGTGTGATGTCTTTTTCAGATGCAAGTAATCCGAGTCCGGATGAAATGAGATCAACGATTGCCATGGAAATACCCCCAGATAATTGTTCCCCCCGGAACAACAAGAAGAAACACTAGTTGTCATAGAGGTGAACGCAAACTAGAGGGGCGTAGCCTTGCTTATATGGCAGAACTGCGCATCGGCGTTATTGGTACTGGGATGATGGGGTGCGAACACCTGCGCAATCTCGTAGGTATTACAAATGTTGCAGTCACAGCCATTAGTGACCCCCACGAAGAACAACAGGGGTGGGCCCGTCATACCTTGGGCGACCGTGCATCAGTGGTAACTGAATTCACGGATCACCGAGACCTTCTCAGTAGCGGCCTTGTTGATGCAGTACTTGTTGCCGCGCCTAACTTCACTCACAAGTCGTTGCTGGACGACATTTTTGAAACCAACATTCCGGTTCTTGTAGAAAAACCAATGTGCACCACTGTTGAGGATTGCGTTTCAGTAGTGAAAGCCCAATCAAAACGTTCCGCTATTACGTGGGTGGGCCTTGAGTATCGATACATGGCGCCAATTGCTGGCCTGTTGCGTGAATTGCGCAGCGGCATCATCGGCAATATGAAGATGATGTCAATTCGTGAACATCGTTTTCCATTTCTTGTCAAGGTTGATAACTGGAATCGTTTTTCGGCCAATACGGGTGGCACCTTGGTGGAGAAGTGCTGTCATTTCTTTGACCTTATGAATGTTGCTGTGGGTTCTCAACCTGTGCGCGTGATTGCTAGTGGTGGTCAAGACGTGAATCATCTTGATGAGATATACGACGGCCGTCGCAGTGACATTCTTGATAACGCTTATGTGATTGTTGAATATGCAAATGGTGTTCGTACCATGCTCGACTTGTCAATGTTTGCCGAAGGTGGACAGCATGAGCAAGAGATCACTGTTGTGGGGGATAAGGGAAAACTCGAAGCGTTCATCCCAGGTAACGGCAAGATCTTTGTTGGGGACCGTTCATCGCGGTCGGTGCGTGAAATCGACGTACCGACAGATCCTGATATTGCGCACATGGGTTTTCACTTCGGTGCCAGTTTTATTGAATGCAAACGCTTTGTTGACGCTGTGCTGAATAATACGCAACCAGAAGTCACGGTTGTCGATGGTTTGTGGTCAGTTGTCATTGGTGCAGCAGCGCACAAATCAATTGATGAACAACGGCCTGTACTGATATCGGAATACGGACTCTGACATGGACAATGTCGTGCTAACAGTGCATCTCGTAGCTACTTGCATCATGGTAGGTGTCATTTGGTTTGTGCAGTTAGTGCATTATCCGTTGCTTGCAGTAGTTCCAGTCGAGAGCGCGAAAAAAGTCGCAGAGAAACATCAGAAGTGGACAGGAATTGTCGTTGGCCCACCAATGGCTGTTGAAGGTGTGACCACACTGATTCTGTGGGCCAATACACCTTCAGGTGTGTCGTGGTGGCTGACCTGGGTGAACGGCGCTTCATTGGCCGTTGCGCTTTTGTGCACCATCTTTCTGTCGGTGCCGCGACACGCGCGCATGGTGGAAGCACCTGATGCGCAGGTTGGACGTGAACTTGTGCAAACAAATTGGCCTCGCACAATTGCATGGACCCTGTGTGGTTTTCTCGCTGCCGTAATGCTTTTACAAGGAATGTAGATAATGAGTGATTTTTTTAGTTCGTTAATGGACACCGCAATTGTTCCGGGATTTTCTCGCATAGGTTTTGTTGCGCGGTCACGCATTAATCACTGGGATCAAGTTTCTGGCTATGACTTAACTGGCAAAGTAGTGGTGATCACTGGGCCAACATCAGGTCTCGGGAAAGAATGTGTACGTATTCTTGCTCCGACAGGTGCACAGTTGGTTCTTGTCGCGCGAAACAAAGAAAAGTGCGTGGACGTTATTTCGTCTGTCCGTAATATCTGCAAGGGGCCAGAGCCAGTGTGTGTTGTTGCAGAGATGGGTGACTTGGTATCCGTAAGCAAAGCAGCCAGGGAGATTGCAGTTCGGTTCCCACAAGTCTTTACAGTTATTCATAATGCTGGTGCGCTTCTCAATTCACGCGAAGTATCGCCTCAAGGTATAGAACAAACGGTTGCATCTCATGTTCTAGGCCCACATCTTTTAACAACGGTGCTACTTCCGAACCTGATTGCAACGCAAGGTCGCGTGGTCACGGTTTCATCTGGCGGTATGTATTCAGCTGAACTGCCGAACATCGATGGGAAACGCACTTTAGAAATGCGTGTTGACAGTTACAACGGTTCGAAGCAGTATGCAATTGCAAAACGTGCACAGGTCACCCTCAATGAAATATGGGCAACTAAAGAACGTGCTGTTCATTTTGATTCGATGCATCCTGGCTGGGCGGATACGCCCGGAGTGCAGGAATCAATTCCAGCCTTCCGCCGAATTACGAAACCAATTTTGCGTTCACCGAAACAGGGGGCTGACACCATCGCGTGGCTGGCAGCGGTTCAACCAATTCCGGGTGCCAGTGGTTCGTTCTGGTCCGATCGTGAAGTGCGCAGTATTCATAAACTTCCAACGACACGACGCAGCGATACCGCTGAGGCTCGAACTAATTTGTGGAACTGGTGCAATCAAGCAATCGCGCCGTACATATCTGAATAGTTCGGCGAGAACCTAAATACAACGGTTAGTGGTGGTGCCAATTCCATCAATGGTCGAAACTAGAACATCGCCAGGCTTCAAGAACACTGCAGGCTTGCGAGAAACGCCAACGCCTCCGGGTGTGCCAGTAAAGATGACATCACCTGGAAGAAGTTCAACAATGCCCGATACGTATTCAATGATGTCACCCACATTGAATACAAGGTCATCGGTCAAAGTGTTCTGCACTTCCTCGCCATTGAGAGTGCAAGTCATATGCATCGCATCACGATTCGGCACATCAGCTGCATCGACAAGCCATGGACCAAAGGGCCCAAAGTTCTTTTTGCTCTTACCGAGGTCAAAGTGTGGAGGCTGAGCAGCAAATTGCAATGCACGATCTGAGATGTCTTGGCCAACGCTTATTCCTGCAATGTGATTCCAAGCATCTGCCTTCGCAATATTGCGACCACCGCTGCTGATGACAACTACCAGTTCAACTTCCCAGTCGACCATCGGAGCATCAATAGGAATGTCAGCATTCGGTCCAGCGATACACGACGTGAATTTTGTAAATGTGAGAGGAACAGCAGGAAGCCCCATTCCACTTTCTTCAGCATGCGAGCGATAGTTCAACCCGATTGCAAACACTTGAAGTGGCCATGGAGATGGTGCATCAAGCTCATCGGGGTTGGCCGGTGTTCCACCTTCTGTCACGGTTGCAGCAAATGCACGTAGTTCAGCCCATCGCGGAAAAGCTTTGATTGGGTCTGCATCGAACTTTCCACCACTGACTTCTGCCAGGTCGACGAGGTTGTTGTTGGGCCCGACTACTAATTGAGCCCGGCCGTTCTTAGAAGCGAATCGCAATGTCATGGAAAAAGTGTAGTCATGTTTGTGTGAATCTATAGAAAGTGAGAGAAGGTAAAAGTGCGGCTATTCTCGTTACGTATGTCTGATCAGGCTTCACATTTCGAAGTAAAACCAGTAACAAAAGCAACACACGATTGCATGTCGTGTGGTTCTCCACTTGCTACGGCATGGAGTACGCCAGAAGGCACTGCGTGGTTGTGCAGAGAGTGCGCCAACCTGAATGACTTGGGTTGCCCCTAGGCAAGAACTTTCTTTAGGCCTCGCGTTGCAACCGCACCCACTTTGTCAAAGACCTTGCCCAGCACGATGTTCATTGGCCACACGATGAGATTCGCAGTCAGTACAGCGTCGTAGGTGACATCGCATCCGGTTGCTGTGGGCGTAATGGTGACTCGATCAACTGAGGTGAACATCCAGTTCCTGCCTTTCACCAACACATTGGTGGGGGAATCGCACTCAAGTGTGGTGTAGCGCAAAACGGAATTTTGCCCGCCGACGCCTTTCACTGTGATGTCAAAGACATTGCCGAGTCCAGCGCCGTCTCCGACAATCTGGTCAATTTTGATGATCCCTTTATCCCACTGAGCGAAATTGCGAATGTCTGACATGTAGGCAAACGTCTCTTCAGGAGACTTGGACGAGGGAACGGTGGTGACGAAGTGAGCCATAGGAATATCAACCTAGGTGACTGATGCCCCATTCCCGAATCTGTAAATGATTCGTAGGGTAGAGACGTGCAAGATTTCTGCCCAGCGCCAGTTCGGCGACCAATTATGAAGCAACAGTGGCAAGAGCTTGCCTACATTCATTGGCGGTACGACGCTTCTGTTGTGCAAGCCTTACTACCGGAAGGACTAGAAGTTGACACGTTCGATGGGTCTGCATGGGTGGGCCTTATTCCTTTCTCAATGCGTAACATCTCTTTTCCTGGAACACCAGCCATTCCGTACCTTGGGTCATTTCCCGAAGTGAATGTGCGTACGTATGTAAAGAAAAATGGAATTCCCGGTGTGTGGTTTTTCTCACTCGACGTGAATCGCTTACTTCCGGCGCTCGCGGCTCGCGCTTCGTACTTGCTGCCGTACTGCTGGGGTAGTGCCTCTCATGTGGTGACTGCTACATCACTCACCACAACGGTGAAGCGTCGTTGGCCACATGTTGCTTCAACATCAATTCGTATTGCTATTGGTGAACGTATTGAACAGCCTGATGAATTGTCGGTGTTCTTATCAGCACGATGGGGTTTGTATTCAAAAGGCTTTGGCAAAGGTCTGCGGTATGCACCCGTTGATCATGAGACCTGGATTCTTCATAGTGCGACGCTTGAACATCTTGAAGACACGTTGGTCGTAGCTGCTGGCCTACCTGTGCCTACAGGGAATGCACACGTTTTGTATTCGCCAGGAGTTTCTGTGCGAATCGGCTTACCGCATTCGGTTTAGCGGCGGCGAGGTCGAGCTGCAGGCATCCAGTTCTCGCCGGCAATCTCGTTGATGTGTTGCACGTATCGTTCGCCAACAGGTTCGAGAATGGAAAGCAACTCGAGAGTGTTCTTTTCACCAAAATGTCGCCACGGAATTTCACACAACACATCAGTGCGGCGTTCAAGATCAACCCGATACTCGACACCAGCTTCGTTCACGACACCGTCGGTGACAAAGCCGCGTGATGATAAGTTCTCGAGTGCTGCTTGAATCTCGGCATCGTCTGCGCCTCGACTGCGAGGGATCCATTCTTTCGGGTAACCCATCCATGCATCGTGCAGAAGACCTGCTTCCACGACTCCGATGTTGTCGTTCAACAAAATTCCAAAATGTGTGTCACCGCGCCATTCGCGGATGCAATTCAATGCGTTCCACGCAGACATCAATGGGTCTGCTGGGCGGGGCCATGATTTATGTGCAGCAAATAACACGCGACCACTTGCAGGTATTGCGTCGACTGTGTTCCATAAGTCATCTGCAAGCGCACCGAACGGCGCAATGATTTGTGGTGTCATTTCTTCGAGACCAGCTCGCACCGCTGCATCGCGCGCAACTGTGACCTCATGCCAGTTGGTTATGTATGTCGCTGCGTTGTTCAATACGAAATGAACAAACTCACGTTTGATTGTGTAGAACGCTGCGAATAACGCTTCTGCCCCAGCTGGTGCTAGTGGGGCACCACGATTAACGATGTAGTGACCAAGACCATCAGGCACACCAAGAGCAGCGAGGTTATCTTTTGCACGTGAATCCCAGAAGATCCAGCCCAATAGTTGGTGCGACGCAAATGATGCGCGACGAGTGAGTTCTTGCCAATCAGCCATTTGTCCACCGTAGTGGTGAGAAACGGAATCGTCTACGAGTGCAGTGTGCTCGCAACGCCGACGAGGTCAGTGAGCGCACTGTCCATTGCGTCTGAACCCTGTTCGGGCACATCATTGAAACGACCGAGATACGTAATTGCCACTTCGCCATTTTCAACAGCACCGCCGTCAGTCTCTGGCGGCATTTGTGCTTGTGCTCCGTAATTCATGCGCACATAGAAAGCACCTTCGTGCCCTTCTTTGGCCTCAAGATCTGCAGTTGCCATAGAGACGGGGACAATGTGTCCAACATCAGTACGGCGCCAACCCTTCATCTCCGACACTGCACAGTTCGGAACATTCACGTTGATAACGACTGCCTCTTTTGGACGATCAGAAAGCCAGCCCTCAACTACTCGTTGCGCAACTGTTGCTGCTGAGTCCCACTGTTGGCCTTTCAGTGCATCATCCCAACCTTGACCTTCTGCGCCGAAACCGGTGACGGCTTGACTAATTGCGATTCCACTGACGCCACCATTACGTGCAGTAACCGCTGCACCAACTGTGCCTGAGTGATACACAGCACGCCCCACATTTGCGCCCGGGTTGATACCAGACACGACCAAATCAAACGGACCACCGTAGACACCGAGGCGCGCAAAGAACACACACAAAGCAGGTGGCCCAGTAATTGCCCATGAAGTATCGATGCCCTCAACTGTGCGTTTCTGAACTTCGGGCTGGATGATGTGCAGCGCACCGATTGCTGCACCGGCACCGGAATATTCCTGGTCTGGGGCAGCAATAACAACTTCACCGTATGGGCGCATTGCGCGCGCTAAGACATGCAGGCCAACGGAGTCGATGCCATCATCGTTTGTTACAAGAATTCTCATGGTGATTCGTTTCTATAGTTGTTCGAAATGAAAGCGAAGTATGCGACGGAACTCGTCAAAAGGTAATTGATCTTTGGAAATGTCTTTGCCAATGTCATCCCAGCGGCGAAGCGCAATAGCGTCTTCGAATTGTGGCATTGCCATAAATCGATCTGCTTCTTGATCTGACATCGGGCCACCTTGCAGTGCAAGGCTGGCAACTGATGCCGGGCTCAATGTTTCAAAGTAGCCATCTTCGCGTGCGCACAACCATCTTTTGCCATCAACGTGAAGTGCAATGGGGGCAGTAACTGCGGGTGGAAATAACGGAGCCAACACTCGAACGGCAGTTGCCTCATGCACTGTGTCGATTGTGTGTTCTTCTCTGCCAGAGGAATCTTCAAGATCAACGAGGTGGCCGACGTCGTGAAGTAACGCAGCAAGCACAAGTGCGCTTGATGCATCAGCCTCTTCTGCTAACTGCGCGCACTGCACTGCATGAGCTGTTTGCGAAATATTTTCGCTATAAAACTGTTGGCCCCATTTTTCAAAGAGAGATTCAATTTCAATAAGTGATGTAAATTTGTTCATACGGGTCTTCCTTCGAAATCGTTGATAAGTGAAATACGGACATTGTCGGCTTGGTGTTCTGTGTCGCGGAAAATTCGAAGCTTTTCTTCGTAGTAGTCGCCTCGAAGATCACCTTCGCTCGCGGCATTAAAGGTGGGGTAGATGGCACGGCGGTCACGTTGTGAATTATTGGTGCCGCTGCGGTGTGGCGTATGCGAGTGAAAGAACAGAACATCGCCAGCTTCCATCTCTACGGGATGCCATTCATGTGTCTCTACCCACTCATTCTCGATGCAGCCACGTTCATTCATCGGCAATAATTCATGATGATGTCCGTCAACAACTTCTAAACAACCGTTTGACGTTGTGCTTGGGTCAACGGCAATCATGCATGAGATTGACGTTTCAATAAACGGATACGCCGGTGCATCTTGATGAGGAAGAAATCCTGCGCCGCCCACCAACTTGTAGTTAATTTTTTCTTTGTAGAGAACTGCTTGTTCACCCATGAGAGCAGAAACAATTTCTACGATTGCACCAGTAGTTAAAATTTCGCGCAAAGGCGTATGGAATGGCACAAAGTTTTCGGTGCGACATAGCTTTGGCCCACTGTCAGTCATTTCGCGGTAGTGCAACCAATCGCCATTTTCGGGCCATTGTTGAATTTCATTCACCCAATGCTGGATATCGCGAATTTCCCCGCCCACAAATGGACGACACAAAAGCCAGCCATTGAGTCGATATGAATCGATCTGGGAGGTCGTGATGTGCACACATTCATCGTATTGAGTGGCGCCCAATTGGGCATAGCCCTGACCCAACTGTTCACCTCTTTGTTACCGCCTGTACTGGTGGTACCGTTTACCAGAGTTCGAGGGATAGGGGACCCATATGACATACGCAGGCGATCGCGTTCTCTACGACGCAGATACACACATTATGGAACTTCCAGACTTCCTGAAGAAGTTTGCTGACCCAGACGTGCGCGACCTTCTTCCCGAAGTTGATTACGGCCGTTCACTCGTCACCGATGAAGAAGTTGCAATAATCGTCGGTAATGGTTCGCAACATTCTGACGAACACAAAGAGTCTCTGATTGCTCTTGGTGATCGCATGATTCAAGAGGTTAAAGAAATTCAAGCCCTTGGTGCATTCGATAAGCACGATCGTGTAATCGCTAACGACATGTTGGGCTTCAAGAAGCAGTTGGTATTCCCAACGCACAGTTTGCATATGCCGTTTTCACCAAGTAGCAAAATTCCTGACAAGGTTCGTTATGGCGGCGCGCGTGCGCATAACCGTCACATGTCTGACTTCTGTTCAATAGATGATCGCCTCATGGGTGTTGCGGCAATTCCACTTGAGAATCCTGCGCTTGCATTAGAAGAGGTGCAATGGAGCATCGACAATGGTCTTCAGGCCATGTGGGTTCCGCATCGTTTGGCAGGCGAGCGTTCGCCAACCCACGTTGACTTCAATCCAATTTGGTCGTTATTGCAAGAAGCACAAGTGCCTGTCGTATTCCACGTTGGTGGAAACCCACTGCAGCTAAAGCCAGAGTGGAGCAACACCGGTCGCGGTGTTACCAAAGACTGGATGGGTGGCGGAGAAAATGTTCGTGCTCGTGATGCTGCTGTGTTGCACCAGGGCATTGAAACATTTATTTCAATGATGGTTCTTGATGGTGTTCTTGAAGATTTCCCGGAACTGAAGTTCGCATCAGTTGAACTTGGCGCTGGTTGGGTTCCTGAAATGCTTGTTCGTCTTGACCATGTCCACAAGGCGTATTCACGCGTTGACGAGCGTCTTCGTGGTTTCAAGCGCACGCCGTCCGAGCAGATTCGTCAACAGTTTGGTTTCACACCGTTCGTGTTTGAAGATGTTGCACGTCTCATCGACCAATCGAACGATGACCTCTACTTGTTCTCTAGCGATTACCCACATACAGAGGGTGGACGTGACCCCATTGCACGCTTCGAATCGTGCATGACCCAGGTGCCACAAGAATCGGTTGACAAGTTCAACTCTGGCAACTTTTTGCGTGTATTCCCTCGCGCTCGCGTCACTGCTGACAAATAGCCTTCGGTTCCGTATCGATACGGACAGAGACATAGTCTTGGTCCATGAGCCAGACATCAACTGACGACCTAGGGTTTGACCCTGACGAACTACGCCAGCGCTATCGCGATGAACGTGACAAGCGTGTGCGGGCTGAAGCTAATGAGCAGTACACAGAAATAACGGGCGAGTTCGCTCACTATCTTGAAGATCCGTACATCACGTTTGAAGAGCGTGCACCGATTGTTAAAGAAGTTCAAGTTGCCATCGTCGGTGGTGGTTTTGGTGGCATGTTGGTAGCAGCGCGACTGCATGAAGCGGGTGTTCACGATTTCACAGTGATTGAAAAGGGCGGCGACTTTGGTGGCACGTGGTACTGGAACAGGTACCCCGGTGCGGCATGCGACGTTGAGTCATACATTTATTTGCCGTTGTTAGAAGAGACAGGTTTCATTCCTGCATCGAAATACACACCCGCACCAGAAATTTTGGCGCACTGTCATCGCATAGCTGAACACTTCAATATGTATCCGCGTGCGATGTTGCAAACAGAAGTCACTGATGTGCGTTGGGATGAATCATCTCGTCGCTGGATCATTCGCACAAACCGTGGTGACGAAGTACGCGCACGTTTCATCAGTATGGCTAATGGTCCGTTGCATCGCCCTAAATTGCCAGGCATTGAAGGCGTCGGTACATTCGCAGGTCATTCGTTTCATACCAGTCGTTGGGATTACGCATACACAGGCGGAACCAGTAAAGGAAACCTCACTGGTCTGAAAGACAAAGTGGTGGGCATCATTGGTACTGGCGCAACTGCAGTGCAAGCAGTACCACATCTTGGTGCAGGCGCAAAACAATTGTTTGTATTTCAACGCACCCCATCTTCTATTGACGTGCGTAATGACACGCCAACAGATCCGGACTGGGCAAACTCGTTAGAGCCAGGTTGGCA
Organism: Actinomycetota bacterium; assembly: GCA_037129095.1. GTDB lineage: Bacteria > Actinomycetota > Acidimicrobiia > Acidimicrobiales > Ilumatobacteraceae > UBA2093. The sequence goes on along the minus strand of JBAXVL010000001.1, from coordinate 100,872 downwards.
GCGTCGTCGTAATGAAAACTTTACGAATCTCACATCAGGAGTATTTGATACTGAAGATCTAGTGCACGACGGTTGGACTGAAATTGTGGGCAACCTCATGTTGCGTGCGCGCAAAGAAGGCGGCCTTGGCACAAGCCCAGAACAAATTGGCACCATTGTTGAAAATGCTGACTTTGAAAAAATGAATCAAGTACGTAATCGTGTTGACGAAATTGTTGCTGATCCGAAAACGGCTGAGGCGTTGAAGCCGTGGTATCGCCAATTCTGTAAGCGTCCTTGTTTTCATGATGATTACTTGCCAACCTTCAACCGACCAAACGTGACACTGGTTGATACCGGTGGGTTGGGTGTTGAACGCATCACGTCCAATGGTGTTGTGGCTAACGGTATTGAATACGAACTTGATTGCCTTATATATGCAACTGGTTTCGAAGTCGGAACTGATTATGCTCGCCGTTCTGGTTATCAAACCACCGGTTCAGACAATCTCACGCTCACCAACAAGTGGGCTAACGGGGTTGAAACATTCCATGGTTTCTTCTCTCGCGGGTTTCCCAACTGCTTCATTGTGTCCACTGCACAATCTGGTTTCTCTGTGAACTTCCCACACATGTTGAACGAGCAGGCAATTCATATTGCGCACATCGTGAAGCATGCAACTGAAGATGGCATTACACGTATTGAAGCCAGCGCTCAGGCGGAACACGACTGGGTTCAGGACATCAAATCAAATTCAACGATGAACTTGAAGTTTCTTGAAGCCTGCACACCGGGTTACTACAACAACGAAGGCAAGCCAGCCGAACGCGCTGCCCAGAACGGCAGCTACGGCAAAGGCCCTGTCGCTTTTGTCCGACTCCTTGAAGCGTGGCGGGCTGCTGGTGATTTTGCCGGCCTGGAGTTGTCCAAATAGATCGTTTTGGTGGCTCGGGTACAGAGCCTGAGTGCAGCCATTACTAGGGTAGGAACATGGATTTTGTTTACCCACCCCAAGCCGACACGTACCGCACAAAGGTGCGCGCCTTCCTTGACGCCAACCTTCCGAAAGATTGGAAGGGCATCGGTGCTCTGAATCACAAAGATGCAGCTGCGTGGACCGAAGAGTGGCGCGAGAAGTTAGCAAAGAACGATTTTCTTGCCACGACGTGGCCGAAGGAATACGGCGGCGCTGGACTCACAGCTATCGAATCATTAGTTATTGCAGAAGAATTTGCACTCTCTGGCGTACCAGGTGGCGGACCAAACGATGGTTTCGGAATTGGCATGTTGGGTAACACCATCCTTGCTGTCGGTACCGAAGAGCAGAAGAAGCATTTCCTTCCTCGCGTTCTTTCAGGTGAAGATCGTTGGTGTCAGGGTTACAGCGAACCATCGGCCGGTTCTGACCTTGGAAACTTGGGATGTCGCGCAGTTCTTGACGGCGATGAGTGGGTGATCAACGGTCAAAAGATTTGGACATCAGCTGGTCACCTTGCAAACCATATTTTCGTTCTTGCTCGTACATCACCAGATGATGTGAAGCATCGCGGTATTACGTTCCTTCTTGTTGACATGCGTCAAAAAGGTGTGGAAGTACGACCCATCAAGATGATGTCAGGTGATTCTGAATTCAACGAAGTGTTCTTTACCGATGCACGTTGTCCGAAAGAAAACGTTGTTGGTGAAATCAATGGCGGCTGGATGGTCGCTATGACGCTTCTTGGTAACGAGCGTGGAGCTGGTGCGGTCGTTTCTGGTATTTCATTCCGTGGCGAACTCGACAAGCTCACTCGTTTGGCAACAGATAAGGGACTAACAAAAAACCCTCATATTCGCCAGCGTCTTGCTCAGGCTCATATCAAAGTTGAGATCATGCGTTTCCTCGGATACCGCGCCCTTACTGCATTCCTCAATGGCAACCAGCCTGGACCTGAAGCATCAATTGGCAAATTGTGGTGGAGTGAATACCACAAGGAAGCAACAGAACTTGCTGTTGACATTCTTGGTGCTGATGCATTGGTACCAGTTGGTCAAACACCCCATACGGCTTTCACCACTGACTCAGTGGGTTCACCAAACGACAGTGCGAACTGGGTTGGCGTGTTCTTGAACGCACGTGCCGGAACCATTTACGCAGGCACCAGCCAGGTACAGCGCGGAATTGTTGGCGAGCAAGTACTCGGTCTTCCGAAAGAGCCACGCTCTGACGGTGGTCCATGGAAGAACATTCCCGGCCACGGCTGATTTTCCCCAGCGGTGCTGGGCAACAAAAGTTATTTCACGAAGACTTGCAATGTGCGAGTCGTAGCCGGTGACTTTGCCTTTGACTTGTATTTAAATGACAGTGTTACTGTTTTTTTCATCACAAATCGATAAGAATTATCCACCTTTGTAATGCCTTTTTTCTTGCTGGTGCCTATCGTGACTGTCCCAAATCTCTTCGCTTGTATGAGCCCAGCAGCCTTGATCAGTGCGGTAGCAGAAATTTTGGCTCCCTTTCTTACTGTGAGTACGCGTGACATCGAGATGATAGGAACGGAAAAACCAATTCCCGTTGTATTTATTTGTATGCCACCTTCAACTGGTGTGTAGGTCGTCTCAGGACTTGTTGAGTCGGTGGTTGTTGTGCGTCGCACAGGAAGAGTATTGGCATTCACTTGGGGTGGGGTGAGACCAAATGAATTCATTAAGTACCCTGACGGAAAAAATGCGCGGAAGACTGAGAGATTCAAAATTGGCGTAGCATTTTTAACTACCGTACTCACGGTGAAACCCCAGTCTTGATTTGGTGGTGAACCAGCACAAATACTTGCTATCCATGGACAAGTATTTTGAGTCCGAATAGTTTCGATTTGGTCAGCTTGATAGTGAGGCCCAGCAATTTTCAATTGTGCAGCACCTGTGAGGCGATCTGTGGAAGAAAGTCCAAAAATGGACGCGTCGGTGTCCATCCACCCACCCAGGCTTGACGGGTCAAATACATTGGTGATGCAGTTATTCGCCGTGTCTACTACGCATCCGTCAAGTAATTCATCGGGAGGAACTAGTGAGTTACGAAAACCGGGGAGCAATAACGCAACCAGTCTGTTAGCCGTTGCATATGTAGCTTTCTCGCCGATGTCGCACTTCTCAATTGCAGGTGACCAACCTGAACAACTGCTGGCGTTGACTCCGTAATTTTGTGTGAGAGCAGGTTTGACAACAATGGTCGCAACATCTCGCACACCAGGAGCCGCAGGAGTAAACGATTGGATTACACCGTTTGAGATAACTGTGCCAACGCGAGCTGTTGGATCGTCGCCTGGTTGACGGCGGAAGTTAATAGTGACTTCGCCTAATACTTGCGAACCAGTTGGGGTGGCACTGTTTCCGCCTTTTGGATACACCACCATATAAGGCGCTTCGCAAGATGTAGCAGTGGTTTCAAGGAATCGACATGGAGTGGCGTACAGACCGCCAGCAAATGTGTAGTCAGCAGTCATTTGTGTTGCTACCTGGGTGAGCTCAACACCATCGACAAATATCGAATCAATACAGCCCTTGGAGTTATCTGTTGAACAGAAACCCAAACCCTTGTTGTTCGTAAGTGCGGTATTGAAGATGTACACCGTCTTGGTGGCTGCTTTGACGGGAGAGTTAGAACTGAAGACAAACGAAACTGTTAATAGACCAATGAGTGAGAAGAGAGAAATTCGGCGCATGACTTGAGTCTAAGCAAAATCAGTATCTATTGAATTGACTGACGTACGAATTCATCCACTTTCTTATGATTTAAGTTAGTTTCATTACGGCAAACGCTGTCTCCCGGAATCGGCTACCATCACAAGATGACACACACCGACAACACCAATCATTCACCACTTACTTGTGATGCTTGTCGACTCATCGACAAGTTTGACGGCAAGGAAGACGGCAGAGTTTTCAACATTGACCATTGGAAAGTGTCAAGTGAAAGATCACGTTGGCAACATGCGCGCGAATTTCAAGATCGTGCCGCTGACAAAGTAACGAAGTTTGCCGGCTCACTGAATTTCGTGTACTTACACGGTGTGTGGTTCATTATTTGGATTTCTCTCAATGTGGGCCTTGTTGGCGCCGGAATGAAATTCGACAAATTCCCTTTCGGATTGTTAACAATGATTGTGAGTCTGGAAGCAATCTTCCTCTCAACCTTTGTCATGGTGAGCCAGAATCGTCAAGCAGCGCGTTCTGATGTGCGCTCACAAGTCGACTTTGAATCAAACCTTCAGTCACTCATTTGGTTGGTTCATCTTGGTCACAAATTGGGTATTGACATTGAGCATGTCGAAAATCTGTGTACAGCAGTGATTAATGATTCACGTAAAGAGCTTGCATAGTTAGGTATACCAACCAACCTTGATAAGCCCGAGGATAATCTGCGGGGCATGTCACTTACTATGGCGAAGTGACAACCGCTGCGACACCACTTCTTGAGAGGAAATTTCTGTGGTGGAAGTATTCGGTCATCGGAATCTTTTCCTCGATTGTAGCTTTTGTTGTTGTAGGTGTCGGCGGAGTTGATGATTCATACATCACTGGCTGGGTTGCACTAAATATTTCTCGTAGCGGAAGCCTAAGTAATTTTAATGGTGACTCAATTGAGCAGTCAACAAGCCTGCTGCATGTGCTCATACTGGGAGCACTTCGATTTTTGACCCGACTTCCGGTTCCTGTTCTTTCTTATTTTTTGGGCATTGCCGGTCTGATTGCGACTGTCACCGTGGCCGGTGTCGTTGCAGATCGCCTGTTTAAGGGATCGGGTTTAGTAACGGCATTACTAGTCGGAACTTCTTTTCCACTTCTCTATTGGTCAACATCGGGATTAGAAACCTTGCTAGTTCCGTTCTTCTTGCTGTTATTCCTGATGGCAGTTACTGAATTTGTCCGTGCTATCAGAATTAAAAGACATGACATTGTCCTATTGTTTTTTGTTTCTTTGTTACTTGCGGGAATTCGACCTGACGCACTTCTTGTCAGTGTCGGAGTTGTTGTTCTTCTTGTTTTACTCGGCATATGTAGTTCAGTGAAATATGTATCAGCAATCGTGCCAATAGTAAATTTTCAACGGGCTTGTTCTGCGGCTATTCCAGTTGGTCTTGGAATTTTCGTAGTGGAAGGGTTTCGTTTTGTTGTCTTCAGACATTTCATTCCACAACCAGTAGCTGCCAAAACGGGACTTCACCTCACGTTGCAACCTGGACTCAGTTATGTCTTTAAAAATATGAATCCGGGTTGGTTATGGATTCCATTTGTTTGTGTATCAATTGGTGGAATATTTCTCATGCTGAGTATCAGGTCGCTATTGGCTTGGCTGGTGACTTTTGCAGGTGTTGTATCAGTTGGTTTAGTTGTACTTTCGGGCGGTGACTGGATGGGCATGGGTCGCATGCTTATCCCGTCGATGACGGTTCTGCTTGTCATGGCAGGCATCGGGCTCGTCTATCTATCCGAGGTCATGAAAAGGATCTCAGCGGTCGGAATTGGGCGACTGCTTCTGCCGGTCATCACCGTTGCTGCCCTATCTTCTCAAATGATTGCCCTTCGCTTAGTCGCTGTTGAGCCGACGTACTTTACGGAACATCTCGCGACTGATGCTCCCTTGATGTACACGTGGAAAATCACAGAGAACGTAAACGGTAAATCCATCCCGTTTCCGATATCCAAGTCTGTTCCTTGGTACGTACGACGTAATTCGTCCCATCTACGAGATACAGAATTTTTGAACCGAATGAGACCAATTATTGCCAAATTAGTGGCACAGGAATCTGACAAGAATAGAAAAATTACACTTGCTAGTTATCAAGCAGGAATGATCCCATTTTATTTGTTTGATTGGTTTCCCGGTCGATTGCATTTCACAGACATGTTTTCTTTGACAACTACAGATTTTTCTCATTGTTCAATAAAGAAACATGAGCGCTTCGGAATGCCAGTGACCTATGACTACTGGTTTCAGCATGCGGGAAAGTGTGCTCCGGTAATGCCTGACCTTGTCTTTGGTCTAGGAAAACTAGACCCTCAATTGGTGGGCAAGTACCGAGTAGTTGCAGAGCAAGACCTCTCGATGCAACGAAAATCTGATTCTCAGATTGTCCATGGGTGGATGTTTCTAGCCCAACGAATCAACTTTATGAATTAGCAATTTTGTCGCTACTACTCGACGTGAAAGTTCAATCAAGGCGATGCCTGCAAGACCTATGAGACCTGACTCAATCATTAATCCAGTTGGCAAATTAAAGTTAAAGAATTCCCGTGCAAACGGCACCGTAAAGGCAAAGACTCCGATGCCACCCATGGCTGACACAAGTGCAAGTTTCCATGCACGCAATGGTCGCGCTAGTAGAACCAGAATCCAGAAGAACACAATGAGAACGGCCAGTGTTGCCCCGGAACCGACGCGCCAGCACTCAGTAGTGATCGCACTATTTGAAGCTGTCACAACACTGCACTGGGTGCCGGCCGAAACACCCCAGGAAATATTTGCAACATAATCCGCAACAACAACAGTGATACCGGCAACTGCACCGGCAGGTACAGCGAACGCAAGAACGCGACGTAGAAAACCAGGTTGGTATCTCTGAAGGTTTGGCCCAAGTGCCAAAATAAATGCGGGGATTCCAATGGTGATGCTAGAGAGCAACGTGAGGTGACGTGGCAGCAGTGGGAATGGGCGACCAATAAGAGCTGCACTCAAGATGGCAACAAAACTCATTACGTTCTTGGCTACAAATAAATTCGACACACGTTCAACGTTGCCGATGACTCGGCGTCCTTCTGCAACCACAGATGGTAAATGTGAGAACTGGCCATCAAGCAAAATCAATTGCGCAACTGCCTTTGTTGCCGATGCACCGTTATCCATTGCAATGCCAATATCGGCTTGCTTTAACGCCAAGGCGTCATTGACTCCATCGCCGGTCATTGCCACCACATCACCACGCATCTGCAACGCCCGCACAAATGCCCGCTTCTGCTCGGGAGACACTCGCCCAAACACACTGTAATGAGTAACTGTTTCTTGTAACTCTTCTGCCTCGGCACCAACAGTGCGTGCATCGAGAGGTTCACCAACGTCAATACCGATAGTGCGCGCAATTGCGGCCACTGTGACGGGGTTATCACCAGAAATGATCTTCACCGTGACACCTTGGGCAGCAAAGTAGGAAAGTGTTTCCGCTGCATCAGCACGAATCTCTTCTTGTAACACTGCAAATGCTACTGGTGTTAAATCCGAAGGTAGCGATTGATTAGTCAACGGAGATGACGAGCGACTCAGTAGTAGTACTCGACGTCCGGTCTCAGCAAGTGTGCGGATACTTGCAGATACTGGATGATCAGATGCGAGTAATACATCTGGCGCTCCGAGTACCCATGTTCCATGTGACTCGAATTGCACCGCTTGCCATTTGCGAGATGAATCAAAAGGAATCGATGCAACGGTGACCCAGTTGGCTTTTTGTGGAACCGAATCGGCGATGGTTGCGAGTGTTCCGTTGGCAGTTGGGTCAGCAGCAATGATGCCGAGCGCATTTCGTACTTCTTCTTCACTAGTCGTGTCGAGAACTTCTAGTCGCTCGAACAAAATCTTTCCCGTTGTCAAGGTGCCCGTTTTGTCAAGACAAATAACACTGACTCGCGCGAGACCCTCAACTGCGGGAAGTTCCTGCACCAACACTTGTTGACGAGTGAGTTGTACGGCTGCAGTAAGAAATGCAAGCGTTGTGAGCAATACGAGACCCTCAGGTACTAAACCAATAAGACCTGCAGTTGCACGGATGGTTGCATCGCGCCAACTGCCAGAACTATTGACATGAAATTGTGACCACAGTTGTAGTGGTGTAGCAATGGCGATCGCCCACATGATGTAGACCAGTAGCTTGTCTATTGACCGGCGAATTTCTGACCCGGTGCGTTGAAAAATTTTGGCTTCGGCAGCTATGCGGTGCGCATACGCCTCTGCGCCAACTGATGCGGCGGTATAAAAACCACGACCGGCAGTCACGATGGTTCCTGACATCAATGGGTCACCGGCCGATTTTGGCACGGCATCGATTTCGCCCGTGAGGTTCGCCTCGTTGATTTCAAGCTGGTGACTTTCCAGCACATTGCCATCGGCAGGTACTTGATCACCTGAACGCAGTTCAATGAGGTCGTCTTGAACAACGTCCTGAGTAGGAATAGAGACTGGCACACCATCTCTAATGACACGAGTGGTAGGAGAGTGCATCAGAGATAAGGAATCAAGTTTCTTTTTGGCCAATAATTCCTGGACAATTCCAATGAGTGAATTTGTCACCAAGATGAGACCGAAGAGGGCGTCGGCAATAGACCCGGCGATCATCACTACGACAAAGAGCACCCCGAGAATGGCATTGAACTTGGTGAAAATATTGGAGGTCAAGATGTCGCGCAGAGAGCGGGAACTGGCTTCGTCGACGTTGTTGGCGAGACCCTGCGAGACTCTTGTGGCCACTTCTGCAGAAGTCAGGCCGTTCTCTGTAATCACAGGAAAAGAGTACCTGCCACATCTTGTCGGGCGGGGGCATCCACAGGCCCAAAATAATGCATTGGATTATGGCTCAATGACGCAGGGCAGCGCCGAACGCTCTAGCGTTTCGTGTGAGAAAAGGAATACTCATGGCTGATAATCAGAACTCCCCAATAGATTTCGAAACTGTGGTGCATGAGCGCCGCAGTATCCGTGGATACAAAAAGCAACCAGTACCGCGCGCTCTTCTTGAAGAAGTCATTGAACTCGCCAAGCGCGCACCATCTTCAATGAACACGCAACCATGGCATTATCACGTTGTGACGGGGGAACCTCTTGAACACATTCGCAAAGGCAATACCGAGCGCATGATGTCTGGTTCTAAAGTTGACCGTGAGATCAAAATGAACCATGGCTATGAAGGTCCACATCGTGATCGGCAGGTCGAGATTGCAATTCAACTTTTCGAAGCAATGGGAATCGAGCGTGATGATAAAGCTCGCCGTCAAGATTGGGTGATGCGCGGCTTCCGCCAATTTGATGCACCAGTCTCAATCGTGATCACGCTTGACAAAGCCCTCGAGAATGACACCATCGCTCACTTCGATTGCGGTGCTGCAACCTATGGTCTTGTTCTTGCAGCCTGGTCAAAAGGTCTTGGATCCGTCATCAACGGTCAGGGCATTATGCAGTCGCAGGTTGTTCGCGAACATGCCAACATTCCTGAAGATCAAGTCATTATGACCTGTGTAGCGATGGGTTTTCCTGATGAAGAATTCGTAGCAAACGACGTGCGTTCACGCCGCGCACCAAATGATGCAATGGCATCATTTGTTGGTTTCGACTAGGACATAGTTTCAACTACAAGTGCGAAATGTTCTGGTTCAGTTGAATCAATAAGACGATGATTGCGGCTGACACCGTTAGTACGCCACCGATGATGACTTTCAAGGTGCCATTGATGCGAGTCAGTTCTTTTTCGATATTGCCAATTCGGTAATTGATCGGCTCAAAGTCTTGTTTGCGGGCAACGTCTGACCAGCCTGAGGGTGGCAGGTGTTCCATGAGTATGTTTGCCACGTCGTCTCCTAGATGTGATCGCAGGCCGACCTGCATGTCGAACCGTTGTGCTTCGCTGATTGTCATAGTAAATCCTCTACTAGGGCTTTGTACAGCGATGTGTACCGAATGGTCCGAATATAGGAATTACAAGTGCGAGATGTTCTGGTTCAGTTGAATCAGTAAGAGAGGTATTCGGTAATCCACTCGGCAAAGTCTGAGGTGCGACCATCGAAACGCTCCAGCTCTTCTTTAGTCAGTATGACTGAGACACCGTTGGTGGTTTGTTGCAACACAGCAGGAAACTTACCGGCAAGTGCAATGAGGACATCTCCGGGGGCGTCATCTCGATGAAACAGGCGAAAGGGAACAGCGAGTGAATCAGCGCATTTTCTCCATTCGGACTTCTTAGTAAAGAGGCCATGAGTTAGTTCGCATAGCGAACAATTAGCGGTGCCAAGACGAGCACCAACCCAGTATGAGATTTCGCCCAACAATGTTGAGTCAGCATCGTAAACCCCAATAAGTTCTGTGGTGTTAGCTGTCATAGATTCAATGCATCAGTTATGAATTTTTGGTCACGAGCAAGCGCGTAGTTATTTCTTCTTCTTCACTTGGGGTTGATCCCACCCCAAAGCGGCCTCAACCGTTTCACCGGTCTGACCTAGGTACCCGACGTAGGAAAGAACGTCCTGAATTTGTTGTTGGGACATGCTGTTTACTTCGGCAAAAGTGTTTGTTCCTTGAATGAGCATTAACCCGATAAGAACCATGTTAAGTGCAGTTCGGTCAGCCACTTTTGGATTTCTGGATTGGGCCAAGATGGAGTCGATGGCCTTTTTTTGAGCTTCTTGGAATCGTTCGGGGTTCATGCCACAACCCATCAAGTACACCATTGTTCGCACTCGTGCCTTAGCCATCACCATTGCATCAGCTTCTTCAACAATGACTTGGAGGCGTGTGGCGTCTTTGTCGTCGTTATCAGAGAAAAAAGTTGAAAATGCAGCATCGACGGCTTGACATAAAAGTTCGTCTCGAGAACCGAAATAGCGGACTACATAATCTGAGTGAACGCCAGCCTTTTCACAAATTCGTGCGACTGTTACTTCTGCGGGGTGAAATTGCAGCAGCAGACGGTACGTGGCGTCCACCATGCGTACCATGGCTTCGGTCTGGCTGAGCCGCGGTTTCTTTGGCGCAGGAGCGGGCGGCGTTTTTTTCTGCAATGCTGGCCCCATTTTGTCCATTGTAACGGTCTCTGGGTGTAACCCGAGGAGGCAAGTTGGTCCGTACGGTTGCATTTGTGCATAGAATGCACTATTCTACAGTCATGAAGATTTTGTCTAAGTCTGAGCATTTTTCACGCAAGTTAGCTGGGGTGTTACTTCTCGTTGGGGTCATCAGTGGTGTCGCTGTTGGCGGTGGTGTTGGAGTGTTTGCAGAATCGTCACCGAAATCTGTGACGGTGTGTGCAGCTAAAAAAACGAACGTATTGCGTTATGCCAAGAGAGGATCGTGTTCAAGGACGGAAACAAAAATTGTTTTGAATCAGGCCGACACTGGCGGTTTAATCGGGGCCAAGGCTGATTTGAGTGTTTCTGGTGCTGATGGTGCGAAGGGCGATACTGGTGCTGCTGGAACAGATGGACGCAGTGTTCTTTATGGTGCCACCGCTCCTTCAGTCGACACTGGGGCTAACGGCGACTTCTACATCAATATGTCGAACAACTTTCTTTACGGACCAAAAACAGCAGGCGTATGGCCTTCAGGTGTTTCTTTGGTAGGACTAACTGGTGCAAAGGGCGACACTGGTGCTCAAGGTATTCAGGGATTGAAGGGCGACACTGGTGCAAAAGGCGACACTGGTGCTACTGGTGCGAAGGGTGACACTGGCGCACAAGGTATTCAGGGATTGAGAGGCGATACCGGTGCGAAGGGTGACACGGGAGCGAAGGGTGAAACTGGCGCACAAGGTATTCAGGGATTGAAGGGCGACACAGGGGCAAAGGGCGACACTGGCACAGATGGACGCAGTGTTCTTTATGGTATCGGTGCCCCTTCTGACGGCACTGGTGCTAACGGCGACTTCTACATCAATATCTTTAGCAGCCTTATTTACGGACCAAAAACAGCAGGCATATGGCCTTCAGGTGTTTCTTTGGTAGGGCTAACTGGTGCAACTGGTGCAACTGGTGCAACTGGTGCAACTGGCGCGAAGGGCGACACTGGTGCGACTGGTGCTCAAGGTATTCAGGGTGCGAAGGGTGACACTGGTGCAGCCGGTGTTGCGGGTGCGAAGGGTGACACTGGTGCGAAGGGCGACACTGGCGCTGCTGGTGCGTCGTCACCAACTGGGTTCACTGCGCGCAGTGTGTGCGGATCAACTGGAACAACGTTGTGCGCTGTTGGTGTGCAAGGACCAGGTGGCGGAACAATTGTGTATGTTGATTCAACTAATGAGATGTCTGGGTATGACTATTTAGAAGTTGCACCTGCTGACGCTTCGACTGGTGTTGTATGGTCAACCGAAAACCCGAAATGTGGCACAGCAGCAGATGCTAGTTGTCAAACATCGTTTCTGTCTGATGCGGGAACTGCTCTTGGTTACATTGGTTTAGGCATGGGTCGTGCTGCAACTGCTGCAATTGTTGCTCGTCATGTTGCTGGCGGCGAAGTTAAGACTGCGTATGCAGCCGGTGTTGCTGATGCCTACACAACTGCAACAGCATCTGATTGGTTTTTGCCTTCCAAGGATGAATTGAACGAGGTGTGTAAATATGCACGCAACACAGGCCAAGCCGCTGGTGCTAGCACCGTATGCTCTGGGGGAAATCCACCAACGTTGCGTGGTTTTGCTTCTGTCTTCTATCCGAGTTCGTCTGAGTACGACGCGAACAGCGTGTGGACCCAGCACTTCAACCAAGGGATTTACGTCCTCAATAAGGTGACCACGTTCTACGTGCGTCCAGTGCGGGCTTTTTAACTATTCAACTATTTGTGTTCAGAGTGCCATCGGTGGGAAGAACACAAGGAAAATAATCTTGACTGGCGTGCGAACAGCCTCGCCACCCGCGGCCTAGACAGTCGCCGCTCCCCAATTCCGAGAGTCAAAGATCAGTGCTGTGCGCTGTCTGGTTCACATTTCAGATAAATCTCACTGAAGTGGGCAAATTTCTGTGACCTTGCTATCGGTCTGAAGGTATTCGGTTCGGGCGAACTAGTATGGAAAACGGATGTAATCAGCGTTCTGGGCGAGCTTCGCTCCGAATTCCGTTCCTTCCGCGCCTTTAGCTCAGTCGGTAGAGCAACGGACTTTTAATCCGCAGGTCCTGGGTTCGAGCCCCAGAGGGCGCACCAATTGGTTGCCATATATATGGTGACCATGGAGGTTTGTTATGGACCAAAAAGTTCGAGTAGCTCGTGAGGCTGACATTGTCACCATCACATTGTGCAACCCAGCCAAACGCAATGCGTTATCGCTAGATGTTCTACAGGAACTCACTGCTGCCTTTGAAGAGGTAGCTGTGTCTGATGCCCTGGGTGTTGTGTTGGCAGCGCAAGGCCCTGTTTTTTCAGCTGGTCATAATTTTGGTGAGATGGCAGGCACGTCACGAGATGATGCATTCGAACTTTTTACTGTGTGTTCCAACTTGATGCAGTTGATGCATCGCATTCCACAAGTTGTTATTGCCCGAGTACACGCTCTTGCAACTGCTGCCGGGTGTCAACTTGTGGCTACGTGTGATCTCGCAGTTGCTGCTGAGTCTGCTGGGTTCGCGATACCGGGAGGCAAGGGCGGATTGTTTTGTCATACGCCGCTAGTTGCGGTTGCGCGAAATCTTTCACCAAAGCGTGCGTTGGAGATGGCCATGACCGGCGATGTGATTTCTGCAGCGACTGCGTATGAGTGGGGCTTTGTGAACGCTGTTGTCGCTGATGACGAACTTAATGCGGCAGTGACTGACCTGATGTCGCGTGCAACGCGAGGATCACGTGAATCCAAAGCAATTGGTAAGCATGCCTACTACGAGCAAATTGTGTTGCCTGAAGATCAGGCATATGCGTTCGCTTCGGCAATTATGGCTGATGCTGTGGTGTCTGATGTTGCACAAGAAGGCATCAATGCGTTTCTGGCAAAGCGCTCACCTGATTTCGGTGGTAGGTAATAGGTATGAGTGTTGTGTTGCCTCCCGCTTCCATTATTGAAGTGGAACTTGCTGTTCAAGGAATGACTTGCGGTGCGTGTGCTGCCAAGATTCAGAAAGAACTCAACGAAATAACTGGTGTTGAAGCTGCAGTCAACTATGCAACAGAAACAGCCATGGTTGCTTTCGACGGAGGTTCGGTTTCCGAGGCAACTGTCATCAAGGCAATTGAACATGCTGGGTACTCAGCGCGCGTGATGGACGACCAGCCTTTCGACGATGATCTTGAAGCACGTCTTCGTGCGGCTTCTATTCGTTTGGGAATTTCAGTTGCATTCACCATTCCTGTTGTTCTGTTGTCGATGGTGATGGCGTGGCAGTTTCACAACTGGCAATGGTGGGCGATGGGTTTGTCTGCACCAGTAGTTACATGGGGGGCATGGCCTTTCCATAAGGCAGCTTTTCGTAATGCAATGCATGGCTCGTCCACCATGGACACTCTCATCAGTGTTGGCGTTGTTGCTGCAACGGCTTGGAGCATTTGGGCTGTGGTGTGGGGCGATGCAATTGCATCCGCCGGTCATGCCGGAATGACAATGACGCAATCCAGTTCGTCGCATGTGTATTTCGAAGTCGGGGCCACAGTGACGTCGTTCATTTTGGTGGGTCGCTTTTTAGAAATGCGTGCAAAGCATTCTGCGGGTGATGCATTGCGGTCGTTGTTGGCATTAGGTGCAAAGTACGCCACGGTATTGCGTGATGGCGTTGAGGTATCAATCCCTGCATCAGTGGTGCGCGAGGGCGACATGATTGTTGTTCGTCCAGGGGAAAAGATTGCGGCAGATGGTGTTGTTGCCGAAGGAGCTTCCAGCATTGATATGAGCATGGTGACAGGCGAGAGTGTGCCGGTTGATGTCGTTGTAGGCGATTCAGTCACATCAGCAACTGTGAACATGAACGGTCGCATTGTGGTGCGCGCTACTCGAGTGGGTGCTGAAACAACATTTGCCCGCATGGCCAAGTTGGTTCGTGAGGCACAAGCTACAAAGGCTCCTGTGCAGAAGTTTGCAGACAAGGTCAGCAGTATTTTTGTGCCGACCGTATTTATTATCAGTGCGCTGACACTGGCTGGTTGGTTGTATTTCGATGGCAATGCCTCGAAAGCGTTTACTGCAGCAGTGGCAGTGCTGATCATTGCGTGCCCATGTGCGCTGGGCCTTGCAACACCGACTGCTTTGATGGTGGGTAGTGGTCGTGCTGCTCAAATGGGAATTGTCATTAAAGGAATTGATGTTTTGCAGAGCACTCGACGCATTGACACTGTGGTACTTGACAAAACAGGCACTGTCACAACTGGTGTGATGACATTGGTCGATGTGATGTGTGTTGACGGTGTGTCTCGCGATGAAGCGTTACGAAATGCTGGTGCTGTAGAGAAAAGCAGCGAGCACCCCATTGCGCGTGCCATCGTGCGTTCTGCTGAAGAAGAAGTTGGTGTGCTGCCATCGCTTGATGAGTTTGAATCCTTGCCAGGCGTAGGTGCAACGGGTCGCATTGGCGGCACCATCATCACGGTGGGGCGCGAAGAAATGTTCCGTGAACGTCTTGTGATCTTGCCGAAAGCCATTCGAGATGCGCTTGCAGCCTCGCGCGAACTTGGCCACACAGCAGTCATCGTCACCTGGGACGGGCAAGCAAAGGCCGTGATTTCATTGGCTGATCAGCCCAAACCGACCAGTGCTGAGGCAATCGCATCTCTGCGTCTGATGGGGCTCGCACCAATCTTGTTGACTGGCGATAACGCCACAACTGCTCGTGCAATTGCTGACTCTGTCGGCATCGAAACTGATGAGCATCATTTGTATGCAGGCGTGATGCCAGAAGACAAAGTTGCAGTGGTTCGTGATTTACAAGAACGTGGCTACGCAGTTGCGATGGTTGGTGATGGTGTGAATGATGCAGCGGCACTCACGCAAGCAGATGTTGGTATTGCAATGGGTGGCGGAACTGATGTTGCTATGCAGGCAAGTGACCTCACCATTGTGAACGGTGACTTGCGATCAGTTCCTGATGCAATTCGTTTGTCGCGTGCAACACTTCGCACCATTCGGACCAATGTGTTCTGGGCTTTTGCATACAACGTGGCTGCGATTCCGTTAGCTGCTTCTGGCAGATTGAACCCCATGTGGGCGGGCCTTGCCATGGCATCTTCATCTGTATTTGTAGTGACAAACAGTTTGCGCTTACGTCGCGTGAAGTTGCATCGCTAACTCATTTCACGCGACACATCTTTCAATAACGCACGCTTTACCTGATCAACCGCATTTCTTCTGTGATTGCGAACTGTGCGTGGAGACACACCTTGGCTAATTGCGATGTTGTCACCATGAGTTCCTTTGCCCAGTTCCTGTAAAAGCCCGATGTGGTAGTCACTGACTCCCATTTCGGATGCATAGGAAAGAACATCATCAAGTTCTTGATCAGCAGTGACATTGATGACTTCTTCAATCATGTAGTCGAACTCATCAAATTGCATTTTTGTTTCCACGACTCGACGCAGCCGTTGGTCTCGTACGAACCCGTAATATTCAACGTCACGAACAAGGTTGGCTGCAATTTTTGTTTGTCGCCGATCGCAGGGAAACTCACGAATGACAATCCATGCAGTAGAGATCACATCTCCGATTGCATTTTGTACTCCGCCTTCGGTGATGCGACCACGTCGACGCGCCACAGACATGATGGCTGGCATGATGCGATGAAGACAGACTCGAGCCGCAAGATCGTCGTGCGCAGCGAGGCGAGTGACATGCCAGAGCACTTGGTCGCCAGCTTCATCATCATGCGCTGTGCCAAACCCACAGACAGTCAGCAAGTCATCGAGATTTTCGACCGGCCGGGGCAAGAAGTCCCACGAGTTCACGCGGCGCAACACGGCCGGCCGGTGGCTGAGGCGGTCCCATTCGTCGATGAATTGGCGAACTGGCCCAGAGGTGGCAGTGGACCAGACGAGGGTGGTTGGTAGCTCCTTTTCTTGTGGGTGATTATCGGGATTTTGGTTATAGGGGTGAATTGCAGTTGTCATGTGGTGACTGTGCGAAACACGCCTAGACGGACCCTTGGCCCGACGTCTCACCGACTGCCTCACCTAGTCGGCAATACTGAGAAGATGCGCATCACTCTTCCGTCAGGTACCTCTGCTGAAATCGTTCGTCATGACTCTCCTGTGATGGGACTCGTTGTTGCGCCAGACATATTTGGACTACGGCCGCTGTACGACGATTTGGTGGAACGTTTTTCTCGCGAGTGGGGAATGTCGGTTATTGCTGTCGATCCGTTTCCTGGCATGGAACTTGGTCCGGACATTGATCCGCGTTTTGCAGCAGTGCCCGCGCTTGATGATGCAAAGAATTTGAGCGACTTATTAGAGGCAGCTGATGCATTGGGCACAGAGACTGTTGGCCTGATTGGTTTTTGTATGGGCGGTATGTATTGCTTCAAAGCTGCACGCGATGAACGTTTTGCGCGCATCGTGAGTTTTTACGGAATGATCACAATTCCTGAAGGATGGCGCAGCCCAACACAAGGTGAACCACTTGGCATGTTGATTGCAGGGTATGCAGAAGGGGTTCTTGCAATTGTGGGCGAAAAAGATCACTACACACCGATTGTTGACATTGATCAACTTCGCTCCACAGGTGTACAAGTGGTGCTGTATCCCGAAGCTGAACATGCATTTGCCCATGATGCGTCACGTCCGGCGCACAGACCAGATGATGCAGCAGATGCATTTTCTCGTGCAAAAGATTGGTTACTGAGCGCAGTGCGCTAAACAGCAAATTACAACGCGCGTTGTGACAGTTTTTCGCGCTCAAGAATACGATACGAACGATCGCGCTGTTCAAGCCAATGCAATTTGATGAAACTAGCAATTGCTTTGTTGACACGTTCGCGAGATGCACCAACCATGCCCGCAAGTTCTTCTTGCGTCACTGGCAATGTGAATTCATCTTTTCCGTCGGACAATTCAAGCAAGCGTTTTGCAGTACGTCCGGTGACATCAAGAAACACACTGTCTGCCAAAGCTTGGTCCATCGCACGTAGGCGACGACTCAGCATGCCGATGACATTCCACATCAGTTCGCTCGAAGAGTTCAGTTGTTCGGTGACAGCTGAATAGGGAAGTTCAAGAACAGTTGATGGCTCGAGTGCGCGGGCGCCTGCAGAACGAGTGCTGGCGTCGAGCATTCCCATCTCGCCGAAAAGGTCGCCCTCATCCATGAGCGCGATAACAGTTTCGCGATTGTCGAATGGTTTGTTGCCAATGGCAATGGCGATGCGCCCAGAAAGGACCACATAGATGCAGTTGGGCTCGTCGCCAGATTCAAAGAGGACATCGCCTCTGACTAGGTTCTTTACTTTGCCGGCCGCAGCTATCAGGGACAGCATGGAGGCAGGGGCATTTGCAAAGAATTCGGTATCTGCAAGAACTTGTTCGTGTGCCATATCTATGTGACGGTACTACCCTTCCTGCATGGCTCAAAATGAAACCGTATGGACAATTGTGGTCGCAGCCGGATCGGGTCTCCGATTCGGAGCCGCGAAGCAGTTTGAGGTCATCGGCGGTAAGCGCATTGTTGACTGGGCGGTCGAAGAAGCCTCTCAGCACTCCGTAGGAGTTGTGGTTGTTCTTCCACACGGTGAGGCCAACGGCCCAGGGCAAGTGGAAGGCGGTGCTACTCGTTCTGAATCTGTGCGCAAAGGTTTAGCTGCAGTGCCAAGCGATGCCACCATTGTCTGTGTGCATGACGCAGCGCGTCCTTTTGCAAGCCCGGCCATTTTTCAGCGCGTGATTTCTGCGGTGGTCGATGGCGCTGATGCCGCAGTTCCTGGCGTTGCAGTAGTCGACACCATTAAGCAAGTGAACGAATCAGAAGTTGTTGTTGGAACGCCACGTCGTGAGACATTGCGTGCAGTGCAAACTCCTCAAGCGTTTCGTGCGTCGTCGCTACGACGTGCCCATGAACAAGGTGGCGAAGGAACTGATGATGCAGCCCTCATCGAACGCATTGGTGGCGAAGTAGTTGTTGTTGAAGGTGAAGTCGTGAATCGAAAGATCACTTCGCCAGAAGATCTTGAGTGGGCAGTAGCTCACGCGAACAGATTGCTAGCCGGAGAAATCTAATGGTCGACATTCGTGTCGGTCAGGGTTTTGATGTCCACCGCTTTGCAGAAACAACAGAGCCCGGCCGCGTATTAGTTCTTGGTGGTGTCGCATTTCCCGGGGAACGCACACTCGTAGGTCATAGTGATGCAGATGTCATTGCACATGCAGCAGCAGATGCATTGTTAGGCGCCGCAGGTCTGGGCGACATAGGCCAGCATTATCCCGATACAGACCCAGCCTGGAAAGGTGCAGATTCTTTAGCGATTCTTCGTGATGTCGCACACAAGCTTTCATCTCTTGGTTGGCGCATTAGCAATGTTGATTGCAGTGTCGTGTGTGAAGAACCGCGCATTGCACCTCATCGCGATGCAATGATTGCATTGTTGTCAGCAGCTGCTGGCGCACCCATTTCAGTCAAAGGACGCAGGGCAGAAGGCCTTGGTTCTATTGGCCGTGGCGAAGGAATCGCCTGTTTCGCATCAGCACTCATCATGAAGGAGTCATAGTCATGGCACCACGTAAACCAGCCAAGTCAAGCAGTCCCAAAGTGAATACCGGAAAGCCAGGTCGCGCAGCAGGCGGTCGCGATACGGGAAGTGGGAAAGGCAGCGGACGCCCACCGAGCACTGGTCGTAGCAGTGGCTCATCATCGCGCAGTAGTGGACCACGTGAAGGTGGACCTCGTGGTCGGCCTATTCGTCAATCAGATGCGCGCCGAAGTGCACCCGTTGCCAAAGGTCTCGGTGGAGAACAAATTGAAGGTCGTCAGGCAGTTCGTGAATTACTCATCGGTCAACGTCGCAAAGTAAAAGAAATTTGGATTGCACAAGACATTGACCCTGCTGCGATTATCGATGACATCATGCAAATTGCAGACGCTGCGCGTGTCACAGTTGTTGAAGTTCCTCGTCGCACGTTAGAAGACACTGCTCGCAGCGAAGCACCGCAAGGAATTATTGCGTTTGCACAACCGTTAGAAGAAGCAGACTTCAACGCACTGATGACAAAACGAAATGGTGTGATGCCATTTCTTGTTGCGGTTGATGGTGTTACAGACCCAGGCAACCTTGGTGCGTTATTGCGTTGCTGTGACGGAGCAGGTGTCACCGGTGTGATCTTGCCGAAGCACCGTGCCGTGCATGTGACGCCGACTGTTGCAAAGACATCAGCCGGCGCCATTGAACATGTGCCGATGACATTGGTGCCGGGTCTTCCTGTTGCCATTACACAAATGCGCGACAAGGGCATCTGGGTAGTGGGGCTTGACGACTCGAGCGAGAACACTCTGTTTGATATCGCAAACTTCGCCACGGACGGCATCTGCATTGTCCTTGGTTCTGAAGGCACGGGCCTTTCCCGGTTGGTCAAGGAGCGGTGCGACACAGTGGTCAGTATTCCGATGCTTGGTCAGGTCTCGTCACTTAATGTGTCGGCGGCAGCGGCCCTAGCAACGTATGAAGTGACCCGTGCGCGATTGGCTTCTCCCGTCTAGGATTGTCCTTCACCTTGCCGGGTTAGCTCAGTGGTAGAGCAACGCACTTGTAATGCGTAGGTCGTGGGTTCAATCCCCACACCCGGCTCCATTTGCCCTCTTCAGGGTCGGCCTCATGCCTGTTTCCCTTACCCAGTAAAGAAAATCGGGGTGTCATACCCCTGTAGCCACATAGGAACTACCGTGTGGATGTCTCCTATTTCTCTCTCGGAGGACCTTTTCCATGAGCCAGCAAAAACCAGGCGCTCGGCGCCCATCACTTTCATCGCCAAGCACAGGCACCCTCGGCGCAGCCGTCGCAGTTGTTGCCTTGGTGCTCGGATTTCTCATTCTGCGCGATGTGCGCGGCGACGGCGGGTCATCCACCATTTCACCAGTTGGCACGAAAGACCCGAGTGGCACTGTGGCACCTGGCGGATCAGTTGATCCATCGGCCCCCACAACACTTGCGCCATTCAGCATCAATGGATTCAAGATTCAAGTCGCAAATGCATCAGGTCTTGCCGGCAGTGCTGGCGACCTGACAACCAAATTGCAAGACCAGGGCTATGTAGTGCAGGTAGCAATGAACGTGGCTGCTGGCACTGCCAAGCGTGCAAAGACTGGCGTGTTTTATCTTGCTGGCTGTGAAGCTGCATCGCAGAACGTAGCGACGGTTCTTGGCGGCGCAGTTGAAGTAGCCGCCATGCCACAACCAATTCCCGTGGAAACTGGATCTGTCGGCGAGGCATGCATTCTGATTTTGCTAGGAACTGACCTTGCGAACAAGCCACTTGCTGGTGTTGTTGGTGGCGGTAGTGGAGCTGCAGCGACAACGACAACAACTGTCGCTGGTTAATAGCTACGAACTCTGCAGCATCTCGCGTGCTGCTTCTTCAATGCAACGCAACACGTGAGTCATTGACTCGTCTGCACCAAATTTTGCGGTCAAACTGCTGACGCGCAGATTTGTATATAAAGATGCGTCCATTGCTTCGTCAATGTCACCGACAATCGCAGAGACGTTTGTTTTTGACTCTCGTGCATAGTCGCACACGCTTCCAACAACTTTTCCGTCAAAGCTTGTGTCATCAAGCAAGCCTTCGCCGGTGATGATCAGGTCTGTGTTGTGAATCGCTTCATCAAAGTCAACTTCTTCAGCAACGATGTCGAAGCCAGGCATCAATGTTGCGCCCAATGCAGCGAGCGCGCCCGCAAGTCCGCCTGCTGCGCCAGACCCTGGTAGCTCTGCAACATTGATTCCGTATTCCGATTCATACATTTGTGCTAGCCGTTCAAGACGGCCAGTGAGAAGGCTTACTTCTGATTTGGTCGCACCCTTTTGTGGGGCAAAAACGTTTGCTGCATCGGTGAATAAAGTGTCAACGTCGCACGCAACCAGAAAATCAACGGCTAGTAATCGCGCTGGTGTGCTGATTGCGCGCAGTGCTCCATACCCACCATCTGTTGTTGCAGATCCGCCGAGACACACAATGATCTTCTTTGCACCTTCGTTGAGTGCGATGTCGATGAGTTGCCCCGTGCCGGTTGTTGAAGCTGCGATTGCATCATTCTGTTCGGCGCCACCAACAAGCGTCAGTCCGGAGGCGCGAGCCATTTCAATAACTGCAACACCGCGATGTAGTCGCCATTCAGCGTGCACAGGATGCCCCAGTGGTCCAGCCACAGTGGTGACGCGATTTGCACCACCGAGAACGTCGAGCGTGCCTTCACCGCCATCTGCCATGGGCATTTCCACGCAGTCAATATTGAGGTTCCAACAGGCATGGCCGATAGCAGCGCACACCTGAGTAGCGGTTGCTGTTCCTTTGAACTTGTCGGCTGCAGCCAGTACGCGCATGTGCCTACCTTACGGTGCGCATAAGGTTGCGCCATGAGTGAATTGACAAACCTTGATGCAGTCGACCAAGCCGGACTAGTTGCAAGCGGAAAAGTTTCCGCCCGCGAACTCGTTGACGCAGCCATTGCTCAGGCCGAATCGGTCAATGGCGATATCAACGCAATTATTCACCCACGGTTTGAACGTGCACAAAAAGAAGCAGACGCCGGATTGCCCGCTGGGCCATTTACGGGTGTGCCCCTGGTTCTCAAAGATTTGGGCGCCCCACTTGCTGGTGAACCACACCACATGGGAACTCGTTTCTTGAAAAACGAACAATACATTGCGCAGCGCAGTAGCTATTTGACACAACGTTTCTTACGCGCAGGGTTTGTCGTTATTGGTCGAACCAACACTCCTGAATTCGGAAACACAATCACAACTGAACCGTTGTCCTACGGACCAACACGTAACCCGTGGAATCTCGAACATTCAACGGGTGGTTCAAGTGGTGGGTCTGCAGCAAGTGTGGCTGCACACATTGTGTCAGTGGGGCATGCAAATGATGGCGGCGGTTCCATTCGTGTTCCAGCAAGCGAATGCGGTCTTGTCGGACTCAAACCATCACGTGGTCGTGTGAGCAAAGGCCCTGATCTTGGTGAAACATGGATGGGCGCAACTATTGACGGTTGCGTGACTCGCACTGTGCGCGACACAGCTGCAGTTCTTGATGTGATCTGCGGATACGAATCGGGTGACCCGTACACCGCGCCCCCATTTTCACGACCTTTGTCGCAAGAAGTTGGCATTGACCCTGGTCGGTTACGCATTGGAATTCTTGATCATCCATTGTTCGGATTTCAATTAGACGACCCAGAGTCGCGTGCATCAGTCGCACGTGTCGCAGATCAACTGACTGCATTAGGTCATGATGTTTCCGTTGCCTGGCCAGAACATTTGAATGATGAATCCTCTGCCGGAAAGTTCACAGCAATTGTTGCGGCGTGGACACATCGGGACGTTTCCACATTTGAATCAATACTTGGTCGCACAATTGGTGAAGGTGATTTAGAACCAGACAACATTCGCATGCGCGAAATGGGTAGGGCAGTGACAGCGGAAATGTATTTGTCAAATATGGAATGGTTGCATTCCTGGTGCAGGCGAGTAGTGCAATGGTGGGAACCAACTGATGGTTCAAAAGGTTTTGACATTCTTGTATCGCCAACACTGGCCGGACCTCCACCACGCATTGGTCACCTCAGTGGCGAAAACGGCGGACGTCATTTGCGCGAGATCATGGCCTACACATCACAGTTCAATTTGACTGGACAGCCAGCAATCAGTCTTCCCCTGCATTGGTCATCAACTGGTCTTCCCATGGGTGTGCAATTCGTCGGTGCACCCTTTCGCGAAGATGTTCTCGTGCGGCTCGCATCGCAATTGGAAACTGCTATGCCATGGCGCGACAAAGTGGCCCCTTTGGTGGCGAATTACTAGTAGTTCGGTAGGGTTTGCATATGGCCGTGACCGTACGAATTCCCACCACAATGCGCCCCATCTCAGGCGGCGCATCCACCGTTTCTGTGGAAGGTGCCACATTGCGCGACGTGCTTGTGGCCCTCAATGCAGCCCATGCTGGCTTTAATGAGCGCCTCTTCGACGCCACAGGCGACCTGCACAAGTTCGTCAATGTCTTTGTCTCTGACGACGATGTGCGCTATTTGCAAGGGTTAGACACCCCAGTAGCGCCCGGAGACACGGTCTCCATCATCCCCGCCGTCGCTGGCGGCCTCTAAATCTCAGGCACTGCTTCCTCGGTGAGGGGTAGTGCCGTTAGCAGTCTCAACGGTAGAGTGCTAGTCGTCTGTTCCAGTGTGAAAACACCCCCCGAACAGGTCAATCCCCATACCTACGGAGGAAAATCCCATGGCAAAGCTCATTGCATTTGATGAAGAAGCACGGCGCGGTCTTGAAGCCGGCATGAACAAGTTGGCTGACGCCGTTCGCGTCACGCTCGGACCTAAAGGTCGCAATGTCGTTCTGGCCAAGCAGTGGGGCGCACCCACCATCACTAACGACGGTGTTTCCATCGCAAAAGAAATCGACCTTGAAGATCCATACGAGCGCATTGGTGCTGAATTGGTCAAGGAAGTTGCAAAGAAGACTGACGATGTTGCCGGTGACGGAACAACAACAGCAACTGTTCTTGCATGGACCATGGTGCGCGAAGGACTACGCAACGTAGCTGCAGGCGCAAACCCAATGTCATTGAAGAAGGGCATTGAAGCCGCAACTGCTGCTGCAATCGAAAGCATTCGTGCACTTGCAAAAGAAGTTGACTCGAAAGAGCAGATCGCACAAGTTGCATCAATCTCAGCTGCCGACCCAGAAATTGGTCGCATGATTTCAGAAGCAATCGACAAAGTTGGCAAAGACGGAGTTATCACCGTTGAAGAAAGCCAAACATTCGGAATGGAAATGGACCTTGTAGAAGGAATGCGCTTTGACAAGGGCTACATCTCGCCATACTTCGTTACCGATACAGACCGCATGGAAGCATCACTCGACGATGCATACATCCTTTTGGTGTCAAGCAAGATCACAAACGTTCGTGACATGTTGCCAGTACTTGAAAAAGTAATGCAGAGCGGTCGCCCATTAGTCATCATTGCTGAAGACATCGAAGGCGAAGCACTTGCAACTTTGGTTGTCAACAAGATCCGCGGAACATTCAAGAGCGTTGCTGTCAAGGCTCCTGGTTTTGGTGACCGTCGTAAAGCTATGTTGCAAGACATTGCGATTCTTACTGGTGGCCAAGTCATCAGCGAAGAAGTGGGACTCAAGCTTGAAAACGTCACACTCGACTTGTTGGGAACAGCAAAGAAGATTGTCATCACAAAAGATGAAACAACAATCATTGAAGGTGCCGGCTCAGAAGACGACATTAAAGGCCGTATCAGCCAACTGAAAGCTGAAATTGACAACACTGATTCTGACTACGACCGTGAAAAGCTCCAAGAGCGTTTGGCCAAGTTGTCGGGCGGAGTTGCAGTTCTCAAAGTGGGTGCAGCTACTGAAGTAGAGCTCAAAGAGAAAAAGCACCGCATTGAAGATGCTGTCAGCACCACAAAGGCTGCTATCGAAGAAGGCGTTGTTCCTGGCGGCGGCGTTGCATTGCTTCGCGCACAAGCTGCTGTCATCATTGCTGCTGAAAAGCTCACTGGCGATGAAGCAACTGGCGCACGCATGGTTGCTCGTTCACTTGAAGGACCACTCAAGCAGATCGCAGAAAACGCAGGCCTCGAAGGTGGCGTTGTTGTTGAGCGCGTAAAGAACTTGAAGGGCAACGAGGGCCTCAATGCCGCCACTGGCGAATATGTTGACCTCGTAAAGCTCGGAGTCATCGACGCCGCAAAAGTAACTCGCTCTGCATTGCAGAACGCAGCATCAATTGCAGCATTGTTCCTCACCACCGAAGTTGTTATTGCTGACAAGCCTGAAGAGGCTGGCGGCGGACATAATCACGGTGGCGGAATGGACGACTTCTAGACCATCGTCTAGAAGTACTTCACTCTCTACATCTTTCATGTCGCGCGTCATCGCTCTTGTAAGCGGGGCAGAGGCGCAAGAATTTGATACCGACTTACCGTATTTGTCGCGCGCCCTTGGCGACCGCGGCATCATTACGGAAGTAGTCAATTGGGAAGACTCTGCAGTCGATTGGTCGCGCTTTGAGATGGCGATTGTTCGGTCGCCATGGGATTATCACCGCCGCTATCCAGAATTTTTAGCGTGGCTCGACACGGTATCTGCAACAACTACCTTGCATAACTCAGCTGAAGTCATTCGGTGGAACACCAATAAGGAATATCTTTCTGAATTGGTAGATGCTGGAATCGGCATTGTTCCCACCACGTTCGTGCGTTCGGCTGAGGAACTAGTCACCATCACGAACGAAGGAATGCTCGAGCGCGACATTGTGGTGAAGCCAACAATTAGTGCTGGTTCAAATAACACAGAACGTCATGAAGAGTCACCCGTAAAAGCAGCGGCACATTTGGGATTTCTGCTTGATGCAGGATTTGCAGCAATGGTGCAGCCGTACCAACGCTTTATCGACGAACGCGGCGAAACAGGCATGGTGTACTTCAATGGTCGGTTGAGCCATTCGTTTCGTAAAGGCGCCATATTGGCCACTGGCGACAACATAAAAAATGGACTCTTCACTGTGGAAGAAATCACACCGCGTACTGCCAGTGCACAAGAACGTGAATTGGGCGAAGCAGTCATGACCCTTGTGAAGAAGAAGTGGGGCGAGTACCCCCTGTATGCCCGTGTTGATGCGGTGCGTGGATCTGCGGGAGTCCCGGTGGTTATGGAGCTGGAATTAGCAGAACCGTCATTTTTCTTGCAGGTCGACCACGAGGCGCCGTCACGTTTTGCCTCCGCAGTTCTGGCTCGCCGATAGCGTTACAAGTATGAGCGAACCGATGTCCCCGTCAGTTGGTCTTGCAGTAGTCCACTATTTTTGCAAGCCAAGTTTTGAATACGACGGTGATGCACTTGTTGCAGCCGTGAAAGCCGCTGAAGCCGCCGGAGTCACTGTGATCACAGTCGCCATGTTGGGCCATAAAGCTGATGTTGCAGTTATGGGTGTTGCTGCTGACATGCGCGAACTCAAGGCATTGCAGACCGGTATTCAGCACGCTGGTCTTGACATCGTTGACAGTTACATTTCGTTGACTGAAGTTTCCGAATATTCAAAAGGCATGCCAGAAGAAATGCTGAATGCTCGCTTGTATCCGCAGCTTCCTCCTGCTGGAAAAAATGCATGGTGCTTTTACCCGATGTCAAAGCGTCGTGAACACAAAGACAACTGGTTCACACTTGAATTCGATAAGCGCAAAGAACTCATGGAGGAACATGGCAAGAGCGGACGTACGTTTGCTGGCCGCATCATTCAATTAGTCACTGGTTCTACCGGCCTTGATGATTACGAATGGGGCGTCACGCTGTTTGCAGTGAACCCAGATGATCTCAAAGAAGTGGTGTACACCATGCGATATGACGAAGCATCTGCGGTCTATGCCGAATTTGGTGCGTTCTACGTGGGCATGGTGACGCCCGTTGAAGAACTAATTCACCAAATCTAAATTTCAATCGACACGGTGGTCGGACCGTCATTGACGGAGGACACTTGCATGTAGGTCCGAAATCGTCCCGTTTCAACCTGCGCACCGAGTTGTTGTAACTCGCTTACGACTTGGCGTACCAATGGTTCTGCATATTCAGGTTTAGCTGCCGCGGTCCATGTGGGCCGACGCCCAGTGTTTGTTTCGCCGTACAAAGTGAATTGACTGATAAGCAAGAGGCTCTTTGTGGAATCAGCAATGGAAAAATTCATGACGCCGTTGTCGTCATCCATAATGCGAAGATTCCAGATTTTGTCCGCCATTTTCTTTGCAGTGGCATCAGTATCGGTGTGAGTGATGCCAAGAAGAACGAGAAGTCCCTTTTCAATTTCGCCGGCTCGAATAGTTGTGCCATCAACTTCAGCATCAACGGATGCATGTAGAACTCGTTGTACTAAAGCGCGCATGGCTTCAGAGTAGTTGAGTTAGAAGCCGAGTTGCGAGAGGCGAGCGCGAATAAGTTTTTTGACAAGTGTTTTGGGCAATGGCTTTCCCGTTTACCACTACCACGGGAACGCCGTATCTCATGGCGTCTTCACCCAGAGGAAGTAACTCCATGATTGTTGTGCGAAGAGCCCGCAACGTTGATTGTTGTGGTTCCGGCACTGCAGAGAGATATTTCTCTACATCTTTTACATGAGGCGTCATCTGACGCGTTTCTAATTGAGAAGAGTGATGATGGCAGCCATGGCAATTGCAGCAACTATGTCGTTGCCTATTTCGAGTGCCCAGACAAGCCAGCCCTGACCTGCAAAGAGACGATGACCAAGTGAGTGCGTTGCTGAGATACCAAGACCGACTACGGCTCCTACAAGAACTCCGTGCAGTACTGACGCGTGATGGCCGTAGAGACCATTGATCAGACCAGAGAGAACAACGGCTTGAATTACCAGTGTCACGACAAGTGATGTAAATACAACGCCCATGTTCTGGCCCTCGCCAGGCTGTGCGTCACCCTTGCCCATAGCTTTCCACCACATGGGAAAAAATGTTTTCGGACTAAACCACAGCGCACCGATTACAAAACCAGCAAGTGTCGCTATTCCAATTCCGATTGGGTTTATTGATGAAAAATCCATATGTCAACCGTATATCGCGTGATGTGGTCGTGCATGGAATTGGTACGGTTGGGGCGTGCCTGAGTTGTCGACCATTCTTGCTTTCTGTGCAGCAACTGTCGCGCTGTTACTGATTCCCGGTCCCGCAGTTCTCTACATTCTGAATCGGAGTATTAGTGATGGTCGCACAGTAGGACTTGCCGCAGTTGCTGGGTTAGAAGTGGGTGATGCGATTCAAGTGCTATTTGCGTCCTTAGGCCTTAGTGCAGTGCTCTCGGCATCTGCAACGTTGTTCAATCTTGTGAAATGGGCAGGAGTTCTCTACTTGGTGTACACCGGCATTCGTACATTAACGCGCGAGCCAGTTGCAGTTGATGGTGATCAGGCAGCTGTGTCAACGAAGCAAGCATTTCGTCAGGGAATAATTGTGAATGCGCTAAACCCCAAAACTGCTTTGTTCTTCCTGTCAATCTTTCCGCAGTTCATTGACACAACCTCAGACCACGCAACGCTTCAATCGTTGTTTCTCGGTGCGATCTTTGTAGTACTGGCCACCTTGTTCAACGGCTCGTATTCCTTGATGGCGAGCGGGCTGCGGCACCTTCTTCTGCGGGGCCGAACACTTCCATTAATTCAACGCTACGTATCGGGAAGTCTGTTTATAGGGCTCGGGCTCATAGCGGCGACAGCAGGTCGTGCCAAATAGACCGTGATGCGTGTAACGGTCTAGTCTCAACTCATCACGAATAGCGGGGGCACAATATGAATGACATAGTGCGCGAGGCAGAAGCGTTTCTTGCAGAAAATTGGAAACCAGGAAATGACCTGGCTGCATGGCGAGAGACAGTCGTTGATGCACAATGGGCTGCATTGCGGTGGCCTGTTGAATGGTTTGGTCGTGGGCTAGCAGACGATGTTGCCGAAGAAGTTGAAGCAGTGTTTGCTGCAGCAGGTGCTCCTGGAACCGGGCAAGATAAAACAAATCTGTGGGCTGGCACTTTGGTGGGGTTCGGCACCGACGAATTAAAAGCGCAGTACCTTCGCAAGTTGTTATTAGACGAAGTAGCAATGTGTCTGTTGTACAGCGAGCCAGGTGCAGGGTCAGACCTTGCTGGTATTCGCACAACGGCAGTGCGCGATGGCGAAGAGTGGGTCGTCAACGGACAAAAGGTGTGGACATCTGGTGCGAAGGATGCAGATATCGGCATGTTGATTGCTCGTACTGATTGGGATCAACCAAAACACCGCGGCATTTCATTTTTCTGGTTTCCAATGAAACAAAACGGAGTAGAGGTTCGGCCGTTACGTCAGGCAACTGGTGACTCTCGTTTCAATGAAGTGTTCATCACCGAAGCAAAGGTTCCGAACGTAAACGTCTTAGGTGATCTAAACAAGGGATGGTGGGTCCTGCAGTCGGCGCTTGCATATGAGCGAGCAGTAATGGGCATTTCCCGCCGTGGCCCTCGTGGACCTGGTGGCGCAACATCGGCGGCGCACGGAAATATTCCTTCGCCAGATCTTTCTTTAGTAAAAGTTGCGCAATCACTGGGCAAATCAGGTGATTCAGTTATCCGACAAAAATTAGCGAAGTTGTATTGCATGCGTTTGACGAACGATTGGAATGGTGATCGAGCAAAGGCTGTCACTGAAGCCGGCGGTTCTTCTCCACTTGCATCACTTGGAAAACTCAACATGTCTGGCATCTTGCATTTTGCGGGTCACTTGCATGGGGAGTTGCTTGGTGCAGCGGGTGCACTTGATGGCGATCAAAATCCGTCATCTCGCGATGCAAACTATTCGCAACTCAATGCATATTTCACTTCAATTGGTGGTGGCACAGACCAAATTCAGAGAAACATTATTGGTGAATTGATACTGGGATTACCAAAAGAACCTCAGATAGACCGTGATATGCCCTTTAGCGAAGTCCCTGCCGCTGGAAGAAAATAAGGACGTATTAGTCGCGCGCCATGGTGGCGCGACTCTCGCCGTGAAAGTCGAGCACTTGATCATTATCGAGGTTGATCTCCACTTTGGTGAGATGACCCGTAAACAAGAATGGTGATTCGTAATTGCTTACTGGTGTACCGCGGTCAAGCCCGATGTCAAGACCTGACCATGAAATAAGAATCCAGAAAATGTTGTTGGTGGTCATAGTGCCCACTTGAACATCATCAATGAACATGGTGAGTGTTCCTTCGTTTCCGTTTCGTTTCATACGAACGCCAACGATATGGGCGCCTGGTGTTAGCGGCTTATCAGAACGCAACATCTGATGTGAACCACCAATATTGAGGTCGTGTTCAAGATGGCCATCACGAACGAAGAGGCTGTACCCACTAGTGAGGTCACCGTGCGAAATGATGACGCCTTCGCATCCATCTTTCGGAATATCAATTAGTGCCGAGATGGTGTACGAACGACTTCGAAGATCTGGTGCGACGTCTGACGGTAAGTGGCCCATTCCACGCCAGAAGGTGTAGTTGGTGCGTGCGCCGGTGTGTCGCTCTGCGTTCTCAACAAAGCGAGGAGCGAATCTGTCATCAAGCGGAAGAACACTGTGCTTGTTTGCTTCTTCCCACCACTTGTTAACCATGCGTGCAAGTCGTTCTGGTTCTACTTCAGCTAAGTCATTGCATTCGTTGAAGTCAACATCAAGGTTGTAGAGCTCCCACTTGTCATCTTCAAATGAAGTTCCCATTTGGTGAAACGCAACGGCTTTCCAACCGTCTTCCCATAATCCACGATGACCAAACATCTCGAAATACTGAGGACCGCGATTGATGACTGCATCTGCGTTCGCAAGAACTGGTGCAAAAGAAGTTCCTTCAATTGGCATCTGCGCTATTCCGTTAATGGTGGACGGTGCTTCTAGTCCCAGCATGTCAAGAATGGTGGGTGCAAGGTCGATGGCATGACAGAAGTTATGGCGCAGTCCGCCTTCATCCTTCACAACACCTGGCCATGACAGAACAAACGGATCGCGAATGCCACCTGAGTGTGTGTTCTGTTTGTATCGCTTGAGTGGAGTATTTGCAGCCATCGCCCAACCCCATGGGAAGTTGCTGTGCGTATCAGGCCCACCAATATCGCCAACCTTTGCGATCTTTTCTTCGATTGATTCGGGAATTAGGTTGAAAGGACCCATGGCATTAATGAATCCCCACGGGCCACCTTCTTGGCTGGCGCCGTTATCGCTCATCACCATGATGACGGTGTTGTCTAATTGCCCTGATACTTCAAGTTGTTTGATAACGCGAGCCAAATTCTCATCAAAGTGTTCCAACATTGCGGCGTATGCAGCCATGAGGCGAACAAAGAGTGGCTTCTGTTCAGCAGGTACGTCGTCCCATGGCAGAACAAAATCATTACGCGCAGGAAGTTCGGTACCAGCTGGCACAAGACCAAGTCTGATTTGATTTGCAAGACGACGTTCACGTGCGGCATCCCAACCATCTACGTAGTACTGCTCGCAACGGTCAATGATTGGCACCGGTGCTTGATGTGGAGCATGGCACGCGCCTGGTGCAAGCAACATAAACCATGGCGAGTTCGGTGCGCCAGCTGTGTGGTCTGCAAGATAGGTGACGGCGTTGTCGACAAGATCTTCAGTGAGGTGATATCCGGTCCAATAAGTTCCGGGTGCAGTGACATGTGAATTGTCACGCACTACTTCGGGACTGAACTGATCTGTTTCGGCATCAAGAAATCCGTAGAAACGATCAAAGCCACGTGCGAGTGGCCAGCCATCGAAGGGTCCTGTTGGCCCTGTTTCCGTCAGTGGTGTGACGTGCCATTTACCCACCATGTAGTTGCGATAACCATGAGGTCGCAACATTTCGGCCAGCGTGCCGGCTTCCTTTGCGATCTTTCCGCGATAGCCGGGATAGCCACTGTCAAAGTTTGCAAGACATCCAACACCAACAGAGTGATGATTGCGACCGGTATGAATTGCTGCACGAGTAGTTGAACACATTGCAGTGGTGTGGAACCCAGAGAATCGCAATCCACGTTGTGCGATGGAGTCGATGATAGGTGTCGCATTCTCAGAGCCGTAGCAACCAAAGTCAGCAAAGCCGACATCGTCGAGCAACACAATCAAAATATTTGGCTTTGTGCCGTCACCGTCGTCAGTTGGAAAGTGTGGAGTCGACTCAGCAATCGTGCGTCCGATAGTGCCTGGAAATCCCGGAGGAGTAGTGGGATTGAACGTCATAAAAACCTCCGTAGGTGGTGTTGCAATTCTAGTGACTTAGCCCAACCCCAACGAATATCAAGTGCGTTCAGATTGAAGCGATTCGACCCTGTCTACGGCCATGTTCTGCCGCAACACGGCGAAAGCGTGGATCAAGTGAGTTGGGCCCCATTGCTTCGATTGCCTCGGCATCAGCGACAATCATGCGAATCGTGCTTCCCGATGCTTTTAGTTCATCAAGTTCAGCATCAACAATGGGAGATGGCCCGCCGGTCATTGGCGCAATTACGGTGATGTTGGAATGACCTTTTGCCAAATATGCATTTGCACTATTGCGTAATCCGCCGTCGTAATACCGACGACCATTGATAGTCACGCATGGCCAAACACTCGGTACTGCACAACTTGATGTCACAGCATCAATAAGAGAAACTCCACTGTCTTTTGTCCACGTAACAAATTCTCCTGTCAGCGCATCGATTGCGGTCAGAATTAACGGAGTGCTTGGCCAATCATGTGAAGGAAGACGCTTTTCAATGACAGCACGTCGTGTTGGTTCGTCCACCGTGACAGAGGTGAGTGCAAGTTCTCCGATACGAATGCGTTGGTCATCAGTAGTGGTTCCGCCTAACGCCATTTCGCCAAAAATAGTTGCGAGTGCATCAAGATCTAGTTGGGGGGAAATCTCATTGTGGTTCTCCGCAATTTGTCCGGCGTACAAATCTTCAAGGTCGGTGCCAGACAGAATTTGAGCACCCACAGTGGAACCTGCAGATGTGCCGACGACTTGGTCAATATCTCTGAGAATGTCGTGACCAGCATCTCGGAGCCCGAGGAGGACTCCTGTTTCCCATGCAACTCCAGTAACGCCGCCACCTGCCAAAACCAATGAATGAGTCATGCCTTATGTTTAGTCGCTGAGGGCGACAAGACAATTGTTGCAACTTTGTTTCGTGTGGGGTGTGGCTAGTTCTGGCTCCGTACACTCCATTTAGATATGGTCAACCAACCCGAGGTCCTTCAATTAGAGCCATATGCGCGCGACTTGTTTCTGGCTGTCACTCGTGCCGTCCCGCAATGGATTTCTGCTCAGGTCACAGAAATTGCATCTATGAGTATTGATGAGACTTCAAGTGAATTTGCAACTGCTGTCACAGTTGTTGTCGAACAGACGCTTGAATTTATTTCAAAAGAATTGTTGTCGCTACTTGCCACCGATGTTGATGCACAACAGTCAAATCCATTACATGTATTGCGTGCTTCGACTTCATTTGCAACTCAACTTTTGACAATCTCAGGGGTCATGCCTGCGCGACGCGACGAATACGAAGTACGAGCAATGCCGAACGATGTGTTTGCAATCGGACCATTGACATGGCGAGACCTTGGTGAAGAGGTTCACGATGCTGGTATCTCTTGGGGCGCTTGGAAGGCCGCAACAATTCTGATGCGCCGTCGTGAAGATGGGAGCATTCCGTCATGACCACTAGAGCCGAGGTCATTGGTGATACGTCAGTAACCGGACTTGTCGCATGCCATGTGTTATCTGATGTCACAGATGCGTGGTTGGCAGAAATCTTTGATGCTGCGACTGCCGGAGAGAAAAAGCGCGACGACATAGTGTTGATTGCAGTCGGTGGATACGGCAGACGCGAACTTGCGCCACATAGCGACCTCGATATTTTATTGGTGCATAAGTCAGTAAAAAATATTTCCGAAATTGCTTCAAAGATGTGGTATCCAATTTGGGATGCAGGTATCAAGTTGGGCCATGCAGTGCGCACACCCAAAGAAACGATTCAGTTATGTGAGTCTGACCTTGATACTGCTACCGCGTTGGTAACTGCTCGGGTCATCGCAGGCAATCAGAAACTTGGTAATGACCTCATTAGTGAAGCATCTGCAAGTTGGAAAAAAGATGGCCGACAGTGGCTCGTGCAATTACATGCACGCATTCTTGAGCGATATGCAAAGGATGGAGAAGTCGCATTTTTGCTTGAGCCAAACCTTAAAGAAGGTCTTGGTGGGCTGCGCGATATTCATGCATTGCAGTGGGCTGTTGATGCTGGACTTGATCTCTCATCTGATGACCGCCGACAGTTAGACCGTTGCAACGAAGTTCTCTTACGTGTACGTGTCGCGTTACATCGACATGTGGGTCGCGCTAGTGAAATCTTGCGACTAGAAGATCAAGCACCAGTTGCCCCAATGGCTGGGTACACAACTGATGATGCCCTCATGGCAGCAGTTGCCGAAGTAGGTCGTGAAGTTGCTTGGATTGCAGATGAAGCGTGGGCTCGTCTTGACCCACCGAAAGATCGCTCGCCAATCCCTCAGCCGCTTGCTCCTGGGGTTCAACTCATCAACGGTGAAGTACACCTTGATGAATCAGTGAACGTTGCAGATGATCCAACCTTGTTGTTGCGCGTCGCGACAGCGGCAGCTCGCCTCGGCGCGCGCATAGATCGCGCATCCTTGAATCGCCTTGGTGAGTTGTCTCCCCAGTGGCCCGACCCGTGGCCAGCAGGAGCAAGCGATGATCTGGTTGCATTGCTACTTGAAGGGCAGTCTGCGATTCCAGTTCTCGAATCGCTTGATCAGCGGAACTTGTTAGTTCGTGTGTTACCCGAATGGGCGTCAGTTCGCAGTAAGCCGCAGCGCAATGCATTTCATCGCTATACCGTCGATCGTCATTTATGGCAGACAGTCGCAAACGCCGTTGAACTTGTTCATCGTGTTGTGCGTCCTGACTTATTGGTTTTAGCCGCGCTGTTTCATGATCTTGGAAAGGGATACCCAGGAGATCACACTGAAGTAGGAATGACACTGTTCGCAGATATTGGGGCCCGCATGGGAATGTCTGAATCGGATCAGCGAATTATAAGTTTGCTTATTGAGCACCATTTATTGCTTGCTGATACAGCTACGCGTCGTGACTTGTCAGACGATGCCACCATCACAATGGTCACCAGTCATTTGCAATCAACTGTTGTGTTGGACCTATTGCATGCGTTGACCCAAGCTGATTCCTTAGCAACTGGACCCTCTGCTTGGAGCGATTGGAAAGCTGAACTCGTTGCTTTGTTAGTTGAGCGCGCTCGCCATGTCTTAGGCGGTGGCGATATGACAGAAGTGATGTGGCGTCTTTTCCCAGATGCAGCGGTACTGGAACTGATGGCCGCTGGCGAAATTGCAATCCGTACGCAACCAGACCGAGTGACAGTTGTTAGCCCTGACAAACCCGGAACGTTTAGTCGTGTAGCGGGAGTTTTGTCGTTGTACAACATGGACGTGCTGGGAGCTGAAGCACACTCTGATGAACAAGGTATGGCCGCTTCAGAATTTCGCGTGTCTAGCCAACACGGTGAAATTGATTGGGCGCCAATTGAAACAAATCTTCGGCTTGCACTCTCTGGCCGACTCGCTCTTGATTCTCGTTTAGCAGATCGTGCCGCAAATGCGCGGCCAAAACGTGCCACATCGGCAGTTGCTCCGGCGGCACCGAACGTTCGATTTGACGACACAGCCTCATCAAACGCAACCTTCCTTGAAGTGCGTGCACCAGACATGGTCGGAGTTCTGCACCGCATCACAAAGGCCATTGCCGATTGTGGACTAGACATTCGTCATGCTCGAGTGTTAACTCTGGGAAACGAAGTTGTTGACTCGTTTTACGTGAGGGAATCACATGGTGAGCGGATTACAGATGAGGCGTATAAAAAAGAGATTGCTCGCGCCATATTGCATGCTCTAGGCGAGAAGTAGCCAGCGTTACACCCAGTAAGGTGAACAGCATGAGTGATGCAGAACCTCAGTACTTCACAAAAGATCTCATTCGGTGGAGCGAAACGCTTGCAGCCATTGCGCGTACTGGAATGGGTTTTACACAAAGTCTTTATGAAAAAGAGCGCTATGAAGAAGTTCTCAAAGTTGCTGCTGACATTAAATATGCGGCAGATGACGCTGTTGAAACTCGTCGTGAACAAGATCACTTTGTTCAAGAGTGGATGGAATCAATCGGAGAAGGGATTCCTGGGTATGTCACTCCGAAAGTTGCAATTGGCGCAATAGTCGGAAATGACGAAGGGAAAATTCTTCTCGTTCAACGCAAAGACAGCGGAGTCTGGCTGTATCCCACAGGCTGGGCCGATGTGGGGTATTCGCCTGCTGAAGTTGCAATGAAAGAAGTAGAAGAAGAAACCGGAATCATTGCTGAACCATTACAACTGCTTGGTGTAGTTGATGGCATGCGCATGGGTTTCTCGCGCTTTGGTATGTACATGTTGCTGTTTCACCTTCGTGCAACAGGTGGTGAATTGCAAGGTCACCCGTTAGAAACCGGTGATGTTGGTTGGTTTGGGCCAGATGAACTACCAACGCCAACGGCAGGTGCGCAATGGTGGGGTGATATGGCGTTTGCTGCTATTGCCGGTGATATCAACCCTGCAACATTTGATGCTCCGCGCGAACACATGTGGCGCGGCGATCACTCGAATTAATTAATTCGTACCCTGATCACGCAAAAACTGTTCAACTTCATCAACTAGTGAGTGAGCATCAACTTCAGTTTCTTCAGAATCTTCTTCACCAAATTCAAAAGAAAGTTGTGGCGAATCTTCTTGATCGAAAATATCGTCGCCCATTGAATCAAGACGCTCTACATATTCACGGAGGTCATCGTCGTCTTCAATAAGTTCATTGACTTTATTGTCGTATGCAACGACAAAGTTATGAAGTGCCGACAGGGGGGCGGGTGTACCGATTATTTCTCCGGCGCGTGCCATAAGTGCACTTGCCGCTTTGGGAGAAGGAATTTGTGATGCGTATGCAGGTACTGCAGCCCACAGCGATGCTGACGGAATAGAAGCTTGCGAACATGCATCATGCAACACGCCAACGATTCCGGTGGGACCTTCGTAGCGTGACCGTTGCAAATCAAATCTGTCAATAGTCGGCTGGTCATTTGCGGTGCCCATGACACGCACGTCGCGTGAATGAGGAACGTCTGCAAGCAGCGCACCGAGCGACAGCACCATTGATGCTTCGAATCGAGCAGCGACGCTGACAATCTGTTCGGTAAACAGGCGCCACTTCAAACTTGGCTCTGGACCAAGAATCAAAATGACGTCTGCACCAGGAGTGCTTGCATGCCAGAGGCTTACCTTTGGCCACACGATGGTGCGATTAACACCGTCGAGTAAACGTACTGACGGGCGAATAGTTGCGAAGTCAGTGAATTCTTCTGGATCTATTTCTGCCAGAGGTTCTGCATTCCACGCATCAATGAGAGTGCGCACTGCAGTGCTTGAGGCGTCGGCTGCATCGTTCCAACCACTAAACGCAGCGATGACCGCTGGGCTATGAAGTGTGGGATGGGATAACCACCGGACATGATCTGAAGCCGTCATTCCTTCAAAATCTATCGCCGAAAATGGGCAGAGAAATCAGGAATTGGCGGCATCAGCCAGATCGTGCGGGCCAGCTGCTGGATAACCCTTTTTCTCTCTGATTAGGGCTCCCCATGGCTTCAAAATGGCAATTAATTCATTGATTTCTGAGCCAAGCGCGCGAACGACACAATCCATTTGTTTGTCGGTGTTTTGTTCCACCAATTCACGCTGGGCACGGCCAGACGAAGTGAGAGTCCCTTCATCGGTGATGAGACCGTCTCGCAACAAGCGTTCAACTGCTTCGTCGTAATCTGCTTCATTCCAACCGCGACTTCGGCTGTATGTCTTCATAGGCATTCCCCAGAACAGTTCACTTAACACGCCAATTTCGCATGCTGTGAATCCGGCACTAATCCATGCAGCAGTGTGGCTGTCTCCGCGGTATTCACGCAACATATCTCCGAGTCTCCAAACGTCGCCCACAACT
Source organism: Actinomycetota bacterium (assembly GCA_037129095.1). Classification (GTDB taxonomy): domain Bacteria; phylum Actinomycetota; class Acidimicrobiia; order Acidimicrobiales; family Ilumatobacteraceae; genus UBA2093. The sequence continues at coordinate 62,377 of JBAXVL010000001.1, read as the reverse complement.
GAACCAGGCATTGCGAGCGAACTTAGACCAGCAAATAGTGCACGACCTTCAGGACGCAATACGTCGGTTGCACGTGAAAGCAATGTTCGTGCCTTAGGTGCGCCTTCCGGTTTTTCGCCAATGATGCGATGTAATTGTGCAATGGCGCCATCATCACGAGCTGCACAAATAGTTGCAGCGTCTGTCAGTGTCCAACCATATGCAACTGATGGCAACACCACTTCTGGTTTGAACACTGCAAATGCAGCAGCAACGACTTGCCCTGGTACGTGTCCCATCACGGATCCGCGACTAGTGAAATAAGCGGGACCATCAGGAGCCATGACGCCGTTTAACTCTCGTGGGCTTGGCCCGAATCCCATTTGTTGATAATTGCTGTGGCATTCGGGAGAGAAGTACACCTGACCCGTCACTGGTTCAAGAACCCCTGCCAATACTCGCGAAATATGTGTAGATGACATGTCTGAAGAATAACTACTGACTGATGTCTCCCGATTACTGGGGTAAATGTGGCAAGGTGGGTATATGTCCGTTGTTGTTGAACAAGCCACCATTGCTAATGCCGAATTGATTGACGCCTTCAACCGCCTTATTCCGCAACTGTCAACGTCGAACAACCCGCCAACACAAGAGCAATTATCTGAAATTATTGCCTCACCATCAACGGTGCTTTTTATTGCGCGACATGATGAACATATTGTTGGCACACTCACTCTTGCCACATTTCGTATTCCAACGGGCGTGCGCGCATGGATTGAAGATGTAGTAGTTGATTCCTCTGCTCGTGGTCTCGGTGTTGGCGAAGCGTTAAACCAAGCAGCGATTCTGGAAGCACGTCATCGTGGTGCAATCACTGTTGAGCTGACATCGCGTCCCTCACGTGAGGCTGCTAATCGTTTGTATCAACGCATTGGCTTTGTGGCCCGCGAAACAAACGTGTATCGACACGACCTCTAGCGTCTTCTTGCCTCACGATATGGTGGAGGCATGGAACACCTTGAAGGCACATATATCCCCAGCACTAGTGAATGGGTGCGCAATCAAATCGATGAATATGAAACATCGGGTGGGACCGCCGGAAACACACTTCTGAAGACGGGAATCCCCGTCATCATCGTCACGATGCGCGGTGTGAAGAGTGGAAATGTTCGCAAAATTGCATTGATGCGTGTTGAACACGAAGGTTCGTATGCATTGGTTGCATCACGTGGCGGTGCTGCAGAGAATCCTGATTGGTACAGCAACTTGGTCGCAAACCCGACGGAGGTTCTTGTACAAGATGGTCCTGCGCCATTCCGTGTCACAGTTCGTGAAGTAAAGGGTGATGAATACGACATGTGGTGGGAACGGTCTGCGGCTGTGTTCCCTCAATACAACGAATACAAAACAAAAACCTCACGCGTCATTCCAATTCTGATTGCAGACCCTCAGTAATTTCTAATGTTGTTGCAGAAATGCACCGTCGAGTTGATCAAGGTGATCGCGGTCAAGTTGCCACAACTGCGCAAATGATTCAATTCCTTGGGTTGCCGTATTGCCGCGCAGACTTGAAAGCCCAAGAAGTGCACGAGCTCGAGCGGGAAGCGTTTGTGCAATCTCTAGAGGAATAGCAAGTGGCACTGCTTCTTCAGGTGTTAACCATCCCAATAAAAATCCGATGTACAACGCCTTACGAATTCTGTCAGTACTTGTATTTGCGCCACCACCATGGGCAAGACTGCCAAGGTAAATTAGTGCATCGCCCGGTTTCATCTCTACGGGTTGCGCACATGATGCGTCAATAGGGCTGTTGTATCCGTCGCGGTGGCTACTTGGCACCACCATGGTTGCGCCTACTTCTGCGTCGTAATCACCCAACGCAATCAATGCAGACATCTGCAAGTCAATTCCTTGTTTGGCTGCAAACGACCAGTTGATGTCATCACGATGAAGTGCTTGAGCTGGGTTACCGGGTGCGATGTAAATAGTTTCCGCTTGACTCATCCAGTAATTGCCGCAGTTGGGAAGCAATATTTCATCTGCAATACCCAAAAGTATTTCGTTAAGAAGAATTGAATCAATGAACTGGCGGCTCTTCGCTGCGAGTCCTTGAATACGAACTGTTTTGCGGCCATAGAACTCGTCATCACCGGCATCTTCACGAAATCCTGGGGAGCGACGCTCAACATGGGGTTGTAACTGATCGTGCAGGGTGCGAGTTTCATTTGGAGTTAGTAATCCTTCAACGACAACGCCACCATCACGGTGAACAATTGTTGCTAATTCGCTGACAGAGGTATTGGCTTGGCATCGAGTTAGCGATTGATGTTTTGAATTCACTGAGTCACGGTATCTACGAAATTGATCATCCAGCAAAACGAGGGCTACTGGCTAACTGTGTGCTGGCGCAGAACTTTCCATGGCATCAGACAAACCAGCGCGCAAACGCAGTGGTTGTTCGCGCAAGATAATTGCAAACAAGAGGGCAATAATCATGGTTGCACCGCAGAGCCAATAGATGCGACTTACTCCCATGGCAAGACTGTCAACAACAGCCTTTTTTGATACAGGGTCGAGTAAGCCAATTTGCTTTGGTGAGCGAATGATGCTTGATGCTTTATCAGCTCTAAGACTGGTAATACGTTTTGGAATTTCACTGCGGATAGTTGAATTCAACACTGTTCCGAATATTGCCAATCCGAATGATCCACCAAGTGAGCGAAAGAACATCACTGTTGCAGTAGCAACACCAAGATCAGTGAACTCGACTGCATTTTGACTTGCGATTGAAGTCGTAGTGAAAATAGCTGCCGAGCCAAAGCCCATGAGAATCATTGGAAACACCAGATACAGATATGAAGTAGTGCCCGTTATTTGTGCCACACCAATCAGACCAAAGAAGGAAAGAACACTTCCGATAATTGGAAACTTTTTGTATTTCCCGGTCTTTGCGATCATGCGGCCGATTCCAAACGTGGCCATCGTGACGCCGAGCATCTGAGGCAAAGTGCGAAGCCCAGATTCGGTGGGCGAGACCAACAGTGAATCTTGGAAATAGAGAGAAAGAAAGCCGCCTGCGCCGTATGTAACTACCCCAGCGAGCATTCCGAGCAATGCGCAGTTGCGAACGACATCGTTAGAAAATAGTCGCAGCGGAATCATTGGTTCTTCAGCGCGTTGTTCAACTTTGATAAATGCCACAAGCCCTAAAAGAGCGATAACGAAAAGAATGAGTACATGTTGCTGGGTCCAGCCGTGACGTCCCTCTTCAAGACCAATCATGAGAGATGCAATTGTGAGAGAAAGTAAACCTGCTCCCGAGAAGTCGAGTTTTGCTTGGCGGCGTTTAAAGGGAAGTCTCAACGCGAAGTGGCAGATAGTCCCAACAAGAATCACGAATGGAACATTGAAGTAAAAGATCCACGGCCAGCTGGCGTGGTCAATGATCAGTCCACCGACAAGTGGCCCGAGAATTGCTGAGCCGACAAATGCAAGCGTGAAGTACCCCATGTACCTTCCGCGTTCGCGGGGTGGAAGTATGTCGCCAAGAATTGCGAACGCAAGCGCTTGAATTCCGCCACCACCCATTCCCTGGAAAGCTCGTGCTGCAATAAGTTGCCCCATTGACTGTGAAGCACCGCACAAAATTGAACCAACAAGAAACACTGCCATTGTCGATTGAAAAACAAGTCGTCGACCATAGAGGTCAGACAACTTGCCAAGGAGCGGCGTGCTGATTGCCGATGTCACGATGTATGCCGTGCCTACCCAAGCAAAACTTTCGAATGCATTGAACTGCCCTGTGATGGTGGGAAGAGCGGTCGCAATGATGGAGGTCTCAAGATTTGCCAACATCACAGCAAGCGCAAGCGCACCAAGAACAATCCCCAGCCGCTTATTGGTGAATCCGGGAACCAGTGTCTCTGTAGCCATGGAATCACCGTAGCCCTGTAGCCGTGCCTTGGGTCACACGGAGCGCCAAACGGTTTTTTTCCTATACGCCAATAGCCACATACGCTTCAGACGTGGCAACTGAATGGCTTCGGCCGACAAGTGATGGCAAGCAGCGCTGCTGGTGGCCTGGCGACGATGCGCAATACATCGAATATCACGACACCGAATGGGGTCGCGCCGTTGCTGATGACACTCGACTGTTTGAAAAACTATGTCTTGAAGGATTTCAAGCCGGTTTGTCGTGGCTGACAATTTTGCGAAAGCGCGAGAATTTTCGCACAGCATTTCACCAGTTTGATATGGATGAAGTTGCGCGATTCTCTGAGCGCGACATCAACAGACTGTTGGAAGATGTAGGCATTGTGCGTCACCGTGGAAAAATAGAAGCGACCATAAATAATGCAGGTCGGGCGTTAGACCTCATCGACGAAACAGGTTCGTTATCTGCATACATTTGGAGTTACGCGCCCGATGTGCCATTTGGTCGTGATGGCGAATCGAGTCACGCATCGGGTATTGCTTCCATCTCTCCATCAGCTACCGCACTTTCAAAAGATCTGAAAAAACGCGGATGGAAATTTGTAGGACCCACAACTGTCTATTCGTTTATGCAATCAATGGGACTAGTCAATGATCATCTTGATGGTTGTTATGTTCGTGGTGAATGTGAAGCAGCACGAAAGTCAACTGTCGCTGTGCGAAAGTAACTAGCTACGAGGATTCAGTAGATCTTCAGCGTTTTGGCGTACTTGCCAATCTTTGTCTTCAAGCGCATGTTGCAAAGCTGCTTCCACTTCTTCGCCATCAAAAGGTGCAAGCGCCAAAATGGCACGTCTCCGAACTGCGGGTTTATCGGAACACGCGATAAGAATTGCAGGCAGTCCACGTTCATCACCAAGTGAACCGAGTGCTGCAGCGCATGCTTCGCGAACAACTGGTTCTTTGTGTGAAGTGGTGCGATTAATCAGTGTTTCAATTTCAATATCGCTGGCGGATGTGCGTTCACCTAAACACCAAGCAGCCATCTCTGCCACAAAGACATCTGAGTCATCAAGACACTGATGAACATCGACTGTGGGAAATGGGGCAGCAAGCTCAACTGCTGTGCGCCTTGTTTCGATATCAGTGTCACTAATGAACCGCGACAGAATATCTGCGGTTAACGTGCCAATGCGCGCAAGTGCTCGAAGTGCGCTGGCTCGAATGAGGCCGTCCTCATGTGTCAATGCACTGAGCGCAACATTGGTATCGCCAGAGAAACCTGCAGCGATGACTTCAAATCGGAATTCTTCTGTCATGGCGGACTAGGCCCGAAGGAGCCCACCCACAAATTCAAATGCAATGGTGAAGACGAATCCGAGGATGCACGCAAGAAGTGCACCGAGCAAAATGGCTCCACCTGAGAGTTGAGTGAGGGTTTTCCATCTCTGCTCGCGCTCTGGCTCGCTGTACAGGGGAGTCGGTTTATTGTCGACCCGCACCACCGCAGTGCGTCGCGGCGTGGCAGGCTTCATACGGTCAACAAACGCGAGTGCAATAAAGGCCAGGGCAACAACCCACACAGCACGAGCGCCGGCACCAGTAGCGGTGATGGCAAACAAGGATGATGAAAGGATTGAAGCACTCATGAACGACTCAATTGTACCTCCAGTCCCGCCACGTCGTCCTGCACCACGAGGACTAGAAGTTGCGTTGCCCCTCATCACTCTTTCGTGGCTCGTGATATTCGGCGTGATCGCAATGGCCGCTATTCGAATTCAACGTTTTGAGCTTGCCCCCGGCGAAGCAATGACCGTTGCGCCTCGCATTGAATTTGCATCGTCCTCAAAGGGTGTTGCCGCACCACAACGTTTTCGCACATCTAATGGAATTAAATTTGTCACCGCATTCGGCGGTCAATTATCCATACTTGACAGCGTTCTCGGTTGGATTGATCCGCATGTGCAAGTGGACACATACAAAGAACATTTTGGAACTAGCACACCGACTACGTCGAGACGACTTGGGTTTCAAGCAATGATTGGTGCAAAACAAATTGCCGAATACGTTGCGATGAAAAAACTCGGTCTTCAGGTCAATTTAGTAATGGGCCGCGTAGTAATTGAAGAACTTGTGTGTCAAGGCGCTCCCCAGAAAAACGCCGCGTGTTCCACTCTTTCAGTAGGTGAAACCATTACTCAGATAGATGGAATTGCTACGCCCACATTGACTGACTTGGCAGCTCAAATGAAAAGTCATGCAGTGGGTGACACTGTTGAACTCACAGTGATTCCCTACGATGCATCGGCGACAACGCCAGACCTAACAAAGGCTGAGAAGCGCACAGTGCAATTGATGGCTAATACGAACGACCCGACGCGCCCAATTATCGGATTTGTCCCTGCGGATACTCGAACAGTGTCATTACCGTTTGAGGTACAGATCACCACCACAGATATTGGAGGGCCATCAGCAGGTTTGGCCTTCACATTGGCTTTGCTCGATGAACTGACAAGCGGGAACTTGATGGGTACATCTCATGTGGTAGCAACAGGAACGATGAGTGAAGATGGCTCAGTAGGTGCCATCGGTGCATTAGAACAAAAAGCAGTGGCAGTGAAAGCTTCGGGAGCTGATCTCTTTCTTGTGCCCGCCGGTCAGTCAGCTGATGAAATGAAACGGGCTCGTCAGGCAGCCGGTTCAGGAGTCACCATTGTTCAAGTTGCGACGCTCGACGAGGCGTTAGCCGTGTTGCGAACCCATGGCGGTGGGGCATTGCAGGTCACAGCGGCATAACGGGCCTGTGGATAATGCCACCATTTGGCACCCTGGGAGTCGTACTGTAGATGCCTAATGGCTATCTCTTTCTCCCGACCCGACCCATCATCGCCCGCAGCGGTGGGTTCGGCTGCGTTTCCCACCAGTCGCCGTGGGTTTGATCAGGCTGAAGTACGCGATTTTCTCAAGATGGTGGCCGCCGAAATGGCCCGCCTTCAAGAGCGCGAGCGGTTCCTCGAAAGCGAAATGCGTGCCATGCAAACACGTGGCTTGTCGGCTCCCGGGCGTCTTGACGAAGAGACTGTTACCACCTTGCTGGGCGAAGAAGCCGCACGGGTTCTCACGGCCGCTCGAGATGCAAGTACGCAAATTCGAGATCGTGCAGAAGAATCAGCAACTCGCCTTGTAAAAGACGCAGCTGAAGATGCAGTGCGCATCCGTGAATCAGCAGTGTTAGAGGCTGCACGTATTCGTGAAGACTCAGGCGCTGATGCTGAATCCGAAATTGAAATGGCAAAGCAACAGGGCCGTGACATGGTCAACGAGGCGCGCGAGTATCGCGAAAAAGTGCTGTCGGAATTGTCTCGTCGTCGTGATGCAGCACGCTCACAAATTGAACAACTTCTTCATGGTCGCGACCGTTTAATGAACGCCTTCGAGCGCGCGCGCATTGCAAGTGAAGATGTCATCGGTGGACTGACCGAAGCCCACGATGAGCCCGAATTTATTGTTGATTTGTCACCAACTACGGGCCCAGTGCCCATCGTTAATTCTGAACACCCCTCAGTAAAAGTCTTTGATCGCGAAGAAGTAATTGCTGAAGAAGTTCCAACTCAGGACCCGATCAATGTGGTTATTTTTGATCATGAGACCGAAGTTGAATTAGAAGTTCCTGTTGACGAAGTAGTGGTCGAAGTCATTCATGAAACATCAATCGTTGAAGTGTTGCATCCTGTACATACACCAACTGAAGTAACTCCAGTTATCGACGATGTCGCAATACCTGAAGTGCAAGATTCAACTCAAACAAATGTTGTGTCTCTGTTTGGTCGTGGACGTCGTTCAGTAGACATGCCTGAAATTGAAATCGAACCTGAACAACTGGCAACAGAAACTCACGTAGCGGAGGTTGTTGAAGAAGTTGTTGTACGCGCGCCAAAAACTGATGGTGTTGTAGTTGACGATATTTTTGCAAAATTGCGCGCCGGTAGTACTGCTGACGTTGCTGCGAAGTCAGCCAAGATTGTTGCTGCCGATGACGAAGTTGTGCCAGTTGCCAAAGCTGAGAAGAAGACCGAGAAGAAGGCAAAGGCTAAGCCAGTACCTACTGTTGCTGACCCAGTTCGGTTCGCTGAACGCGATGAAGAACTTTCTCCTGTCGTTGTAGCGATGGCCCGCAAATTAAAGCGAGTACTCGCTGATGAACAAAACACAGTTCTCGGTCATGTTCGTGCCAAGCGTTCATCACTTGAAATTGATGCTGTTCTCGGAACTGAAGCAGAACATAGCGCCAGGTATGCAACTGCTGTTGCAGAAGATTCAATGGCTGCTGCAAGCGCCGGTGCAAAATCTGTCAAGGCTGCAGGTGGTTCAAGTCGTCGAGTTACTCAAAAGGCCATTGCCGCTCATGCAGTATCAGCCATCACGGCTGGTTTAGTTGCCAGTTTCCGCGAGGAAGCACGCATTGCAATTGGCGAAGCGGAGGGGGACCGTGAGGTGCTTCTCGGACTCATTCGCGATGTGTACCGTGCCTGGAAGTCAGATCGAATTGACTCACATGTTGAAGACATTGCTTGTTCTTCCTATAGCCATGGCGCGTATCTTGCCCTAGAGCCTGGCAGTCGCATTACGTGGATGGCTGAGCCAGATACCAATTGCTGTAGCGAATGTGAAGACAATTCATTGGGTGGATCTGTCGTACGTGGTGATGATTTCCCCACAGGCCACAGTCATCCTCCAGCACATGCAGGCTGCCGATGCCTCGTTTGTCCCGTTCAGGACTAGCGTCCTGATGCGTGCGTAACTCTTCAGACCTTCCCCCCGGCGGCCCAACTGGCCCAGTATTTCGACTTCCTAATTTTGGTCGGCCTTCTCGTGGACGAATAGCAGTATCTGTTGTTGTCGGCCTTGTCTTGTTTCTTATATTCAGTGCAAAGGCAATGTCTTCGTTTTATGTCAACGTGCTGTGGTTTAACAGTGTTGGTCACAGTGATGTGTACTGGGCAATGCTGAGAAGCAAAGCAGAACTCGTTGCCGTATTTACGGTCGGCAGTTTTCTGTTTCTGTGGGTCAACTTATTGCTTGCTGATCGCATCGCCCCTTTGACACTGCCAAATACGCCCGAAGATCAAACAATTATTCGCATCAGGGAATTGACAGCTAAAAGTCGAGGCAAGTTACGTATCGCCTTGGCTGTACTCATCTCATTTATGTTGGGACTTCCAGCATCGAGTGAATGGCAAGAGTGGACAATGTTCCGCAACCGTCAAGCGTTCCCAGTAGGGGATCCATTGTTCAAAGCCAATGTTGGTTTCTATGTCTTCCGTTTGCCTTTCGCACAATTTGTAGTCGCTTGGACATTTGGTGCTCTTGTTCTCGTCACCATTATCACTACTGCATTCCATTTCATTAATGGCAGTATTCGTCCGCAAGACCGCGTGCAGAGAGTGACGTCACAAGCAAAAGTGCATCTCTCTGTACTTGTTGCAATCGGCACACTGTTGCGCGCCGCCGATTACTGGTTGTCCAAGTATCAACTCACGTCTTCAACTCGCGGAGTGGTTCGTGGTGCTTTGTACACCGATGTAAATGCACAGTTGCCGGCTCTGAATCTGATGATTTTGGTGTCACTCGCAGTGACCGCGCTTCTGCTGTGGAATATTCGTCAGAAGGGTTGGCGCTTGCCAGTTCTTGCAATCGGTTTATGGGTTGTTGTGGCCCTTGCCGTTGGCACGGTGTACCCAGCCATTATTCAACGATTCGTAGTGCAGCCAAACGTCAGCACACGTGAGTTGCCCTTTATCCAACGCAACATTGTGGCTACGAAAGCCGCAATGGGTATTGCGGATGTAACGCGTCAAGATACAACGTTTAGCGATATCAGTGCAGCAGACGTCACAACAAACGACGCAGCTCTTCGAGACGTGCGCCAACTTGATCCCACACAAATGCTCGATCGTTTTGCTCTTGACGAAGGACTCAAATCGTTCTACACAGTGAACGATTTAGATGTTGATCGCTATTCAATTGATGGTCGCGTACAGCAGGTACTTGTTGCGGCTCGCGAACTCAATTTGGCAGGTATTCCAAACCGCACGTGGGTTTCTCGACATCTCTTGTACACGCATGGATGTGGTGTTATTGCTGCTCCAGCCAGTCTTGCAACAGAAGATGGTCGTCCTTCGTACATTGATTTGAAAGTTACTAAGCCGCAGATTTACTTCGGAGATCGCCTCGGTGAATATGCAGTCGTGAAGACTTCGCAAAAAGAGCAAGCGTGTCCCGGCGGAACTGAGACATCGTTTGTAGGAAATGGTGGAATCAAGTTCAACAGCTTTATTCGCAAAGTTGCACTCGCCGTTAATTTCGGCGAATTTAACCTTCTCGGTTCAAGTCTGATCACCAATGATTCTCAAATTTTGCTGCAACGTGACGTACGTTCGCGAGTAGCAAAGATTGCTCCGTTCTTGCATCTTGATGCTGACCCGTATGCAGTAGTGGTGAATGGAGAAGTGAAATGGGTAATTGATGCATTCACAACAACTAACCGTTACCCATATGCAGAGACTGCTAATACATCTCAACTCACTGCTGGCAGTGGACTAAATCATTCGTTCAACTACGTTCGCAACAGTGTCAAGGCTGTTGTTGATGCATACAGTGGCCAAGTCACTCTGTACCTCATGGATACGAAAGACCCGATCGCCCGCATGTGGAATGCGGCCTTCCCACATTTGTTTGCAAAAAAGTCAACTGTTCCTGCTGAACTGTCTGCACACTTCCGTTATCCCGAAGATTTGTTCCGCGTGCAAACAAATATGTTTGGGCGCTACCAATTCGACGATGCAACATTGTTCTTTAACCGTGATGCCGCTTGGAGCGTTGCTCAAGCGCCAGCAAATGCACCTGAAGCTGCCGCTGGAACGACGGGAATCTCAACAGCAGCAACTGGAGTTACTCCGATTGATTCAATTAACGCAACTGATTCAACAGTGCAGCGTTTCAGCCCATACTTCTCTATCTTCCACGAGCCCAATTCAAAGTCTGATATTGGTCAATTCTCAATGGTGCGTCCGTTCGTGCCGTTCTCGGCTGACGATAGTCGTAAGGAATTGCGTTCATTGATGGTGGTATCAAGCGATCCAAAGACCTACGGAAAAATAATGGTCTATGACATCAAGGCTCCGCTGCCTGCTGGCCCTGCAACAGTGTCTGCACAATTTGAAAGCGAACCAGCAATTTCACAAACGATTACACCGCTTGATCAGCGCGGCTCACGAGTGACATATGGTGATCTTCAACTTGTTCCAGTGGGCAAGGGAATTATCTACATTCGTCCGATGTTTGTGCAGCCAGATGGCAATGACAAACAAGTATTCGTGAGAAAAATTCTTGCTGGATATGGCGATCGGTCTGTCATCGGTGACAGTTTGACCAGTGTTATTTCTCAGTTGTTCCCTGGCTTTAACTTGAATCTTGGTGATCGAGTAGGCGGTGCATCTGGTTCACCAACAACAACAGTGCCAGGTAGTCCTGTCACTGTTGCACCATCTGCAGGCTCGACACCTGCTGAGTTGTTGCGACAAGCAGAAGCACTATTTGCTCAGGCAGATGCCGCGTTAGCGAAAACACCACCAGATTTTGCGACGTACCAAATCAAGTTGGCTCAAGCCCGCGGTTTAGTGCAACAGGCTCTTGCTGCTGTTAAGGGTTAGTTCAGGCGCGTTGGCGCTGTAACAATTTATTTGCTAGTGCTGCGAGGTCTTGGCGAAATGTAATTTCGTATCGTGCTTGCTCATTTGCAAGTCGTACTTGAGTTGTCTTTAGTGCATCCATCATTTCAGCCACGCCTGAATCTTCTGCGCGCTTCGAGAGCTCTTCAATTTCAGTACCTAATTCGTGTAACTGACGCGACAGTTCTGATCCCATGCCGGAAACGCGCGCCTCAATGCCAGCGAGGCGTTCAATTGTTGAACGTGCAGTTTCCCGTTCGGCGACGAGAGCAGTCATCTGTTCGCTCATTTCGGCCCGTAATGAAGCAATTTCTGCTTGCAATGCCTCTACGGCCATCTGGGTCTTTTTGTTTCGGGCAAGCATGGTGATTGCAATAATCCTAAGCATTTCAGGTGAAGTTGTGAGTGAGGCACTCGCCTTGTACCGTAATGCTTCAACTACATCGCGGGGTGGAGCAGCCCGGTAGCTCGTTGGGCTCATAACCCAAAGGTCGCAAGTTCAAATCTTGCCCCCGCCACTAATAACAAAAGTCTGAAATCCCAGCCTCTCCACAGAGGTTGGGATTTTGGTTTTCTAGGGACCTGTGACATGTGCCAGGTCCTCCGCTTCGGTAGCGCAATTGTTTGCCTGTTCTAATAGAAGTCCCATGAAAAACGCATACACGAGCAGGCAACAATGAGCATTCGAGGAGCGGCGTATGTCGCGGGAATTTATGAGCACCCTCGTCGCGACATTCCTGATCGCACATTGTTTGAGATTCATACGGAAGTAGCGCTCGGCGCACTGGCAGATGCTGGTCTGCAAATGAGCGACGTAGATGCTGTGTTCTGTGATGGCACGGCCGGGTTTGGCCCAATGTCTTTGGTGGAACACTTTGGTTTGCGCCCTAGTTATATCGACAGCACTGAAACTGGGGGCTCGTCGTATCTTGCTCATGTCGGTCATGCTGCAGCGGCGATTGCTGCAGGTAAGTGCTCTGTTGCTCTGATTACTTTGGCTGGAAAACCACGCACTGGTCGCCATGAGGTGTCATTCGCGTCAGGGTCAGACTCCGGATTTGAATCAGGGTGGGGCATTGCTGGTGCACCACATACCTATGCACTTGCAGCGCAACGCCATATGTATGAATTTGGCACAACGTCTGCGCAGTTGGCAGAAATCAAAGTTGCCGCAAGTATTCATGCACAACACAACCCGAACGCTTTTTTGCCCTACGCAGTAACAGTGGACGATGTATTGAACTCGCCCATGGTTGCTGACCCGCTACATCGCCTTGACTGCTGTGTGGTCACTGATGGCGGGGGAGCATTGATCGTGGTGTCTCCTGAGGTTGCTCGTTCACTTGGTCGTACGTCAGCGAAAATTCTTGGTCATGGTGAAGCAATCAAGCACACCAATAATGGCGGTATTGATCTCACCTATACGGGTGCTGTGTGGTCTGGTCCACGGGCTTTTGCAGAAGCTGGCGTGAGCGTTGCTGATATTAAGTACGCATCTATTTACGACAGTTTCACAATCACTGTTCTGCAAACGATTGAAGATCTTGGTTTCTGTGAAAAAGGACAAGGCGGAAAATTTGTAATGGATGGCGGACTTGTTGCACCATTCGGGAAGTTGCCCTTCAATACTGATGGCGGCGGTTTGTGTAATAACCATCCATCGAATCGTGGCGGTATTACCAAAGTCATTGAAGCCGTGCGCCAAATGCGTGGTGAAGCACACCCAGCAGTACAAGTACCGAACTGCCAGATATCTCTTGCTCACGGCACGGGCGGCAGCCTTGGCTCAAAGCATGGTTCAGTCACACTCATTCTCGGACAAGAGGACGCATAACCATGTTGCCAACACCTGCACCCGCAATCAACTCAACCACTGCTGAGTTTTGGAAAGCCACCACAGAAGGCCGCTTTTTATTGCAGCGTTGCGATGCGTGCAACATTGTGCTGTGGTTTCCTCGACGCAACTGCCCGAAGTGTTGGACAGAGAACGTGTCAACGTTTGATGCTCAACAAACCGGCACTATTTATAGCTTCACAGTTGTACGCAAGGGGACAGGCGCATTCAAAGATGCGGGTCCGTTTGTTATCGCGTATGTAGAACTTGCTGATGGTCCGCGCATTATGACCAACATTGTTGATTGCGACATTGAGGCACTCCATATAGGAATGCCCGTAGATATGGTGTTCCACGACACTGGTGAAGGAAGCGCCCTGTATCGCTTCCGGCCAGTTTCTCGTTAGCGGCACGCCTCTAATTCATACATGGGGATGCCATTCTGTGGCACCCAGAGGCCGGCACCAACTTGTCGAAAATATTGCGAGAGTTGTGTTCGGTACCACGTACCTGAACGTTGGTACACCTGCAAATCTGTACTTGTCTCATCGCAAATATTTTCGTAGTCCCATTTTGTGGGTAATTCGAGGTACAACACATGTCGAGTTGCTGCGGCGAGATGCTCAAATGCCTGAATGACAGATTCTTTATTGAGATATTGCAACACACTGTGACACACCACAAGATCAAATTTTCCGCGTGGTCGCCATTGTGAGATATCTCGTTGTTCGTGATGCCATGTCTTGCACGCATGCTCGCTGATATCAATGGAACGCACAGTGACAGACGGATGTGTGTTGTTGTACCAGTCACGCCACATTCCCATACCAGCCCCTACGTCAAGCACAGTTGAGACTTCAACACCCCACCAGGCAGCAAGATGATGAACGGCCGTCGCGAGGTGTGCGACTTTCTCAGCATCGTGTGCTCCATTGTCGCCGTAGAAGCGCTGGTAATACGCTGTATCAAACTTCAACATGTCGCAACGTTAGAGCGAAGTGCCCGAAGAGACCCAAACATCGATACTGACATGTGTTGTGGGTGATGCATCTGCAGCGGTCTGCCATATCAATGGGGTCATGGAAAACAAGTCATTGGCATCAGTTTCTGTGAGATCAAGTTCAAACTGAATGCGCTGTGCATGTTGTGCCTGTGGAGGGGGCTCGCTGCGGCGCTCTTCTCGTTCATCAATAGTTTGGTCTCGTTTGGGACGCATCTGTTGTAAGTGATGTGGGCCAGGAGTCACTGTGACCCACATGCCACCGGGTTGTAAGACGCGGGCATATTCTTCGAACGAATGTGGTGCAAACACTGAGAACACCGCGGCGCAGGAATGGTCAACAATGGGAAGGCGAAACGCAGATGCAACTGCAAAGTGGGCATTGGGCAAAAATTTGCTTGCCATTTGTACTGCTTTTTTTGAAATGTCAATGCCGTATTTTTCAGTCGCATTGATGTGGGTGAAGTAGTAACCCTCTCCACATCCCACATCGAGAATTGGTCCGGATATGTCTTGCAGCACATTGGCGAGTGCAGATGCAATCGGGGCGTATGACCCTGTGGCAAAGAAGCGTCGTCGGGACTGAAGTGAATGGGCGGTGTCACCAGATGTGGAAGTTGACGCAAGTCGTCCACCGATCACGAGATTGACATATCCATCTCGAGAACGATCGAAGAGATGATTGTTCTCGCAGCGCGCCTCATGCTGATTGAGACGTAGTGGCATTGTGCAATGGGGGCATGCAAAGACAGTGAAAACGCCGATGTCTGAGCCCATTCAGGAAGTCTGGCACCGGATTTGGAGTAATTACGCAATTAATGACCGATTGAATGCCCCCGTGGTTCAGAAATGGAGTGCGCTCACTAGCCTGTACTACGGACTCAACCCGAAAGATTGTCGCGATGGCCGGAAATTCAGTATTTCAACACCAACATGCTGGCGTCTTGAGTGTTGCCTCAGTTGAAGCTCCCAACATCATCACCTCACATTGGATCGATGAGCAATTGGCAGAGGTGTACCAACGCAATGGTCTCAGATCCGGATTGCTCGCTGGGCTTGCAGGGATTGAGGAGCGTCGTTGGTGGGATGAGGACGTGTCATTTTCCGATGCAGCTGCAATGGCTGGAAAACTCGCGATTGAGAAGGCGGGCATTGACCCGTCGCAAATTGGTGTTCTCATTTCGACATCTGTGTGCAAAGAACATCTTGAACCATCTGTTGCGTGCCTCGTGCACGACCGACTTAAATTGTCGTCGTCATGTCTGAACTTTGATATCGGTAATGCATGCCTCGGATTCGTCAATGCCATGCATCTTGCAGCCACCATGATCGACTCTGGCTCTGTCGAATATGTGTTGATAGTTGATGGAGAAGGCAGTCGTCAGCCACAAGAGGCGACGATTGAACGTTTACGCAAACCAGATTCCACTGCACTTGATGTATTCGCAGAATTTGCTTCGCTCACACTCGGATCTGGCGCTGCAGCAATGGTGATGGCAAGCTCACAGCGCCACCCTGAAACACATCGACTCATCGGTGGTATGGCACGAGCTGCAACAGAACACAATTCTTTGTGTGTGGGAGATCTTGATCGCATGACCACAGATACTCACGGTCTATTAGTCGCTGGTCTTGATCTAGCTGCAGTGGCATGGGAAGAAGCGCTTGTGGATTTCAACTGGGGAGCCGATGCTGTTGATTGGTACATCTTGCATCAAGTCAGCAAGGTACATACAACAATGTTGTGTGATCGTCTCGGCATTGACCCCGCCAAAGCTCCCATTACCTTTCCTCATTTTGGCAATATCGGCCCTGCAGCAATTCCCATTACGTTGGCCAGTGTGCAAGACAAGATTCAGCCAGGCCAGCGCGTGATGTGTCTTGGTATTGGTTCCGGCCTCAATACAAGCGCACTTGAGATTCTTTGGTAAACGTGCAGCGTCCGCTCGCTACAGATTTTGCAGCGTTCGGAATAGACCCTTCGTGGTCGCGCACTATTGATGTGCCAAGCCACGATGGAGCTTCTCACCAGTGGCACTTCTTAGATCGTCCCGGAAACACTGATAATGCTCCGGTTATTTTGTGTTTGCACGGAAACCCCACATGGTCGTTTCTGTGGTCACGAGTTTTTCAAGAACTGAATTCACGTTTTCGCGTGATAGCACCCGATCATCTATCAATGGGATTTTCAGAACAGGTCTCATCACGCACCTATCGCGACAGAGTGACAGACATTGCTGACTTTATTCGAGCACTAGGTATTACATCACCGGTGTGGATAGTTGCCCAGGATTGGGGTGGTGCAATTGGTATGGGTTATGCGGTATCGCACCCGGGCCACGTTGCAGGCATGGTGTTATCAAATACTGGTATTGCGATTCCTCAGAATCGTCACGCACCGTTGCTCATTCGTTTGGCGGCGAGCAGTGGACTTCATCGGCTAGTGACGCGTGAGTCGTCCTTGTTTGTGCGGGGAACTCCCTTTCTGCCCGGTCTCGGATTATCAGGTGCGCAACGTAATGCCCTGGTGTTCCCGTATCGCCGACGCGCGACTCGCAGGGGAGTGGCAGATTTCGTTGCAGAAGCACCTCTCACATCACGGCATCGGTCATCACATGACATTGCAACAGTTGCGGACCAATTATCCGATCTGAACATTCCTGTTCGTTTGGTGTGGGGATCAAAAGACCCTGTCTTCAACGATGACTTCGCACATGATTTACTTCATCGGTTTACTGATGCTGCGTTGCATCGCATCGCTAATGCTGGTCACTTAGCAGTGTTGGAAGCGTCGATTGCTCCGATTGTTGAAGCTGCGATTGAAGAGCACAATGAACACCCATGCACTTTATTTATTCCGCCTCATCGAGATGATCCAGCGACCTTGTGGTCACTCATTGACAAGTGGGACTCCGCAGATGACATCGCAATTACTGATGCTGCTGCCGACGATGTAGTAACCCGCCCAGAATTTGCTTGCAGAGTTGCCACATATGCGAACGCAATGTACGAGCGAGGTGTTACACAAGGTGATCGCATTGCAATCTTGGTGTCTCCCAGTATTGACTTGATTGCTGTGGTGTATGCGTGCTGGCGCATTGGAGCGGTAGCAGTTATTGCAGATAGGGGTCTTGGTCTTCGCGGGCTTCGCGGGGCTATACGGGCATCTCGTGTCGCACATGTTGTCGGACCAGCTCGTGCATTATTTGCCGCACGAATTCTGAAATGGGCACCTCGTGCCTCATTCATTCCACTGTCACTGGTACGACGCTCGGCTGCAATCCAGAAGGTGGAACAAGTCAGTGCACCAGAACCATCGCCCGACGACCTTGCTGCAGTGCTCTTTACCTCTGGTGCAACGGGGCCAGCAAAAGGTGTTCGCTACACGCATCGTCAGTTGTACGCACAACGTGACGCGTTGCTACAGACATATGGCATCACGCCTGCAGACAAATTTGTTGCTGCATTTGCTCCCTTTGCTTTGTATGGGCCAGCGCTTGGAATCGCAACAGGGCTTGCAGATATGGATGTGACAGCCCCCGGAACACTCACTGCAGAAGCGCTTGATGATGCATGTAAGCGAGTGGGGGCCACCATGGTGTTTGCATCACCAGCTGCACTTGCAAATGTGGTTCGCACTACGAAGGGCACCTTGCACAGTCTTTCAAAAGTACGACTGTTGATGTCCGCCGGTGCTCCGGTGCCCATCGCAACATTGCGAGAGATAGCTGTGTTGTGTCCAGATGCTGAGCTACATACGCCCTATGGCATGACTGAAGTATTACCTGTCGCCGATGTTTCCTTGGCAGATCTTGAACGAATTGGGACTGGTGCTGGAGTCTGTGTCGGAGTATCGGTTCACAACTGTGAAGTACAAATAGACCCTGATACATCAGAAGTTTTGGTGTCGGCACCGTGGATGTCGGCCGGATATGACTCGCTATGGCTGACTGAACACAATGCACGACCAGTATTGACAATGAGTAACGAAACTCGTACGTGGCATCGCACCGGAGACGTAGGACATCTCGACGCCTTTGGGAATCTTTGGATAGAAGGGCGTTCCGTACACGTTCTCGATACCGCAGATGGTCCAGTGACGCCGGTGCCGCTAGAGATTGCTGTCGAGGCCTTGCCCAACATTGTGCGCGCCGCGGCAGTCGGAGTTGGGCCGAGTGGCGCTCAGCAGATCGTCATCGTGGTCGAAACATCACAGCGCACTGACGGGCCAGCATCTATTGATCTTGCACGTGCGGTGCGATCTGTTGTTGTTCCTCATGTTGCTGCAGTGTGGACAACGAAGAATCTTCCCGTAGACATCAGACATAACTCAAAAATTGACCGGACAAAAGTTGCTATGCAGATGTCTTCGATTTTGTCAGGGAATAAAGAGTGAAAGTTCTTGTTACTGGTTCCGGCAGCATGCTGCTCGGAGGCATTGCACGTGCGCTCGTACTTCGTGGTGATGAAGTGGTGTGTCTACAGCGACGTGCGGCAACTTTCGAAGGGCATCAGAGCGTGCAGCACGTATCAGCAGATATCAGTGATGCTGATGCAGTCACCAATGCGGCTGAGGGTTGCGATGCCATCATTCACGGCGCTGCACGAGTTGGTGTGGTCGGAAAATGGCAAGAGTTTTACAGCACCAATGTGGCAGGAACTAAAAATGTTGTGAATGCTGCACAGCGGCAAAACATTTCACGGTTGGTACACGTTTCCACTCCGTCTGTCGCGCATGTTGGTGAATCACTTGTCGGTGCAGCCGCCGGTACAGCCACACTTGGTCGTACACGTTCCTACTATGCCGAATCTAAAGCGATGGCCGAACTATTGGCATTGAACGCGCGCAATAGTGACCTTGCAGTTGTCGTCACACGTCCTCATTTGGTGTGGGGACCAGGAGATACGCAATTGGTTGGTCGAATCATAGATAGAGCTGCACGTGGGCGACTCACGATTGTGGGTTCAGGGAATGCATTGGTGGATTCCACATATATCGATAATGCAATAGACGCTCATATTGCAGCACTTGATGCAATTCAAATCGGATCTGCATGCGATGGTGAGTCATACGTTATTTCGAATGCTGAACCCCGCACTGTTAATGAACTGATGAGATCTATGTGTACTGCGGCACGTATTCCATTTCAACCTCGCTATGTTTCGCTTGCAGTAGGGAAAAGTGTGGGTTCTTGTGTTGAGCGGATATGGCCATTGCTTCGATCCTCTGAACCACCTGTGACACGCTTTATTGCTGAACAGTTAGGTACGGCACATTGGTTTGACCAACGTGCTGTACGTGATGATCTTTCGTGGACACCACGCGTGACGCTAGATGAAGGCTTTAGGCGGTTGTCGCAGTGGTTTGAGTCAGCGAAAGATGTTCACAACAAGGAATAGGTACGAGTAGCGGTACCGCGGAACATGGCATCTTTTTCGTTTTCTGTAAACGAGGCTGTCATTTTTTTAAATGCATTCCACACAACTGTGTACGACATGGAAAAACGGTCAATGGGGAAGTTTGACTCAAACATGCACCTGTCTGGACCAAAGCATTCAATGGTGTGTTCGAAGTATTTCTTTTGCGCTGTAATGAACTCGTCAGACGTTGGCGGCTTATCAGCTGTGTGCCAACCAAATCCATTGTCTGGCATAGCTAGTCCTCCAAGTTTTGCGACCACGTTTGAACATTCAGCGATAGCTGCGATGTCAGTTTTCCACTGAGTAAAAATTTCATCTCGTTGAGATTCATATGGACCAACGCCGAGGGGAGTTCCGAAATGATCGAGGATCATTGTTGTACTGGGTACTGCTCGAGCCAGTTCCAAAAATTCAGAGTTCTGGTAGTGGTAATGCCATGAGTCATACGTCAGCCCACGTGCTCCGAGCGTTGCAACCCCGCGCAAAAAGTTTTGGTCTTTGTATAAATCTTTTGGTGCGCGACCAGGAATGGCGAGAGCATCTGGATGATCTGCACGAGAAAGTGCATCACGAATCCCGCGCAACAAGCCGTTGCCAGCTTCAACGTGTGCGTCAAGAATACTTTCGAGGTCATCACGGCGAAGGTCGGCGTGCGCAACGATTCCGGAAATGATATGGCCGGGGTCACGCAGTGATTCACCGGCAACAAATTCTGTTTCACCCACTGGCGCAAGGTGAGCAGGACCAGATGTTCGGTAACTAGCACCGCATTCGATGAATACTGTTTTTTCAATGAGGTGTCCGGCATGCAGATCTTCGTGGAGTTGGTCGAGACCGTATGGCAGTGATCCGCCGACAGGCCAGAGATGGTGGTGCGGGTCCACAATTCGTCGTGACGGGTCAATGACCTCTTCCTGGACTTGGCTAAACCATTCGGGTGAACCAGGCGTGAAACTACTCATCAGCATGTTCTAGTACCGATCGATGCGCAATGCCGTACTGGGGTATTTTTGTTGGGTGCCACGATGATGGTGGCGAAACAAGGCAAAATGGTTCCTGATGTTGACCGCACGCCGCCTTTCTGCCTACTCAACTGTTTTGTGTCTCTTTCTTGCAATCTTGATTCAACAAGTGGTGACTCGAGGGTTTTTGTCAAACTTTGATAAAACTGCTCGGCTGACGGCACGAGACATCCGCGCTTCAAAAGATATTTTCTCGGTCACTGTCATGTTGGGACTACGAGGGATCATTCTCACCGCATGTCTTCCACTTCTGCTTTGGGTTTCGTTGAAGCGTCGCTCCTGGCTACCACTTATCGGATTTTTTCTCGTTCTGATTTTAGAAACTGGTATCGCTGGCGCGCTGAAAATTTCAGTAGGCAGAATATTTCCGTATCAGTATGAGAATTTCTTTAGTCGCATGATGATTGGGCAAGACGAAATGGCATTTCCATCTGGACATGCTGCGAACTGTGTTGCATTATGGGGTTTTGTCGTTTGGTATTTCACTACGAACGGTTCAGTTCTTCGCCGTATTGCATCCTGGTTAGTAGTTATTGCAAGCATTGTCGTTGGAATATCGTCGTGGTTACTCAGAACACATTGGCCGACTGACATTTTGGCTGGTTACGTAGTGGGTGCGATGTCGTTACTTGCAGTGATTGGGTTGTATACCGCGCTTGGTCTTAATCCCGAGGCCACGACTCACCGCTCGCGAGAAGTTCATCGCGAAACTGTGGATGTGCAATAGACGCAAGAGCGTGTGCTCGTTCACGAATAGTGCGGCCCTCTAATTCGGCAACACCGAATTCGGTAATGATTGTGTCTACTTGGTGACGTGGGGTACTAACCACACTTCCAGTTGGGAGTATGCCCATGATGCGGCTAGTCAACACGCCATTAACTGTGGTTGTTGATGGCAGGCAAATAAGACTGCAATCAGACGAATCAAGTCCAGGACCCGAGACAAAATCTTCATGGCCCCCGACGCCGCTGAATTGTGTTCCGCCGATCGTGTCTGCAACAACCTGCCCGGCAAGATCAACTGCCAGCGCACCGTTAATGGTGACCATGTTGCGATTTTTTGCAATGAGTTCGGGTGAGTTCACAATTTGTACTGGCAGGAATCGAACTGCGTCGTTGTTGTGAAGCCATGTGTATAGCTCGGGGATTCCGGCTGCAAATGTTGTTGGCGAGAAGCCATCAAATTCTGTTCCCTTTTTGTTTGTAACTTTTCCTGCCTGGTGAAGACGCATGAGGCCAGTTGTGAACATTTCTGAATGCACTCCAAAGTCACCCATGTCGCTAGCTGCAAGTGAAAGTGCAATCTGGTTCGGAATGCCACCGATGCCTGTTTGCAATGTGCTGCCTGAATGGATGAACGACACAGCTATCTCCGCGATAGTTCGTTCTGCATCGCTTGGCTCTGTATCAGCCAAGTTCAGCGGTACACGGTCGGTCTCAATCAGGCAATCAATTGCGTCAACATGAATGCGGTGCTCATGTGGGGCAACACCAAATGTGCGAGGAAAGTGTTCGCTGACTTCGACAAGGAGAATTCGTTCCGGGTCTGTACTTGCACGATGAATTTCATCAACAGTGGCACCGGCGTGAACAGACAAACTGACCCAACCATCAACCGGGAGAGACCCTGCAGTTGCCATGACACGGGGGCGCATCTTTTCCAGAATGGGAGAAAATCGTCGAAAATCTGCGGGAACAAAATCGATAGAGGACCCTGCATCTCGCAAGAAGCGTTCAGCCGGCCCAAAAAACCCACTGCGGTAATGCACCCCGGGTTTCGTGAGCACTGCATACAGGTCTGGCATGAGCGCACCGGATATTTGTAGGTCGACATAGTCGTCACGGTCACCGAGCGCATGCATGAAACCGCCTGGCACGCCTGGCCCGAGAGGGACGGCCAATGTGTCGGTGGGGCGAACGAGCGCCACGGCTTCAGAAACAGACATACGAGCCATATGTCCCATGGTAGGCAGGTAGTAGAATGGATATGCATCTGGCAGGCTCGTAGTCATGCAGAGCGACCTACTTGTGATTGGCGGCGGTCCCGCAGGGTCAGCAGCAGCTATCACCGGCGCTCGTGCCGGATTGCGTGTGGTTCTGTGCGAAAAGGGCCCATACGGCCGCGACAAAGTGTGTGGCGATGGCCTGACACCTCGTGCCATTGCTGCATTGAATGATTTAGGCATTGATCATTCAGTTGCTCATCGCATTGATGGATTACGGATGATTGCCGGAAAGAAGGAACGTGAACTTTCCTGGCCCACTACAACACGCTTTCCGAATCATGGGGCAGTGTGGCCACGGCAACGTTTCGACAATCATCTTCTTGATGTGGCAATTGCAAGTGGCGTAGATGTGCGTTTCAACTCTGAAGCTCTTCCTGTCATAGAAGGAGGGCGTGTTGTAGGTGTCAGTGTCGGGACCGAAGTACTTCGTGCACCGTTCACCATCTTGGCCACAGGTGCTCAAGGCATGGCTGCAAAGATGCTTGGTGCAGAACGTGATCCGAACGAACCATTTGGTCTTGCAATTCGTGCCTATGCGCCAACTCCACGTCATGCTGAACGCCATCTCGAAGCGTGTCTTAGTCTCAGTGATGAACACGGAGTTGCTGTTCCGGGATACGGGTGGATGTTTCCTGCAGGTGATGGCACAGTCAACATAGGTGTCGGTGCACTCAGCACCATGAAAGGTTTCAAGAAATTGAACCTCAACACGCTTCTTGATCAGTACGCAGCGTTGGTGCGTGATTCATGGTCACTTGGCGATTACATCGAAAAACCTCGCGCATGGAGATTGCCGATGAGTTGTGTGAAACGTCATGGTCCTGGTTGGGTGGCTGTTGGAGATGCGGCCGGTTTTGTCAATCCAATGAACGGTGAAGGTATTGATTACGGTCTTGAATCGGGCATGTTGGCAGCTGAACGTTTCATAGCTGACCCAAACACCGCTTCAGAGTCGTACGACCTCATGGTGGGTGAACGTTTTGATTCGTTCTTACGAACAGGTCGGCGCTTCAGCTTCATCATCGGCCATCCGTGGTTATTGAAACCAGGATTACGACTTGCAGTGGGCACTCAAGTTGCAGCAGATATCACATTGGCTGTCATGGGTAATCTCATCGATTCAACAACTCCCGGAGCTGCTGGTCGCGTGATGAAGATTGCAGATGGTGCTTTGCGTGTTGCAGATCCTGTCCTTCGACGGACGCGCGCACGAGCGTAAACAGGACTGCTTTTCCCGTGTGAGGGGCTAGCGCCACAGATAGGTTGGGGGTCATGAGCGCGATGAAACCAGACCTTTCCATTCCTGTAGGTGACGCACCTTCCGACCTTGTTCTTGAAGACATCACTGTTGGTGACGGCAAAGAAGCAGTTGCCGGCACAAATGTTGAAGTGCATTATGTCGGTGTTGCATGGAGCACGCAGCGTCAGTTTGATGCTTCGTGGGATCGCAATGAAACTTTTGAATTTCGCCTCGGTGCAGGTCAAGTGATTTCTGGTTGGGATCAGGGCGTTGCCGGAATGAAAGTAGGCGGTCGTCGTCGCATCACAATTCCTGCTCATCTTGGATACGGGTCGCAAGGTGCAGGTGGAGTCATCAAGGGTGGAGAAACTCTTGTCTTCATTGTTGATCTTCTGAACGTGAATTAATCATGTCCGAGTTGAATTTCTTTACTGCCAACGCTGGTCTTTCTGGCGTAGCAAAGCTTGAAGTCCCTGAACTGAAGCTGATGTATCGTATTGAAATGGCTGGGGAAGTGTTTTACAACATCCTGGCTGATCGTGTCGGAAATGACGCAGCTGCTGACCTTCTGCGCAAAAATGCAGTCGAAGAACGCGGACATGCTCGTCGTCTGGCTCGCATGATCAGTATCAAAATTGGTCATGAGTGGGAACCTTCCGCCGAGGAAGCAGAACTTCTTGCAGTTCCGCTTCCCGAGACAATTGATTCAAAAATGTTTGCTGCAGTTGTTCAAGGTGAAATCAATGGAGATGTCGGATACCAACGTTGGGCCGATGCCGAGACTGATGAAGAAGTAGTACGACTACTTCGCCTTAATGGTCGTGAAGAAACTATTCACGCTGGTCGCGCTCAACAGGTATTCGATCTACTGAATGTGTAATTGACATGCAGCCCGTTGTTGTCTATGACGGAGACTGTGGCATCTGTGAAGCCTCCGCAGGGTGGATTACTAGTCACATTCCTAGTGTTGATGTTGTCTCGCACCATCAGTATGGACTCGCACATATTGGTGCTGTCTGGTTTGTCACTGATGCTGGCCGATTAGAAGGTGCTATTGCCATTTCAGCAATTTTACAAGTGGCAGATGCACGGATGTATCGGATACTCGGAGTCGTTATCGGACTACCTGGAGTGCGGTTTATTGCAGGGCTTGTCTATTCGTTAGTAGCCCGTAATCGAAAGCATATTTCGCGACTCTTGGGTATGAACGCCTGCGGACTGCCTCCGCGATAAGTCGTTATCGACTAGAAAAATCCTGCGGCAGCATCTTTCGCCTGCGCCACCATTTGCGAATTGGTGAAGTTGCGTACTTGCTGGTTGCACCGATGAGGCCGGTAGAGATGAGTACTCGCGGCAAGACATCGATCTTGGCAAAGTAAGGTGCAAGAACAAGGGTAAATGTCAGCGCGATGGGGTACACCCACGCAACGTCTGAGAGAAATTTACCGGTGCGAGTCTTATGACGCTCCACTTCACCGAGTGCATCAAAAAACTGTTCAGTACCTGCAGTGACAGTCACTTTTTCTGACAAGACGAGGCGGTCTGCGCGTTCACGTAAAGCCCGTCGGATGTCAGAGCGTTCCCATTCGCGTAATTGAAGTACATCAAGAAAGCGAAAGACCATGTGATACGGATCTGTTGGTGTAGCAGGCCAGAGAACTGTGGCTCCGAGACATCCATCGGCTGCTTGCACGGCATGAGTCATGTCGTCGCACCATTTTTCAAATTCTGCCTTGTTATGTGGAGCAACAGTTCGAGCAATTGTCACAGTCACAGTGCCAGGAGCAATCTTTGGCAATTGTCCGGTATTGAAGTCTCCGGTCAGATCAGGCATACACGGTACGGTAGTACTCAATTGCTCGTGCGATAGACCACCCTTATGAATGCTCTTGTTGTGTACTGCCACCCTGTTGAAGGAAGTTTTTGTTCCGCGATGCGCGATGCTGCCATTGCTGGTCTGCGCAGTGCTGGGCATTTGGTTGACCTAATAGATCTTGCAGCTGACAATTTTGATCCGGTGATGTCAACTTACGAGTGGAACGTATATTCCGGCGGCACTGGTGAAATACCTGATGGTCTCGAGCGATATATCGGTCTCCTCACGTCTGCAGAAATAATTGTGTTTGTGTATCCCACATGGTGGGGAGGTTTACCTGCACAACTTAAGGGGTGGCTTGAACGGGTCATGTTGCCAGGAACCGCCTTTGTGTTTAATGAAAAAGGAAAAGTTCGACCTGGTCTTCAGCACATTCGAAAAATTCATATTGCCTCTACTTTTGGCTCACCATGGTTGTATGTACGTCTTGTTAACGACAATGGTCGACGAATTTTGGCGCGGGCATTTCGCTTGAATACATCATTCAGAACGAAAGTATCGACATCAAGTCTGTATGCGATGGATACGGCAACAGATGAAAGCAGAAAGAACTTTCTTCGCTCACTTGAAAAAAAGATGGAGAACATATGAAGGTTCTCGTCGTTCTAGCGCATCCATCGCCGAAGTCATTTGTCGCGTCCCTGTGCACAGACGTTCTTGATGAAATACGCACAGCAGGTCATGACATACGCCACCATGATTTATGGACTGAGAATTTCAGTCCTGTGTTTACTCCGTTTGAACGGCTGAATCACGTAGGAGATGTGCAAGAAAAACTGAGACACTTACCTGAATTACAACAGCACATTGAAGATCTACAATGGTGCGACGCATTAGTACTTGTGTACCCCACGTGGTGGTCAGGTCAACCCGCAATGTTGAAAGGTTGGTTTGACAGAGTGCTCATGAACGAAGTGGCATGGGTGCTGCCAGAAGGCGCTGCACGGATTCGGCCGCTACTTACTAATGTTCGACGACTTGTGGTAGTCACAACTCACGGATCTTCGAAATTTGTGAATGCGCTAGAAGGGGAGTCCGGGAAGCGCACCGCGTTCCGGTCAGTGCGCCTCATGTTGCATCGGCGAGTGCGTTGTACGTGGCTCGCCTTATATGGGGTTGATACTTCTTCCATTCGTCAACGCCAACGATTTGCCAGTCATGTGAGACGACGCATGCGTCGAGTTCTCTCGTAGTTGAGTTATTTGCTGATCGTGCAGGTCTAGTACCGTCACAAGTATGAAAGCTTTGCAAGTACAACAACTCGGTTCACTTGACGATATTGAAATAGTTGAAATAGATTCCCCAGAATTGTCGTCCGGACAAATCCGCGTTGCAGTTTTGGCTAGCGGATTGAACTATGTCGATTCGCTCATGATTGAGGGAAAGTATCAAATTAAGCCGCCCGTGCCGTACAGACCGGGATCCGAAATAGTCGGGCGAGTAATTGAAGTGGCATCTGACGTCACGAAATTGAAAATTGGTGATCGCGTATTTTCAGGCAGTGGTGGGTTTGCCGAGGAAGCAGTTCTCTCAGCAGATCGTGTTATTGCAATTCCAGATCAATTAAGCGATGGTCAAGGTGCAACATTTATGCAGAGTTATCTCACCGCATGGTTTGCTTTTCATAAGCGTGCACAAGTACGTGAAGGTGCCACCATGTTGGTGTTAGGTGCTGGTGGTGGTGTTGGGTTGGCTGCTGTCGACCTGGGAGTAGCCATGGGGATGCGAGTAATCGCTGCTGCGTCAAGTCCTGAAAAGCGACAACTCGCATTAGATCGTGGGGCCTTTGCAGCGATTGACGTTCTGAACGAAGATGTCAAATTGCGCACCCGTGAATTATGTGGTGGTGGAGTTGACATGGTGTACGACCCCGTGGGCGGAGATCTTGCCGAACCATGCTTACGTGCGCTTGCACCTTTTGGCCAGTACCTCGTTGTTGGTTTCGTTGGTGGAATTCCACGTCTTCCTGCAAACCACGTACTGCTTACTAATCGCACGGTGGTTGGAGTTGACTGGGGTGCTTGGGTCGGCAGAAACTTGGTGGAAAATCAAGCCATGTTGATTGAAGTGTTGGCTGGAATCGCAACAGGAAAACTGCATCCCGTAGAACCGGTGATGTATCCGATGAGCAAAGCTGTACAAGCGATGCGTGATCTACAGGATCGCAAAATCGCGGGCAAAGTTGCGCTTGTCCCTACATTTTCTTAAAGGCCAAACGGCTTGTAACCAGGTGCTGTAAGCGGCCACGGCCGAATGCGTTCGATGTGAGCTGCGAGCCCCAGTGTGAGTTGGTCCTCGAATCGAGGCCCAGTGATATGAATGCCGCAGGGCACTGCGTTGTCATCAAGCCCCATTGGCACACTTGTTGCTGGGTGCCCAGTGAAGTTCGCATCGGGCGTATTGAGCGTAATCATCGGATCATCAGTGTTTCCGGCACGTGTGGGTAGCGGTCCTTCGGGTGACCACGAGCGTGCGTTGGACGTAGGAGTCAACAGAACCGCATCTGTTCCAAGAAGGTCATCGAACCGAAGGCTGATTTCGTGGCGCTTTCTTTGCGCAGCAATGTATTGATCAATTGTGACAGTGGAGCCAAACTTCAATTGCGCTTGCACGTAGTCAGTTAATTCATTCCAGCGGTGTTCTTCATGTCGCAAACTTTGTGTCAATTGTGCAGTGGACATAATGAACCAGTTCCAGATGGTGTCGTTGTCAGAAGGTGACGCAACACGTTCTACCGTGATGCCGCTTGTAACAAGCGCATCAATCATTGATTCATAATTGGCTTCAATGTCAGGGTCAACATCAGTACGAAATGTGCGACATGCAAGTACACGTCGTGGCATCGATGGAACTAACGAAATGCTTTTTTCGGGTAGACCCAAGAAGTCTCCATTTGCAGGACCATGAGTGATCGCGGCTTCATACACAACGTCAGCGACGCCGTGCCCAGACGTTCCTTGCGTAGAAAAATCAATCCATCGGGGAAGTATGTTGCGACCAATGGCACCCATAGAAGGTTTGTAACCAACAAGCCCAGTTGCAGATGCTGGGCCGCGCACGCTTCCGCCACCGTCTGACGTTGTTGCAATGGGGACGAGTCCTGCTGCAAGAGAGGCTGCAGAGCCTCCACTTGACCCACCGGGAGACTTTTTCGTGTTCCAAGGATTGCGTGTTGCACCGAACACGTTGTTTGTTGTGTAGGCAGTTGCACCGAACTCGGGGCTATTTGTTCGACCAATGATGATTGCTCCGGCTTGGCGAAGTCGGGCAACAACTGAGTCATCAACTTCATCGGGCGATCCTTTGGCATACAACGATGACCCAGAGGTTGTGACGTGACCTTTTACTCGTGCCATGTCCTTTACTAAAAATGGCAAACCGGCAAGTGCGCCAGTGCGTGGGTGCGATGCAGCATGTGCACGTGCTTCGTCTGCGTACACGGCGACAACTGCGTTTAACGGTGCAGAAGCCTCGATACGACGAAGGCTCTCATTCACGAGATCAACAGGGTTGATCTCTCCTGATCGGACTTGGGCTGATAGTTCTTCAAGCATCAGCGAAGACTAGTGATTATCAACCGAAAGGAATCCATCGCCAGTCGAGTTGGCAAATTGTGGGGTCGACAACCTCAAGAATCGAGAGGCCTAGAACGCTTGCACGCGCAGATAAGCCTGTATCAGGACTGATGGTGGCTCCCGGTGGGGCTTTCACTGCAGCTGCCATGAGTGAGCGTCTGGCGGCAAATGTGTAGGCCGCTAATTGAGCCGCGATGTCAGGGGAATGTCGTGCAGCAACAATGCTTTCCAAACGGAATGTGCGCCACTGAGCAAATGATGGTGACATGTAGTTCGCCAAAATATCAGTGACCACTGCGCGTTGATCATTTGATGTAAAGACTCGTGACCATTCGTCAACATCACGGCGACTTTGTGGTGGGAAAAGAACTTCAAGACAATCTGCAACAAGAGCATCTTTGTTTTCGTACAGGCCATAAATTGCACCAACACTGACACCTGCGCGACGTGCGATGCGCGACACTGTGGCGCGATGAACACCGGTTCTCGAAATAACGTATTCACTTGCTGCTATGAGTGCATCACGAACATCATCGTAAGTGGTTGGGAATTGATACGGGGCAATATTTCGCAACGTGCCAGCAGATTTTGCTGGCTTCACAGGAGAATGCACTGAACGAGTGAAAACTTCAATGAGTGCAGTGGGGTCAATCATGTTGTTTTTATTATCAACATAGGCAGAGTTCAGTAATGATGCACCAAACAATGTGCTGATTGCAGACACAACTGATTGACGAAGTGCACCATCAGTTGATGGACCAACTCCACGATCATCGAGCAAACTGTTGATATCTCGTTGCACAACTTCGCCGATTGTTTCATCGCGTCGTGATGCGATGATGACTTCCATTGCACTGCCAAGGTCTGGCACAATCCCTGGATCAGTTGAGCGAATAAATAATTCAGCAATGCGACTCATACTGCTGTTGTCTTTTGAAATCACAGCATCAGCAAGCAACGTAATAATTTCAGACAACATTGGCCAGAAACTTTTCTCCCACGCCATAACCACAAGTTCTGATCTGTCGTCACACCGGGCGTAAATTGCGCCGCTGGAAAAGCCGGCATCAGCGGCCACGCGGGTGAGTGCCATCTGGTCAACACCCACCGTGCGCACGGCACTGGCAGCACTATGGGCGACCTTGAGGTCTGTCTGGCGGGATTTTTCAGACTGCTTCGTGGCGATAACCATGGTCTGATTGTCTCACATCGACCTACAAAGAGAACATCCCTAGAGTGGGGGCGTGACACTTTCCCTAGCTGCCATTCAAATGTCCATGTCCGAGACCCGTGAGGACAATGTTGCGACGGCCGAACGCTTGGTGCGCCAAGCTGCCTCCGGCGGAGCTGAAATAATCCTTATTCCTGAGTTATTCGAAGGTCAATACTTCTGCAAAGAACAAGAAGCCGTGCACCACCAACGGGCAACTTCAATTGAAGACAATGTAACGATTTCTCATTTTCAAAAAGTTGCAGCCGAATTAAAGGTTGTTTTGCCACTCAGTGTGTACGAGCGTGCAGGGAATGCATTGTTCAACACCGTTGTCATGGTGGACGCAGACGGTTCACGCATAGGTGTCTACCGCAAGAGTCATATTCCTGATGGGCCTGGCTATTCGGAAAAGTTTTATTTCAGTCCCGGTGACACTGGGTTTCGTGTATGGAATACGCAGCGTGGACGAATTGGTGTGGGTATCTGTTGGGATCAGTGGTTTCCTGAAGCCGCTCGTGCAATGGCATTACAAGGTGCTGAATGCATTCTGTATCCCACAGCAATTGGGAGCGAGCCACAAGACCCAACGTGGGATTCTTCGCGACACTGGCAACGAGTAATGCAAGGCCATGCGGCCGCAAACCTGATTCCAGTGATGGCAGCAAACCGCGTTGGTCGTGAAGTACAGAACTCAACAGAAATCACTTTTTATGGTTCTTCGTTTATTACAGATAACACCGGCGCACTAGTTGCTGAAGCTGGTCGCGATTCAGAAGAAATTATTCATGCCACGTTTGACCGTTCTGCTTTATCAGCGTTGCGGTCGTCATGGGGATTATTCCGTGATCGCCGCCCTGAGTTATACGGTTCATTGCTGACTCTTGACGGTAGCAATAGTTATTTCTCACAACCACAGCAATAGGTATTTCCAATGTCGTCCATGCCGCATCAGATGCCTGCAGAATTCGAGCCTCATCAACGCACATTGATGTGTTGGCCGTCGCGTGACGATATCTGGGACGGCCAGATTGCAGAAGCAGAACGTGCGTACGCTGAACT
This sequence comes from Actinomycetota bacterium, assembly GCA_037129095.1. Lineage (GTDB taxonomy): Bacteria > Actinomycetota > Acidimicrobiia > Acidimicrobiales > Ilumatobacteraceae > UBA2093. The sequence goes on along the minus strand of JBAXVL010000001.1, from coordinate 30,489 downwards.
TGCAAATACCATTGCGGTGTACGAGCCAGTGACAATGGTGGTTGATCCGAAGCACATCGAACGTGCCGAATCGTTATGTGCGAGCGCAATCAATCTTCTGAGCATCCCCATTGATGATTCCTGGTGTCGTGATAGCGGGCCAATCTATGTACGCGAAAAGACAGGCGAGCTCATTGGTCTTGATTTTGTATTTAACGGATGGGGCGAAAAGTTCATTCCCCATGATCAAGATGCGCAACTGGCTTCCAGGGTGACCACACGCTTGAATCACAAGAAACGCAGCATTCCGGCGGTTTTAGAGGGTGGTTCTATCAATGTAGATGGTGCCGGAACTCTGGTAACCACAATGCAATGTTTGCTGCACCCCAATCGCAATCCCACTATGTCGCAGGTGAAAATTGAGGCTCTATTGAAATACGAACTCGGAGTCTCATCAGTGGTCTGGTTGCCACATGGACTTGCCCTAGATCACGACACCGATGGCCATGTTGACAATGTTGCTGCGTTCACTGCACCTGGCCATGTTTTGTTGCAAGGGTGCAATGACAAAGCCGAAGATGATTATGTTCGTATGTTCATCAACGAAAAAGTTGCACGCTCGTCTATTTCCGGTAATGGTGAGCAATTAAAAGTTGATGTCATTCCGGTATTGCCGTTTGTTGAAGGAGAGACAGAACGTGTTGTCGTTCCGTACTTGAATTTTTATGTCGGGAATAAGTTCGTTGTGGTCCCAGTGACTGGGCATGATGCAGACACGGACATGTTGCAGATGATCGGCGAATTCTTTCCAGACCGCGACATACTTCCAATTCAGATTGGTCGCATCCTCGCGGTTGGCGGCGGTGGCATTCATTGCATCACGCAGCAGGTGCCTGCCTAAAGAGTCCAGTCAATGGGCGCTCGGCCCGCCTCTAGTAAAAGCTCGTTGGTGCGCGAGAACGGCGCACTGCCGAAAAAACCCCGATACGCCGACAACGGCGATGGGTGTGGTGCCTCGAGAATTACGTGATGACCCTGGGTAATGAGAGTTTTCTTGGCCTGAGCATGTGCGCCCCACAAAATAAATACGCATCGCTCAGTGTTGTCATTGACGATTCGAATGATGTGATCGGTAATTGCTTCCCAACCTTTTTTCGCATGACTGCCTGCACTGCCTTCACGAACAGTAAGTGACGTGTTGAGCAAAAGAACACCTTGTTGCGCCCACGGAGTCAATGTGCCATTAGCAGGAGGTAGTAGCCCGAGGTCATTTTCGCGTTCCATAAATATGTTTCGAAGCGACGGGGGAAACTTCATTCCCGGTTTCACAGAAAAACTCAACCCGTGCGCTTGTCCGTATTCGTGGTACGGATCTTGTCCAAGAATCACGACTGTGATTTCTGTTGGTGGCACAAATGACAGGGCAACAAATTCTTGGTCTTGCGGCGGATAGATATTGAATTGCTCTCGTTCACGTGCAACGAAGGCGGCGAGCTCGCGCGCAGAATCAGTCGACATCACATCGACAAGTGATTGTTTCCATTGTGGGTGCACGGTTTCATCGTACGAACTCCGCATAGCCTATAAATACTAGAGAACTGAACAACGGTGAATGCGCATGCATGTCGTACTTCGTGTTCACTTTTTGGCACACTAGACATCTCATGCAATTGGCATTGTCACTTGATATTGGCGGCACAAAATGTGCAGTCGGATTAGTCACTCGCGACGGCGAGTTAGTTGACAGAACCTCAGTTCCGGTGAATCCCCGCGACACGGCCGAAGATCTTTTTTCTGATATTGCTGAAGCCGTGCAGCAACAACTGGCACGCGCACGCGAACATCACGGAGATGGTCCGGTCACTGTGGGCGTTGCGTGCGCTGGCCCCAGTACCCACAATCTTGAATTAGTTTCTCCTCTCAATATCCCGCAGTGGCGTGATTTTCCATTGCATGACCGTCTCGTCGGCATCACTGGTTTGCCGGTCTTTGGCGATGGCGATGCAAAGGCGTTAGCCCTTGCAGAAGGGTGGGTCGGCGGTGCACGTGGTGTTGACAACTTCATGGCAATGGTTGTGTCCACGGGGGTCGGCGGCGGCATTGTTCTGAATGGACAATTGTTAGAAGGCAATAGTGGCAATGCAGGGCACGTGGGGCACGTGGTGGTTGAGCCGAATGGCCGTCGTTGCGCATGTGGTGGCCGAGGTTGCCTTGAAGCTGAAGCTTCTGGCCCTGCTATCGAAGCGATTACAGGTCGTTCACCAACCCAACCGACATACGAGATCATGGTGCGTACTGGACGCCTCGTTGGTCGTGGTGTGGCGTCAGTGTGCAATCTTCTTGATCTACAACTTGTGATTGTAGGTGGAAGTGTCGCACTCGGATTCGGCGCAACATTCTTTAGTTCAGCGCAGCGCACACTCGATGAATTGTGCGGTATTGAATTTTCGCGTGGAGCTCGAATTATTCCGTCACGTCTTGCTGATCAAGGCGGTCTTATTGGTGCAGCAGCAGTTGGCTGGCGTGGACTTAACCGCATGGCAACTACAACGCACTAACGCTGTAGTGCAGCAGTGCGTGTTATACCCACTGCAATAAATCAACTTGCACTCGTGTCAGTGGTTGTTGAACATCAATCCATTCACCGACACTTGGCAAGGGTCGACCGCGAGCAACAAATAACATTGATGTATGCATGTGTGGCGGTTCGAGCATGTTGATTCGTTGACGTTGAAAGTGAAACGGACTGCGCCCATCGAGTAGGGGCACTACACCGTGTGCCGTGCCACACCCAACGATGACAATCTCACCGGGACCCTTGATGGGAACCTGGGTATAACCCGCAAAAGTGCCTGATTCCACTGGATGATGATCAAGAACATCAGCTGATAAATGCATGGTTGATTTATTTCCATGCCACAGTGATGTGCCAAGCCGCATGCGAAATTCACGAGACGGATAATCGCGACGCAATACTGCGTATGCAGCAGAATCAAGATGACTGATGTACACCGGAAGCGACGGGTCGATGTGATCTAACCACTGTGTGATATCGGCGAGGTGAAGCGCCATGTCGCCGCTAATTGGCGGATGGATGGCATAACCACGAATAGTGAATTGTGCGTCAGCGATATCAGAAAGCAAAGGTTGCAAGTTAGTGAGAGAGACTCCGAATCGTTTTGTTGACGATTGCAGTTTGACAATGACGTCACCACGCCATTGTGCGCGCGTGAGAGCAACGACATGATGAGGACTTCCGACAGTGAGCACCGTATTCATCGGCAAATTCTTCGGAGGTGCAGTCAAGGTGGGAGTCAGAACTATGGGAGTGATGTGGGACGGAGTGTCGCGCACTTCGAACACTGTCCCGACGGCGATTTCCCGTGACAGTTCTCCGGCGATCTCCATGAGGTTCCATCGTCGAAATCCGTAACCATTCCCTTTGACGACTGGAACGAGACCTGGAGTTGACTCGGCAATGCCATGAACATGGGCTAGCCAGCCGGCTCTATTGACGGTGAGGCGAATTGTCACCCCATGAACCGTACTCGGGAGACCAATTCCCGAGTTGTTCAGTCGGGAATTACGGCATAGCGTGAGGCCATGCCCAAAATATTCGGATTCCCCAATCCTGTGAACGAAACCTCAGCGCGCATTGTGGCCACGGGGGCAGTTCTGATGAGTGTTCTCTTTGTCGTTACTGGAAACCCATGGGTCCTTGTGCCCCTGACCTACGGGTTCGTCGCTCGCGTCCTCACTGGACCGTTTCTCAGCCCGCTTGGTCGTATTGCCACTGAGGTCATCACGCCGAGAATAAAGCGTGATCATGTTTTTGTTGCTGGACCTCCTAAGCGTTTTGCACAAGGTATTGGCGCAGCGTTTTCTATCGCCGGTTCAGTGTTGTGGGTTCTTAAATTGCATATCGCGTCGCGCGTTGTGATCGCAATGTTGGCTGGCGCAGCGTCCCTCGAGGCTTTTGCTGGATTTTGCTTGGGGTGTGCGATTTTCTCTCGCCTCATGCGTTGGGGTGTTATTCCTGAATCAGTCTGTGAAGACTGCAATAACATCAGCGCGAGACTGAGCGCCGCACGGTAATTACCGGCAATAAGCAGCGCAATGAACGTGCGCGAACTGCACCGATCCATACACCCGTTCCGTATGCCATGCCTTCAAGAATTCGCATGATGAGGTACCGAATTGGATAGCCAGGCTTCTCGCGCATGAGCCCAAATATGGGTGGAACTAATGCGCTGAATGTAAACATCGCACCGAGTCGCAGTGAAACAAACGACGCCAGAAAAAACAATGGCCACCATGCACGTGTGATGGCACGTGCAAGAAGTTGAGTGGTGCTAGCAAGAGCTTTCCAGGCAAGTTGAGTACGAGTCTTGATAGGTATGGACGTTGACTGCAGAGAAATTCCAAAATACACAACAGTTGGCGCTACAAGAAATAATGCAATGTAGAGATAGCCCATGAGAAGTGCAATAGCTGTAATCAGCAATAACGCGTGTGCTCGTAGTGGTGATGCAGCATGCGGGTGACGTTGATCTAGCAGCGCTGCGCTTGTGCCGTAGTCATAGCGTTGTTTCAACATTTTCCGCAAGGTGTGCCGCGGGCGGTGGGGGCATTCAACTGATGGTACGTAACGGCAGTTAATGCCATTGTTGATGAATCGCCAAATTAAATCAACGTCTTCACCCATGCGGATGGATTCATCAAATCCGTTGACTCTTTGCAATAACTGCACATTGCACACAAGCACAGTGGCAGGAAGGTATGACACTCGAGACAAGGGACGAACCAGTGCAGGTACGGCGCCAAGGTCTAGTGGAGAATGATGTGATTCAAATTCACCGATGAATGTTCCGTCATTGGTGCACGTAATACGTGGAGCAACTGCGCCAGTGCGTGAGTCCGCGAGATAGGCGGCCAACGTTGCAATTTGGCTGAAGGTCACCATGACATCAGTGTCAACGCAGGCAACATATTTCGTGGCTAGGTGTGCAATGCCAGTATTGCGCGCAGCTGCGGGCCCTTTGTTTGTGTCATGTCTGATGACGCGCGCGCCCTTGATGGCTATAGGTAGTGGGGAAGCATCATCAATGACGATGATTGTGAGGCCAGTGAGAGCAGTCACAAGTTCTTCAAGATGCGTTTGAGATTCAGCATTTGTGATGTATGCCGGAATCACTACGGTGATATCTGCAAGATTTGCTGCATGCTCAGGCACTGGATGAACAGCCCCCGTTGCTACCAAGCGGTCAGTTAACTGGGCATGATTCGGCGGTAACTCAGAATTGGTCTCAATTGCATCCAATATTCGAGCGCCTGCATCGGTAACGCCGAAGTAGGTCAGGGGAGAGCCAGCGAGAACCCCATTTCCATTGCGAGAGCGAAACCATTGATCATCGGGAATGAGGTTCATTGCCATGATGCTTCACCAGTCCACTCGTTGAAAAGTGTTGCAAGGTGCGCAGCAAGATGCGATGAGTACAACTTCATTACTGCTTTGCCGTGCTCACTGGTTGCAGTGGTTGGATCACCAAGAACACCGTTAGGAGAAACGCCTGCAACTCCACTGGTGCGCATCTGCGCTACAAGGTCAATGGCGTCTCCCACAGTTCCGCGTTCAATGCGACCAGTGTGAACTGTGTCAGGAGCCACGTGAAGCATCACGGAAGTTTCTGTATGGCCTGCGTGCATGTCGGAACCCTGATACGACGGCAGAGACCATATTGAATACTGAATCTTTTCGAAGGTCAGTGCAGAACTAATGAGCGCGAGTGCATCTGTATTCCCTCCATGTCCGTTCACGATGCACACGCCTTTGGCCCACGATGCAGAACGACAAATAGCAACAACAGATTGCACTAATGCTTCGGTTCCGGTGCTGAGGGTGCCTGAGAAACCAGCATGTTCATCACTTGCTGAAATTGCAATTGTTGGAGCAACAACAAAATTGGCTGTATCAATCTGTAGGTCAATCAGGGCGCGTGTAACGACAGAGTCAATAATGATGGTGTCTGTATCGAGCGGTAGATGCGGCCCGTGCTGTTCCCATGCGCCGAGCGGCAAGAGAACAATCTGACTATTCATGACGAACAGAGATTAGACGGTCGTGCCCGTAACTGGAGGCTCGGTGCCAGACAAGAGGCGTTTGATGTTTGAAGCATGTCGAATTTCAACAAGTATGCCGATTCCGACGAGTGACAATATTTCCCATGCAGGTGTTCCGCTCAAAACAAATGCTGCAACTAAGACTGGAACGATTGCAATCGAAGCAATCGATGCTTTCTTTGTCACCTTCGTCACAAGAAGCCATGTCAGAGCGGCACCAATAATGAGAAAAGGGTGAAGCGGTAGCAAGCTTCCACCCGCCGTGGCAACACCTTTGCCGCCTTTGAATTTTCGCGTCACCGGAAACACGTGGCCAAGTACTGCTGCAGCTGCGCATGCATATGCAATCGGTCGATGTGACAGTAAGGCCAAGACAGGTAAGGCTCCTTTGAGAGCATCTCCCGCAAAAACAAGAACGCCATACTTAGCGCCAAGTTCGCGAGCAACATTGCTCGCGCCGGGGTTTCCAGATCCGACAGTGGTGATGTCAACACCTTTTGATTTTGCAATCAGAATTGCAATGGGCAATGTGCCGCAGAAATACGCGATGATGATCGCAAGTATCGCGACAAAAGAATTCACGTAGAAACTTTACTCTTTATGAGAGTTCGTACTGGCTTTGAATGGTCCATTGAAGGGCGAGGCACAAGCGAGACCGGAACTGATGGCAACAAGACTTCACCATGACCAGTGACGCACTCGGGATCTGGCCCATCTAGTGGAAGACCAGTAAAGAACTTGGCAGCCATGCATCCGCCCTGGCACGCATCAAATGCGCCGCATGACGCACACGCGCCTGCACTTTGCGGCTCACGCAATTCGGTGAATAGATCTGATTCGCGCCATACGTGGGTAAAACCACCTTCTTCAAGAACATTGCCTGCCTTGAACGTGTCGTGAATAACAAATGGGCACGCATACACATCGCCGATGGGGTCAATGAGACATACGACTCGACCGGCCCCGCACAAGTTCAAACCTGGCAGAGATTCTCCGAATGCGTTGAGGTGGAAGAACGAGTCTCCGGTGAGAACATTTTCTCCGTGCGCAAGCAGCCAGTTATAGATCTGACGTTGTTGAGCATTAGTGGGGTGAAGCTCATCCCACGTATCTGCACCACGGCCAGCTGGGCGCAAGCGTGTAATGCGAAGTTGCGCACCGTAGGAATCAGCCAATGCTTTGAATGCATCGAGTTGATCAACGTTGTGACGAGTTACGACTACGGAAATTTTGAATTGTCCGAAACCGGCAGCTTTCAAATTGTCCATCGCGCGAATTGCTGTGTCGTATGAACCTTCACCGCGCACTGCATCGTTTGTAATGGCGTCTGTGCCATCAAGACTGATTTGAATGTCAAGATAATCCATGGCAGCAAGACGCTCGGCATTTTTCTTATCAATGAATGCGCCGTTCGTAGAAAACTTGACCCCAATGTTATTCGCAATTGAGTGTTCGACAATTTCGAAGAAGTCACGGCGGATCATTGGTTCGCCACCACCGATGTTGATGTAAAACACTTGCAGTGCTGCAAGTTCATCAAGAACGGCTTTTGCCTGTTCGGTAGACAATTCACGATCATCGCGTTGGCCACTGCTGGACAAACAATGAACACATGCCAGGTTGCAGGCATATGTCAATTCCCATGTGAGACAGATAGGGGCATCGAGCCCCTGCTTCATTTGTTGGCCAAGGCTATGAGAGGACAAGAATTATCTCCGATGTAGTGAGTGAAGAAAGAGCTTCAATGAATGAGGGCCACCGAGATTCAGCGACACCTTCAGCAACGAACGTGTCGCGCAACGAAGGATGTTCACCCATTGTTTTAACGACACGGACAATGTCGGGGTGACGAAGGAAAACTAAACGTCGATTGCCATAGTGATACGCAAGCGCACCAAATGGTTCAGGCCGGATCGCGACTTGAGGGTGCAGCTCGCACGCGGACTCAAGCGTGACTGTCATGATGGGGTGATGTGGTTAGTACACGCCACACATGCCGTCGATGGAAATCTCCTCGACGAGGAGTTCCTCGACGATGGGGCTTTCCTCGCTGGCTGAGGCCTGCTCGGGTACTGACTGAGGTGCGATGTCCTTATCCATGCCTACGAGAGTACCCGCCACAGAGCCCACTAGAGAATATGTGGTGCGAATGAGTAATCTCACAGAAGAACCTGCCAGGTACCTGGCGGCCAAACAAAGGGGCTTCCATGAAGACAACCGCTGCAATTCTGTGGGAAGTAAACGCTCCGTGGAGCGTTGAAGAAATTGAACTCGATGCGCCAAAGGCTGGCGAAGTCTTGGTCAAGATTGCCGCTTCAGGCATGTGCCACTCAGACGAACACCTCACCACTGGCGACCTACCATTCGCGTTGCCCATCATTGGTGGCCATGAAGGCGCCGGAGTAGTGGAAGCTGTTGGCGAAGGAGTTAGCTGGCTCGAAGTCGGTGACCATGTGGTCTTCGGATTTATCCCATCATGTGGACGTTGCCCAAGTTGTTCAACTGGTCATCAGAACTTGTGCGACCTTGGTGCGCTCATGGGACTTGGCATGCAAGTCACTGACGGCACATCGCGCCATCACGCTGGTGGCAAAGACCTCACTCTCATGTGCATGCTCGGAACCTTTGCCAAGCACACAGTTGTGAACGAAGCGTCATGCATCAAGATCGAAAAGGATGTTCCCCTAGAGAAGGCATGTCTTCTTGGTTGTGGTGTTGTCACCGGTTGGGGATCAGCTGTCTATGCAGCTGACGTTGCTCCTGGCGACACAGTCGTTGTTGTCGGCGTTGGCGGTATCGGCGCAAACGCAATTCAAGGCGCTCGCCTTGCTGGCGCAAAGCGCATCGTTGCAATCGACCCTGTCGAATTCAAGCGAGAAAAAGCTATGGAATTTGGTGCAACACACACCGCGTCATCAATGGCTGAAGCATTGCCTTTGTTGCAAGACCTCACATGGGGAACCATGGCGAACAAAGTCATCATGACAATGGGCGTAGGTAACGGTCAAATGATTGGTGAAGCGATGGCACTTGCTGCAAAGCGTGGCCGCGTTGTTGTAACCAACATTCACCCAGCATTTGAAATGGGCGGCGCAAACATGAGCCTTCTTGACCTCACGCTGATGGAAAAGCAACTTGTGGGTTCATTATTCGGTTCAGGTAACCCACGTGCAGATATTCCGAAACTTCTTGGTCTGTACCGCGAAGGCCAACTTGACCTTGATGGTCTTGTCACAAAGACATACAAGCTTGAAGACATCAACGAGGGATACCAAGACATGCGTGATGGCAAGAACATCCGCGGAGTTTTGATCTACTAAATCACAACTACCAGAAACGGTTCACACATTCAGGGGGAAAACAATGAAGTCACGCGCAGCAGTTTTGTACGGGATTGATCAACCGTGGGTGGTTGAAGAAATTGAAGTTGATGATCCAAAAGCCAATGAAGTATTGGTGAATTGGAAAGTGGCCGGCATGTGCCACTCAGACGAGCACTTCGTTACTGGCGACATGGTTCCTCCTAAGGAACTATTGGCCATGATGGGTGTCGACGACTTCTTTCCATTTATTGGCGGGCACGAAGGTGCTGGCGTTGTTGTGAAGCTTGGAGCTGGTGTCACAACCTTGCAAGTGGGCGACCATGTGTCAGCAAGTTTTGTTCCATCATGTGGTCGTTGTCGGTACTGCTCCACTGGTCGCCAGAACTTGTGCAACTTGGGTGCAGGTACTTTGACTGGCGGAATGATCACAGATGGCACACATCGTCATCACGTGAAAGATGGTCGACCAGTCAAGTTGATGGCAAAACTCGGAACATTCTCAGAGTTCGCCACCGTTGCTGAAGCGTCACTGATCAAAGTTGAAAAAGATTTGCCACTTGATTGTGTAGCGCTCGTGTCATGCGGCGTTGCAACTGGTTGGGGATCAGCTACAAACCGTGCGGATACACAACCTGGCGACACTGTGGTTGTTGTAGGTATCGGTGGCATTGGTATCAATGCTGTTCAAGGTGCTCGTATGGCGGGTGCAAAGCGCATCATTGCTATTGACCCTGTTGAGTTCAAGCGCGAAAAGGCCATGGAGTTCGGTGCAACTCATACGTATGCATCAATGGCTGAAGCGATTCCACACCTCAATGAATTGTCATGGGGGGAAATGGCTGATCGCGTCATCATGACCCCTGGTGTTCTTCATGGTGACATGATGGGTGAAGCAATGACAATGGTGGGCAAGGGCGGAACATGTGTTGTTACTGCAATCTCACCAATGGATGAGACCAGTGCAGACATCAACTTGTTCCAACTTGCAATGTGGAACAAAGAAGTGAAGGGCACCATCTTTGGCAGCCTGAACCCACGTGCCGATATTCCAAAATTGCTCGACATGTATCGCGTTGGCGATCTCAAGCTTGATGAGCTCATCACAAAGCGTTACACGCTTGATGACATCAACGAGGGGTACCGCGCTATGCGTGAGGGTGAAAATATTCGTGGCGTCATAGTCAATGACTAAGTCGTCGTTGCGCACGGCGCTTTCCACTCAAGTCGTCGGACGTACTCGTGAAGTAGAACTGGTACTTGCTGCGCTTGCAGCCGACCGCCATGTTTTGCTTGAAGGTCCTCCCGGCACAGGAAAATCAACTCTATTGCGTGCCGTGGCTCAAGGCCTCGGTATCGGATTTGAGTTCGTTGAAGGCAATGCCGAGCTCACACCTGCACGTCTTGTTGGCCACTTTGACCCAGCTCGTGTACTGAATGATGGGTACGACCCAAGCATTTTTGTTGATGGTGCATTAGTCAGTGCCATGCGTGACGGATCACTTCTGTACATCGAAGAGATAAACCGCATCCCTGAAGAAACGTTGAACGTTCTCATCACGGTCATGAGCGAAGGCGAACTGAACGTCCCGCGTCTAGGTCGTGTTGTGGCTGCACATGGTTTCCGCATGGTGGCAGCAATGAACCCGTTTGATGCTGTAGGTACTGCACGTATTTCTAGTGCGGTGTATGACCGTGTATGCCGCGTGTCAATGTCGTATCAGTCTGCAGAAGACGAAATTGCAATTGTCCGTCGTAACACTGAAGGCTCTGGTGTATCCGATGCATGGTTAGAAAAAGCCGTTGCAGTTGTGCGCCGTACACGCTCTCACGCTGACCTGCGTGTTGGGTCATCAGTTCGCGGCGCAGTCGACTTTGCAAAAGTTGCAGTATCTTTAGCTGAACTCCGTGAAGCAAATATCGAAAACCCCAGTGTTGGTGTTGATTCTGCCTTGGTTGCGTTATCTGGTCGCGTGCGAGTGCGCGAAGGCAGCGTACGAACCGCTGAAGAAATTGTTACTGAGATCTGGCAAGACGTTTTTGGGCGAACCGAAGGGGACGCCAACGGGGGAAAAGTGACGGCCCCGACAGGGGCGGACACGACCTCCCGCTAACGAAAGAGGGCGACGAAGCAGATCAAGCTGTCGCCGAAGCAGGGAAACGCACCACGTCACGCCGGGATCTTTCTCGTCACGAAAATTTTGAAAACATCTCGCCTGAAGTGGGCGAACTTGATGAGGTTGCTGTTGATGAGGCGATGCAGAACAGTCCCGATGAAATGTTGGGCATGCTTGCAGATCTCACTGGTGCAACCGACCCCGCGTTACGTGCACTTGCACAACAACTTGCGGGAAGGCTGATGCTTGATATCGGTAATCGTGGACGCACGCGACCACACGGTGTCGGCAAGATGGAAGAGCAGGCGTATCGACCTGACGCGGGCGATATTGACATCGATGCAAGCCTCGATGCCATTAGCGAAGCGCGCAATGGCATCGCACTTGACCCAGAACGTTTGCGCATTCGTGGCTGGCGCAAGCCCGGAACAGCCTTTTGTTTGCTGTTAGATCGCAGCGGTTCTATGGGTGGCAAACCTCTTGCTACATCTGCGGTTGCAACGGGCGCTATCGCAAGTAGGTGCCCAGAGGACTACAGCGTCATCGCGTTCGGAAAAGACGTTGTGGTTGCAAAATCACAAGATGTGCCAAAATCAAGTGAGCGTGTTATCAACGATGTCTTGACTTTGCGTGGACACGGCACCACTGACTTGGCTGGGGCACTTCTTGCTGGTCAGCAACAATTATCTCGTTCTCGAGCTGGCCGGCGAGTAGCTATCTTGCTGTCAGATTGCAGGGCAACCGTTGATGGTGATGCCGAAGCCGCCGCTATGAGCATGGATGAAGTGATTGTTATTGCTCCGGCGGAAGATCATGATGAAGCGCAAGCTTTTGCAGATCGCATAGGAGCACGTATTGCACTAGTTAGTGGGCCGAGTGAAATTCCAGAAGTACTCGCGAGAGTTCTTGAATAATTAGAACTGGCAGGTCGGATCGTTTGGCGGAACAATTCCTTTTGTTACTTGTTCAATCACAACCGACGGAATAGTTGTTGTGGTTGTCGTAGTGGTAGTTGTCGAGGTAGTCGTTGATGTAGCCGTAGGTTTTGACAGTGACACACGGACAGCTGATGTGGCTGCAATGACTGTTGTTAGTTCGGAGAACTGCGCAGATGAAGCACCATAAGCAGTCTGTTTCACAGTGGCAGACAAACTCGCTTTGCCCTGAAATACGGAAAGTATTTTTATTGATTGATCACTCACAAGGTCGGGCACGATGACTGATGCTTTGTCAATAAGTTGACCAAGCCCAGGCATTGTGTAGCTACCCATGGTATTTGCATCAAAGTTCTTCATTGCTTGGCCCAATTGCAGAACAGTCAATGGGTTGAGGCGGTCATCGGTGATGACATTTTTCAATACTGCATTCAGAATTCCGGTAGCAACGGCTGGGTTAGTGCGAGCCTTATCGAGTGCTTTTTTGACTAGGCGGCGTATGAAATCTTGTTGCCGTGCAATGCGACCCCAGTCAGATGATTGGTCAGTACGCCATTTGTTAAGAGCTGGGTCGTACCACTGGTAATGGCGTGAACGCATGTAAGCAAGAGCGTGATCACCAGCAAACGTGTAACAAACATTTGACTTCAGAACTTTAAATCCCGTATGGGTATCGCGTGATTTATTGATAAATGGAACTCGCACTCCACCAACTGCATCGATTACCTCTTTAAATGCACAAAAGTCGATGTTGACGTAATGATCAACGGAAATACCAAAGTTTTCTTTGATTGTACGAATAAGAATATTTGGGTTCTTCTTGTCGAAGTTCGTATTGATGCGCCCGTGACGAGTGGAACCCGCTTGCTTCACCCACATGTCGCGAGGGAAAGACAACACTGCAGCTTGGTTGTCAATGGGGTTGACGCGAATCACCATGATGGAGTCACTACGTTCACCGAAGGCACTGCGTACTCCGAACCCACCGGCATAGGGTGAGTCCTTTGCGATACATGCGTTGTTGTCTGAACCGGTAATTAAGAAATTCTTGGCTTGTAAATCGCCAAGTGGTAAGTCAACTCCACCGGCGTTGTTCACCGAATCAATGGTGACAACCTTGCGATTATTGAGTCGCCAGTTGGCATACAGCAACCCACTGCCGGCGAGAATTGTGACCGCAGCGAGGGTGATATTGGCAAGGAGAAAAACTCGGTGTTTGCCAGAGTGGCGAGGGGGAGTGACTTCATCGGACATGACCCTTACACCGTAGTTGCGCAAGTGGCTCTGGCGCAGTCGTCGTGGTGCGGTCTAGTGAATATTGGGCGCGAGAGTCACATCGACGGTGATCTCGTTTGTGTCTGCGGTGGAGACGCTCCACTTTTCGACGGAACCAGCGTCTGCGATGTCGGCCCAGCCAGCGGTAATGGCAGTTGCAGCATCAGCGTTTGTGACAAATGATGCCTCGGTAACCACGGCACGCTGGCTGACCTTTGCTTCGGTCTTTGCGCGCCTAATCACGCCGATAGCTCCGCATATTGCGTCGAGCAGATCTTCATTTGGTCCGCTTGCAAGTCCTTGCGTTAGTTCATGCGATGTTGGCCATTGCGATTGATGCACAGAACCTGCTTGCCACCAGCTCCACACTTCTTCAGTAACGAACGGGAGAAGTGGTGCCAAAAGGCGTTGCAATGTAGAGAGAGCGCGGCGCAATGCAGCCCGAGCAGACATAGCGCCGTCTTCAGTGTGGCTGAGGTAGCCGCGAGTCTTAACAAGTTCGACATAGTCATCGCAGAACCACCAGAAGAATTCTTCTGTGCGTTCAAGAACGCGTGCGTAGTCAAACGCTTCAAATGCAGCTGTTGCTTCTTCAACGACGGCAGAAAGGCGATGCAACATAGCAACGTCAATTGCTTCAGTTGGCACAACATCATTGGCTACTTCGCCAATGCCAAGAACAAACTTTGACACATTCAACAATTTGGTAGCCAACTTGCGGCCTACCTTCATTTGGTCTTCACTGAATGCAGTATCAACACCTGGGCGTGCACCGACTGCCCAGTAACGCACTGCATCGCTTCCGTATGAATCAAACAAATCTGCTGGCGTTACAACATTGCCTTTTGACTTTGACATCTTCTTGCGGTCGGGGTCAAGAATCCAACCTGACAACGCAACGTGAGACCATGGTGCTACATCGTGTTCGAAATGTGAGCGAACCATGGTTGAAAACAACCAGGTGCGAATGATGTCGTGGCCTTGTGGGCGAACATCAAACGGAAAGACACGCTCAAACAAGTCGTTGTCGTCTTGCCACTTGCCAGCAATCTGTGGCGTGAGCGACGACGTGGCCCATGTGTCCATGACATCGGGGTCTCCAATGAAGCCGCCTGGTTGTCCGCGCTGTGCTTCTGTGTAACCGACTGGTGCATCCGTGCTTGGGTCAATCGGCAATAGTGATTCGTCGGGAACTAGTGGCGAATCATGCAAGGTTTCGCCCTGTGCATCAAGTGGATACCAGACAGGTACCGGAACACCGAACCAACGCTGACGACTAACAAGCCAGTCACCGTTGAGGCCTTCCACCCAGTTCGAATAGCGATGGCGCATGTGGTCAGGAAGCCAATGCAATCCGGCGCCACGTGTCAGCAGCGCATCGCGCAGTGCAGCATCGCGTCCGCCGTTGCGGATGTACCACTGGCGACTCGTGACGATTTCTAAAGGACGGTCGCCCTTTTCGTAAAACTTCACAGGGTGCGTAATTGTGCGCGGTTCACCGATCATTTCGCCAGAAGTGGTGAGCATTTCTGCAATTGCGGTTTGTGCTTGCTTTGCTGATTTACCAACAAGTGATGCGTAGTGCGCAAGACCAGCAGTGTCCGTAAGGCCACTGGGTGCATCACTAACAATGCGACCATCACGAGAGATGATTGCACGCATCGACAATTGAAGTTCGCGCCACCAGATGACGTCAGTGAGGTCGCCGAACGTACAGCACATTGCAATACCGGTGCCCTTATCAATTTGTGCAAGGGGGTGAGCAAACACCGGCACTTCAACATTGAACAATGGAGTGCGAACGGTCTTGCCAAACAGCGGCTGATAACGCGGGTCATCGGGATGCGCAATGAGGGCAACACATGCAGGCAGAAGTTCTGGGCGAGTGGTGTCAATGAGGACATCGCCCGAACCATCTGATGTATGGAATGCAATGGTGTGATACGCACCAGGACGATCGCGGTCCTCTAATTCAGCTTGTGCAACTGCGGTACGGAAATCGACGTCCCACAATGTTGGAGCTTCTTGTGTGTATGCCTCGCCACGTGCAAGGTTGCGCAAGAAGGCGCGTTGGCTCGCACGACGCGAGCGGTCTTCAATAGTGGTGTACAACAATGACCAGTCGACAGAAAGGCCAAGTCGACGAAAGAGATCTTCGAAAATCTTTTCGTCTTCTGCTGTGAGTTCTTCGCACAACTCAATGAAGTTCGGCCGTGAGATAGGAACGGCACGATGATCTTTGGGTGGGTCACCGCGAAATGGTGGCTCGAAATTCGCAACGTAGGCAACTGATGCATCACATGACACGCCGTAGTAATTCTGTACGCGGCGCTCAGTTGGCAGGCCGTTGTCATCCCAGCCCATCGGGTAAAACACGCTCTTGCCGCGCATGCGCCAAAAGCGGGCAACGGTGTCTGTATGGGTATAGGAAAACACGTGACCCATGTGCAATGAACCACTGACCGTGGGTGGTGGAGTATCGATGGAAAAGACATTGTCTCGGGTAGCCGACCTGTCAAAGGCATAGGTGCCGTTCTGGTCCCAAGCATCGATCCACTTCGGTTCAACATTTTCAAGGGAGGGCTTCTCAGGGACACCGGACATAGGACTTAAATCGTAGGCTTGTCAGAGTGCTGAACCTCTACGACACCGCCACGCAAAGCGTGAAACCTTTGGCTCTGCGCCAGCCGGGGTCGGTCAGTATCTATTTATGTGGCCCAACGGTCTACGGGCCGCCCCATCTGGGGCACGGCCGCGCCACTTTGGTGTACGACATCTTGCGCCGGTACCTCACCTGGACCGGTTTGTCGGTGCGTCTTGTTTCCAACATCACAGACATTGACGACAAGATCATCGAGCGTGCCAATAAAGAAGGTCGCCCATGGGCTGACATCACGCACAAGTGTGAATCAGTGTGGTTTGACGCAATGGGCAAGCTAGGCGTCATTCGTCCGACCGATGTTCCGCACGCCACGGATTATGTACAGAGCATGGTCGACATGATCAACACATTGGTCACTGACGACAAGGCGTACGTCACCGATGATGGCGTGTATCTCAGCATTGCAAGTGTTCCGGACTACGGCTTGCTTGCACATCAAAGTCTTGATGACATGCTCAGCGGCGGTGGCGATCGTGAAGTGTTCGGTGCGAGTAATAAGCGTCACCCGTCAGACTTTGCATTATGGAAGTTTTCAAAGCCTGGTGAACCATCGTGGCCGTCACCATGGGGCGATGGGCGACCAGGTTGGCACAGTGAATGTGTTGTGATGAGTCTTGATTTGTTGGGCGAAGGTTTTGATCTTCATTGCGGTGGCGCAGACCTTCGTTTCCCGCACCATGAAAATGAACGAGCACAAGCTGTTGCATTAGGTAAGACATTTGCCAATCATTGGATGCACAACGGATTTGTTGTTGACATTGAAGGCGAAAAGATGTCAAAGAGTCTCGGCAATGTGCTGAATCTGATTGACTTGCTTGAAAAGTATGACCCGCGTGCATATCGCATGTTGTTGTTGCAAACGCACTATCGCTCACCAACGCGAGTAGGTGAAGAAAACATTGATGCATGCGTGTCTGCGCTTGCAGGTCTTGATTCTTTTGCTGCTCGTACTTCAACACACAGCAACGGCACTCCTGATCAAACAATCATGAATCAGTTCATCGCAGCGATGGACAATGACCTTGATACAACAACTGTGATGGCATTGGTGTTTGATTCCGTTCGTCGCGCCAATACTGCAATGGATTCTGCTGACATTGAAACGGTCGCATCAGTTCGTGCTGCCGTCATTGAAATACTCGGCGCACTTGGTCTCGAACTTTCACTTGGCGATGATATTGATGCAGACATAGTTGCAAAGGGTGCTGCACTTGATGCGGCGCGTACAGCAAAAGATTTTGCAGCAGCAGATGCTTTACGCGATGAACTGCAGTCACTCGGCTATGTTGTCGAGACATCGAAAGACGGGACACGCATCCGACGTGGCTAAGAAAGAACGCACGCCTATGCCAGTGGGCTTCTGGCCAATCTGGACAACTGTTGCGCTCGACCTTGTTGGTTTCGGAATCGTTGTGCCAATTCTTGGTCGCTACGCAAAAGACTTTGGCGCTAGTGGACTTGAAGTTGGCCTCATGTTTGCCTCGTTCTCTGTTGCCCAAATGATTTTCGCGCCAATTCTTGGTCGCGTTTCCGACCGTATTGGTCGTAAACCAGTCATCATTATTTCACTTCTCGGTACCGCAATCGGAAGCTTTGTCACCGGCATCGGTGGCGCCATGTGGGTGTTGTTTGTTGGCCGCATTATTGATGGAGCGTCCGGTGCCAGCGTGTCAGTTGCACAGGGTGCCATTAGTGACATTGCACCACCCGAACGTCGCGCGCAATTGCTTGGCATGCTTGGCGCAGCATTCGGAATTGGTTTTGTAGTTGGGCCGGCACTTGGTGGGTTAGCTGCACTTGGCGGCACACATGTTCCGTTCTTTCTTGCTGGCACCATTGCAGTAATTAACGCTGTAGCCGCGTTCATTCGTTTGCCTGAAACCAAAACAACAAAGGCTCCAACACCAAAGCCAGAAACAAAACATGAATCAGCTCGTTCGCCAATTCTTGCGCGTTACGCATTGGCTACTGTCCTTGGCACACTTGGGTTCTCAGGCTTTGAAGCAACGTTCTCCCTCTTTGGTGGAGAACGTTTCAATCTCACGGTTGGTTCTAGTGCAATGGTGTTCTTGTTTGTTGGCGTAATTCTTACGGCAGTACAAGGTGGTCTTATTGGTCCGCTGACAAAGCGATTTGGTTCCGCCAGATTGATCCGTGTAGCACTTCCCATCAATGCGGTCGGCCTCTTTGTGCTTGCGTTTACTCCGAATATGCAATGGGTGTTGCTGTTTGCTGCCATGGCATTGGTATCAGTTGGCCAAGGCATTGTCTCTCCATCAGCAACTTCGTTGGTAGTAGAGGCTGCTCCAGCAGATCGCAGGGGAGAAGCGCTTGGTTATCAGCAGAGTGCCGGAGCCTTTGCTCGTATTGCTGGCCCGATCATTGCTGGTGCCTTATTCGATCACGCTGGCATTGGATCGCCATACCTAGTGGGTGGACTGCTTTTCTTAGTTGCACTCGGTGCTGTATGGAGCGTTACTCGCACTGCGATTACTTCGACGAAGTAATCGTCTCTACAATTTCGTCAGCCAGTTCGCGTGTGCTCGCAATTACACCGCTCCAGCGCTGAGATAAATCGGGGTCAAAGGTAAATGGACGATCATGAATGTCGCGCACAGCTCCGCCAGATTTTTCTACGATTAGTGCAATTGCCGCGAGGTCTACGATGCGATGAATGTCCCCGCCCGGATCACAAAATGCATCAATAGCGCCATCGGCCACTAGAGCACCTTCTAGCACTGTTGTTCCCAAAATACGCATCCGTTCGGCGCGTTGAGCGAGTATGGACCATGCCCCCCAAGTAGTGGGGCGAGGGCGCAACATGGATAACGATGAGCCATGCACGACTGTTTGGTTTGTTGTCTTTTTAACGACGGGGTCGTCGCGATGAGCATGCCACCGATAGCTGGTGCCAAGCCATGTCACTAAGGATTCAACGACGACGTCATCAACAACAATTGCGGCCGAGAAACCTGAGAGAGGAACACCGGAAGCAGAGTTTGCAGTTCCATCAACAGGGTCAATAACCGCAGTGATTGCTGAGCCACGATCAACCCACCCGATTTCTTCTGAGAGAACATTCATTCCTAATTTTTCAAGCACGTGCAGTACTGGCTCTTCAACATATTGATCAAGGAACATTGTCGGAGTTCCGTCGCCTCCAAGACCAATGTCGGCCGAGCGTTGCTCCTTTGTCATGGTACGCATCGCTGTCGTGTACGCAGTTTCAGCCACTGCTGCCATTTCATTCAGCATTGAGGTGAAGTCGCGCATGTCACGCATCCTGAAGAGCGAGTCCACGACTGGCACCTTGGCCAGTGCGGAAAGAACCAATCACTCGCGGATTCGCTCCGTCGAGGTGGCAGAGCGTGATATCGCCTCGAGCACCAACTACACGTCGACCTCGGTCATGCAAGCCAACCGTATCGGCAGGGCCAGATGTAATCAGCTTGACTGCATCAACAATGGAACACACTTGGTCACGTACAAGAATTCCGACAGCACCAAGCATGGCGAAGGGAAGATAGTCAGAAGAAAGACCATCGCACAGACCAAGAGAAATCAGTTCAGCAGCGGAAACATTTCCTGTGTGGCTACCACCACGCACAACATTCGGAGCGCCGCATACTGTGCGCATTCCGGCGTTCTTTGCTAACCGAGCTGCTTCAACTGTGGTCGGAAATTCTGCAATAGATGCATGCCAGGTAATCGCTTCTTCAACATCTTCAGGTGTTGCTGGGTCATGAGCCATAAGACGAATAGTTTGAGCAATTGACTGCTCGATGAGCCAAGGAATTGCGGCCTCACGGTTATGAAGCACTGCATCGCGCTCGGCGATTACTTCGTCAACATGTGCCCGTGCTGTCTCGCGATCCATATTGCGATGGCGCATGATCCAGTTTTCAAAGTATGTACGGTCGCGATATTGCCCTACACCGGGTGTGTGGTCTTCAAAACTCACTAGAGGACGAACATCGCGCTTGCGGTCACTATCAATACGGTCAACAAGGCCCTGAAAACCATCTGCATCGCGAGCGTCAAGTCTGTAGAGAACACGATTATCGACCAGAGTGGATTCGTCTGAGTATGAATGGATGACGTCCACCAGTCTGTTTGCTAGGTCAACTGTTCGGTTGCCATCATTTTCAAAACCGATTCCATGAAAGAGTGTTGTTACACCGGCAGCACGAACTTTTGCTTCGAACGAACGAACTGTGAATTCCAATGGAAGATCAGCTCCAGGACGTGGCCTGTGTTCCATTTCGAATCCGTCGCTATGCGTGTCAACAATTCCAGGAATACAGAAAGCTCCACGACCATCAACCGTTCCCTGGTCCCTTCCGTTACGGGGTTCGATCTCTGTAATGATGCCGTCTTCGATGACGACACGCGCATCTTCTATGACACTGTCAGGAAGAATTGCGGTGATATTGGTGATTATGTGTGCAGTCATGGTTGGACATCTCCTGGAGTTAATTGGGGTAGTACTTGGTCCACTGGACCATCGGTCACAACGTTTCCGCGTGACATGAGAATGATTCGAGATGCGAGGCGACTGATTGCATCAAGGTCGTGAAACACAGCAAGAACCGCGACACCTTGATTGCTGAGGTCAGCAATCACTTCAATTGCTCGTTCTCTGTTCTCAGGGTCAAGTGCAGAAACTGGTTCGTCAAGAAGCAATAAACGTGGGGGTGATATCAAGCCAGCAGCAATATTGACGCGCTGTTTTTCTCCACCAGATAGGACAGATGTATGAACATCCCACAAGGTGCGAGAAATGCCGAGCCGTGCAAGTGAATAGCCAGCTTGTTCATGTGCATCAGCTATCGACATGCCACGAGACACACCAGCGCGCGCAACTAAATCAATCACAGATCGGCGTGGTTGCGCATGCAAGAACTGCGATACGTAACCAATTTCGCGGCCACGAAGTGCAATTACTTCTGCATCGGATAACTGTGCGATGTCAACCCATTCGTCATTAGTGAGGCGGAATTTTACGGCACCTGCAGTAATTGAGTACGTGCGATAAATAAGGCGAAGAAGCGTTGATTTTCCGGCCCCGGAAGAACCGGCAAGCGAGACATGCTCACCTGGGTACACAACAAATGAGGCGTCTTCAAGTGCGGTCACGGTTCGACCGTCGATGTTGTGCAGTGTGAATGACTTGGAGACATTCTGGACATCGAGAATGGGAAGCGTTTTGTTCATTGTCATCGTCATGTTCGTGCCGCCGCAACGAGTTTCTGGCTATATGGATGATGTGGATCTTCAAGTAGTTGATCTGTTAGCGCATCTTCCACTACGCGACCGTGTTGCATCACTAAGCAACGCTCGGTGAGCATCTCGATAACACCAAAGTCATGCGATACAACAATTGCCGCTACTTGAAGTTCTTCGAGCAGCTGACGAATCAAGTCGAGCACTCCAGATGCAACACTTGCATCAAGTCCCGTTGTCGGCTCGTCAAGTAAAAGAATTGGTGGCCTATTTGCCAGAGCGCGAGCAATCTGCACGCGTTGGCGCATGCCACCCGAAAAATTTCGAACAATGTCATCCATACGATCAAGTGGAACTTCGGTACGCGCCAATAATTCACGGGCTCTGTCTCTGATTGCACCAAAGTTTCTCCATCCAGCAGCAGTCAGCGGATCTGCGATGTTTCCACCAGCTGTGACGCCCAGGGCCAAACCTTCTGCTGGGTCTTGGTACACCACTGACAATGTGTTGATGCGAAGTTGACGTCGAGCTGACGGGTCAAGGTCCAAAATATTGACATTGCCATCTTCAAGTGGAGTAAGACGGACATCTCCAGTAGACGCTGCGACATCGCCAGCGATGCACCGAAGAACAGTTGATTTACCTGATCCTGATTCACCAACGATGCCCAATGCTTCACCAGCTGCAACATCAAAGTTCACACCCCAAGCAGCAACAATGGAAGCAGTGACATGGTCACGTGCAGTTCCATGTTCTGGTCCAGTTCGTTCGATCATGGCGGGGTCAAAAGTGCCGTAATACTTACCCAAATTGCGCACTTGGATAATCGGTGATGGGACAATTATGGAGGTCATGCGTTCCTCTGTCTGCGACACCAAGCTGTGTCGCTGCACGACCAAGATTCCTGTTTGCCAGGCATCTCTACTAAGAATGATTCACTTGAACCACATAACCGGCATGTTGCTCCATCGGCAGATTCGACTTCAAAGGGAACGTCTTCAAATGTCAGCGGCTCTACATCGGTGTACGGGGGTATTGCGTACACGCGTTTTTCGCGACCAGCACCAAACAGAGTGAGAAATTTTGATTGATGAAGTCGCGGGATATCCCAACGAGGAATCGGTGTTGTTGCAACGATGTATCGACTAGCAACTAGACACGGATACCCGGTCGATTGAGTAATGACGCCGTTACGCACTTTGTCTTCATACAGACTCACCCACATGCGCGAATAGTCAGCTTCAGAATGCATACGTGCAAGTTCACGAATATCTCGTTCAATTCCACGAAGTGGTTCCGGAACAGGAACTTGAAGAATCAGTATGTGGTTCTCGTTCATGTCGTCTTCAGGGATTCGATGACGGCTCTGAATCAGCGTGGCCTCGTCAACTTCGGTGGTCTCGTCGATTCCAGTTGACATAGTGACTAAACGACGAAGGTTGACAGCGTTGACACCTTCATCATCGCCTTGGTCGATTACTTTTACCGCATCATCGACACCAACACAGGCGAGTGTGACTTGCAATCCACCCGAACCCCATCCACGCGCAACGGGCATCTCACGAGATCCGAAGGGGACTTGATACCCAGGTATGCACACAGCATGCAACAGTGCGCGTCGAATCTCGCGCTTTGATTCTTCATCAAGCAATGCAAACGTCTCGGTTGTTCGGTGACCAACTAATTGCGAGATTGTTGTTGGTGATGTAGGTGGAGCGGTTTCTAAGCTCATCTCACTTGCTCCCATCGGCGACACGTCGCACTGCAACTTTTCGCTCAACCATTGATCGGAAGGTCACATAGTGAGGCAATTTCAAATGCTCAAGAAAACCAGCTGAATCAAGTCCATCTGTTGTCAGTAACAATGATTGCTCGAGTCCAGATTTTGCTCCGTCTCTGTAGCAAGCGATGTCTAGATTCGCCATTGCAATTGCTTTTCTTTCGTTATGTCCAAAACAAAATCCGTAACCAACATCAAAGCGTGTTCGATCTTCTTCGCTGCCGTTCAAGTCTTCGATAGCTTCTACTTCTGTCGCGCGAAAGCTTCCAATGTTGACACTTCCACCGGTCATTGGGTGACGAACATTGATGGGCAACTTCCCATGACGTACTTCACCAAGGGTTACTTCATGCAAGTAACCATCAGGACCAAGAATGTTGCGATACCACTGATTAACTAATGCGCCTGTTTCTGCTCGAGCCATTGATGACAAAAGGGCTGAACGCGGTGCAGGTGGTTTAGCCGGAGTACGTGTGATGTCAAAAGGTTCAGGGTCATCTGTGCGCCTGCGATCAACGAGAAGGTCCATGTCGCGCAATACGTCGCTCATACGACTATTACTGGGACGAGTTTTCAGTGCGGTATCAATTGCGCTCGCAGAAGTGCCATTATCGATGATGTCACGATCAGTTGTTGTCAACATGCGAGCTGTGTAATCAGTGCTGCGCCCAAGTATTTGCGGGCCGCCTGGTTCGCGAAACGCAGGGACGACACGTCGCACCAGTTGCATGTCGTTTGCATGCACCGGTATTGATGTGTCTAATCTGCCCAACGTTGATTTGTATGCACGAAGTAAATGGACGGCTTCAATAATGTCGCCTTCACCTTGGCGTAGCGCCATGGCTGCTAGTTCGGGCGCCCATAGACCAGATTCACCCATCACGCGATCAACGAGCAATCGCAAACGTCCCGTGAATTGATCAAGTTCTATTCTGTCGCTTGGGTCTAAATCACGTAAGCGACGTACCAAGTTTTCTGCGGTGAGAATTGCATTGAGGCCACCTCGCGCTGCTGCGTAACCCATTAGGACACTCCTTTGTTCCACGATGGGCCGGCACTGACTCGGCTGGTTCGTGGGATTCCGATAAACGATCCATCAACTCCAATGACCCACATGTCAAGTCCACGTGGGGCTGTCCAATCACGGCGAAGAAGAAATTCCAATTCGCCAGTGTTCGCTCCGTCACACATGACATGGTTGACAGATTCAACTCCGGGACCACTTACATGAAGAGTGGCAGTTGACTCTGCACACGATGAAAAGATTCCATGCACCTGTACAGATACTTGTGATGCAGTATCCGGACGCATCGGTGTTCCCAAGCAGAAACTCATTGGGAGAAGTTCGGTTCGAGGGTCGCACACGCCGAGGTACCCAGCATTTGCTGAATCTGTAATACGGCCTGAGGTTGCTCGAGCGATTAGTTGCTCTCGAGAGGTATCGGCTCCAACCAAAGCAAATGGTGTGTTGTACCCAAGTAGTGCAAGAAGGGGAATTTCAACAACCGGTATACGTGTGACTAGCTCGGCTGGCAAGTGAAAAATTTTCCCTGGTTGGGATAGAGCGTCAAGAAGAAGTCGAAACACGATCTGTGATTCGTGAAGATCAAGGAACCGTGCGCTTAGTTCAGCAGCTTCTATTTGTGTATCTGACATCAGTCAAGTTCCTCAAAATCGATAATGGTTTCGCTAATTTCTGCCCATTCCTGTTCGTCAGCACGCTCTAGCTCGGACTTAGTAAACAAAATCAACTCAGCAAGTTCCGGCGCGGCTTCAAGCCCTACTCGTGCGATATGTGCATCAGCAACTGCCGCAGCAACGGCCGCATTGGCATCGCCACCCAGCCGCATTGCCCATCCGAGAGTTCCATCAACTGATACTTCTGCGATTGTCACTAATGCATCGCCGACAATGAATCTCTCTTCACAGATTGGTTCACGAACTTGCATTTGAATCGTGCCAGTTGATGGAGGGCGAATCATCTCGATATTGGAAATAGTTCCACGGGAAATCAATGAATTAATCAATGTTTCTAGAGCAACAGCATCACCGCTGGCAAGAGATGAACAGATGTCTTCTCGAGACATCGAGAAAGATGAAGTGTTGATCACATTTGAGAAATTAGTGCCGTCTTCCGAACATAATCTTTCGTCAGTACGGCATTCACATGAAGTGTGGGTGAACGAACATGTGTGGCGTCAGACGTTTGTCAAAATAAAGAAAAATACGAAACCGAGCGTTCACGTAAAGATTGCTTAATCGTCAGCCGCTTTTTCATTTCACGCAATCATGACTGTCTACTGTTTCTCACTAATGAAGCGCATATCACGATTCCCCAAAGCGATTGCAGCCATTTCACTGGTTGCACTCGTCCTTCCTATGTCCATGTACAACCAAGCCTCTGCCGAGACACAAACCGGCATGGGGCTTCATTACCTCGGCCGCTGGATTAGCGGAAGCGGCGTTGGCGGTGCTGAATCCTCCGCGTACGACCCAGCTACACAACGTATTTTCGTTACCAACAGTGCAACTAGCCAGATTGACATCGTCGATATCGCTAACCCTGCAAAGCCGAAAAAAGTAAAGTCGGTAAATCTCGCTTCTAAAGGTGTAGCGGGAATTCAAAGTGTTGCAGTGAAAGACGGACTTGTTGCTATCGCAACTTCGGCCACCGACAAGCAGGCAAATGGAAAAATCTTTTTCGCGGACACCAACGGCACTCTGGTTGCGGGAGCAACAAATGGTATTGAAGTGGGATCGTTTCCAACTCACGTCAGCTTCTCACCAGACGGACTCTATGTAATGTCTGCAAACGAAGGTAAACCATCGTCATATTGCTTGACCGCCGGAACACTTCCAACGAGCACCGATCCTTACGGATCGGTTTCGTTGATCGATGTTTCGGGCTCTGTTCCTTCAGCAGCTACGACAATCAACTTTGAGTCATATAACGACCGCGCGGGTGCAATTACTTTCCAGGGCGGACGTATTTTTGGTCCAAACGCCACAACGGCGCAAGACGTTGAGCCCAAATTCATCACGTTCTCAGCCGATAGCAAATATGCATACGTCACTTTGCAAGAGAACAACTCGATTGCAACTATTGACATGGCTAGCAAATCAATTTCTGAAATTAGTGGCCTTGGCGCTAAAGACCATTCAGTTGCGGGCAAGGGACTTGATGCTCTTGCAAATGGCACTGCTGCCGTTGCAGTTCAGAACGTGAAGGGCATGTACTTGCCGAATGGAATTGCCTCTCTGAAAGGTTCAGATGGCACTGGCTACGTCGTGACCGCCAACGAAGGAGTTTCTCGTTCGTACCCATGTCTCCTTGGAGGCACATCAACAACAGCTGTCGAATCAGAAGCGCAACCTATTTCTGGAATTTATGATTCAACTGATTCAGCAATCACAGCTGTCAACACAGCTGTTGGTTCACTGACAGCAACTCCATTTGCACCAGCTACAGCTCGAGCTATCCAAGTCACAGCAAGCACCAAAATTAAAACCGCATACTCGTTTGGCTCACGTTCAATCTCTGTATGGACCCCAGCAAATGTCGACGGTGTCGACACGATGAACCAAGTGTGGGATTCAGGAGATCAACTTGAAACCAAGTCCGCACAGCTCAATGCCGCTGGATATAACAGTGACTGGAATACAACAACTGGTGCCGCGAATGCTAGTGATTCACGCTCTACCCAAAAAGGCCCAGAGCCTGCAGGTGTGGTTGTTGGTAATGCATACGGCATGCAGTGGCTTGTCGTCGGTATGAAAGGTGACGGTGGTTTGGCTCTTTACGATGCCACTAATCCTCTTGCTCCGGTTTTCACTGACTACATCAATACTGCTAACCGCGCTGGAAATATCGTTACCGGTAAGGCAACTGCAGCTGCCGGAGATGTGTCACCAAAAGGACTTGAGTTTGTAGCGCCAGAAGATAGTCCAACGGGATCTGCACTTGTGATTGCATCGTACGAACAATCGGGAACGGTGGGGATCTACGAAATTCCAAACTTGTTGCCATCTGCTCCTCGTTCAGTTAAAGCAACTGCAACAAAAGGAAAGATTGCATTGTCTTTCAAGGCTCCTGCATCACCTGGTTGGAAGGGTGCAGTTACCGGATACAAGGCATCGTGCACCTCTGCTAAGGGCAAGCTTTCCAAAACTGGAACTTCAACAAAAATTTCAATCACAGTGCCAGCGGCAAAGCGCAACACTTCATTCAAGTGCACGATCTCTGCAACATCAGTCGACGGATTTGGCCTGAAATCAGCAGTGGTTTCTGTCACTTCGAAATAATCAACCCACCTAAAACCTTTATCTAGGAGAAATATCATCATGAAAAACACAATGAAAGCAGTGGTCGCCACAGTTTTCGCACTGACATCAACGTTCGCCATGACTTCAACTGCGGGGGCGTCAGCGCCAGCAGTGAAGAACAACGACAAGTGTCTGAAGACTCAGTACGGAAAATCAACAAAAACTGGAACCACCAGTTTTAAGTGCACATTTAGTACCAAGACAAAGAAATACACATGGACCAAGGTTGCAGATCAATTAACTGCTACACCTGCAATTGACCTAACGAAGCTTGACAAGACCAATTGGCCAACGAAGTTCATCGTTGGCGGAGTGCCAGCAGAGAACGTAGCGTCAATGCAAACAAAGTGGGGCGGTCTCATTCAGATGTTCAAGGACGAATTGGGAATTCCAGTGGAGTTCTATGCCGGAACGTCCTATGCCGGCGTGATCGAAGCATCAATCGCGAACAAGGTCGACATGGTGGCATGGGGCGCAATGTCTTACATCGTCTCAAAGCTCAACGGAGCAAAGATTGAACCACTTGGTATGACAAAAGCTACCGATGGGACATCGTCGTATACATCAAAGCTTGTAGTACCAACTTCCAGTTCAATTACCGGCATTGCTGGTCTTAAAGGAAAGACAGTGTGCTTCGTGTCGTCAACATCGACGTCAGGAAACCTGATTCCAACTGAAGCAATTCTTGCGGCAGGTCTAAAGCTGTCAGACTTGACCCAGTCATTCAAGGGAACTCATGACAACTCGATTCTTGGACTTGGAGCCGGTCAATGCGACGCAGCTTTCGCCCAGGAAGCAACTGTTGCCGCCATAGGTACTGGAACATTTGCTGCGATGAGCGCCTCGAACTACAAGACGATCTGGACATCAAGCCCGATTCCTAACGGACCTTTCACAATTCGTGCAACACTTCCTGCGTCATTCAAGGCTGCTGTCAAGAACATCTTGTTGACCAAACTCAACAAGACATACTTCACCCAGATGGGATACAACGGTTGCTCACTCATTGCAACCTGCACCGTTGTGGAAGATTCAAAGACCGAGTCTTTTGTAACTGTGACCGACGCGTTTTACGACACAATTCGCAAAGTGTGTGAAGCCACTAAGTCTTCTGCCTGCAAAGCGTAAACGTGACACCACATCTCGAAGTGGTTGCTAATGAGAGCGTCGCGACTATTACAGTTGCGGCGCTCTCAAAGCGTTTCCCCAATGGCACGCTGGCAGTAGATGATGTTTCGTTCTCGGTGCCGCAGGGGCAGGTCGTTGGCTTGCTTGGATTATCCGGTTCCGGAAAATCAACCTTGATGCGCCTCATCAATGGGCTGCATAGTCCAACGTCAGGGACGGTCAACGTTCTCGGTGTTGATGTGGGTACTGCAAAACAAAGCGAGCTGCGAGAACTTCGACGCCACATGGGATTCATTTTTCAACAGTTTGGTCTTGTTGGCCGAGCAACATGTCTTGAAAATGTTCTGATTGGTTCGCTAGGTCGACTTCGTGGCCCACGTCTTGGTGTGCGTACATATCCGAAGGCTCTGCGTCTTCTCGCGCTTGAGCGACTCGACCGAGTTGGTTTGGGTGCTCAAGCTTTTCAGCGCGCTGAGACGTTGTCTGG
The DNA here is from genome assembly GCA_037129095.1 of Actinomycetota bacterium. Lineage (GTDB taxonomy): Bacteria > Actinomycetota > Acidimicrobiia > Acidimicrobiales > Ilumatobacteraceae > UBA2093. The sequence continues at coordinate 1,140 of JBAXVL010000001.1, read as the reverse complement.
CGGTCAAATGCAGCGAGTAGCTATTGCTCGTAGTTTGATGCAAGAACCTAAAGTTCTACTAGCCGACGAACCAGTTGCGTCGTTAGACCCTGAATCGTCTAATCAAGTCTTGGATCTAATTTCAACAATTGCTCGTGAAGACGGCATGACGGTGTTGTGCAGTCTGCATCAAGTGGAATTGGCAATTGGCCGCACTGATCGCCTCATCGGTTTACGGGATGGGAACATTGTTCTAGATCAGATGACAGCAGGAATCGACCCAGACATTGTGATGGACCTATATCGACGTCATGGAACCTCCGACGTGGTGCGCGAAGCGACATACGCGTGAACCACACCGTGCAGGCGCGGAGAACAACACCTGCGCTAACTCCTCTTTACTTTCTAAAAATTGCTTCGGTCATTGCTGGTTTTGTTGCAGTGTGGTGGGCGTGGAACAGACTAAACATGTCTGTTCTTTCCTTTTTTGACGATCTTCAGAACGTAGTCAATCTTTTCAAGCGGATGTACCCGCCGAACTTCTCCGAAATGGATCGGATTATTTCTCTCACGCTTGAAACGTTGTGGATTGCGCTTCTCGGAACGTTCGGAGCTGTAGTCCTGAGCTATCCGCTCGCTATTGGTGCATCAGCAAATACAACGCGACATCCGAATATCAGGTATGTGTGTCGAAGCATTATTACTTTGACACGAGCAGTGCCAGAACTGATTCTTGCGGCTATTTTTGTCGCAGCATACGGCCCTGGTCCTTTCTGTGGAATTCTGGCGCTTGCTCTGCATTCAATTGGCATGATTGGTCGCTTGTTCTCCGATGCCATTGAGGAAACGAACGATGTGTCCGGTGACGCGGTGAGTTCAGTTGGTGCAACACGTCGTCAGCGCATTCGTTCTGCAGTAATTCCTCAGGCCTTGCCCTCATTTGTTTCAACCGCACTCTTTCGCCTTGAAATCAACATCCGTGGATCAGCAGTGCTCGGGCTTGTCGGGGCTGGCGGAATTGGCCAAGTTATTGGTGAATCATTGGAGACCATTCAGTACAAACCAGCATTAGCTGCAGTATTAGTTGTTTTCATTGTGATTCTCGTAGTGGAATTGTTGTCGACTTCAATTCGTCAATCATTGATTGGGAAGGCAGCAACT